>CAMWNP010000001.1 GCA_947175645.1 uncultured Porphyromonadaceae bacterium
CAAAGTTCGCTATCATTAAAGACATTCAAAAGACGGATAGTTTCGGATGGTTACCCAAATCCGAATCACGGCAACAACACTGAATTGGTCAGTTATTGAACACAGAGAAATGCGGATTGCCCAAACCGGTCTCACTCGGTGCGCTTGAGATGAAAGGCTTCTCTCGGTGTGCCGTCCTGACAAATAATGACGCCGCATCTGATGAAGCCTATTCTTGTGGCAGCCTCGAGCATCGGTTTATTGTCAACGTGGGTGTCAAGGCGGATATTGCCTGTTTTACCGAAGCAGAATTCAGTGACAGCCTCAAGCATTCCCCTCTTTTTACCGCTTGATGCCATTCTGTGGATGGTTCCGTAAGGCTCATCGTTAATCCAGTTTCCACCGGAAATCTCGCTATAGGTGGGATCATCTCCAATTATAAAGGCGAAGGTGCAAAGAATTTCTCCTTCAGAATCCACACAGAGATAACTGGTGCCTTGGTTTATGTCACGCAAAATTATCTCAGCCGATGGATAGCCGTTGACCCACTGCGTCATGTTTCCGTTTAGCCTCATGAATCTGCGTGCGGAATCACAAATCGCCATTATAGCAGGAATATCACCAGGGGTTGCCTTTCGGAATGAATGTTTTGTCATCGGGTCAAAGATAAGTTGAAGGTCAAACCATAGGAAGAATTGGTGGTGGGGTAGGAGGAAGTGGTGACAAGCGGGGTGTTTACCTGATGATCGAAGAATGCTCCAACGGTGAGGCGTTTTGACATAATGTAGTTGGCAGTGAAGTTAATGCCAAACGTGCGGCTGCCGCTTGTTGCCTGAGTGTAGTTGCTTTCTATTCGTCGGATAAGTGCCTGATTGTTCTGGAGTGATATGTCGGCCTTCAGTGTAAGATCGTTGCTCACGCCAGTCTGTGACCCTTTCATTTTCAGGAAAGTGTTGAAACCCACAATTTTGTATCCCGCACCTATTACGAATGCACGATTGGTGGCTTCCACAACCTGTCCGGCCGAAGTATTGAGGGTTAGAGTACGGCTGTCACGATATTCCGCATTCACGCTGATGTCGTTCTTCATTGTCACTTTGGCACCGATCAGCGGAGCGAATTTCTCAGTTATGGCAACGGTTGATATGTTGTAAGGAGATGAAGGTATGGGTTGACCGGTCAATTCATCAAGAGTAAACCCAAGCGCATCACCGTCAACACTAATCCAGTTCAGATATGATGAGTAGGAACCGACGGAGTATGTACACTGGTAGGCGTGACTCAGGGTGAAACTCTTGAAGATATTTCTGAGGTTTCCGAGGTTAATAAGGCCGTCGTATGTAACACGCCAGTTAGGGAGAGCCTCGGCGAATGAAGGGAATGGCGTCAGATATATCTTGTGAGGATCCTTGCCGGTATATGCGGCGAGAAATGCCGGTACAAGCACATCGCTTCCTGTTTCAGAAACAGTACCGACATTTGGATCAAACGGTGCGCCAGCATGCGCATTGTCTGTCATGAACCCTCCCGTGGGGTAGTTGGTGCCGATATATTGGTTCTGCACACGTGATGCAATGACGGGAATGTTTTCCAGGAATTTATTGAAAGCCCCTGAGTTATAGCCGTCCTTTGCATTTGATGATTCAAAGGCGGTTGCAATGGCGCAATGTGTTTTTGTATAGGAACCTGAGCGTGTGACAGGCATATTTTCATACATGAACTGAATCTGGGTATTGCGGTTGTCAGTACGGTTTGTTGTAAGTTGAATCTTCAAGCCTTTCACCGGCTCAATGTTCAGTTCAAGATTCAATTCGTTTGTAGTCTGCCAGATAGCGGGTGAAGTCTGACCGTCGTCAGTGATAAGCCAGCCACGATCAAGCGCTTTATCAATGTAGCCCTGCCCGGCGAATCCGAACGCGAAGTCCAGACCCGGTGACATTGGACCGTAAGAAGAAGATTGTCCGAATATGTTCCCCACATCGTTGCGGAAGAGCGGGAGTGTCAGACCGCCGGATTTTCTCCAGCGTACCGAAGCCGACCGCGGCGACATCAGCAGGCGTGTGGCATACACACCAATCTCCTTCCAGATGTTCTTATCCTCCTCCAGCACTTCCAGGATGGTGAACTTGATGTTCTGGTCTCCACGGGTAGTGACTTCAATCTGGTTGGCATCAATCACTTTGGTGGTCACTTTGAATGGCTGCCCCTTTGTTGTCATGGCGGTAACCTTCACTTTCTTATTGCGGAGATTGTGCTTGATGAACAGAGAAGTGTCGCTCTTCAGTTTATATGTGCGCTCAAACTTCTTGGGTTTGCGGGTCACGTTAGTCTTGCGGGTGTTGGCAAAGCGTTTATTGACTTCCTTGAGGTAATTGAATTTGTTGTATACCGATTCGAAATTCAGTCGTCCGTCAGCATTCCAGGTACTTTGGTTCGCAATGGTGTTACCCATCCTGACATCTCCGATGGTGGCACCGCGGTCCCAACGGTATGTTGCGTTGTAGGATGCCGAAGCAGTCAGGAAGTCAAGAGCGGGAATACGGTTGAACGGAGCCTTGTACTGAGCCACGAAACTCTGATTGTATGCCCAGGGTGTACCCATTGAAAGGATACTGCTCAAAACCGTGTCTTTCCATTGTTTATATTCATCAGGGAAGAGTTTTTTGTTAACTGCTCCCGCAGTTTCCTCAATCCTTGCCGAGGTGTTGGAGTTGAACGAAAGTGAAAGAGACTTGGTAAGATTCCAACTTAGAGCCAACTGTCGGTCCCAAAGGAAATTCTTGCTTACGGAAACCGGTAACTGGAACATCACGTCGGTCTCCGAACGGGTCTGCTGCTCGTAGTAGTAACGTGACATTGTTGTGAGGAACGATATTGAGGTTGGAAGGTAGTTAAGTTCCCAGTCTTTGATAAACTTCAGATTCTTGTCTTTGCTTTTGATGAATCCGAATGGCTTGAAGGGTTTGAAATAAGGTGCGTAGGAGTACTGGAAGGAACCACGGTAGTCGTTAGTGTTCTCGTATTCCGTTGTGGGGTTAACCTTCGCCTGTTTGTTAAATGAGAAGTTGAGGGTGAAGTTGGCGGGATCCCACGGCATGGGGTTCTTGCTCTGAACATCGAACTTAAGACCGGAGATACTGAAACTTTTCACGGTTGTCTGCTCCACTGCGAATGAGTTGATTGAGTCACGCGCATGTTTGTCAGGAGCATCGTCAAGAGCATCCTTAAGCAGAACGTCCTGATCCAGAGGGTTATATTTGGGTGATGATTTTTCTTTAGAGTAGGAGAAGAATACGGGAGCCTTGAGTTTCGCTTTCTCAGGGAGGAACCGACCCATATCGGCCTGTACTGCAACATTATATTGTACGTAATCATCCATGCGCCTGTCATTGAGCGACTGATCCACTCCTCCGAAACCGGCAGTTTCCAGATGGCCGCTGAAATTCAATTGTGCGATATCTGACACGCCTATGTTTACGTTTGCCTTAGCCGCCCATCCACCTGATTCGTCGAAGTCAGTCACACGGAGTTCGTTAACCCAAACCGTGCCGTCCTTTACCGTGGCGGAGTTATTCCGGACACCAACGAGCATCACACGCACATCGCTGAGTGACGGATTACCCATCACTGCCATAGAATTTCGTTCATTATCAGGATCACGTCCGGTGAACAGGGTGGCATAGCCAACACCGCTCCCTTCCTCGGACTTTGCACGGTTACGTTCCTTTTTCAGGTCCACCAGATTCTGAAGAGGGAGGTTCATGAAGTTATCCTCAGGCCAAACTATAAGTCGGTCAGATGCGAGATCGTTATTATATAATCCTGCCGGGGTGAGTACCAGGGGAATCTCATATTCGTAGAAATTGCTTTTAACATCTGTGCCGAGACGTACGAAAATCGATAGGTCACCGTTGCGCAGATTGGTTACGTCATCAATGAGCCGCTCTGCATGGACGAACATCTGCAGGCGGTTGTAGTTGCGGAGGTCAAGTTGGGTGTTTTTGTAGACTCCTCGAGCATCACCCGGCTGGAGTCCGACAACTTTCATTGACATTGACTGCTCGTTGAGTTGGGTTATCTGAGATTGCCCCGGGTCAACAATACGGGTGACTCCCGGAGGAAGAACATAGTTAACCGGTTCACGTTTGGCGTTTTCCTCAATATTTACCACTGATACGTCAAGTTGACCCTCAGCGGGTGCGTCGCCACGACTGTTAAGATTGAAGTCATATCCCCGCCATTCTCCTCTCACCAGTTCCAATGTTGCAAAACGCAGGTGAGTCACTTGCTTGAAGCCGGTCATAAATATGCGTGCGAAGCGAATTGTAGAGAAGTCGCTAATTGAACCTACCACTCGCTCATAATCGCTCAAGGGAATCTTGAACTGATACCACTCAACCTCAGTGTCCTGACCGTCGCGGGTGCGCACAAGCGACACCTGTTTGTCAGTGATGAAGTTCTTTCCAACAACGAGGTCCTCAGGGCGGATTGACACCTTATACTGGAAGTAGCGTTCGTATTCATTAAGTGTGTTATCCTGATTTATATCTTCAACATCAGGCACAGAACGGGCTGACTGGTAGAGGGGATTTGGTGAATCCTCAGGTGAAAGGGAGTTCCACTCCACACCGTTGTAGCGTTTGTAACGGTCAAGGATACCCAGGCGTTCCTCATCATAGTCGTAGCCACGGAAAAAATGGTAGTTGTCACCGGCCGGATCGTTGAACGGTGAGAACTGGTCAGTGAGCATGCGTTCCTGTGCTGCCGGCGAGAGTTTACGCCTCAGTTGGTCAAGATATTCCTTATAAGAACTGAAATTGAACTCATCATCATTAGGAAGTCCGTCAAGGCCTACATCCTGCACGCGGCGAGAACCTGAGTTGTTGTCAAAAGAGTAGGTGAGAGAATTCTGCTTCGACACGCGCCCCCATACAGTTTCCGTAAGCCATTGGTCATCACCGTCGTATGGTATTCCATTCTCATACGATTTCAAACCATCCTTGAGAATGTCCTCACTTATCTCCCCGAAGTTTAAGTAGAGGTCGCCTCCATCGTAATTCGGATTCTCGGGGTCGAGGAACGGATTCATGAGCCAGAACTGGACATATTCAATATTGCTCTGTTCAAAGTTCGTGTTTTCCATCTTGCGCATAATTCCACCCCAGCGTTTTTCAGGATACAGCAGATCTCCCTCATCGCTGATGTTTTCGGCATCCATGTTGTAAGGTCCACGTTCGGTGGGATAGAACGAGAGGTTCAGCGTTTGAATGGTAGATGATTCACCGTAGGTCAGTTCGCGTCCGGGGAAAATCTCACGGTTAGTGATTTCGCGGACGTAAGGGTTGGAGAGTTGCTTGAGGTCTGATTTGATATATCCCGGGCAAAGCGAGGAGTTCCGTTGTGTGAACATACGGTCGATGTAATACCAGTTCAGCAGTGCCCTGTTCTTGCCGTAGTTGACATTGTTTGATAGAGCAGCCTCGGGGAACAATGCGTCAGGTGATGGGTCATAGGGAGTGGAAGCGAGGAACCAGGAGTAGGGTGAGCGCAGATCAATACCTATCTGGGTTGACTCAAAGTCATCGACATAAGAACTTCCTTTGTTGGAGCCTGATTTCTGAGAATGGGGAACAAGTTGAGCAAACTCTGCGGTTACATTCAGGGTTGAGGGTGCGGTTGCGTTGACTGTGGGAATCTTGTTAAGAAGATTTGTGAGCCACATGAACTCGGTATTGTATGACATGTTCAGCCCCCACATGGTGTTGTTCACAACTTCATCTCCAATATTCACCTTCTCAGTCAGGGCCTTCTCGGAAAAATGAAGTATTGTACCCCCCAAATTAAAGTTCTTGCTGAAAGCATATTGCAGGTCAAGTCCCACCAGTGTCTTACGTTGCGTGCTGAACATCGACTGATTCTCAAGCGTGACTGATATGCTCTGTCCTGAATCGATTATGCTCTGGTTGGTTATTGTTACAACGCCCATGGAATAATCGACTGTATAATCGCTGTTTTCCGTAAGACGAACGCCACCGGCCATCACCACCACGGACCCGCGGGGAACGTTCATGGCATTGAGCCTGATCTGTGAGCCTGCTGAAGCCTGATATGAACCCGAGAGGATGAACTTGTTTTTGTCGGCGAACTGACGGGCTATTATCAGTGTGGAGTCATAGAGTTCCTGATATACATACTCCTTGGCAAGTGTGGGATTATTGATACGTTTGGCCAGGTGTTCGCCGAACGGTTCAACAACGGGAAAGATGATCTTACCGTTCTGCGGCATGATAGTGTAGCCTTCAATGAAGTCAAAGAAACCGTCGGGGTTGCTCTGCTCATTGGAGTCTATACGGTCAAGATTCATCACCTGAAGCAGTGAAATGTTGTTAAGCCCGGGAACGGGAAGATAGTTGATCTGTGTTCCGGTGGTATCGCTCAAGTACTTGATATTCAGACGAAAATTCTGTTTTTGTACTTGGTATGCTCCTAAAGAATACACGTTCTTCATCATCAGGTCCCACATGGGCAGACGGGGTGCGACCGTGGTGCTCTTGAGCATCTTGACGTAGAGAGACATGTCAGTAGAGGTGATGTCGCCGGAGAATTCACCTACCTGATAGACCTGACCGTTGTATGTATACTCGAATGCAACACCTAAAACTTCATCAGCGTTAAGTTGACTCTTGATCGAGATGTAGCCGAGTGTGGAATTGAGTTCATACTCATTGCTGTTCAGCAAACGTGCACTTTCAACTTTCTCATAGTCTTTGCCACCCTCGATACCATAATCGGAAAGAGGTGCGAGCGCCTGGGTTACCGTGTTTATGTTACGGGCTCCGGGATAATCCTGTTTGATTACACTAAGCAGGTTGTTGGAGTTGTTGGACGGTACTGCAACGCCGGTGTTTGGAATCCAGTGGTTTGAAGCAAGCACCCCGTTTTCACCGAGATCCATGAACGCCACTATGTTGCGTGACTGATTATAGTTGTTGGTTTTGTTGGTTACCCACACTTCCACACGGGTAATCTTTATTCCGGAGGTGACGAACGGCAGATTTGCGCAGAATCTGTCGTAATTGTCGCGGAAATAGTGGCTGAGGAAGTAGTGGCGGTTCTGGTCATATTCATCGGCGTTGATGGAGAATTCAGTTGCCTGAACTCCACCCTTTGTGTTGACGGTTTTTGATTCAGAGTTCTGCTGTGACACGAGAGCAGTTGCGGTAAGTTTACCGAACTGAAGTTGTGTTTTGATACCGAAAAGAGCCGTTGACCCTCTGATGAGAGATGACCCGGTTGTCATACTGACATTACCGGCCTCAATACTTTTGACAATGTCATCTTCCTGACCTTCGTAGGCAAGTTTAAGGTTCTTTGAATCAAAGTCAAATGTAGCGTCAGTGTTGTAGGTCATGTTGAATTTCAGACGGTCGCCTACTGACGCGTTGATGGTAGCCTGTATTTTCTGGTCAAAGTCAAAATAGGTTTTTCTTCTGGAGTTGAGCGATAATGCGGGATTATCCGTTTTGTTGGAGTTGACCGCGGTCTTGATCTGTATGGAGCCTTGAGTTTTCAACTGAACGCCACCGGGACCGAATATTTTCTCAAGCGGCCCCAGAGCGAAATTCATATCAAGGATATTAAAAGGCTCTTTCTCCTTTTCTGTGGCAATCTGACGGTTGCGTTCAGCCAGATACTGCTGCATGGATTTTCGCAGTTGCCAGTTGTTGTATTCCTGCTGCGAGAGCATGAACGGTGTTCCAACCTGCTGGTCGCCGAGCAGAGTCCGGATGGTATAAAATCCGGTTTCCGGGTCAAATTCTACTTCTGTTTTCAGATTGGAAGGTGTTGAAAGGTCAGCCGCAAACTGGTCCTCCATCAATTGCTCGTAGTTCTGCGGAACTGTCTGCTGCACCGGAAACGGCATCATGATGCTGTCAACGGCAGCAACGTTGAGAGGACTTACGGGTGCTACGGGTGCGGGCGCGCGAAAAGAAGATGAAGGTGTCTGACCAACGGACAACAATGCGGTTGCTATAACAGAAAGCAATACTGTTACGGCAACAATGATTGGTTTACGTTTTTTTAGTCCGTTGCTCATTCAATGACTGTGGAGAGAGCAGGTGATAATATTGTAAATGACCGTCAGGTGTTTCACTGCGGTCAGATAGATGAATAAAACATTGATGCATGAAGCGGTCTACATCATGGAAAGCCCTTTCTTTATGGCCTCTTCCACTTTTAATTCCGGATTGGTTTCAAAAAGTTTTTTCATCACTTTCTGAGCCTGCGGTTTGGGGAATCCGAGCATTACCATTGCTGCAAGAGCCTCTTCAAACACCTCACTCTGAGCAGAGGTCTGAAGTATTAACGTATCACCTGTGGGTTTTATTTTATCACGGAGGTCAACAATTATTCTTTCTGCTGTTTTTGCACCGATTCCTTTTACAGATTTCAGGCGTGCGGTGGCTCCGGATGTTATGACCTGTTCCAGTTCGGCAGGGGGTACGGATGAGAGTATCATGCGGGCTATGGAGGCACCTACGCCAGACACCCCTATCAGCAGACGGAAAAGTTCACGTTCATGTTCGGTTAAAAATCCGTAGAGAATGTGTGCATCTTCGCGTATGACTTCGTGCACCCAGAGTGTTGTTTGCTTCTGTCCGTTAAGTGGGGTATAGGTGTTGAGCGATATGTTGAGAAGATAGGCGACACCTGATGAAGTTTCTATGGTTGCATCAGTTGGTGTCAGGCGGAATATCTCACCTTTTATGTATTCAATCATAATTGTTAGTTTTAAAGTTCAACACGTGTGGCTGTGATTTTCTCTCCTAAGAACAATGATGCCATATCGGCGAACTTTTCAGGATTTTCAGTCGTGAGAAACCGGCGTGTGCCGTTCTTACCACACTCCTGTTCAATCTCCGGATGGCGGACAAGATAGTCGTGGAGACTTTCTGCCACGATTTCACCCTGGCATATAATTTTGATGTTTTCCGGTGTGTATTGACGGATTTTTTTGTAAAGATGAGGATAGTGGGTGCAGGCCAGAACGATTGTATCAATCTCCGGATCGGCTGAGAGCAGCCGGTCAATTTCCTGCTTGACAAAGTAGTCGGCACCCGGACGGTCAGATTCATTGTTCTCCACAAGTGGTACCCACATGGGACATCCTATACCGGTTGTGGTGAAATTAGGGAAGAGTTTGGCTGTCTCCATCTCGTAGGACCGGCTGAGAATGGTTCCCGGAGTACCGAAAATGCCTATTCTGCCGTTTTTGCTGATTGATCCAAGTTGCTCAACCGTAGGACGAATCACACCCAGGACCCTGTGGTCAGGGGCTATAACCGGCAAGTCATGCTGTTGAATGGTTCGCAGTGCTTTGGCGGATGCGGTATTACAAGCCAGAATAACCAGACGGCATCCCTGTGAGAACAGGTATTTAACGGCCTGAAGCGTAAACTCGTAGACAATATCGAATGATCTGCTTCCGTAAGGTGCGCGGGCATTATCTCCCAGATAGACATAGTCATAGTGCGGGAGTTCGCGCATGATTTCTTTGAGTATGGTCAGACCGCCATAGCCGGAATCAAACACTCCTATTGGTGCCGTACCACGGTTCATTTTACCGGAATTTTGTCAATTCTTCCCTGATGGCGTCCTCCTTCAAAGGGTGTGTTAAGGAATATGTCAACAATTTCAAGAGCAACCTCGGGGGCGATGAACCGGGCGGGGAGTACCAGAACGTTGGCATCGTTGTGTTGCCGTGCCAGACGCGCTATTTCAGGAGCCCAGCAAAGAGCGGCCCGTATCCCCTGGTGCTTGTTGAGTGTCATGCTTATGCCTTCACCGCTTCCACACATGGCTATTCCGGGATAACATTCGCCACGTTCGATTGCTTCAGCGCATGGATGGGCAAAGTCGGGATAATCGCAACTGTCAGTGCTGAAAGTGCCGAAATCTTTGTATTCCAGTTCGTTTGCTTCAAGGTAACCCTGAATGATGCTTTTGAGTTCGAAACCGGCATGGTCGCTGCACATGCCAATAGGTGTTCCTTTTTTTGCTATCATGAGATTTATGCTTGTTAATCTTTAAGTTTTATTTTCAGTCTACGCCATAACCAGTTCGGTATCAGTTGCCATCCCCTGACCAGCAGACCCCATTTCCAGTCAATGTAGGCTATCCGTTTTTTCTTTTCAATAGCACGGATTATAAGAGGAACCGTTTTGTCCACGGTCATTATGCCCGGATAACTGGTTTCATCATCGAGGAGTGGAGTTCGGATGAAACCGGGACGTATGTCTGTGATTCTGATATTGAAACTGTTGATGCGGCTGAGTTGGTCAAGTGCGTCAAGATAACAATTTTCAAATTGTTTGGATGCGCTGTAAGCCGCCGCCACACCAATTCCCCGCGTGCCGGCCACTGAGGTTATGGCAGCAATCTGTCCGCCGCCCCTGGTTTTGAAGTAGTTGAAGGCTGTGTCGACGACGGTTACGAAACCACACACGTTAGTGGCTGCGGTGGCTTGTTCTTTTTCTATTTCAAGGGTCGGGTTATACCATCCAATACCGGCGCAGTTCAACAGTATGTCCATGCCACCTATCGACTCCGCCAGACTGAGTATCTTCTCTGCGGCATCTTTGGACGTGATATCAATTTCCGCAATCCTGACATTGTCCGGATATTGGTTTTTCACCGTCTGCAAAGGTATTATCCGTCGGGCAGCCATTCCCACTTTCCATCCCTTCGCCGCAAGTGACAAGGAAATTTTCAGTCCCAGCCCTGACGATGCTCCTATTATGACTATCTTTGGTTTCATCAGGCTTCAGGTTCGGTTAACCGGGGTACTATTTCTTCATTCTCCTCATGATTCTTCATCTCGGGAAGTTCCGGTCCGGGGTCAGGCAGAGCGTTATCTGCGGGAAGATCATCTATCACAGGTTTTGATTTTTTCTTTAGTGGCAAGGTGTAGGAAACGGTGAAGGAGGCGCCTACCTTGGAGCCTCGTGTCCCCATTCCCGGGATATACCACGGGTCACCGTATTGCCCTGTGGTACTGTGCATGAGGTTATGCAGCCTTATACTCCAGCCAAGCGATATATTTTTCACTATCATCACACGTATTCCTATCAGGAACTCTATATATGTGGCGTTGGCATGCTGGCGTGGAATATTCATGGTGTGTGCCGGAGCCCAGTAACCGTTGGAGATGCTCACATCCGTGACATCGTAGTTGAATGATGTGAACCCTAACCGGAAACCGCCGTAAAGAAGGTAGTCCGGATTGGAATTATACAGGAAGTTGTAGTCAGCACCTATCTTGAAGTAGGGTGATACAGGACTCTTGTAGCGGTAATTATTGTTTTCAGGATCATAGTCAGCCTTACCAAAACCAATCTCAACGGTGGGGAGGTAGCGGTTGTGCATGTTAAGTTGACCGGAAAAGCCGATTAACCCGTATGACGTGCCGAACGCCCTCATTAGGGGAGACCATAGGTCTATGCCTATATTAACGGAATTGAGCAGCGGGTATATCATTTTGGGAATCTGTTTTTCAATGGATGTGCTGTCAACGAATTCCGTTCCGGCCACTGTGTCGACAAGAATCACGTTCCCCTCCGCATCCTCCATTCTGACAAGACGTGAACGGTCAACTGAGTCACGTTTTGTTTCATTAATTGACTGCGTCATGGTGGCCGGAGTATTGACGGGTGTGATTCGCCGCTGTCCCATAACATCGGATACAGGAATCATCAGAACCAATACAATCAGAAGTAATATACCTTTTCTCATTCTTCTCCGGTTTCAGTGCGGTAAAACAGTTTGATGTTGACGTGCTCCACGTTTGTTATCAGTGAGTCAACGACAGCCATGGAATCAAGCAGATTGGAGGTGTGCTCGAAATGAGTTATCCTGTAGCGGTACATTGCCCCACATTCTTCACTTACAAAGTAAGGAGTGGTATCGTATCGGAAAGTCAGGGTATCCGGAAACGGGGCATATTTCCAGTTGTAACTTATGACGAAGCGAACCCCGTCAGTTTCGCTTGAAAATGGAAGATAAACCTGACTTGCCTGAGTCCCGGTACTAAGAATCAAAGAGTCGTTGGGCGCTCCTAATCCGCCTATTGATATGGAATCGATGCTTATTGACCCCCCGGTTTCATAGGAGAAAAATCCTGCGATGGGGAGTGACGAGCGGTTATCAAGACACCCGGTGGTGTTGCAACCTTGCACGAACAGAATCAAAGGGGAGAGCGCCAAGGAAACCGCAAACAGTGCTGAAAGGTTAAATTTCTTCATCAATCTCATATTCATTGCGTCGTGAAGAATTACGTACAATCAGTTCACCCAGAAATCCGGTCAGGAAAAGTTGCGTACCTAAAAGCATGGTGACAAGGGAGATGTAAAAATAGGGGGAGTCGGTAACCAGAATATAGGGCTGACCGCTATACATGTGATAGAGTTTCATTGCCCCAACGCAAACAACCGCAATGAATCCCAGAAGGAACATGAGTGATCCGAGCAGCCCGAAGAAGTGCATCGGTTTCTTTCCGAACTTATTGGTGAACCAGAGAGTGAGAAGGTCAAGATAGCCATTGACAAAACGGTCCAGACCGAACTTTGTAGTGCCGTATTTACGTGCCTGATGATGAACTACTTTTTCACCAATCTTATTGAAACCGAGGTTTTTGGCAAGATAAGGAATGTAACGGTGCATGTCGCCGTAAACTTCCAGACGCTGAACCACTTTCTGTTTGTAGGCTTTCAGTCCGCAGTTGAAATCGTGCAGGTTATGTATACCGCTGACTTTTCGTGCGGTGGCATTGAACAGTTTGGTGGGTATTGTTTTTGACAGCGGGTCATAGCGTTTCTGTTTCCACCCTGACACGACATCATAACCATCGGCGGTAACCATACGATAAAGTTCCGGTATCTCATCCGGACTGTCCTGAAGGTCGGCATCCATTGTTATGACAACATCACCTTTGGCACGTCGGAATCCGGTGTTCAGCGCGGGTGACTTTCCGTAGTTTCTGCGGAATGATACCCCTTTTACAGCAGGATTTGATTTGCTGAGCGAGCGGATTACCTCCATTGAGTCATCTGTGGATCCGTCGTTGACAAAAATTATCTCATAACTGAAGTTATTTTCGGTCATCACACGGCGAATCCATGCTTCCAGTTCAGGAAGTGATTCGGCTTCATTATATAATGGTACGATTACTGATATATCCATTCTTCTATTTTTTTCTTAGACCACGAATTTTGAGGAAAGATGCAGTCAGCAATGACAGAATCGATCCTATGAATGTGATAAACAACCCTAATTGCATGACAATTTGCTGAGGGGTGGGGTAGGCGTTGTTCTTTTCAATCTGTTTGAGCAGACTTACCACTTCACGCGCCTGGTCATCATTCATCTCCTCGTATATTTTTATAGTCTGTCTTACCTGGTCAGGAATAAATTCAGGGTTAAGGAACCGAAGGTAGGCGTAAGCAATGAGAGCGTATATCAGACTGCCGCAAATAAAAGATATGATACCTTCAAGCCATAATCCTGATATCAGCGATTTGCCTTCTTCCAACACGAACGTACGCCGGAGCATAACGTAACATCCCGGCGGTATAAGCACAAGCAAGGCCAGTGCCAGTAAATTCATAAGCGTGCTGTCAACCGCCATCACTATTACCCATGAGAGCAACGTGAGGTAAAGCCCCACGAACAGTCCATTCTGCGCGCCTCTGTGAAATAAGCCGTTCATATCTCTTTTTTATTGATGCAAAGTTAATAAACTATTTCAATATTGACAACAGACTGAGGATAAATCCACAATATAATTGAAAATGGTTGCGTTGTCAACCATTTTGCGCAAAAGGGCGTTATAAATTCAAATGGAAAACAGAAAAGTAAATATAGAGGCTCCTGCGTTAGGCTGTCTTGTGGGACGAGCCTATCAGTTGATGTTAAAGCAGTTGGAAAAGGGTTTGAAGGACGCCGGTCTGGAGATTACTCCAAACGAGTATCTGATACTCCGCTCGCTCTATGTGGCAGATGGTCAGCAGCAGTGTGAGATTGCCGAATCAATTGGAAAGGACAAGGCTATGGTATGCAGGTGCGTGTCACTGCTCGAACGCAAGCATCTGATTTATACTGTTTCTGTCAGTCACAAGTGTCTGCGGGTGTTCCTCACTGACAAGGCGAAGACGATGCAGCCATCGGTAATGGAAGTGGCAATGAAAAGGCATAAGGCTCTGACTGAACTTTCCACACCGGAGAACATAAAGATTTTCAATGATATACTTAATCAAATAATAAACACACATCAGAAAGGAATTTTATCATGATGACACTAACAATTTGGTCAGATTTTGCATGTCCCTATTGCTATATTGGGGAAACAAGATTGAAAAATGCTATAGAAGAACTTGGTTTAACCGATGATGTTCAGATCGATTACCGAGCATACGAACTTGATCCAGAAGCATCAAAGGAGGTAGTTTCTTCAACTCCCGAACGCTTTGCAAAGAAATACAGACTTTCTCTTGATCAGGCTAAGGATCAGATTGAACAGATTTCCGCTCTGGGTAGAGAACTTGGCATTGATTTCAGATATGCAACCACACAGTACTCCAACACCCGAGATGCTCACCGTTTGATGAAACTTGCGGAATCAAAGTATGACCGTTCAACGGTGGAACGCTTGAACGAATTGCTTTTCAAGGCTTATTTTGTTGAGAATCTTGTACTTGCTGACCATGATGTGCTTCTTGCGAAAGGTGTTGAAGCCGGTCTTTCCGATAAGGACGTCAGAGAGGCACTTGATTCTGATATGTATAATGATGAAGTGCGCCTTGATGAGCGCGAGGCAATGATGCGAGGTGTCCGAGGTGTACCTTACATAGTGTTTAACGGTGCGTTTGCAGTGCCGGGTGCCATGACAACGGACGGTTTCAAGATGGCGCTTCAGAGAGAATTAAAACGCCAGGCTAAGGAAGCCGCTGCAATTAACGATGCAGAACAGGTGCATCAGTGTGGCCCTGAAGGCTGTAAACTCTACTGATGGAGGTGGCCATGATAAGAGAATTGAAAGTACAGGGTGTGTTTGCGGAGAATACGTATTTCTATATTGACTCACACTCAAAATCGGGATTTCTTATTGATCCGGGAGCACAGGCGGGTATAATTTATGATACTGTCATCCGTAATGGCTGGAAGATTGAGAAGATTTTACTTACTCACGGTCATTTTGACCATTTCGGGGCTGCAGAACATCTCAGGGAAAAACTTGTCGCTCCTGTCTACATTTATCCCGATGACAGCCGTTATCTTACCGATACGTATCTTAATTTAAGTGCCAGCACGGGCAATCCCATTACTGTTCCTCATTATGAGGAGATGTATGACGGCGAGATAATCCGTTTGAAGGAAAACTCAGGATTCTATCTGAAAGTTATTCATACCCCGGGACATACTCCGGGTTCCGTGACATTCTATTCGCCTGTGGAACATGCCGCATTTGTGGGAGATTTGCTTTATGAGCATGGACCGGGTCTGACGAATTTTCCCGGAGGTGACAGGAGAACACTTGAGGAGACCATCGTCAACAAGATCTTCACTCTGCCTGATGATACGGTGCTTCTTTCAGGTCATTCATCTCCTATTACCGTAGGTGAGGAAAAACATCTGTTGATGGGTTACTGAACCTATCTCAATCAGAACTGTTTATTTGGTAAATTACACAAACAGATAAAATTAAAAAATGAAAAAGAACTTTTCACCAAGAGCGTGGTTCCTGCCACAGCCTGTAATGATTATCGGAACGTACAATGCCGACGGTACTCCCAATGCCATGAATGCCGCCTGGTGCGGTCAGTGGGATGCAAAACAGATAATGGTGTCGTTGGGAGCGCATGTGACAACTGAAAATATCAACCGTGACGGAGTGTTCACCGTGACATTCGCAACGGAGGAAACTCTGGTGGCCTCCGACTATGTGGGAATTGTCAGCGGAAAGAAGCAGCCTGACAAGGTAGCACGCGCCGGATGGAAATATGTTAAAGGTGAGAATGTTAATGCTCCGGTTTTCAACGATTTCCCAATGACGTTGGAGTGTAGGGTAGCGGAGAAACTCTATGAATCGGAAACAGGATGTTATCTGATAGCCGACATAGTCAATATTGTGACCGACGAGCGCTATCTGGCAGCCGACGGAAAGCCTGATGTGGAGAAAATGAAACTGATCACATTTGATCCGGTCCACAACGGATATATCGCTTTAGGCAAACGAGTAGGTGATGCCTTCTCTGCGGGAAATGTTTTAAAGAATAAGTAAACTGTTTTTTATGAATAATCGTTCTTGTTGTTCATGAATAATCCACTCGGCGATATCAAGGATGTCTCAGGTATATATTCTATTCCGAGGCATAAAACAGATTAAATAAATCAAGGTTGTATCAAAATTTTCGTATTTGGTACAACCTTATTTTATACTAATACGGTGCCGGTATGTAAAAATCTTTCAATAATCCGTTTCGATAAAATCTGTCGTTTGTCTTGACGCGAAGATCGCATTGGAAATGTCATTGCCATTTTCATCCTCCACTTTTTTCACTCTGATACCTCCAATTTGGGCATTAAGCCGACTTAGGGTGTTGTCAAGGAAAGACCGCTTATTTTTTTAGAAAATTCTTTCTTGTTGTTTTTTCATATTGGTTTTCAAGATATAGTGGGTCTATGGGTTTTTCTGTCTGCTTAACTCCGGTGGCTAAAAAACTATATTCTCCTCCATCAGACACCGCTTCCAGAATTAATCCCGGGAGACCTCCAAACTTCCAGGGACCATTTTGCAAGGGGATTTCCGGAGAGAACCATACGGTCTATTTTCTGCCATGAAAATGAGTGGTTGCATCCAAACATTCATACCCGAGAATATCTTTTGTCGCTTCTCCAATTTCCCAGTTCCAGTCATCAAGGAATTCATCGTATGCAAATCTTTCAAGACCGGATATGTCGTATGTGCTGACTTTATTTTCCGGCAGATATTTCATTATATAGTAATTACCGTCTTTTCGAGGAATATCAGTAATTTTTCCTCCAAAATAGGCGCTGCGGACCATCTCCTGATATATGGCAACTCCCCCCGGTGAGGAATTCAGGGAGTCGATAAATTCTGTCATAGGGGAATAGAATTTCGATTCCGAGGTATTGGCAAGCAGAATATATTGATTCTTAACTTCAATTCTCCCGTTCTTCATATTAGGGGAGGTAGCGGTGTAACTGACCTCAATATTTGCTTTCCCTTGTGCTACTGTGTTAAACGCCACTAAGCATATCACTATCATATTGACTATTTTCATCATGACAATCTATTTATAATCCGTTTCAATTAAATCATGGGCGGTTTTTGCTTTTACAGATGTATCCAAGTTAAGGAGTTTTACTGTTCCGTCGGGCCATTGTTTTTCAGGATTAAGTAGAAGTTCCCACTGAAATTTACGAAAATTCTTACGTGTAGTTTTTGAATAAGATCGGTTGCCCGGACGATTAGGAATCGGTTGATTTGTGTTCTCTATTCCCGTTATTTCAAACCTATATTCCCCGCTATCAGTTTCAGCATCCATTATCAAGCCTGGAAGTCCCATAAGTTGCCATGGTCCTGATTGAACGGGAATCCCGGGTGCGAACCATGCTTTCCATTTTCGTCCGTGATAATATGCTGATGCCACCATACATTCATAACCAAGAATTATCTTAGAAGAATCTCCAATTTCCCATTCCAGATCAGATAACGGAACTGTGTAAGAAAAATCCTCTTGTGCCGCGTTGTCAGTGATTGTCAGAAAGTCATTGTTGTCGTAACGCGTCACCTGGAATTTTTTTCCATAGGATGGTAAATTTATCTTGTTTCTATCCACTGTAAGACTACCGTTCTCAATTATTAGAGCGGTAGATGCAGCAGCATTCAACAGTTGACTGTATTTTTCTTTTCCTCCTGGAGATGCCATTAAAGAGTCATATTCCTCGGTTTTCAAACTGAAAAAACGAGAGCCGGTCGGTGAGGCGAGAAGCAGCATATTGTCTGAATCCTCAAAATCGTGACCATCTACATGGCGCCGAAGTTCAGTGTATTTATATGATGCCTTAATCCTTGCATGTTGCATGGTTTGTGCAACGGATGTGATTGTGGCAATACAAAATAAGATTAGGATAAATATTTTTTTCATTTTCTTAAAGAGATTGATAACATAAGTTCACGTCCGCGAAGCCATCGCTGGGACTCGTAGGATGATAGTTGGCTGTAGGTTATATAGTTATATGTCTTTTGATTGTATATGTTGTTCAGCGTTGCGGAGATGTCGATGCGCTTACTCAGTTTAAAGACTAACTTACTGTCAAGCAGGAGTACGTTCTTATAATTTCCCGCGGTCAGTTCATTGCAGTAGAGGTCTCCCATTAGCCGCCATTCCCATTTTGATCCTGGCATTATGTTGATGAGCAAGGAGTTCTCTATTGCGCCGATCCATGAGTTCTTTATTCCGTTCATTTTGAGTTGTCTGTTTGAGAAGTCTATGACATAGTCAAATGTAAGCCAGTTCAGTGGTGCGCCGTTAATTTTTGCACTGACATTCCATCCCACACTCACTGAATTGACAGAGTTGTTTTCAGACATCAGATGTGTTTCCGCTCGGTTGAACGAGGCGCTGACATTTACTGAACCTCGCATGAAATCAAGAGTTTTACCTACCTTACCCATTGCCATGAAATTCTGTGCGTCGCTTTTGGCATCGGAATAGGAATACACAATATAGTCGCCATAAAGTTGCTGCATCATGGTATAAGGCAAATGAGACCATGACTGCATTGCCATAATGTTGGCGAATACTCCTTTACGGGTGTGTTTGTATGTGAAGTTACCAGATATTCGTTGGGATGCAGTGTTGTAAAAATCATCTACTCCCTTTTTGAATGTGCGGTAGTCGGTCATGATGAATCCGGATTGAATCATATTTAAATTCATTGGAGAACGGCCGGTGCTACCACGTACAGTCATTGAAAAGCGGTTGTTTGGTTTCCAGTTCATGCCGAGCGAGGGGGAGAAGTACACCTCGGAGCGATTGGCAAGAGCCTTGTCAAAAGTATAATTGGCAAGACTTACCGGAGCGTTGAGGGTGAAATTGACTCGCTTCACCCAGTATTCGAATCGTGGAGTTGCATACGTGGTAAAGTAATTGGTATTGAGCACATTTTCTGTCTCTCCCGATATATTTTCGACTTGCAAAGCGATTCCGCCTGTGGAGTTGTCCAAACCGTGCAGTTCAGAATTCAGTGAACGCAAATATCCTTTTATTCCTCCTTCCACGCTGATTGTTATACCTTTTATCAAGAATGCATAGGCTGCACTCTGATTTGTGTAAAACGCATGTTCGCCAATATGCTGGCCAAGTGGATTACCGTACATGGAGACATTTAGTGTCTGGGGCAACGATTCCCATTCGGTATTGCTCTGGAATGTTACGAGGTGTTTACCGTTGAGCCTTTTGATCATCTTGAATTTGTCGGCTACATAACAGTCCGGTAATTGCGTGGACTGTTCGTTTGGCAAAGAGCCTGTCATTCTGAGTTTAAGATCATTCCAGTTAAAGTTAGCGGATAGAGTGTTGTTAATGAATGTGGCCTTTTGGTTAACCTCATATATGAACTTGCCGGAAAGCGAGTGAGTGCGGCTTCGACCGTTCCTGTCCTCGGCAATGATGCGGTTTCCTGATTCAAGGAAATATGTGGTGATATCGGTGGCTTTAGCAGTGACACGGTTGAACGAATAATCAATTTGTGACTTGAACTCGGCGTTTTTCATTTTCCAAAGAGTATTTGCAGATATCAATGCCGAGCGGTTGAAGAGAGTACGCTTCATACTTAGATTCGGAACATCAGGCAACATTACACTGACATACCGGCTCAGTCCGGACTCCCGACGCGAAGCAAAAAAATCTGTTGCACTTGCGGAAATATCCTCACCGAAGTTGTTTGTCCTGACGGTTGTAATATTTTGAAATCCCGGCATTACGGCCATGGCAAACAGTTCTCCGTCCCACAATATCCCTTCAGGTTGTCCGGAATAACCTACTCCGGCATCACCGTGAAAAGTCCATGCTGCTTTCGCCTTATTCTTAAGTTTAAGATTAATGGCAGCCTTGTCGGAGAAACTGATACCGGTCAATACCTGCATTGGCTGGTGGTTTTCCAGGACCTCTACTGCTCCAACATCCTCATGGCTGATCCCGTTTGTCGCTATGCCATATTTCCCGCCAAGCAGGTCTGAACCTTCGATATAAAACTTATTGATGTCCTCACCCTGGTATTGTATTTTTCCGGTAGTACCCACGTTTATCCCGGGCATGCGTTTAAGGACGTCACCTATGGATCTGTCCTGATTCTGCGCGAAACTGTTCACGAGATAAGATATTGTATCGCCCTGCTCCCTTATCGGATCCGCTTTTACGGTTACTTCCTTCAAAAGGGTCTGACCAGGCTCAAGTTTTATGATTACCGGAGAATCTAAATTGTTAAGTGACAGAGATTTCACTGTGAATCCTATCATTGTGACTTCAAGGGTAAAACCGGGAGAAGCGGTCAGTTGAAGTGAGAAACTGCCGTCACCCTTTGTTGTGGTAAATTTCTTTATTTTCCCATTGTCATCTTTTATTATGACAGATGCGCCTGAAAGTGGCTCGTTATATTCCTTGTCAATGACTTTGCCTGATACGGTTATTTGGGCGTGGGCGCTATAAGAGATGAAGAATAGAAGAAGTAATATTATAAGTCGGTTCATAGGTCATGGGAATAATTCGTTTCTTCAAAATCATGGTTTGGTGATTGTTTCTTTTCCTTAGATGGTTTGGGTACATTACCAAACATAGCGCTCATTTTGGATGCGAAGTCAGAGTTCACATGTTTCCACTTGTTATTAAAAAACTTTTCACGGCTCACCTGCTGAACACCCCTTTTTTCAGTATAACATAGGAACCCAACATCGGGAATCCCGTTTTGCCTTATGCTACTCGCCAGAAACAGATATTCATTATTGCTGTCATTACCTTCAAGTATCAGTCCCGGTAGTCCGCAGAGTTTCCATGGCCCATCCTGAACGGGAATCTCAGGTGTGAACCATGCTGTTCAGCGTCGTCCTCTGAAATCAGCAGTTGCCTTAAAACATTCATATCCCAGAATTTCTTTTGTTTCATCAAAAATTTACCAGTCCGGTTTTTCCCAATCCTCTTCATATATCCAGTGGGTCATATCGAAGTAGGAGGTTTCCGTTATTTTCCCCTCCGGATAGTTCTTATGGATTACGCTCCAGTATCTTCCGCTACGTGATAGGATTGTGCGGTCGTGTTCTTTTGGATCTTTTTCAAATGAGGCGATCTCCATTTGCCAATAAAGATCCGGCGCACAGTACATTAGTGAGTCACGGTAATAGTGGGGAACAGAACAGTAGAATGACATTCTTTCGCCGATTCTGAGCATGGTTTCTTCACTGTAGAAATCGGATTCACGTCTGGTGGTGTCTGTTATCTCTGTGCGTGTGTAGTGCACCTCAAGCACGGCAGGCTCCGGATTCCGGAACCAATTGACTGCGCCGGATGAAATTGTAACGAACGCCAGAGTTATGTAAATCAATAACCTTTTCATAATAAACCGATAATTGAACTAAATGTTTAGTTGGTTGCAAATTTATAACTAAAAATTTAGTTTTGCAAGGGGGACGGTAAATTTTTGCAAAAAAAATATGGGATTGTACCAGTTGGCACAACCCCATTATATGACTTGTATGTAAGATAGTTACATTTCTGCTGATTCAGTCTCTGCTTCGAACGTTTCGGCTGAGGGTTTGATGTTTGGATCTTCAAGACCGAGATGCTTGGTTTTATTGATGCGGAGAAGTATCAGACCGAGCACAAGTGCCGCCGCACCGAGGGCTGCGAGCATAACAAGGGGTGCGGTATAATTGTAACTTACGGCTGCTTCTTCCGGAGTCAATGTTCCGTTGGCTAAGCCTTCCGTTATCTGGGGGTTTGTGTTATCGAGCACCTTACCGATGAGAAGAGGGAAAAGCCAGAGACCGATATTCTGAATCCAGAAAATCAGTGCATAAGCCGATCCGATGATTTTTTCATCGACAAGTTTGGGAACACTGGGCCAGAGTGATGCGGGGACGAGGGAGAACGAAGCGCCTAACACAAGAATCGTGAGGTACGCCACGGTTACTCCGGCTATAGGACTATCCTTGAACTGTGGCAGGATGAACGCGAAAGTAAGGTGGCATGCTATTAGCAGGAGGGAGCCTAAAACAAGCATTGAAGCAGCCTTACCTTTGTTATCGACATAGTTTCCGAGGATGGGGGTGATTCCTACGGCGAGAAGGGGGAAAACCGCGAAAATTGTACTTGCTGACTGGCGCATATATCCCATGTAACAGAAGGCAATCAATGACACTATAGCCAGTGCAAGCATGGAGTATTTGATGACCTTGTTCTTGGAGAAGTTGCTTGCGAAGGATGCTGCGGCAACTACAATCATGATGATGTACTGGATAATGGTGACGGTGTCGGATGCCCAGAAGGAGTCAGGTGCAACATCAGTGAACGAGAGGTTACACTGGAGCATGTTGACAGCATATTTCTGGAACGGGAAGATGGCCGAATAGTAGAGCACGCAGAGCAGTGCTACCAACCAGAAGCCGCTGCTGCTGAGGATTTTGCCCAGATCGCTGAGTCGGAAAGGTTCGTCACCTTCCTCTTTGATGTTTGTCTGACGGTCAAGTTTACGGTCCATGAAGAAGTAGACGATAAACATCATAAGGGCAATCATCAGAAGTATCACTCCGAATGCCACAGAGCGTGAAACACTGATTACTCCACCGAGTTCGGCGAACATGGGGGAGAAGATCATACATGTTGCCACACCCAGACGTGCGAGTGCCATTTCAGAACCCATTGCGAGTGCCATCTCACGACCCTGGAACCATTTTACGATACCGCGGCTTACGGTAATACCGGCCATTTCCACACCGCAACCGAAAATCATGAATCCAACGGCTGAAAACTTGGCTGAGGCCGGCATCCCTTCATAAAAAGGTGCTATGCCGAGTTCCTGGAAACCGGGGATATAGTTCAGATGGTTGGTGAACCATACGTCAAGACTGCTATCCTGGAACATATCGGTCAGTGCATACCAGTTGATGGTGGCACCAATGAGCATGACTGCTCCGGAGAGGAGGGCGGTGAAGCGAACTCCCATTTTGTCAAGTATGATACCTGCAAAAATTAGGAAGAAGATAAACACGTTGAGGAATGTCTCAGCGCCCTGCATGGTTCCGAATGCAGTGGAATCCCATCCGCGGGTTGACTGCAGCAAGTCTTTGATGGGTGAGAGAATGTCCATAAAAATATATGAACAGAACATTGCGAAGGCAAGAAGTCCCAAAGCGGTCCAGCGTGCCCAGGCTTTGTCATTCAAATTCTGATGTACGGCGGTTGTTTGCATTTTATATTTAATAAGATGTGTGAATAATCGGTTTATCTTTCTTTACGTTGTGCAAAATTATATAAAAACTTTCATATCCGAAATTTTTTTTTTAAGTTTGTAGTTATTTTGGAAACCAAAGCATCTTTATGAAAATAAAGGGGTAAAAAAAGAATCTAAACGTCAGGTTATGCTCACAAAACAGCCATTTACATTTGACAGGGTAGTGCGACTGCTTATCACCACTGCAGTTGTGGTGGCGGTCATAATTCTGGTCAATCTGCTCAAGGATGTGCTTCTGCCGTTCCTTGTGGGATGTCTGATAGCCTACATGCTTGAGCCCATAGTGCAGTATAACAGGACAACGCTTCACCTCCGGGGCAGAGTAATTGCCGTGTTCGTCACTCTGTTTGAAATAACCACACTTCTCTCAATCATAGGATATTTCATGATTCCGTCATTAATTACCGAGATTTCGCAGGTTGGAGATTTGCTCAAGCAGTATGCCACAAGCGATGTGTCAACTCCGTTTCTGCCTAAGGAACTTCATGAAATTTTGCGTGACAATATCAATTTTGAAGAAATTGCCTTGCAGTTCACCAATCAGGATTACATGAAGATTATCAACGGCTCATGGAGTGTTGTGACAGGAAGCGTCAATGCCATTCTTTATCTTCTTGAATGGCTGCTCACATTTATATATGTGGTATTCATAATGATTGACTATGAAGACCTTATGCGCGGGTTCCGTTCGCTTGTGCCCGGGCCTTACCGTAAGCGGGTTTTCTCACTTGGAAATGCCGTGAAAAAGTCCATGAATCACTATTTTCGCGGGCAGGCGCTTATTGCCTTTCTTGTAGCCATTCTTTACAGTATCGGATTCTCGATAATTGGCATTCCTCTGGCGGTGGTCATAGGAATCATCATCGGCATTCTTTTCATGATACCATACATGCAGTTTATAACCATTATTCCGGTGACATTACTGTGTCTGGTGTACTCTGTAGACATACACATTGACTTCTGGACACTCTGGTGGGAATGTATGGCCGTATATGCTGTAGTTCAGGCGATAGCGGACCTTGTTCTTACTCCTAAGATAATGGGGAAGGCCATGGGTTTGAATCCGGCAATCATTCTTCTTTCCATTTCTGTATGGGGAACACTGTTGGGTGTGATCGGACTCATCATAGCCCTACCTGCAACTACACTCGTGATAGATTACTACAGCCGACTGCTGCAGAAGCGCGAGCGTGAGCGTTTCCAGCGTGAACTGAATAATTTTGAACCATAACCATTGAGGTTATTAATCCAGTAACAATTTCGTTAAATAAATTCCGGGACATGGCTGAGAATTATTTCAAACCTGAAGAACGTACAGAGTTCTTCAAACTATATAAGAAACTGAACAAAATGGCGGGTCAGGTTGCTGAACCCGGAGATGCCTTGCGGCTGAAGCAACAAATACGTGACGGTATTGCTCGGGGGTATTATACACGTGACCGTTTCGGTTTGAATCAGTTGCTCCATAATCTGGAAACGGCCATGATTCTTACTGAAAGTCTGTCGCCTGACAGAAATATGACCGTGGCCATACTGCTTCAGCCACTTGTAGCAAAGGAGTACATTACGGAAAGCGAGGTTGAGGAAGAGTGGGGTGAGGATGTCCTCAAACTTTTGCGTGGGCTGATTAAGGTATCGACTCTTTATTCTCACCGGGCGGCTGTGGAAAGCGAAAATTTCCGCCGTCTGTTGATGACTTTTGCTGATGACATCCGCGTGATCATCATAATGATTGTTGACCGTCTGGCACTTATGCGACGCATCAATCACCATCCGAATGAATCATTCGTTCAGGATGTGGCATACGAATCGAACTATCTTTACGCACCTCTCGCCCACAGACTGGGTCTATATGCCATAAAGTCCGAACTCGAGGATATGTCGCTTAAATACACCAACCGTGAGGTGTATACTGAAATAGCCCACAAACTGAATGAAACAAAAGCGGTGCGTGATGCTTATATAGCCTCTTTCATAGCCCCGCTGAAAGAAAAACTGGAAGCGTCAGGACTTAACTTCGAGATTAAAGGGAGAACCAAGTCAATTTATTCCATCTGGAACAAAATCCAGAAGCAAAAAACTGATGTTGACAAGATCTATGACCTTTTTGCAATACGCATCATTATTGACACTCCGCCGGAAAAAGAGAAAAGTGACTGTTGGCTTGCATACTCTATAGTAACGGATATGTATGTTCCCAACACCAGCCGCCTGAAGGACTGGATTTCAATCCCTAAAAGCAACGGGTATGAGTCGCTCCACATAACAGTTAAAGGCCCCGAGTCGAAATGGGTTGAGGTGCAGATACGCACTCATCGCATGGATCTTGTGGCTGAAAAAGGTCTGGCTGCCCACTGGCGTTATAAAGGCATAAAGAGCGAGGGAAATCTTGATGCATGGATGAACAATGTGCGTGATATTCTGGAGGCAGCAGAGTCAGGTCCTTTTGAACTGATCCGTAATTTCAAGATGGACATTTATTCCAAGGAGGTGTTTGTGTTCACTCCAAAGGGTGACCTTTACAAACTCCCTTTAGGGGCTTCCCTGCTGGATTTCGCTTTCCATATTCATTCCAAATTGGGATGTATATGCACAGGAGGACTGGTTAACGGAGTCAACAAGAAAATCAATTATAAACTCCAGAGCGGTGACACTGTGGAGATTCTGACTTCTCCGCAGCAGTCTCCCAAACTTGACTGGCTTGGTTTTGTGGTGACGTCAAAAGCACGTAACAAAATCCGTCAGACTATCAACGAACGTAACAAACAAAGCGCCGATCTTGCAAAAGAATTGTTGCAGCGACGTTTCAAAAACCGTAAGATAGAGATAGACGAGGGTTTGATGATGCGTCTGATAAAGAAGATGGGCTATAAGACTGTAACAGATTTCTATGTAGCCATCTCTGACGGGCAACTTGATGTCAACGGAGTGATTGACCGTTATCTTGAAATGATACAACAGGCTGCCGCACCTGCGGCGGAAACCCGTTCTGCCGATGAGTTTACGTTTCATAATCCTGCCGGTGATGATACTGATCAGACAGGGTCTGATGTGCTCATAATAGGAAATAACGAGGTCAAGGGGCTGAATTACAAATACTCCAAATGTTGTAATCCGGGTTACGGCGACAAGGTGTTCGGATTCATTTCTGCCGATGGATCAATCAATATTCACAGGGAAACCTGCCCCAATGCAGCGCATATCAAAAGCAAATATCCCTATAGGCTCATTCCCGTAAAATGGTCAGGGAAAGGTGACCACACCATTGCCATGATAACCATAGTGGGACGTGACGATATAGGCATAGTAACTAATATAACTTCAATAATCAACAAGGAGAAGTCAATCACCTTGCGCAACATATCGGTGGATTCCTGCGGGTCGCTTTTTCAGGGCTACGTGGTGGTATGTTCCACTGATGATGCGGCGCTTCGCCGTGTGATTGACAAACTTAAATCAATTAACGGAGTAAGCAATGTACAGAGAAGCAGTTAAGTTTGCCGGTTTAGGCATTGTGTTTGCAGGTTTATTTTTTTGTGGATGCTCAAGTAGCGAGAGTGAGGCTGCCGAGTCTCTTTTGGAGCAGGTTTCAGATGCTGTGGAAAACGGAAATTCCACTCTGGCCCTGACTCTGCTTGACTCACTGCAGCGTACTTATCCTGCCCTGATAAAGGAGCAGCGTGAAGGTATGAAACTTCGTCCCAAGGCAATGGAGATTGCCATTCAGGCTCAGATACAGTCAGTGGATTCACTGTTGTCATTATATGCTGATTCCCACAAAACATTGGGTGAGAAGATGAAAACCGTGAGCAGCCCTGAGTTGGTGGAGCCTTACATGACCCCTATGTCAGGTTACCAGGCTGATTTTGTCAACTCAACAGGCGTACAGGCAAGGATTGACCGGGCCGGACAGTTCTACCTCGTATCTTCAGTTAATCCGGGCGGTGTCGGTCACACCTCGCTTACCTTTATTTCCGGCGAGGATGAAGTCACAACGGGGAATGTGCCATACGATGGTGAATTGAACTACCGGTTGAATGGTACGGAGGTAGTCACTTTCATGCCGGCAAAATCGGATACTGTTGGCTCCTTTATGGTCTTGCACCGTAATCATCCTGTGACATTGCGTTTCAATGGTGAAAAGGGGAAGTCACGCCAAATCAAACTCAGTGCAGCACAGACTGAAGGTATTGCTGATGCCTATACCTATTCACTGGCGTCTATCCGCGGGCGTGACCTTTCGGTTGAACGCGAGAAACTTGACCGCCAGTTGCAGATAGCACGTGACCAGTCAGCACGGCTCTCTGAAGAATGATCAGTGTCAGTAACCAATCTAACTTTCTGTTATGCAATGAAACTTGCGCTGTTACGTCAGAAAATCAAGCCACTGATGCTTCCGATAGCAATGGTGATCGGAGCAGTATTCCATAACTATATAGGCTATGTGAAATTCCTTGCGCCATGGCTTATCTTCACCATGCTTTTCATAACGTTCTGCAAAGTGAAGATTCATGAGTTCCGGATAACCTCACTCTCCTGGAGTCTGCTTTTCGTGCAGATTGTCGGTTCGCTTGCGGTGTATTTCGCCATACTTCCATTCAACAAGGAAATTGCGGTGTCCACGTTCATCTGTGTGTTCTGTCCCACCGCAACAGCCGCTCCGGTTATCACGGGTATGCTGGGAGGAAGTGTGCCGCGACTTGCCACATATTCCATAGTGAGCAACATAACAGTGGCGATTCTCGCACCGCTTCTGTTTTCTCTGATGGGCTCTGACAGCGGATTGGGTTTTATGGAGGCTACCGCAACAATCTCGCTTAAGGTTGTTCCACTGATTATCCTGCCGTTGGTTATTGCGTTGATTCTTCAATTGGTTTTACCGAAAGTTCACAAGGTGGTCGCTGAGAAGCAATCCATATCGTTTTACTTATGGTCAGTATCGCTTATAATTGTGGTGGGTAATGCAGTGAGTTACATGATTCAGCACCATGAACATGGGTGGGAAATGATAATCATGGCATTGCTTTCACTTATGGTATGTTGTGCACAGTTTATTATAGGAAGAATAATAGGCCGCCGTTGTGGCGACAAAATTGCGGGAGCCCAGGGGCTGGGTCAGAAGAATACGGTGCTGGCTATATGGATGGCTCTCACCTTTTTCCATCCGGTAACGTCCGTCGGCGCTGCGGCCTACGTTGCATGGCAAAATATCATCAACTCTGCCCAACTATACGTAAAGGCCCGTAAAGGACATATTTGACAAATTTTCTGTTTTTGTTAACTTTTTTATACTTTGACGTGTTATAGAATTATAGTCAAACTTCTTAAACATGGACAGTGTATATAATATATTGATGAGTCTGCCTCTGCTTAATGGTGTCAGCAGATCCCGACTTATGGAGATTGCCGGAAAAACTAAGTTTCACTTTTTGAAGTATTTGAAGGGTGATACTATTGTACGTGCCGGAGATGAATGTGATCACTTGAAGTTCATACTTTCAGGATCGGCACGTTCAACAATAACCAATCCTGACAACCGTTTCAAGGTGTCACAGACTATTCGCACTCCGCTTGCCATCGCTCCAGAGTTCCTTTATGGAGCAATGACAAGATTCCCATGTGATGTTATAGCACTTGAACCCACCGGAATCATGCAGATTTCAAAAACAGAATATCTTAAATTGATGAACAGTGACCCTGTGTTTCTTATCAATTACCTCAATCTGGTATCTTCAATATCTCAACGTGCCACCACTGGTATGATTCCTCTTACTTCCGGTAATCTTGACGAGCGTATCGCCTATTGGATTGTCGCTCTTACGCAGCGAGGAGGAACAGATATTGAACTTGAATGTAAGAAACGTGATCTTTATTCTTTGTTCGGGGTGCAGCGTACGTCATTCATGGCTACACTTGACTCCATGAAGTCACGCGGACTGATTGATTATGACAATGACTGTATAAAGGTGGCTTCCCGTCAGGCTTTGCTTGGCATGCTCAACGCCCATGTGAAATCAGAAGATTGACTCCTATAGTAAATCCCAAACTTATAGAATAATTTCAGCAAGACGCATATCACTGAACACTGCGTTTTTTGTCATTGGAGAATCTCATCTGCGGGGTTATGTGCAAAGATTTCAAGGTGTCATAATTCCCCTAAATTATACCCGATTTTTTTTGTTATAAATATTATAGAGGATATATTTTTCCCGATTATAAATAACTTTGAATTTGAAAAAGAATGTAAATTGAAAGGATTAAGAAAATATCACTTTTGTGTTGATATTTGTGCTCACTATTCAAAGTCTTTTAGGATAAAAATGAAGGAGATCTTCGATGTGATTGGAAGCAGCGACTACCTGTAAAGCCGTAACGTTTATTGCTTACTTGAGTAGACTACAAAAAATAACGGGAAATAGTAAAAAAGAGGCTGCGCCGTAATCCTTCATTACTACACAGCCTCATACTGAGTTGCGGCTTATGATTACCGGTTTACAGTTGGCTCGCTAAGAAATAGGTCCAATTTTTCTTTACCGGAAGGCTTTTCAGCGTGATATGTATTTTCGCTTCAATATACAATATATATTCCCGCCTGCAGCGAGCCAATGGTTTTAGATTTATACATTAGTTGTTTTCCTGATAAGGAATAGACTGTATACTCCTCGGCAATATCGGTGCCGACGTTGTCAATACTAGAAGTGATCTTATCAAAGTGTATCAATTTCAGCAAATTTTGTAGCACTGAAACTGCATTATAGGTTTTGTTTCAATGTGAATCAGTCACATCGTTTTGCGATAACATTATATTTTACTGGGGGTTTGCTCATGTCGCCATTATTTTGTATCTTTGCACTCAAAGAGATGAGAATCTGCAGGCGGATTCACAAAAAAGCGATTGCTATTAGTTCCGAAAATGATGAAACTTGGGAAATTTCTTTTTCGACTGCTAACGAGTTGTATTTATAAAAGATTTTTATGAATGGAAAGGGCAGATTGTCCATGGTTTTATATTTCCCTGGAATTCGTTATTTGGGTGCGGTGGCATTCGCAGTTTGCGTAACTAACCGAATCTTTTCAGCAATGGATAGGACGGATCGTATCTTTGATTTGTCATTTTTTATCAGCATTTATCCATGCACTCCGCTCAGCAGAGTGTGGAGCGCGATGGTTTGTCACTCAGGCGTTAAACGCATGGGGCGGATTGCTGTTGGGTTGTGCCAATATAGGTCCTTTGTCCGGATGGTGTAAATCATGAATTTCATAATCTTCCACAATATGAAAAGATCAATTATTTCACTTCTTACGTTTCTGTTTCTTGTTTCCTGTTCCGGACATATCACTGAGATTGAAGAAAACCGCAATGATATACAGAGACCGGACGAGTCGGAAAAAAGGTTGACTGAAATAAAGGTGCTTTTTATAGGCAATTCTTTCACGGAGGATGCTTTTTCTTATGTGCCATCGCTGTTTTCCGAGGCTGCTCCTGAGGTCGACTTCGTGTTTGGAATTGCGTATCGTGGAGGCTCCTGCCTGGCTGATCAATATGCCGCTCTGACGAATTCTGAGGTCGCAATTAATAATTCCATGTTTAAACCTGGTGCTTACACATTCAATGTTTCAAATAATAATGTTATTCCTTGGGAAAAAAGATGGGGAGTGTCAATTGATGAAATACTGACGTTCACCGACTGGGATATCATTACATTTCAGCAGAGCGGGTCACAGGCGGCCTTAGATTACGCAACATACTATGAGCCGTTTCTGTTACCGCTTATCATGCGCGTTAAAGAGAAAATCTCTGACGATACAAAGATAGGCTGGGTATCGATTCACGGTTGTTATGAGTCATCTGATGAAGACCTGCACAATCGGTGGGAAGCAATAATCGTAAATACTCAGAATGTTATGGAAAACAGTGGTATCAGTTTGCTCTTCCCATTCGGTACAGCGTTGCAGAATCTCAGAGAATCTGCTTTCATTGAAAATCAGTCTGATGGTTTGGGTTGGATGGTGGATAACGGCCATCTTCAGGATGGACTGGGATGTCTCACCGCAGCCTATGCCAATACCCTTGTTCTGCTTGACTACTGCAATTATCCTGTCAAAAACCTGACATTCAAGTTTATTCCCACAGAAGAGAACCTGGTTGAACTGAACATACCGGGTAAGCATCTCGGTGAGAAGGGAGTGGTAGGAATAAATCAAGAGTATTGCAAGGCAGGTCTGGAAGCGGCAAAAGCGGCTGTCAGTGACCCGTATGTTGTGACGAATATTGAAGATATCTTTAGAATTGATACACCAAATACAGATTAAACAGATTATAAACCAACTTTAATATATTATGAAAAAAATAGTTCTATTTTTTACTATGATTCTCTTTATATCCTCCGCTGTTAAAGCACAGGATATAACACAACCTCATCCCGGTGATGAAAACATACCTGTCACCGGCACGCTGCCCGTACTTTACATCAATACGGACGACAATATCCCTATCACCCAGAAGGAAACCTATCTCTCAGGTACATACTGGTTCGACAGCATGGGTCTTGAAGGTATTGAATCCGTAGGGTCACAGGAGAACCCTCTCCCTTTGGAGATCCGTCAGCGTGGCAATTCCTCACGCCAATACCCCAAAAAGCCTTATAAGATTAAACTCGGTAAGAAAGCCGAGATCTACGGAATGCCTAAGCAGAAACATTTCGCACTGCTGAATCACTGGACACCCAATGTAGGGATGCTCGAGATGACCGGATTTGAAATAGGACGCCGTGCCGGTCTTGCATGGACACCGAACGAAAAACCGGTGGAAGTGATGCTTAACGGCTATAACATAGGCCTTTACTATCTTGCTGAGTCCGTAAAAATTGACTCGAAACGCATCAACATCTACGAACAGGAGGATCAGAATACAGACGAGTCACTTGTTGAAGGTGGATGGCTCCTTGAGATCGACAACTACCCCGATCCCTGTCAGGTGAAGATCGTTCAGGATCCTGAAGGAGAACCGTTCGAGATACGATTCACATATAAGACTCCGGAGGATCTGTCGGAACTTCAGAAGGAATGGCTCGTAAACGAACTCACCACTATCTCCAACATGATATACTCCGAGGATAAGAGTGACTGCACCTGGTTCGAGAAGATCGATGCCGATGAACTTGCGCGTTATTACATAGTGCAGGAAGTATGTGGTAATCAGGATGCTTTCGTGGGCAGTACATATCTGCATAAGGATCTCGGTGAGAAATGGAAGTTCGGCCCCCTGTGGGATTTGAGTTGGTCATCAACCCGAGGTGATCGTGGAAAAACCTTTGTTGAGATGCGTCATGATTTAGCCCCCGAATTCAGATTCGCCTGGATTGAGGAGATGTGGAAGTTCCCCGCATTCAGAGATAAGGTTTATGAAGTGTGGAAGACTATCTACCCTGATAAATTCGCAGGAATGGATAAGTTCATCACCGATGCAGCCAATAATATCAGCACAGCGTATGAGTTGAACTACAACACTTTGTGGCCACAGGATCATCCCACAACTGCCAATGTCGCCGATCGTCTGAAACAGGCTATCCCCCAATTTACTTCATGGTTCAACAACTATCTATCAATGAGTTCGGTGGCGGACGTTCAGAGTGACTCCGATGCACCCTTTATATCATTAGAAAATAATGCCGACGGTTCGTTCAGCATCAAGGGTGCGGAGGTTACATCGGTTCGCCTGGTGGATCTTAAAGGACGCAGTATCGACGTGAAACTTACAGCGTCAAACCGATTTGTAGCGGATGTTGAAGCCGGACTTTATATACTTGCGGCAACTACAGCCGACGGCCCCTGTTTGCCAATAAAATTTGTAGTACGTTAAGCAACCGCTAAACATATCTACGGTATACGGACAGTCTCTATCGAATTTCACGATGGAGACTGTTTTTATTTCTGCGATAAAAATAATGTAAAAATCTTGTGTAATATACAGGAAATTAGTACCTTTGCAAGCCGATTTTATCCAAAATCAATCAACGGCGACCGCAAGTGGAAACTTTTGGCCGAGTTATCTGTTTGTGTGTCACCACTTTAATTAATTATTTTTTAAACTTTAAGAAGTGGATACTTTAAGTTACAAAACTCTTACCCCCAACGCAGAAAGCGTAGATCGTAAATGGGTTGTAGTAGACGCAACTGACCAGGTTCTCGGTCGTCTGTGCTCTAAAGTCGCCAAAATCCTTCGCGGCAAATACAAACCCTGCTACTCTCCCAATGTGGAATGTGGCGATAACGTAATTATCATCAATGCCGACAAAGTTCGTCTCACCGGCAAAAAAATGACCGACAGAATTTATCTCAGTTACACCGGCTATCCCGGCGGTCAGCGTGAGACTACTCCCGAAGTGCTCATGAAAAAATCATTCAACAAGCACCTCAAACCCGGCTACAACCCCTTGTTCATCCATGTGATGAAAGGTATGCTGCCCAAAAACCGTATGGGTCGCCGCATCATTGAAAACATGCATGTTTACAATGGTCCCAGCCACCCCCACGAGGCTCAGAACCCTGAAGTTATCGACATTAACAAACTGAAATAATAAAAGAGTATGGAAACAGTAAATGCAGTTGGACGACGTAAAGCGGCTATCGCTCGCGTTATTGTCAAAGAAGGTAACGGCGCTATCACTATCAACAAACGCCCCCTGGAAGTTTACTTCCCCTCTTCTATTCTTCAGTTCATTGTTAAACAGCCCCTCAATACACTTGATTGCGTAGAAAAATATGACATCCACGTCAACCTTGACGGTGGTGGCTACAAAGGTCAGGCTGAAGCACTCCGTCTGGCTATTGCACGCGCTCTTGTAAAAATCAATCCCGAGGACAAACACGCTCTCCGTGTTGAAGGCTTCATGACCCGTGACCCCCGTTCTGTTGAACGTAAGAAACCCGGTCAGCCCAAAGCACGCAAACGCTTCCAGTTCTCAAAACGTTAATATTCACTTCTCGGAATGCGGCATGAATGCCGCAGCCTGACAAGGTTTATTATACAGTGTTTAGTATCTAAATCTCGGAGATGGACACGTTCCCTACTCACGAGGTTGAATTTTCGGAACGTAAACAATTATTATTTAAAATGTCAACACCTAATTTTGACCAACTTTTAGAAGCAGGTTGCCATTTCGGTCACCTTAAAAGAAAATGGAATCCTGCAATGGCGCCCTACATCTTCATGGAGCGCAACGGTATCCACATCATTGACCTCTACAAGACTGAGGCTAAACTCGCTGAAGCAGCCGCAGCCCTGAAGAACATAGCAAAATCAGGCAAAAAAGTTCTCTTTGTTGCCACCAAAAAACAGGCCAAACAAGTTATCGCCGACAAAGCATCAGCAATTTCAATGCCTTATGTGATTGAACGCTGGCCCGGCGGTATGCTTACCAACTTTCCCACTATCCGTAAGGCTGTTAAAAAGATGACCGCTATTGACAAAATGGCAACTGACGGTACTTTTGACAACCTTTCAAAACGCGAGAAACTTCAGATTACACGTCAGCGTGCGAAACTCGAAAAAACTCTCGGTTCTATCGCTGACCTCAATCGTCTTCCTTCCGCTCTCTTCGTAGTTGACGTTCTCAAAGAACGTATCGCAGTTGCAGAAGCAAACCGTCTCGGTATTCCCGTTTTCGCAATCGTTGATACCAACTCTGATCCCAACAGCGTAGACTTCGTTATTCCCGCAAACGATGACGCTTCAAAGTCAATCGAGATCATCCTTGACACTGTTTGCGGTGCAATGGCTGAAGGTCTGGAAGAACGCAAGGCTGAAAAAGTTGACGCACCCGCTGCTGAAGGTGAGGCTCCCGCCGCTCCCAAACGCGAACGTCGCCGTGTAAGCCGTAAGGCTGAAAATGCTGAAGCACCCGCTGCTGAGACTGAGGCACCTGCTGCTGAATAATCAGCGACTTAACAAAATATTTCGCTCGTCGGTTAAGGTTTTTTCAATCCTTAGCCAGCGAGCGTAAATTAAATTTAAACACAATCCATAACACCTTACAACTATGGCTGTTACTATTGAAGATATTAAAAAACTCCGTAACCTTACAAGCGCCGGTCTGACTGACTGCAAGAACGCACTCAATGAAACTAACGGCGACATGGAGGCTGCTATTGAAATCCTCCGTAAAAAAGGTCAGGCAGTTGCCGCTAAACGTGAAGACCGTGAGGCTGCTGAAGGTTGCGTAATCGCAAAACATACAAATGACTTCGCTGCTATCGTGGCTCTGAAGTGTGAAACTGACTTCGTTGCCAAGAATGCAGGTTTCGTTGAACTCACCAACAAAATCATTGATGCTGCTGTGGCAAACCGTGTAGAGTCAATCGAGGCTCTCAAGTCTCTTGCCATCGATGGCACTACAGTTGCGGATCTCATCATTGAGGAAACCGGTAAGACCGGTGAAAAATGTGAACTCGGTGCATACGAATGTCTCACTGCTCCCACTGTAACATCTTACAACCACTTCGGTAACAAACTCGCCACTATCGTTGCCCTTAACATGGCTGGTGTCGATGACGCAGTTGCACGTGATGTTGCCATGCAGGCTGCTGCAATGAATCCCGTTGCCGCTACCCGTGAGCAGGTTCCCGCTGCTGTAATCGAATCAGAACGTAACGTCGCTATTGAAAAGACTAAGGAAGAGCAGGTTAAGAAGGCAGTTGAAGCAGCCCTCAAGAAAGCCGGCATCAATCCTAACCTCGTAGACAGCGAAGATCACATCAGTTCTAACATCGCCAAAGGGTGGCTCACTCAGGAAGAGGCTGACAAAGCACGTGTTATCGCTAAAGAAGCCGCTGAGGCTAAAGCCGCTAATCTTCCCGAGGCTATGATTCAGAACATTGCCAACGGTCGTGTCAACAAGTTCTACAAAGAATCAGTTCTTGTTGAACAGGAATTTGTGAAGGACTCATCAATGACAATCTCTCAGTATCTTGCAAAAACTGCTGATGGTCTGACTGTTGTTGACTTCAAACGCGTAAATCTTAACGAGGACTAATCCTCAGGTAAGAAAATATTATATTAGTATTAGAGGAACTGCCCGGAAGGCGGTTCCTCTGTTTTTTATCAGAAACAAAATGAGAGAAAGCCGGATGGCAATCTCTCATTTTGTTATTCGTGAATTCAATTATTATTTATAAGTCATCCTCGGAATCGTCATCGTCGAAATCAAAATCAAAGTCCCATGTGCTGTCGTATGCTTCTTCAGTGAATCTGGCAAGATCACGCCCCTCTCGTTTAGTGGGACGTCCCAGTCCTTTCCTTCTGTCTATAAAGCCGTTGATTTTGACAATTTCAAGAAGATCAAGTTCTGATTTGGGTGTGATATTTTCCATATATTCCGGAACGAGTTTCGCACCTAACCTGTTTTCAGTGAGTGCAATCACCCGGAATGAGTAGGTAACGGGAGGTTTTCGCACATTGATGATGTCACCGACCTTGATCATTCGGCTCGGTTTCACTGCAACCTGTGTGTCACCCATTGTGACACGTCCTTTTTTGCAAGCCTCAGTGGCGACGGTACGGGTTTTGAATATCCTTACCGCCCAGAGCCATTTGTCAATTCTGACTTCTGATTTAGCCATTTGAGATTACTTATTATTGAAGTTACACATGGCGAACTGCATCCCTGAAAGGCAGAACGCTTTTATCGCATCTATAGCCACGTCTATTCTTGTTGGAAGTTGCTGCCTCTGATCCAGGGTGAAATGTCCGAGCACATAATCAATCTGTCCACCGCGCGGAAAATCATTGCCGATTCCGAATCGCAGACGGGGATAAGCCTGGGTGCCAAGCATCTCTGCAATGTTTTTCAATCCATTGTGTCCGGCATCGCTCCCTGACGGTTTAAGCCTGATGGCGCCGAAGGGTAGGGCGAGGTCATCAACAACCACAAGAATATGGTCTATGGCAATATTTTCTTTGTCTTTCCAGTAGCGAACCGCGTTACCGCTCAGATTCATGTAGGTGGAGGGCTTAAGAAGAACGAGTTGCTTGTTTTTCAGGCGCATCCGTGCAACATCCCCATAACGTTCTGTAGAAAAAGAAATATTGGATGCCTCGGCAAAGGCATCCAATACTTTAAATCCTATGTTGTGGCGTGTGTTGCGGTATTCGTCACCTATGTTTCCAAGCCCAACAATCAGATATTTCATGCTCTGATGTTATTATTTGGAAGCGGCAGCCTGAGCACCACGGGCGGCACGGGTGAGTTGAACTGCGCAAACAACAGCGTTCTTAGCGTTAACCAGTTCAAGACCTTCAAAGTGGAGGTCACCGATCTGCATTGTTTTGCCAAGGCCGAGGTTGTCAACGTTGATTACAACACGTTCAGGGATGGCGGAGTAGATAGCCTTAACTTTAATTTTTTTCATAGAGAGGCTCAGTTTACCACCGGCTTTAACACCTTCTGCGTGACCTTCAAGTTTAACGGGAACTTCAATCACAACAGGTTTCTTATCTGTTACTTCAAGAAGATCCATGTGGAGCAGGGTGTCTTTAACGGGATCAAACTGGAGTTCTTTCAGAACTGCCATTTTTGTTTCACCGTTGTAAGTGAGTTCTACTGCATAGATGTCGGGAGTATAGATAAGTTTGCGGACTGCATCGGTAGTAACGGCAAGATCAGTAGTGATCATTGCTTTGTTGTTGCCGATTTCAACCAGTTTTTCACCGGGTTTCAGTGTGCCGGTAAAAGGAAGGTCAAAAGGTTCGCCACCATTAAGAACTACGGGAATTTTACCTTCGCTGCGAAGCGTTTTCGCTGCTTTTTTGCCGAGATCAGTACGTGGTTCGGCTGCAAGTTTGAATGTTTTCATTTGTTTAATTTAATTGTGTTACTCAAAATTAAGTTGTTTTTTGCTCCTTAATTTCCCATCACACGGTTGGGTTTACCCTTAAAAAGCAGTGCAAAATTACAATTTTTTCTTTATACAGGCAAATTTTTTGGTGTAATCTGATATTATTTTTTAAATTTGCACATTGTTATAAATATAGTAGGGAATACCATATCCATCTGAGAGTTACCTGATACTTGTTCCGGGGATTACGGACAACAGGTTCGGAGAGGATAGAACCCTCCCGGTTATCACTATTTACGTGAAGATTATGATACAATGGTTTTTTGGCTCGGACCTGTGGAAAAGCCGTTTCGGAGTGATGGTCGCCACATGTTTTCTGACTATGATATGGTTTGTGGTCGACTGGTGCATGGGCACCACTTTCAGGGCCATGAGCATCTGGGAACTTTGGGTTAACAATATACTTGCGGCGTTGTTGCTGATGATTCCGTTCATGATCACACGGAAAGTGTGGGTTCAGTTCTTCTGGCTTATACTTGTCGATTTGCTTCTTATGGCCAATCTGATGTATAGTCGCACTTACTTCACGGGTATACCTCTTGAAAGTTACATGCTGGTCACCAATCTGAAGGATTTTTCAGCAAGTGTTGTTGACTCTCTTCGTTGGAGAGATATAGGGTTCCCTATCATTTTAATAGGAGGAGTGATTGTGTCGGCACGTATGCCAAGAGACAAGTTCATAGCGGGAATCTGGCCCCGTTATATAACTTTGCTTGTCTTACCGGCCGTCGGTTCATTTCTGGGAAACCATTATAAGGGAGGCTTTTATAACGCGTATGACTCATTAGGGCGAGTTGCCTACACTAACAGTTGCGGTGTGCCTGTCTACACCGTTGTGGGACATGCTTTATTCACCGCTATGGATAGCGGTTTAGTCCCTGTCAACAACAATAACGATGAAAACAATTTCATAGCCGAATGGATTGATACACATAATGCGTTATCCGGTCAGGTTTCGCTACCGGATAATGTAAAACCAAAGAAAAATCTGGTAATCATCCTGCTTGAATCATTTGAATCATGGCCCATAGGACAGAGTGTGGAAGATAAGGAAATCACCCCATTTCTCAACTCACTTGTTGCTGACTCAACTACTTTCTACGCCCCGTATGCCTTGACGCAGGTTGATGGTGGCCGATCCATTGACGGACAATTGCTGATCACTGCGGGACTGTTACCCACAAAAGGTGCCGTGTTCAGCACACGCTTCCCTAACTCCACGTATCTCACTCTTAACAAGGCATTGAAAGAGAAATACGGTTCTGAGTCATTGCTGCTGACTGTTGACCAACTCATAACCTGGAATATGGGGGTCATAGCACAATCTTTTGGATATGACAGAATTTTGGAACGTTCTACTTGGGAAACCGATGAGAAAGTAGGTTCATCCCGAAAACTCAGCGATGGTTCGTTCTTCCGCCAGAGCATTGACAAAATCCGTACGGAAAATCTTTGGCGCCCCGGAGAGCACAAGATGCTGACCTTTGTCACTTATTCCGGCCACAATCCTTTCATACTGCCGGATTTCCTCAGAGACCCGGAATTTGACTTACGTGACAAAGGATATCATACCACGGTTGAAAACTATCTGACCATGGCTCATTACACTGATTCTCATCTTCATACAATCCTCGATTATCTGCGTTCACGTCCAGACTGGGATGAGACAATGGTACTGATCACAGGTGACCATGAAGGTCTTGCGGCCCAACGTCAGGAAATCCTTAACAGTGGCATGAAAGGTTCAGAATTGGTTAGTTCCGGTCAATATACACCTTTCATAGTTGTGAACGCACCGGTTGGAATGAAATATGACAAAGTATTCGGTCAGATTGACATTTATCCAACGTTGCTCACTATGCTTGGATTGCAGGATTACAAATGGCAAGGAATAGGTGAAACGCTGTTTTCAAGAAAAAAGATTCCCGCAGCAATTTCATCCATGACAGGAGTAATTGACGGCGACATAACGGCAGTGGATTCAATACGTTTGGATAACTGGAAAGAGAGCCGCAATATCAGTGATGCCATAATCCGTCAGGACTACCTCAGTAACTACACTAAATAATAAAGGAACTATATCACAAGTGCTGTGCCAGATTGTTATATATTTGGCACAGCAATTATATAGACTATGGGAAAATAATAGATACCTAAATGTGAGCGCAAAAAGCGTCTTAAAGTTTTTGAAATATCAAATATAATCACTAATTTCGCAAGCGGATGTGGCAGAGGCTATGTCCGCTTTATTATAAGAATTAATAGCGTTTAATGCTATTGTACTCGATTCAGAAAACTGCCAATTTTCAACACAACGAGGACAATACACTGAACGTCCACAATATGTCTGTACCTATACGGTACGGCTTATTGGTGGGCTTGGTGTCGTTGTATGTTGTGTGGGTATGGCAGTACCTCTGAATCGTACAGGATGCTGCAGCCCACCATTTTTTTTGGAGTGGTGGCAATAATAATTGCAATATTGCAACCCAACCAAATCAATTAATTTACAAATTTTATGGAAAAACATTTTGATTTTTTTAAGAGTGTAGTTTCGTGCGTACTGGTTATTTCGTTAATGGTCTGCGCACCAGTAGAATCGTTAGCACAATCAGCAAACAACAGAGGGAATCTATTGGAGAGCGGAGAGCAGTTAGTTCTTCGTGTAAATGAACTCTTCAAATCAGATAGCAAGGCTGAATCCGGCACCATTAATGCTATCGTAGACAATGATGTATACTCCGCTGATGGAACAAGGGTCCTAATAAAAGCAGGAACTCCTGCTTTTATAGAATTTTCAGCAGAGCCTAATGGGTCTTGGGGTAAAGCGGGAAAGATATGCTTAACAAACGCCTATACTAAGACAATAGACAATAAGCGCGTCTCACTTCGTTTGAGCAGTTGCAAGAATGGCGGTAGTAAATTAGGCGGTGTTATTGTGTTGTCTGTTTTATTCTTCCCAATCGGCCTTATTAGTGGATGTATGAAAGGATCTATGCCCAAAATTCCACAAGGCACAACATTCACTGCTTCAGTAATGCAAGATATTAATGTTGAATAAATAAACCTTAAAAAAAGGATATTATTCCTTGTTTTAACTTAAAATAGAGCGAGAAGTTAAGTCTCGCTCTATTTCTTATTAGATAATCCTAATCGTTAAAAGTTCCTTTCTAATTGTTGATTAATTATTCTTTCTATATAAAACGGAAGAAAGCGCATAACACGTGCTTATGCAGGAATGGGAAAATCTAAGTTTAGGATATAAAAAGAACTATATGATTACACAAAGATGGCTACTGTTGCTGATCAAACTATCAAAGCATATAGCCAGAGTGTTTAATCAAAATCAACTTATTATTTTTGACATGAAAAAATTCCCAACGGTAGGATTGGGGGGCTATTTCATTGGTTTGGCTGTTTCAACAATGTAGTCTTTCACTTCTTGGAAAAGCCGTGTTGCAAATACGAAATCCGAAACCGCTTTATTGGTTGTTGTGAAGATTTTCTCCTTGTCACCCACCCAGTCACGGTAGCCTTTGTTGATGAAAATGATGTTTTCACCTATCCCCAACACCGAGTTCATGTCGTGAGTATTGATAATCGTGGTTATATTGTATTCATGGGTGATATCACTCAGCAATTCATCAATAAGGATGGATGTTTTCGGATCAAGTCCGGAATTAGGCTCATCGCAGAACAGATATTTCGGGTTAAGGGCAATGGCTCTGGCAATGGCCACACGTTTCTGCATACCACCGGATATTTCTGACGGGTATTTGTTTTCCGCTCCTTTAAGATTTACGCGTTCCAGGCAGAAATGTGCGCGTTCAAGTATCTCCTCATTGCTCATGGTGGTGAACATTGTCAACGGAAACATGACATTGCCCAGGACTGTCTCCGAGTCGAATAGCGCGGAACCCTGGAACAACATACCGATTTCTTTGCGTATTTCTTTCATCTGGACAGTAGTCATTTTCATGATGTCACGCCCGTCATAAAGAATCTCCCCCTGTTCCGGCTTGATAAGTCCTACAAGAGATTTCATCAACACGGTTTTCCCTGAGCCGCTCTGACCAATGATGAGGTTGGTCTTACCGGTATAGAAAGTTGCCGATACGTCATGCAGAATAGTTTTTCCGTCAAATGACTTTGTGATATCCTTAACTTCAATCATTGCAGTAACATTTTTGTTAGTACGACATCAAAAAGCAGAATCATGATGGAACTGCACACAACAGCGTCCGTACTGGACTTGCCCACATCCAGCGCTCCACCTTTCACGTAATATCCGAAGAAAGAACTGACCGAGGCAATAATGAACGCGAATACAAGCGATTTTATCAGTCCGTACCAGACATACCATTCGTTGAACATGGCTTGCAGACCGTAAGTGAATTTGCTAAGCGAAATCAGATCAGTGAACAACGCCACGCCAATACCTCCAAGCATGGCGGTGAATATGCAGAATGCTCCTAAAACCGGCATGAACAGCACAAATGCAACAATTTTTGGAAGTACAAGGAAGTTGGCCGAATTGACTCCCATTATTTCCAGTGCGTCAATCTGCTCGGTGACACGCATGGTGCCTATCTCGGACGCTATGTTTGACCCCACTTTACCCGCAAGAATCAGACACAGAATTGAGTTGGAAAATTCAAGCAGTACAATGTCACGGGTGGCTAAGCCGACAGCATACGCCGGCATAAGGGGGGAAGTGGTGTTAAGTTCCATCTGAATGGCACAGACCGCACCTATAAAGATTGATATGATAATCACCAGAGGTATGGAGTCGACACCCAACTTGGAGATTTCAGTAACCGTACGTCGGAAAAAGACTTTCCATTTGTCAGGAATGGAGAAAACCCTGGATATAAAGAGGCAATATCTGCCGAAGTCTGATAGTGATTTAGTAATAAGCATGATGTTAGTGTGACAGTTAATGAACTGCAATTTCTTTTATCTATCCGGAGGATTGATTAAAATCTTGCAGCAGTTGACAACCCGCAGTTGTTATCACTCCACAAAGTTAATGAAAAAAAACAGTGACAGCCCATGTTTTGTCGGTTTTTTTCGTAGAAGTCATAAAGTTTTATTACTTTTGTGGAGAGAAACAAACCTAATGTCCGGTATCTAATCCGCTTTGCTCTGGAATATGGACCGGGCTCATCAAAATTTAAACAAACTATAAGCATGTTAATCATTGGTATAGCCGGAGGAACAGGATCAGGTAAGACCACGGTTGTCAATAAAATCATAGACAGCCTGCCGGTAGGCGAGGTGTCAGTAATTCCTCAGGATTCATATTATAAGGACTCCAGCCACATTCCGCCGGAGGAACGGTCAAAAATAAATTTTGATGAACCGGGAGCAATAGAATGGACACTGCTTGTTGAACACCTTAAGAAACTTAAGGCCGGCGAGAGCATTGAGATGCCTACATATTCTTATCTGACATGTACTCGCCAGAAAGAGACTGTCACAGTCCATCCTACTGATGTGGTGATAGTGGAAGGAATCCTTGTTCTATGTGAACCTATCATGCGTGAGATGATGGACGTGAAATGTTTTGTTGATGCAGATCCTGACGACCGTCTGATAAGAGTAATCGCAAGAGACTGTGTGGAACGTGGACGTACTCCCCAGATTGTCATAGACCGCTATCAGGAAGTGCTCAAACCTATGCATGCGCGCTACATAGAACCCTCCAAAAAGTATGCAGACCTTATCATTCCGCAGGGTGGAACCAACACTGTTGCCATAGGGTTGCTCACGGACTATATCGACGGTCGTCTGGCACGAGCCAGAAATTACAATCGCAGATAACCATTTCCGTTATGGCAAAGTTTTTTAATCTTGGAAATAATATAGAGGATACCGGAAAAGATTTTCCCACACCTGACTTTTCGGAAAAGGTGATTGAAGATGTCCCGCCGGTGATTGATGAAAATCAAAATCTTGGCGAGGTTGTGGCAGCCAATGAGGATATTTCGCTGAGAAATCAGAACACCATGACGCTCCGCACGGATAATCTGGTGAAAATCTATGGTAAGCGAACCGTGGCAAACCACGTATCCATTGAGGTTCATCAAGGTGAAATAGTTGGGTTGCTGGGACCGAACGGGGCAGGGAAGACAACTACATTCTACATGACTGTAGGTTTGATAACCCCGAACGAAGGGGAGATTTTCCTCGATGACATGAACATTACAAAACTCCCGGTTTACAAACGCGCCAAACTCGGCATAGGTTATCTGGCTCAGGAAGCGTCAGTATTCCGAAAAATGAGTGTTGAAGATAACATCCGTTCGGTTCTTCAGATGACAAATTTCTCTCCTGAAGAGCAGAAGGAGCGTCTGGAAAGTCTTATTCAGGAATTCAGACTGGCAAAAGTACGCAAAAATCTCGGTGACCAGTTGTCGGGTGGCGAACGGCGCCGAACTGAAATTGCCCGCTGCCTGGCTATTGATCCGAAATTCATCATGCTTGACGAGCCATTTGCCGGTGTTGATCCAATTGCGGTGGAGGATATTCAGTATATTGTCTACAAATTGAAAGAGAAGAATATCGGAATCCTGATTACTGACCACAATGCCACCGAAACATTGAATATCACAGACCGCGCCTATTTGCTGTTTGAAGGAAAAATTCTGTTTCAAGGCACCTCGGAAGAACTGGCTGAAAATCCTACGGTACGCGAGAAATACCTTGGAACCAAATTTATTTTCAACCGCAAACAGTTCGACAGTCAGCCACCGGAACGATAATGTCCGGTATATTAGTCCGGAACGATTATTGAAGTTGCCGTGTAATCTTATTTATCAAGCGATTTCTTGATTATTTCAACATAACTCCGCGGAAGGCGTATGTTGTAGTAGTCAAGAGCATCTGTAAACAGCGGTGCGATATCCTTATCCGGGAATCCGCCTTCAACAACCCCCAGGGGAGTAATTAAGAATGTGGTCTGATCCCACTCATATATAAGGTCAAGCAATGTTGATATCCGGGATTTGAGTTCTTCAAAAGTCACCCCTGCAACAACTACAGAATAGGTTTCTCCTTGTAGCCCTTCCGGATTATTCAGTTCAGCACCGAAACTGGCACGTGCCGTCCGTGCTATGGCTGTATCGGCGTTTCCCGCACTGTTATTTCCGAAAACCAGAATTTCATCTTCTCCGAGAGCGGTGATCTTATCCGGTGTGTATACCCTGTTATCCATATATTTTATCCTTTTGAAGCCCTGCGGTAGAGGACGATGGCAATAATAAGATAGATCATGTTAGGAATCCACATTGCAATCATCGGGGATGTGTAGCCGGATATTGCAAATGTTGATGTCACGGTCATGAAAAGGATGTAACTGAAACTCAGCACCAGCCCTATTCCGATGTTTATGCCCATACCTCCTTTCACTTTTCTGGAGGATAGTGACATGCCTATGACTGTCAGGATAAATGCAGCGGCACACATGGCATATCTGCGGTGGTATTCAATTTCAAATGACTTTATGTTGGCAACACCTCGCTCATGCTGGCGTGAAATGTATTCAGCCAACTTCGGTGTTGTGAGCATTTCATGGTCATTTTTTGAAATAAGGAAGTCTCGCGGTTCAATAGGAATGATTGTGTCAAGTGAACTCCCGCGTGTGATGTATTCACGTGTTCCTTTGAAATCGCGTATCATGTAGTCTCTCACCTGCCACTGATGGAGAGTGTCGTAACGGATGGTGTGAGCCGTCATTCGTGACACTAATTTTTTATCCTTGAACGATTCAAGAGAGAACCTGTAGCCGGTTTTTGTTCCGTTGTCATAGCGGCTCATGAATGCTATCTGACCGGGAGCAACCTGCAGCATGATGTTAGAACCGTAATCTACCCGACGGTTTTTTACATAAGTATTGGTATAATCTATTCGCTTTACATTCGCCGGCGGGATGATATAAGCACTGAGTACAAATGTGAATATGGCGATAATTGCCGCTGAAATCATATACGGACGAAGCAGTCGCCTGAAACTGACACCCGCTGACAGCATTGCAATAATTTCGGAGTTATCGGCAAGTTTACTTGTAAAGAATATTACCGCTATGAAGGTGAACAGCGGGGAGAACTGGTTGGCGAAATAGGGGAGGAAGTTCAGAAAGTAATCGAATATGGTGGCACTCAAGGGTGCTTTCAGGAAGGCATCGAGTTTCTCGTTTATGTCAAACATGATGGTAATTGCCAGAATAAGTATTATGGCAAAAATATATGTTCCGAGGAACTTTTTGATTATATAAAGGTCAAGAATCTTAACCGGAGCCTTCATAATTCTTCAGAGTCTGTTTGTTACTTTTACTATCATTTCCTTTTTCCACAGGGCGAAGTCGCCGGCAATTATGTGCTTGCGTGCCTCTCCAACAAGCCAAAGGTAGAAAGCAAGGTTGTGGATTGACGCTATCTGCATGGCAAGCAGTTCGTTGCTGATAAAAAGGTGTCTCAGATATGCCTTGCTGTACTCACGGTCAACAATACTTGGCCCGTCTTCCTGTATAGGAGAGAAGTCGTCAGCCCATTTTTTGTTACGCATGTTCATGATTCCGTGTTCCGTGAACAGCATGCCGTTCCTTCCGTTACGTGTGGGCATCACGCAATCGAACATATCAACGCCACGGTCTATGGCTTCAAGGATATTGGCAGGAGTTCCTACACCCATCAGGTAGCGGGGGCGGTCAGCCGGAAGAATTTCATTGACAACTTCAATCATGTCGTACATCACTTCGGCCGGTTCTCCAACGGCAAGTCCGCCTATGGCATTACCTTCGGCTCCGAGTTCCGCCACACGAAGTGCCGATTCACGTCTCAGGTCGGGATACGTACATCCTTGAACAATTGGGAAGTAAGCCTGATGGTGACCATAAAGCGGTGAAGTCTCGTTATAATGTTTCCAGCCTCGTTGAAGCCACCTTAGCGTGAGATCAAGAGATTTCTTTGCGTATGAACGGTCGGCTGTTCCGGGAGTACATTCATCAAGAGCCATCATTATGTCGGAACCGATGATCCGCTGGATATCTATGACATTTTCAGGAGTGAATATGTGTTTTGATCCATCGATATGGCTTCGGAAGTGAGCGCCATCCTCCTTCAATTTGCGGTTTCCTGACAAAGAGAACACTTGAAAACCGCCGCTGTCAGTAAGAATGGGACGTGTCCATCCGTTAAATTTGTGAAGGCCGCCGGCCTTGTGGAGAACGTCACAACCGGGACGCAGATAGAGATGATAAGTGTTGCCTAAAATTATCTGCGCCTTGATATCGTCACGCAATTCGTGAATGTGTACACCCTTAACCGATGCGACAGTTCCCACAGGCATGAATATGGGAGTGAGTATCTCCCCGTGGTCCGTGGTGATTCTGCCGGCTCTGGCGCTGGTGTCAGGTGCCGTGGCTTGAAGTTCAAATGTCAGGGGCATCTGTTATTTTGTCAATGGTGAGTAATCACGTGAGTAACGGAGCATCTGTGTGGGGTAATCCTCAGTATAAGAGATTGTTACGTTAGATATTTCACCATTTTCATTATACACCGGAGAATATACGGGGTTAACAAAGCCCCGATAAGGTGCGATGGTGAGTCTGGAGTATCTGTCAAGTACTTCCTTATGGATTTCGGGATCAACTTTCACCGCGTACTGTTCAACCAGTGCTGCACCTGCATCATAATCACCCTCACTTTTTATACGCTGAATCTCCGCAAGCAGTTCACCAAAAAGACCACGTAGTTTTTCGTAATCGTTTATCTTGATGAAGTGTTTGCCATTGACTTCAACTATTTCTATGACGTTATCTTTCTTGCCATGTTCAAAAGCCCATGCTGCAATCAGTTGCCGGTTGCGCATGTGAGCCTCCTCAATATCTTTACCCGGTTCAATACGAACGAGTTGGGTCATCAGACCGTTCAGAATGTACTTGTAGTATTCCGCTTTGTAGGCTTCAGGGTTGTCAAGGAGCCCAAGTTCAATAAGTTTAGGGTCAGCAAGATAATAGAGTGCGAACAGGTCTGCGCGTGTTTCCTCAAGTGTAGAGCCATGGGCTTTCATAGCATCCGGGTCAACCCCGGGAAGTAATCTGCCTGAACCGTGCCCCAGACATTCATGAAGGTCAGTGTGAAGATTGTCGGTGATGAACAGGTAATCATCAAGCAACTTGCGTGTGGGTTCATCAATTACAAATTCTTCATTGAAACCATTGCCATGCGATGCCGCATCGTAGGCTTGAGTGATATTCTCTATGGTAACTGATTTGGAACCGTGGGCGGCACGAATCCAGTCAGCGTTAGGTAAGTTGATGCCTATTGGAGTGGAGGGGTAGGAATCACCTGCAAGAATTGCAGCGGTGATAACTTTTGCCGAAACTCCTTTCACAACCGGTTTGCGGAAACGGGGATCAACCGGTGAACGGTCCTCGAACCACTGCGCGTTGTCTGACAGAAGTTCCGTGCGGTGTGACGCCTCCTGATTCTTGAAGTTTACGATTGATTCCCAAGAACCGGTCATACCTAACGGGTCTCCGTAAGATTCAATAAATCCGTTGATGAAGTCAACCTGAGAGGCGGTATCATCAGTCCAGAGGATCGAGTAGGTGTCAAAATCATGCAGATCACCTGTCCTATAGTATTTTATCAGGGCTTCAATGATTTTTTTCTGGGCATCATTCTCAGCATATTCAGAAGCCTTTTCCAGGTTCGCTACAATTTTCTCGATTGCAGGAGAGTAAAGTCCTCCCACTTTGTAGACCTGTTCTTCAATGATACCGTTTCTCTTGACAAGGCGCGTGTTCAATCCGTGAGATACCGGGGTAAGGTCAGTGGTGTCTTTACGCTGTGCATAAAAATCTTCAACTTCCTTTTGGGTTAAACCTTCATAGAAGTTTACGGCTGAAGTGGCTACAAGGTCATCACCGGCAGCCTGATTCACACGTTTCGCCATCACTTTCGGGTTGAATATCACTTCGCATAACTCATTGAAGTTATCAGGACGTTTCTCCGCCGGTATAAGAATTTCAAGATACTCACGTGTAAACTCAGGAATAAACTTATCGGTGGAGTAATGGTGATGGATACCGTTACCAAACCAAACCTGCTTGAGGTATTTTTCAAACGCCTTGTATTCAGGGGTGTTCTTGTCTCCGGAGAATGAAGTGTAGGCATCTTCAAGCATACCGCGTAACTGAAGATTATACTTGCCGTTCTGATCCCAGTAAATATCACGGCCGTTCAGAGCCGCCTCAGTCAGATAGTAAATCAATCGTTTCTGATTAAGAGATAGATCCTCGAAACCGGGAACTTTGTAGCGGAGAACTTCTATATCGGCAAAGTTGTCTACGGTATAATTGAAGTTGTCAGTAGCGTTCATTGTATTGAATGATAGTGATGCCACACAGAATGTCGCAGCAAGATATTTGGTTAATTCAGTCATGATTTATATATGTTATTCTACGTAAAGGACGAGCCCCTTGAGATATTCTCCTTCAGGGTGGTAAATGTTAATCGGATGATCTGCTGGTTGGGTAAGTTGATGAAGTATCCTTACCTTGCGTCCGGTTTGGGCGGCTGCTGAGAAAACCGCTAATCTGAACTGTTCGCGGCTGACTGCCTGAGAACAAGAGAAAGTGAACAATATTCCACCGTGAGCGATTTTTTCAAAAGCACGTGCATTGATGCGCTGATAGCCACGCAAAGCATTTTTCAGGGCACTGCGATGTTTAGCGAAAGCCGGCGGATCAAGAATTATGAGATCATATTTTCCTTTCTCCATCTTGTCAAGGAATTTGAACGCATCTTCAGCGAATGCTTCGTGACGCCTGTCACCGGGAAAGTTGAGTTCCACGTTGGCAGATGTCAGTGTTATCGCCTTTGATGATGAATCAACAGAGTGAACCAATTCCGCACCGCCACGCATGGCATAGAATGAGAACCCTCCGGTGTAGCAGAACATGTTCAAAACTTTGCGTCCGCGAGCGAATTTTTCAAGCAGAGACCTGTTTTCGCGCTGGTCAACGAAGAATCCGGTTTTCTGACCTTTAAGCCAGTCAACATAGAACTGGAGTCCGTTTTCCGTGGCGAGATTTGTTTCAAAACCTCCTATCAGATAGTCGTTGACAGGGTCAAGACTTGCTTTATAGGGCAGCGTGGTTTCAGATTTGTAATAGACATTGCGGATGTTTATTCCGTCAAGTTCAGTTAGTGCCAGTGCTATGATGTTGCGTGCGAAGTGCATCCCCGGAGAATGTGCCTGAAGCACAGCAGTATTGCCGTAAATATCTATCACGAGCCCGGGTAAGAAGTCCCCCTCGCCATGAACAAGACGAAATGCGGTGTTATCCGGTCGCATCAACCCGAGTGCGTTCCTGAGCGCAAGTGATTCAGTAAGCCTCTCCTTGAAGAAATCCTTGTCAATTTTCCTATCCGAAAAGTCGAGAATTCGGACCGCGATACTACCGATCTGATAGTGTCCGGTTCCAATCAGACGTCCGTCATCAGCCCGGACGTTGACAATTTCACCTTCTTCGATATCTTTGGGCAGGGAGGCTATTGCTCCGGAAAACACCCAAGGGTGGAATCTGTCAAGCGAACCCTCTTTGCCTCTTTTAAGTTTTACCTCTTTTATCATTTTATCAGGAATCTGTATATATCGTTAGCATTAGCGTAAAGCAGAAGCAAAACAAGGAAAAGCATGCCTACATACTGTGAGTAGATAAGTACTTTCAATGCCGGTTTCCTGCGCGTTATGACTTCCCACAGAGCAAACACTATGTGTCCGCCGTCAAGTGCCGGAATAGGCAATACATTCATGAAGGCGAGTATCACTGACAGAAAAGCCGTGATTTCCCAGAATGACAGCCAACTCCATTTGTTGGGGAACATATTTCCAATAGCGGCGAATCCACCTACTGATTGCGCACCTTCCTTCGTAAAGATATATTTGAGCGAGGAAACGTATGAGGTCAATTGGTTGACACCATCCTTAACACCTTTAGGAACAGACTCAAGCAAGTTGTATTTTATGGTCTTTACTTCATAAACTTCAGTTATAGGCTTGAACTGGAACCCAAGTTTCCCTTCCGGGGTGGGATGAGCATGAAGTTTGATTTGCTCTGAGCCGCGGAGAACTGTAAGATCCACATCTTTGTCTGCGTAGGACTGTATGGCCCGTGCGAATTCGGTGTAGGATGGAGTAACAGAATCACCAATGGCAACGATCCGGTCATCGGTGAGAAGTCCTGCATCTGCGGCAGGCTCTCCGCTCATTACTTCCTTTACCACAACAGGCAGACGATAGCCCATGAAACCACCGGCTTCTGAGATGGAAAGGATAAATTTCTCCGGAATCGCTATGCTGACAGTGTCATAGCCTGAACCATCTTTTTTTCTTAAAACCGTAACTTCTTTGGCTTCAGCCATTTTTATAAGAACGCCGTTTTCTTTGGCATCAAGCAGTTCTCCATCAGCCATATATGGTATGTCACCGTTACGGAATCCAACGGCTTGAGCGGCTTCCACAAAATCCATTCCCTCGGTGGCATTTTCGTAGGGTATATATTTCTCTCCCCAATGATATGCTATCCCGATGTATATAACAATGGCAAGGATGAAGTTGAAAACAACACCACCGGCCATCACAAGAAGACGTTTCCATGCCGCCTTGGCACGGAAGTCTGTAGGATGAGGTGGAAGTTCCATCTGTTCCTTCTGCTTGTCGTCCATGCTTTCGTCAATCATACCACCGATTGATACGTATCCACCTAAGGGTACCCATCCTATTCCATAGACAGTGTCGCGCCAGGATGATTTCCCATTCTTCTCGGTATCGGTTTTCACTGCCTGTGAACGTTCGAAATCCTCTTGTTCAGTTAAGTTACGTTTGAAAAATGACCATTTTTTTGTTCTTGGGTCGTAGCGCAGTATTGAAAACCACGGGTTAAAAAACAGGTAGAACCTGTCAGCCCTCATTCCAAAGAGTCTTGCGAAAAAGAAATGTCCGAATTCATGGATTGTTACGAGCAGCGCTAAGGCAAGCACCAACTGTAATCCTTTTATAAGTATTGTTTCCATTTATTGTCGTTGGGAGTATTTTTCTGTTATTTCAGTGGCTGCTGAACGGGCTTCCTCGTTGCAGGCCACATAGTCTTCGTAGGATGGAGTGGCTATGAACGGAATGCGTGAGAGCGTATCGGAGATAACCGGGTATATTTGAGTGAATTTAATCTTTTCATTAAGGAAGGCCTTGACAGCAATTTCATTTGCCGCATTTATGACACATGCGGTGTTGCCCCCGCGTGTCAGCGCATATTTCGCAAGGGTTATGCAAGGGAATCTGGTTTCATCAGGTTCCTCGAATGTGAGGGTGGGATACTTGCTGAAGTCAAGGTGCTCTTGAGGTGCATCCAGGCGGAATGTCTCTCCAAGAGCGTAGCGTATCGGCAGTTTCATGTCAGGGATGCCAAGTTGGGCTTTGATGGCACCATCAGTAAACTCTACCATGGAATGAACAATTGACTGAGGGTGGACGATAGGTTTAATCTTATCGGGTTTCAGATCAAAAAGCCATCTTGCCTCAATAATTTCAAATGCTTTATTCAGCATGGTTGCAGAGTCAATGGTTATTTTTGCACCCATGTTCCAGTTGGGATGATGGAGGGCATCCTTTACAGTAACTTTTGATATCTGTTCGGCGGTTAATGTGCGGAACGGACCTCCGGATGCTGTTATTAAAACTTGTCTTACTCTGTCCGAATCTTCTCCGACAAGGCACTGGTAGATTGCAGAATGTTCAGAGTCCACAGGAAGCATGGTTGAGCGAGATTCAGACAAAGCCTTGCATACTATGTCACCTGCCACTACAAGAGTCTCTTTATTGGCCAGTGCAATCTTTTTCCCCGCTTGAATGGCACGCAGGGTGGGTGTGAGACCGCTGTAGCCTACGGTGGCGGTAACAACAGTGTCGAAGCAGTCAAACATCATGGAGTCATTGATGGCTTCCTGTCCGGCTGCAGTTCTAATTCCTAATGGTTCAAGAACTTCGCTCAATTTCCGGTATTGCGTGGCATCTGCAATTATTGCCCATTCCGGCCGGAATTGCAGCGCCTGTTGAATCAGTGTGTCAACCCTGGTTCCGGCAATGAGAACAGTGGCTTTGAAGCGGTCGGGGTATTGGGCGATCACTTCAAGTGTTTGTGTCCCTATTGAACCAGTGGAACCAAGTATTGCTATTTTTTTATGATTGGTCATTTCTGATGATTAACAGAGGATGTTTTCCAGTTTACAAAATTACTGAAAAAATTCTAATTCATCAAGTAACCTGCGTGTAATTGACAATGTTTCACTCTCTTGCCTTGACAATTCTTCAGCGCACACTTTCCGTGCAACCTCTTTGGAGGAAGGTAGAAGGTTGAAAAGCAGTCGCAGTGCCACGTAGCGGTCCATCGCTTTGTCACTTTCCGCCAGTTTTTCCGCCAGTTCAAGTGCATAGGGAGTGTGTCGTAGAAGTTTATGGCATAGAATGTCTGCAATCTCCTGCGTGGCGGCTTCAGATGCCCATTTCTCTCCTTTTTCGTAAGGGAAAGTGGTCGGATCAGATATCATCGGTGCCAGCATCATAGATTCACGCGTGGATTTATTGTTCCATAGTGCATCGGCCAGTTCTTCATTTTTTCCTATCGATGACGCTATTTCAGTTAACTGCGGAAGATTCAGACCGAAAATGATTTTGTATCCTCCGCATGATCTGCGGATAACATCTGCAATTACACCGTTGCGCAAGGCAAAGAACTGCCGTTTTACTGACTGCATGGCATTGAAAGTGCTCATTTCGTAAAGATATAATTAAAAAAATTAAGGCCAACCCTGTTCTGAGTCAGCCTTTTCTGAGTAGCGAATCCGGGAATCGAACCCGGGTCTCCACCGTGAGAGGGTGGCGTGCTAGGCCACTACACTAAATCGCCTTGCGTGTCATTCGCTTTTGACAATGCAAAGTTAGGTTAAAAAATTCAATTAACCAAACTATTCAAGAATTATTTTTCCAAAAAAGGCGGGCTGATGGAAGTCAGGTTCAGGAGTGTCAATGGGGAAGAGCGACATGAAGTGTGGCTGGGATGTTCCGGATGCACACTTATTGAAGTTGGCACGCATCTCAATTGGCTCACCCTTATATTCCACCCCTAATAAATCCAGCGGCAGCCCAATCAATACATTCCACGCGAACAATCCTTCTATTTCCTGGAACGGGCGAGTGCCACATGACGCATACCGGAGCACTCTGGAAAGTTCTTCATCTGTGAGTCGGTGGGGATTCTTTCTTTCCGAGCGGTGGGAAGCATTTATTGTGCCGATGCAATTGAACTCAAAGTTCCAGTAGTGGTTATCACATGTAGGTGATACAAAAAACTCTATACATGAGTCACTTGCCACCGGTGAGTTATTGGTGTAGTTGACAGCGCACAGGTAGTTGCATCTGACAAAGAAGTCAATATAGATCATCTTGCCGTTATGCGCCACGTTGACAACTGTAAGCGGCTGATATGGATATTTGTCACGCCAGTTTACACATTCAACGGATGCCTTGTTTCCCTGATCCTGTAGAACGGAAAGAACCTCATCAGGATTGAAACCCTGAAGTGCAGGAATGTATGGAATCTTTAATTCATTAATTTTGTGCATGATATTTTTATTAAGAAAGCATGCTTTTCACACTCATGTAGCATCCGACTATGGCCATAATGAAAAGGATAATGGCAATTATTCTGTTAAACAACCACATGGAGCGTACATTGAAATGAGCGCGTACTTTGTTGACGAAAAATGTTATCATGTACCACCAGAGCAGGGCTCCCAAAAATATACCTGCATATCCTACGGTGTAATGATAGTACCGGAACTCCTCCTGAAGAAAGTTGAAGCGGGCAAATAACCCGATGATAAAGAACAGTATCAGCGGATTAGAGAATGTGAAGAGAAATCCTGTTCCGAAATCTGCGAAAAAGTTGTTTGAAATCTCTTCCTGAGGTTTTAACTGACGGGCGGGGTTCTTCCGGAAGAGAAAGAAAGCGAACCCTGCCAGAACCGCACTACCCAATATCTGAAGGATGTTCTGGTTGGCTTGAATGAAGTCTGTGACAAATGAAAGACCAAGACCGGTCAGAAGGCAGTAAATCAGGTCTGACAATGCAGCCCCTATGCCGGTGAAAAATGCCGGCCATCTCCCTTTATTAAGTGTTCTCTGGATGCACAACATTCCAATGGGTCCCATAGGAGCGGATATGAGAATCCCTATGATGACTCCGCTTGTGGCTATGTCTATGAAATGGTGCATCTTCTTGAAGGTGGTATTTTGGATATGTTATCCCGGAGGATTATCTTATCCTGTCGGAGTCGCGTAGTTTTTTTTCGTCTTTTTTCATTCCGTTGTAGGCGAGCAGTGCAAAGAGCATAGCGCCTATCAGAATCAGGACCCCGCCAACCCACATTATTTCGGCACCCGGGACGGATCCGTAGATTATGAACAGTGCGGATACGCAAAGGGTTGCCATTAACAGTAAAGAGATAAGGGTTACCCGTTTCTGTAAATGCAGATTCTTGAAAAGGAAAATGTTAATCAAAAGCAGTACGGCAGTTACAATACCCACGATTAGAAGCACCGGGTAGTCTTTTACCATGATTTTGCTGATTGAATCCTCCAGGGCAAGCGAGCCGAGTGAAGATGTGCAAAAAAGCCCGATAAGTATTACTGCAATTATCAGATAGACTGTTTGAATACGTTGTATTTGCATCTGTTGACGGTATTTGAACAATTTAGTATGCAAATTTAATCAATCCTCTGCTTTTTACCAAATAAATTCATATCCTTATGAACTGAATTCAATGACAAAGCAAATATTGAATATCTGAGAAAATTTGGTTAAATTTTATCAAATATCTGACGGTGACATAATTAGTCATCTACAAGGTTGCTTTCGGGATTCTGATTCGGTTGCACACTCATGTTTGCTTCCTTCAGTCTCATTCATATCCTCAAAGCCTTGTATTGAAAACTTTAAGAGACAGTGTCAAGATTTTGAATTTTTGACACTGTCTCTTATGAATAAGTTAGGGATATAGATTTTTATCTGAGTCGGAGTTTCTGACCGGGTTGAATTTTTGTCGTGGTTTTCAATCCGTTAACCTTGCATAGTTGTTTTACTGACACACCTGTACGAGAGGCAATCTTACTGAGGCTATCACCTTTACGGACCGTATATGTTGAGGATTTTCCGGTTGAAGATTTCTTTGAGGCGGAAGCCTGCTGGGGATGATTCTTCAGATACTCGGCCTGATACTGCTTTGCGTATTCAGTGTTTGCATTAGGATCAAAGTTGCGTGCATTCTGATAAGTGTTCTTATCAAATGTATAGGTGTCAGTGTGAACAGTCTGGTTTGCGAAGTCAAAAATTGCAGCGGGGTTGATCGGATAACCCATGAAGCGAGTTTCAAAGTGGAGGTGAGGACCGGTTGAACGGCCGGTGTTACCTGCCAACGCAATGGGGTCGCCGGCCTTAACGTATGTGTCTTCTTCAACAAGGAATTTCGAAAGGTGACCGTAGACTGTTTCCAGTTCGTTTTCATGGCGAACAATTACATAGTAGCCATAACCTCTTCGGTCAAAATTGGTGAGTCGTACCTTTCCGTCAAATGCTGCTCTGACAGTATCACCAATGTGTGATTTTAGGTCAATTCCTTTATGCATGCGTTTGAAGCGTCGACGGTAGCCGTAGGGAGATGTGACATAGCCGGGGTGAGGCATAGAGAAATTGCTTACGTCAATCACTCGGGTCTGGGGTACATCCGCACCAGCGTAGGCGTTGACGCGACGGCTATCCCATCCTTCGGTGTAAATATCCAGTTCCGGTTCTTCTTCTTCCTTGAAGAGGTTGTCCAGGAACTGCTGGGCATTTTCAGCCTTTATTTCGTTGGGGATATTTTCCTGTTTGGCTATGAGATCATTGTGTTCAGCAATGTGAGCCCCGGGCAACCGATAGGTCTGTGCGGAAAGTGACAAAGCACCACTTGCCAAGGTGAGTACTAATAATGATATTTTAGATTTAAGTAATTGCATTATGATAGATTAGTTTAATTCGTCAGGGGCGTAAATAAAGTTAATACACACCGGAGTATAGTCAAAGATTTCTTCCGGTTTGAAGAAACGTTTTGTTTCAATCACTCCGTTTTCCGGTGAGTCGGATGCATGGACTATGTTTTCCTGTGAACTCATGCCATAATCACCTCTGATGGTACCGGGTGCGGCATTCCTTGCGTTTGTTGTGCCCACCATGCCGCGAACAACGGCAACAGCGTCTACCCCCTTAAGGCAGATGACAACAACCGGAGTTGCCATCATTGATTTCAGAAGAGTAGGGAAGAAGGGTTTCTCAACAAGATGAGCATAATGTTCACGGAGTAACTCTTCACTCAAATTCATCATTTTTAATCCACAGATTATCAGGCCTTTCTGCTGAAATCTGTCAATAATTTTACCTATCAGACCGCGCTGAACGCCTGATGGCTTGATTATTACGAGTGACTGTTCCATGTTCATAAAAGTGTTTTAAGGTTGAACATCCATATAGATAGATGGATTTTCACACCGTAAAGTTACAAATTTCATGTGAAATATTCCAACTGACGGAGTGTAAATTTCGTAATCAAATCTAATATTTTGTTAAATTAGAAGTTAAATTGTTGATTTATAACAAGATATTCAAAATATGTTATAAAACATATTTTTAACTTCTGTAAACAATCACATCACTATGTGGGTGTTTCTGTTTAGATTATTATAAAGGTTTATAATAGAACAACGAGGAAACCGAAAAGTTTCCTCGTTGTTGATTTTGTATCTGTTGTTCGATTATACCCAACGGGTGTAAGCGAAGTCCATACGGTGGGGAAGTGCGGGATTGTAGGGATAGATACGATAAGCGTAGCGATAAACGCCGGCGTTATTGATATCCTCTGACAGATCGTAAGTGATTACGTTACCCTCTTCTTTTATGATGTCAAACTGGCGGATTTCACAAAGTTTTTCCTCACCCTCTTCCTGACGGTAGAACACAGCCTCAACACGAAGGTCGCGGCCAATGCCGTTTGTGTCGATTATTATGCGGGTGTTGAGTTTATCACCTGTGATTGTGCTGGTATTTTCAGATGCGATAACATCAAATACCTTGATACCGTCCCAGAGTGATGCGATGCGTTCTTTCCATGCAACAATTTCCTTAGCCATTTTATAGTTGTCGGCCATAAGTTTTTCTGCACGAGACGCTTCTTTATCATAGAAACGGCTGATGTAGTCATCGATCATACGTTTCATTGTAAAGTGAGGTGCGATGTCACCGATTGATCCTTTGATATATTCAATCCACTTGGGTGAATAGCCTTTGGAGTTCTGCTCGAAGTACATGGGTATGATTTCGTTCTCGAGCATTGAATAGATTGTGGCTGCATCAAGTTTATCCTGCTGATCCTGCTGCTCGGGTGAGAAGGTACGTTTGTCAGTAAGAGCCCAACCGGCTTTTTCATTGAAACGATAGCCTTCATACCACCATCCGTCAAGTACTGAGAAGTTGAGTACACCGTTCATCTCTGCCTTTTCACCGGAAGTACCGGATGCCTCGAGAGGACGAGTGGGGGTATTCAACCAGATGTCCACACCGCTTACAAGACGTTTTGCAACAATCATGTTGTAGTCCTCAAGGAAGATGATCTTACCGAGGAACTGGGGCATGCGTGAAATCTCCATGATACGTTTGATCAGACCCTGACCGGCACCATCGGCGGGGTGAGCCTTGCCGGAGAAGATGAACTGAACAGGGAAACGCTCGTTGTTTACGATGCGAGAGAGACGCTCAAGGTCAGTGAAAAGCAGATGTGCACGTTTGTAAGTTGCGAAACGACGTGCGAAACCAATGATGAGAGCATTGGGGTTGATTTTGTCAACAATTTTTATAACTGCAGAGGGATCTCCCTGATTTGCGAGCCATTTCTGTGTGAAGTCACGTTTAACGAAGTTTATGAACTTGTTCTTCATTGTCATTCGCATGTTCCATATTTCTTCGTCGGGCACTGAGAAAATGCCTTTCCATGCTTCGGGATTGCTCTGATCGGAGAATACTTGCTCCCCGAGTTTTTCAGCATAGAATTCCTTCCATTCAGAAGCAGCCCAAGTGGGCATGTGTACACCGTTTGTCACATAGCCTACGTGAGATTCCTGCCATCCGTAGCCTTTCCAGATTCCCGCGAACATTCTCTTTGACACTTCACCGTGCAGCCAACTTACACCGTTTGCTTCCTGGCAGGTGTTCAGAGCGAACACACTCATTGAGAAACGTTCGTTAGTGTTGGGGTTCTCGCGGCCCATGTTCATGAGATCGTTCCAACTTATGCCGAGTTTGGCAGGGTATTCACCCATATATTTTCCGAACAGGCTTTCATCGAAGTAGTCGTGACCTGCGGGAACGGGAGTATGAACAGTGTAAAGAGATGTTGCACGCACAAGTTCAAGTGCTACATTGAAGTCAAGCCCTTTTTCCTGGACATAGTCAACCAGACGCTGGAGATTGAGCAGTGCGGCATGACCTTCGTTGCAGTGGTAGAGTTGTGAGTTTATACCAAGTTTTTTCAACATCAGAACGCCACCGATACCAAGCATGTACTCCTGTTTGATACGGTTTTCCCAGTCACCGCCATAGAGTTGGTGAGTGATCTGACGGTCGAAGTCGCTGTTCATGTCGAAATCGGTGTCCATCAGGTAAAGGTTCATTCGGCCTACGTTTACTCGCCATATATGGCTGTAGATGATGCGACCGGGGAAAGGAACTTCCAGAATCATGGGACGGCCGTTTTTGTCCATCACCTGTTCCAGGGGAAGTTGGTTGAAGTTCTGAGGTTCGTAGTTAGCAATCTGCTGACCGTCAACAGAAAGAGTCTGTGTGAAATATCCGTAGCGATAGAGGAAACCTACAGCGGTCATATCAACGCGGCTGTCTGATGCTTCCTTGATGTAGTCACCGGCGAGAACACCAAGACCACCAGAATAGATTTTCAGTGCGTTGCAAAGACCGTATTCCATAGAGAAATATGACACGGACGGAACATCCTTACGCATGGGCTGTGCCATGTATTCCTTGAACATACCGTATACTTTGTTGATACGTGCCATGAATTCTTTATCAGCCTGGATTTCCTGCTGGCGTTCATAAGAGAGTTGCTGGAGTAACATCACAGGGTTTTCACCTGTAGAGCGCCATAATTCGGGACTAAGGTCGCGGAACAGGGACTTACCTTCACTATTCCATACCCACCAGAGGTTTCTTGCTAACTCATCGAGTGGTTTGAGACGAGTAGGCAATTCAGCGCGTACGTTGAGTTCGCGCCAGGCGGGGGCATTAGTGTTGCTTACTTGAAGTTTCATACTTAAAATGTGTATATTTATGGTTACTAATTATTTAATGTGAAAAATGTTTCTGACGTTTAGCGGCATTATTCAGTGCCGTTTCAAATGTTTCAATATAGAATTCCATGAAGTGAAGCCACTGTGCTTTTTCCGCGGTTGCTTTAGCCGCTTCGGAATATTTCACAAGGGTGGCTTTATCTGAACAGTTCAATCTTACAATAGCAGAGGTGATTTCATCAACCACGTTGTGATAATTCCCGTCAGTGCGGTTGACTACTTCTACTCCTGATTTTTCAAAACCTTCCCCTACGGACGAACGTATCCACTGTCCGAATCCTGATAGGGAAGTTGTGACGGTGGGAACACCGAATGCCACGCTCTCAAGAGGTGTGTAGCCCCATGGTTCATAATAAGACGGGAACACTGTGGCGTCCATTCCTATGAGAAGATCATAATATGTGCTATTGAAAATGCCATCCTTACCATCAAGATAACATGGAACGTAAATTACACTTACATTTCCTGAGTTGTCAGATTCGTACCCTAACTGACGCATGCGGCAGGCAATGGGATCTTCGAAAGGATTGTTTACTGTGTGGGAACTGCAACGGTTGTAAGTGGCGATAATGTTTTCGTTACCAACCTGCATCCGGATTTCCTCGCGGGGGGCTTTTGTCCAGGCCGGTACCATTACGAACGCAAGTATATTGCGTGAAAGTTTAGAATGACCCAGTTTTTCCGTTACATCAAGAAAGAGATCGATACCTTTGTTACGGTATTCGCAGCGGCCGGAGGTGGCAACTATGAAAGTATCATCTTCAAACCGCTTACCTGCAATGTGAGAAGCAACATCAAGAAGTTGTTTACGTGCGTTTTTTCTGGCGGTATTGAATCTTGATTTTGCCGGAACAAAGTTAAGTTCAAACCCATTGATTGTGATCACATCCGGCTTACGTTCCAGCAACTGAACACATTCACGTGCAGTTACTTCGCTTACCGTAGTAAATGCATCTGCGGCATGAGCCGCCGCTTTTTCCAGGGAATGTTTCGATTCCATGTTGAGTTCGCGGGCCATCTGGTCGCCGTTATACCCGGGGAGATAATCGTAAAGAGGTTTGCCGTTACCACAGATGCTGCGTCCGATGCTGGTTGCATGAGTGGTGAAAACTGTTGCGATTGCCGGCCGGTTTGCTTTGATATAAAGCAATCCCATTCCGGTGGTCCATTCGTCAAAATGTGCTACGACATTGTTGCTACCGGGGGTGTAAAAGTCATAAATGCTTTGAATGACCAGTGCGGCAGCGTGGGAGAATGCACAAGCCTCATCATAATCGCCGTAGGCATGAAGTGAATCAACATGAAAAAGATTCCACATTTCACCGTAGAATCTGTCTTTTACGGCATACATTGATGAAAAGTCCACCAAAACGACTATAGGTTTGCCGGGAATATCCCATCGGCCCACTCTTATTTTAAGTCCTTCCGGCAATATGCCATTTTTACGCCAATCCTTAAGGATTGATTTTGATTCTTTGAAGTAAGGTGACTCATTATCTCCCGACCAAACGTCAGGACCAATGAAAATTACCTTGTCTTTATATATTGATTGGAGGGTTTTGGCCTTGGTGGAAAGCACGGTGTAAATGCCTCCGACCTTGTTGCAAACCTCCCAACTTGTTTCAAACAGTAAATCTATCTTTACCGAGTTCATATAATGTTTTCGTATTTTGAAAGTGCAAAGATACTAAAATTTCGGCAACTTGCCACATGTTTTTCACATTTTTTGTATTTTAGGCCTTCTTTACGCCTTCTATACGTCCATTAATCGGTGCTTCAACAGAGGACCGGCTTAATGTATCAGACGTATTCACCAGTAGTTATCAGGTTGCTGTGTTGGTAGTCTTTTCTTTTTTCTTTCTTTTGTTTATCAAGGCCACTACAGCCCACTGAATTGCTGCAAAACCAATCAGGAAGAGCAGATAGTTGCGGATCATAAATGTGAGTCGGGCACTGTTTCCGGTTACAAGATGGAGCGGGAAATCGCTTCCATACTCTTCTTCAGCCTTGTCAATATCGTTAGTGGCGAATGATGAAACAGTCCGTTTCCATTTTATGATGCCGTCCTCAATGTAAACAAGTGACATATTACCGCGAGAGAGTTCTTTCAGTTGCGTGTCATCAGCCGAGTAGCATTTGTAATCAGCCAGCGAGAAGTCGATCCACGCATCTATCGACTCAGGATCGGTTGCGATAATACCGATAAAATCAATGTCATGTTTCTGACACAGTCTGACAAGATTATTTATAAAGAATGTATACGACACATCGGCACGAACAAGTTCCGGAATTATCAGCAAAATCTGTTGACCGTCAGTAAGGATGACATCATCAGTGACATCTTCTTCTCCATCAAACACAGTGAACTGTCCGGAAAGGTCTGGATTCTCAGGCTCTATTCTTTCTACGAATTTCCATAATGTGTCAGTGGGAAGATTTTCTGCAGTAAAACTGCGGGTTACAACCCCGTCGGTGTAGATAAACTCAATATTTGAATTGTCAGAATCTGATAAAATAGGACTACCTTCTGGATAGTGCCGGAAATCTATCAATGGTTGAACGTTGTAGCATGTGAGTCCTAATTCAATTGCGAACCAGCATGAGGCTACCAATGGAATCCACTGCACGTCAGGGAAAAAGAGGTGTTTGGTTACCTTATAATTATTAAGGCACAGGTATATCAGCAATGCAGTAAGGACAATGTTCTTCAAGAGTGTGGCGCCATTGCTGATTTTCCATGCATCGCCGAAACATCCGCAGTCGCTGACCGGATTCGCAAAATAGATGTATGCGGTCAAGGGGAGCATAAAAAGCATCATTAGAGTCAAAATCCATGTTGCCGTACGCTTGTAGCAACCGGTCATGAGCATTATCCCCGATACAAACTCTGCTGTTGACAACAGCAGTGCTCCTGTCAGGTTGACAGAGCGCGGCACATCCGCTCCCCATACGCTCAGATACTCTTCTATCTTGTATATGAATCCCCACAGATCGATCAATTTCACGAAACCGGAGTAGACAAAGACCGCACCTACAGTTATGCGCAGAATCCATACGGTCCATATCTGCCATGTTTTTTGAACCGGTTTCTTATTACTTGTAGGCGCGGCCGTCGACATCATTTATCTCCTTCCGTGAGTTTAATGATAGCGAAGATTGAATAGTTGACCATGTCCATGTAGTTGGCGTCAATCCCCTCGGATACTTCAGTGAATCCGTTGTTGTCCTCAATTTCCTTTGTACGCTCAATTTTCATCAGAATCAGATCCGTGTAGGAAGAAACACGCATTGAACGCCAAGCCTCGTCATAATCATGATTCTTCTTGATCATCAGGGCACGTGTATCACTCATATACTTATCATACAGGGAGAGTGCTTCCTCAGGTGATATATCCTTGCAGTCGGCGAAATTACGTTCAAGTTGAATCTGCCCCATGATTCCATAGTTCACTATGGCTATGAATTCAGCCAGGATTCCTTCGTTGACCATTGATGTCCCTTTGGTTTCGATTGATCTGATACGTTTGGCCTTTATGAAAATCTGGTCAGTGATTGACCGCGGCCGCATGATTCTCCATGAGGGGCCATAGTCATGCATCTTCGCTTTGAAAATTTGCCGGCAGCGTTCAATTGCACGGTCAAATTGCAGGATGGTTTTATTTTCTTTCTCTGTCATGGCTGATTGATTTGATTGCAAAGTTAATAAATCCCGAATAAAAAAGTGAAATTTTCAGGTATAAAACAAAAATTAAGTGTTTGGATTAATAGAAATTGAAAAAAACTCGCTTACTTTGTAAGTTATTTCAAAAAGAACATCCTGCACTCCTTAACGGAACAGTATAATGAAGCAATGAAGATATACAGTAACGAAGAAATCAGATACATTGACAAGTATACCATTGAGAACGATGGCGTCTCTTCAATGGAATTGATAAACCGTGTGGCTCGGGGTGTTGCCTCGGAGGTATGTGCCAGATGGGATTCCGATACACCCACGGTAATATTTGCCGGACCGGGCAATAATGGTGCGGATGCGTTGGCTGTTGCAGTAAAACTGATTGAGAGCGGATTTGATCCGGAGATATATCTTTTCAACATCGGAGGGAACAAACTGAGTCCGGATTGCAGAAAAATCTGTGACAGAATGATGGAGGTGCCTGAGATAAGATTGACGGAAGTTACCCAAAACTTCAGTATGCCTCAGTTGACTGACCGCCATCTGGTCATCGACGGATTGTTCGGATCAGGACTGAACAAACCGCTTGAGGGTGGATTTAAAGTTCTGGTGCAACGCATCAATGAGTCGGGTGCATCAGTGGTAAGCATTGATATCCCCTCCGGATTGTATGCCGATGCTAACGACGGACAGATTTTCCGCGATATCATCCACGCCAACCTTACTCTTGCGATTCAAACACCACGAAGATCTTTTTTTAATCCTGAAACCGCAGAACTTGTAGGAGAGTGGAAAACCCTTGATATAGGCTTGAGCGAGGAAGCCATGAACCGGATCAATCCTAACTGTCATCTTATTGACAGTCACAATGTACGTTATTACCTTAAGGAGCGCAATCCGTTCTGCTCAAAGGCTGATTTGGGTAACATTGCCATCATCAGCGGAAGTTACGGCATGATGGGGGCTGCATTGCTTGCAACACGTGGCGCTCTCCGATCCGGGGTAGGGAAGGTGACTACTATCTCCCCTCGATGCGGTTACTCTATCATTCAGCAAGGTGCACCCGAGGCAATGTTTCAAGGTGATCATCATGACATCATCATAACCAATATTGTTTTGAAAAGCGAGTATAGCGCGGTTGCCATAGGTCCCGGACTTGGAACACATGACATGACTGTTGATGCGGTGGAACGTTTCATCGCATCACAGAAAAGACCTCTTGTTATTGATGCGGATGCATTGAACTGTATCGCTCAGCGGCCCTCTATACTTTATAGTATCCCCGGATGGTCGATACTGACGCCTCATGCAGGTGAGTTTGACAGACTTTTCGGTGCGCAGAAGTCCCATGAAGCACGCATCCAGAAAGGACTGGAGATGGCCCGAACTCACAATATAATAATAGTACTTAAAGGAAGATTCACTTCAATCATTCGTCCTGACGGGAAGGTACTGATTAATTCATCAGGTACTCCAGCCATGGCAACTGCCGGTTCCGGCGATGTCCTGACCGGAATCCTTGCCGGTATACTCGGTCAGGGCTATACACCGGATATAGCCTCGCTCATAGGTGTCTATATTCACGGTCTGGCAGGAGAGATAGCGGAGAAACAATGCGGGATGTACGGCACAACTGCAGGTGACATTGCGCGAAACGTAGGGCTGGCAATCCAGCGTATTATTGATAATGACAGATAAACCCCAGATAGACATGAATCAAAAAATGCTCTTAATTGCCTCAGGACTACTCCTTTGCGCTTCATTCCACATACAGGCTCAGTCAACGCGCACTCTTTCAGCCACGAAGGCAAATGAGTACGGAGTGGTTTACACTCTGCCCACGACGGTGCTTGACATTACAGTTGAAACCGAAACAACGGAAAAGCAACCGGGGGAATTTTATAAATATGCCAAGAAGTATCTGAATATTGATAACCCCATTGCTGTACCATCAATAAGCACCTCGGTCAAGTCAGTAACAGTTACCGAACGCGGCATCGCCGATGAGTCACGTCGCTACAACATGCAATTGAAAGGTGGATTCGCACCATATGTGATCGTAAACAATGAAAATATTCCATTAAGCATAAATACTCAGGAACTTTATCAGGCAGATGACGTGGAACTTCCTGTTGCGCAGAAAGCCTTACCGACACCTTTGCAGACAGAGGCTGCCCGCCAGGTGATTTCCGAGGATATGCTTCGCAGTCGTTCAGTTGCCAAACGTGCCGAACTTGCTGCCGCACAGATCTATGCCCTCAGGCAGTCACGTACGGATCTGATAACAGGTCAGAGTGAAAAGATGCCGCCGGACGGAAAATCCATGCAGATTGTAATGGACAATATAGAGGCACAGGAGGCGGCCCTGATGGCGATGTTTGTGGGGACAACCAAAACATGGACTGATGTTCAGACTATATCATTTACCCCTACAGAGGATGTGCGGAACAAAATCATCGCACGTATTTCAGCAACCGAAGGAATCGTTGATGCTGATGACCTGTCAGGCGCTCCAATGACAATTACTGTAAAAATTACAGAACGAGGCAGAATGCCGGAAAATGAAAAGGGAGCGGTCATACCGTTTCCAAAAAACGGAGTAGCGTATTGTATCCCCGGTAAGGCTGATGTGAAGATTGATTTTGACGGAAAGTCGTTCTATAATGAACGTTTGCCTTTCGCCCAGTTCGGCGTTGATTACGGTATGGATCCTTCAGCGTTTACGAATAAGAAATCTCCAGTAGCCATTAAACTTAATAGTGCCACCGGTGCTTTGATGGAGACCGTTCCGGCACAGATGTAATGGCACACGGTAAATGACAATTAGATAATATTCTGAGACTTGATTGCTGTTGTGAAGAACTTCTCAACGGTTCTCCTACATGGCGAATCCGGAAATGCTTTTCCTTATAAATCTCCCTACAGAATTTGATTGGGAAAAATCAATGGGGATTCCATACGGACGGAGCAGACTATCATCTGATGGTCAATGAGGAATAATTCAGAAGCGATTCTGCAGCCATGCGAAGTTCTTCTGCCGTGATAGCGTTAATCCACTCCTCTGCCTGACGTCTTGAAGGAATATCTCCGTAGTAAAATGCTGAACGCGCTCCACTCAATATGACTTGTTCACGATTTTCACGGGCCACTACCAACTGCCCTAAATATTGACATTTACCCTTCCGGAGTTTAACTGGAGACAGTAATTTGTCTGCCATTTTATGAAGTACCCCGTCAACGAGTTTATGACATTTTTCCGAATCTGATGGATCACATCCGAAGTATATTGTCAGAGCCCCGGAATCAGTGTACATTGACGTTGAGGATTCAACGGAATATACCAGGCCTCGCTTTTCCCGGAGAGCCACGTTTAATAGCGAATTCATTCCTGGTCCGGCAAGTATATTGTTGAGCAGAGCGTAGACATGTCTGTCAGGTGAGAACATTCCCGGAATCCTGGTGCCGATGACTGTGTGTGACTGATGTGTATCAGTTTCAATAATCTCTTTTTTCGGGGAGGGAACGGCGGGAAGAATCCGATGAAGCGGTGCTTCATGTAGGGGAAGACCGGAAAAAGTAGTTTCGACAAGCCGAAATAATTTGTCAGGCGAAGCCGCTCCCATATAGAAAAACAACATGTTGGAGGCTGTATAGAATTGCTTCAGATGCTCCCGGCAGATATTTGAAGTGAATCGGTTGACTGATTCTTCTGTACCAAGAATATTATGAGCCAGTGCGGAGCCTTTGAAAATTATTTCATCGAAGTCATCATAAATAGATTCGGATGGAGTGTCACGGTATGACAGTATTTCCTCCCGGATTACCTCACGTTCCTTGTTTATTTCTGACTCCGGAAACTGTGAGTCAGTGATGATCTCCGCTATCAGGTTAACGGCTCGTGAAAGATAACCGTGTGGAATTATGGAATAAATTACGGTTTCTTCCTTTGTTGTATATGCATTAAGTTCTCCACCAACCTCTTCCAGTCGTGATGAGATGTATGATGCCTTATGGGACGAGGTGCCTTTGAACACTGTATGCTCAATAAAATGTGCCAGCCCTTCTTCTTCCCGGGTTTCGTCACGGCTTCCGGTATTCACAAGCACTCCACAATATTCAACCGGAGCACTTGGAACAGTAAGAGCCAGTATTCTTAGCCCGAAAGAGGTTTGTGTCAGGATGGGTCTGTCCATTTTCCGTCAGATTTTAGCAACTCTATTAGTCGGGCAATCGCTTGGTCCGCAGGAATATTTTTAGTCACACACTCCTTGCCACGGTAGAGTGATACATGTCCGGCTGCTGCCCCGACATATCCGTAATCAGCGTCAGCCATTTCACCCGGTCCGTTGACGATGCAACCCATAACTCCGATTTTTAGACCCGGAAGATGTGCGGTGGCTTCTTTAATCTTCTTGAGTGTATGCTGCAAATCAAAAAGGGTCCTTCCGCAACTCGGACAAGAGATAAACTCCGTTTTCGTGAATCTGCGTCTTGAGGCCTGCAGTATTGTAAACGCCAGATGCGTAAGTTCTTCGTGGCTTAGATTCTTGTTTGTAATCCCTATAGCATTGCAGAAACCGCTCATCAGCAATGTGCCGAAGTCAACGGCTGCGTGCAGTGTGGTTTCATCAAGATTTTCACCATCATAATTCATACTTACGGCTACAGGTGATTCGGGTGCGATATCACGTAGTTTGTGTAACGTTGACAAAATGGAAGCAACCTGATCCGGATGTGATGATGACACATAAATAGATCCAGGATTGTGCTGTTTTACCACCTCCTCATCAAGATTCTCTGCAGCGTCAAGGAAGAGCGTGTTGCTGTCCGGAACAAAATCCACACCTATGACACCTGTGGGTAATTCTCCTCCCATTCCATTACATTCTTTTGAAGAAGGAAGGGCAGGGGACAGATGATTATAATTAGCCGAGATATATTGATTGACCTTTGGAAAGTTAATTCTGCGGGTTACATAATTGACCAGTTCACGGGCTACAGGAATCTCCAGTTCGGGATCTTCACTTAGCGATACACGGATTGTGTCGCCAATACCCTCCATGAGCAGGGCCCCTATCCCCACGGCACTTTTCACACGTCCATCTTCACCGTCACCGGCCTCCGTAACGCCGAGATGAAGCGGATAGTGCATATCTTCTTTCTCCATTGCATCAACCAGACGCCTTACAGTTTCAACCATTACAACCGTGTTGGAGGCTTTGATGGAGATTACAACATTCCGGAAATCACGTTTCTTACATATCCTGAGAAATTCCAACGCACTCTCCACCATTCCTGACGGTGTATCGCCGTAGCGGCTCATGATGCGGTCTGATAATGAACCGTGATTAACTCCTATGCGTATTGCGGTGTTGTTAGCCTTGCATAATTCAAGGAAAGGAGTTACGGCATTATCGATCTTTGCCAGTTCCTCGGCATATTCTTCATCAGTGTATTCCAGTTTCTTGAACGTTCGTCCCGGATCAACGAAATTTCCAGGATTTATCCTCACCTTTTCAACTTTTGTGGCAGCCGCAAATGCCGCACGGGGATTAAAATGGATGTCGGCCACTAAAGGTACATTGTACCCCTTTTCCCGGATAATTCTATGTATTTCACCAAGATTTTCGGCCTCCCTCACCCCCTGAGCGGTAAGTCTCACGAGTTCTCCACCTGCTTCGGCTATACGTATTGCCTGAGCGACTGATCCTTCAGTGTCCATTGTTGATGTTGATGTCATGGACTGGATACGTATGGGATTTTCACCACCCATCTTGATATCACCTACTGTGATGGTGTCGGATTGGCGACGCTTATAACTCTGCGGATTCATCAGTTGGTTTTATAAGAGTATTTTACTTTTGCAAGTTCCTCGTTAGCCTTTACGATTTTGTCGGAGAGAGTTGCTCTGTACTGTGCAAAACGCGCTGCTATTTCGGGGTCGGAAAGTGACAGTATCTGTGTTGCCAGGACTGCGGCGTTCATCGCTCCGTCAATACCTACGGTTGCAACGGCAATACCGGGAGGCATCTGAACGATTGACAGCAGTGCATCTTTTCCCTGAAGAGTTGATGAAATGGGTACACCGATAACAGGCAGATTTGTCATTGCCGCTATAACACCCGGAAGAGCGGCAGCCATACCTGCAGCAGCGATTATCACCTTCAGTCCTCGTTGTTCGGCATTACGTGCGAAATCCTCAACTTCTGCAGGTGTGCGATGAGCGCTAAGCGCATTCATTTCAAAAGGTATCTGCATGGAATCAAGGAATTGTGCTGCTTTACCCAAAATAGGAAGATCACTTGTACTTCCCATTATTATGCTTACTAATGGTTTCATATTTCAATGTTATTTCTGATGTTCCGTTATCTCTAATTCATATTGACAGCCACATGCACAGACCTACGCACATGGCACCGTTAATTATTCCGGCAAGAACCTGCATCATTGTGTGTCGTTCGCGTATTACACGTGACATTCCAACGAGTCCGGTTATGAAAATTGCCGCATACAGCATGGCTGTCAGGTTGTGGAATGTAAGTTGCTTGAAAATCAGGAAGTAAATGAATGCAACCATTCCCCCCATAGCCGCGCCGTGAGCCGAAATTTTCCATTTGAAGTTAATAATCATTGTTATTATCAGTGCCGCAAGACCTCCTACACTGAACATAATCAGCCAGGAGGGGGAATGATACAGGTAGAGTGCATAAGTCAATCCGCAATAACAAAGGATATTGATTAGGAATGGAATCAATCGTTCACGTGGATTGCTCAGACTCATATCACTGACTTTCTTCAGACGTAGCAGAAGATATATGAATGCCGCAGGAAGGATGGCAGTGGTAAGACAAACTGTCAATAGTACATGAATCTTTGTAGATAGCGGCACTATTGTGAGGATTGACTCCCATAGTGCGATGGCTATAGCGTATGTAGGTACAAGGAGAGGACTGAAAACCGTTGATATCAGCCACGCACCCAAGTTTGTTAATTTTGATGATATATTCTCCATGTTGATTTATAGTTCTTTTCTTAGTCTGGCTACCGGGATTCCGAGTTTTTCCCTGTATTTTGCTACTGTCCGGCGTGCGAGATGATTTCCTTGCTTCGCCAGCATTTCCGTCAGTGCATCATCTGTCAGGGGGCGGGTCTTATCTTCTTCGTTGATTAGTTTGCGAAGGGCAGCCATTATTTCATGACTTGATCCTGATTCTTCAGTGTTAGGACGTTCGTTGAAAAACATCTTAAGCGGATAGACCCCATGCGGGGTTGAGACATATTTTCCTGCAGTTGCTCTGGATATGACGGATAGGTCATATCCGGTCAGTGAGGAGATGTCCTTGAGTATCATGGGTCGTATCTTGCCCGTGTCTTCCGTCAGGAAAAAGTCACGTTGAAGTTTAACTATGGCTGACATCACATTAAACAGAGTTTCCTGACGCAGAGCCAACATTCTGATAAACGAGCGTGCTTCGTCACGGTGCCGACGGATGAATGTACGGGTGTCTCGTTCACTCTTGCTTCCACCTGTGATAGCCGGACTGTCTTCATTGAAAGATGCTTCAATTCTCAGTTCCGGAATATTGTTCAACAGTGTAAGATTTATTCTGTCACCATCTGACTCTACAAGAAAATCAGGAATTATGTGGCGACTCCGTTCATCCATCAGACTATCGTTAAGTTGTCCTCCAGGTTTCGGGTTCAACTGATGGATGAGTGCAAGCGCATCACGCAGTTCATCTTGTGAAATTCCCATTGCCGAAACAATACGGGAATAATGCTTCTTGGAAAAAAAATCGAAATAATCAGATATAATTTCAGTAGCAATCTCGGCTGTTTTCCCGGTTTTTCGTTTGAGTTGCAGCAGCAGGCAGTCTCGAAGGTCAACAGCACCCACTCCGGCAGGATCGAACTGCCTGATCAACTGCCAAAGTTCCCTTACATGCTCCGGAGAAACCTCCATGCCTGTGGCAATGGCTATGTCATCGGCAATCTGAGATGTTGATCGGGTGATGTATCCGTTGTCATCAATACACCCAATGATGTAGCGGGCAATTTTGAAGTCAGAATCATCAAGATTTTGTTCATGGAGTTGCTGTATGAGAGTTTCCCACAAGGTATTATCGGGATTGACTGCAACCGGTTCAAAATAGGAGTCAGGGTCATACGAATTCCCCTGTCGGTGAAATACGGGAATTTCATCTTCCGAGGCATAATCCGCCATCTGTATTTCTTCAGACGTTTCATTGAAATCCTCGTAGGAATCATCGGTTCCTGATGAAGATTCTTCTGCGGAGACAGATTCAAGGGCAGACAATTCATCAAGAGCGCGCTTCACTTCATTCTCTATCTCAAGGGAATTCATCTCAAGCAATCTGCCTACCTGCACCTGCATGGGAAGCAGACGCATCTGCTGCGACTGTTCCAAGCCTAAACGTTGTTGCTCCTTTTCAGCCATAAGATGGAATAATAATGGTGGATTTCGAATGAAGCACGGCTGATACGGAAGTATCGGTTAATGCCGGCGTATCATGTTACAAAATTACTACTCTTTCATGATATGACAAAAAATTAGATTAAAAAAGGAGTATAGTTTTTGGCATTTCATCCAAAATTCGTAAATTTGTATCGCCATGAGTTGCTCACATTTTTTTAAGACTATGAGAAAAGTTACCTTTATACTTCTGCTGATATTCTCACTCACCATCGCTTTTATCCGTTGTTCTGATGGAAGCGGTAATGAAAGGATTGATCTTGCTTATGCAGCATATAGTGAGAAGGATATGGAACTCGCTCAACAAGAAGTACTGGACATGCTGGAGAAGGATTCACTTTCCACATACTCCTGCAACGACCTTTGCCGGTTATCAATTCTCCTGATGAAACTGGGAGATCAGGGTTTCGAAGAAAACATCGCTCCCGCAGTTCGCTGTTACTATCGCTCGTTTGAGGTTAATCCTGATTCTGCAACACGTTTTTTCTCAAACTTACCGGTGGAGGACGCTCCTTATGTAACGATTCTATCCGCACTGAGTATATCTCTTGATCCCGATCAGGAACTGAGTATACAGGATTTTGAGGTCAATGAAAACGATGCTGATTTACTGATGTTCAATAATCATGGCGATGAGTGAGGACTGGAAAGCAAAACTTTTGGGGTTGCAATCCTCTTTGCCTGAAGGAGAGGAAATTCACAATATGCCGGTCGCAGAAAATGTATTGCAAAAGCCCCGTCTGGATATTCATTTTGAGAAAAAGGGTAGGGGTGGCAAGCAGGCTACGATAATCACCGGTTTTAACTGTGATGATGACGAACTCAAAGAAATCGCCGCAACGCTTAAACAAAAATTAGGTACCGGAGGATCCGCTCGCGGTGGTGAAATTCTTATTCAGGGCGACCGTCGTAAGGAAGTCCCGCTGCTACTTGCAAGCCTCGGTTATAAAAGCCGTGTGATCTGATTTATGCTAAATATTTATAAAGCATCAGCCGGTTCGGGCAAGACTTTCAATCTTGCATATTGGTATATTAAACTGCTCTTGGGTGACATAAATCCGGAAACGGGTCAATATTCATTGGCTCGAGGTAGATTACACTCTCATGCATCGATTCTTGCCGTAACCTTTACCAACAAGGCAACTCAGGAAATGAAGGAGCGAATCATAGCGCAACTTGCAACACTGGCTGCAGAACCTATGAAAAGCGACTATATTTCGTGGCTCAAACGTGACCTGAATACTGACGATGTAGAGGGTATTTCCCAAACTGCACGTGAAGCACTGGCCTCTATACTCTATCATTTCTCCCTTTTCAATATCTCGACCATCGATTCTTTTTTTCAGCAGATTTTGCGCTCGTTCGCCATTGAAGTTGACCGTCCGGCAAACTTCACGGTTGAAATGGATGAACTCCTTATAATGGATATGGCTGTTGATGAACTGTTTGAGAATCTTGACTCAGATAAAGATGTACGGGAATGGATTCGCCTTTTTATGCTTTATAAGTTCGAGCAGAATGAGGCGGTAAACGTATTTGACAAGGATTCCGGACTGCATGCGGAACTTGTATCCACTATAACCGGGTTTATGACTGAGGACTACCGCATGAACCGAGATCTTATTGACGGATATCTGAAACAGCCTGAACGGCTTAACCGGTTTTATAACTATCTTACCCGCAATGTTTCCAAGGTGAAACAAAGAAACATGAAGGATACGGAAGCATTGCTGAAGGAGGCTGAACCTTATAATGTCAACAAGACATTTCTCAAGTTCCTGACTGCCCTTGCCGGGAATGGCACTTATAAAAACATAACAGGCACAGCGGCAAAAGTTGCTTACGAAAATCCGGATGCCGCCTTCACCGGAAAAAAGGATAAGATTCCGCAGGAACTCAAACAGAGAATGTCAGATGTGGTGCGCTACTTTTGTGATACTTTTGACAAGGTAAGGCTGGCAGATCTGTTGCGCCGTCAACTTTTTTTCTTCGGATTACTCGGTAAGGTGACGGAAATTTCTGAAAGGATTTGTCGTGACAATAATATAATATTGCTTTCTAATACAAATGAACTGATAAATAAGATTATTGGTAAAAATCCGGTAATCTCACCATTTATTTATGAACGTGTGGGAAGCCGCCTTCATAATTTCCTCATGGATGAGTTCCAGGACACGTCGGCTTTGCAGTGGCTGAACATGAAACCGTTACTGCTGGAGAGTCTGTCTGCCGGAAATGATAATCTGATTATTGGAGATGAAAAGCAATGTATTTACCGTTTCCGTAATTCAAGTCCGGAATTACTCAGTTTCAAAGTCCGGGAACAAATGGAGTATGAAACAGAGATTGATGAACGCGGCAACCGTATAGAGGAAAATACAAATTGGCGCAGTACACCGGAAGTAATACGCTTTAACAATACACTCTTTTATACAATGGGGCAAGAGATAGAACCCGGTTCGGCTTACTCCCATGTCATGCAAGGTATTTCAAATAAGAACAAAGATGACCGGGGTCATGTGAGCGTTAGATTTTTCAACACCGAATCATTCAACACCAGTTCAGACGGTGAAGGTGAAGGCGGAAAGAAAAAATTAACTGCCAAAGAATTGGAAAGTCACATACTCGATGAATTGATTATTGAACTGAAAAGATTGCTGGGGCACTATTCGCCCGGTGAGATTGCAATTCTTGTGGAGAAGAACAAACATGGTGAGAAAATTATCGCACGCATGCTTGAGGCTATGGAACCGCAGGAAGGTTCTTCTCCTGAGTTACCTCGTTTCGAGATTGTATCGAACGATGCATTGAGGGTTTCCTCTGCCTCTTCTGTAAAGATGCTCGTAAACCAGTTGCGTCTGTCTGAATCTCCCGGAAAAGATGATGAAAAGGGTGAAGAACCCAAGCCGGGATCTCAATGGGTTAAACGGACATCCTCTGATTTTGCTACTTTGGAACATAAGTTTGAACAGTATTATTCTGATTTTAGAGATATAAAAAGTTCAGCGGCAGGCAGGGCGTTGGCAAATGCTTTGTATGACGATGTTTTGCCCGTAAACATTCTCACAAAGGCTACGGCGGGTCATCAATGCAACGACCTTGTTTCCATTGTAGAGCGTCTGATTGGAGAACTTCCTTCAAAAATGAAGGAAGAGGAAACAATCTTTATAACTGCTTTTCAGGATCTGGTAATGAGTTACTCGGATCGTGGTAATGGCGACATACGCGGCTTCCTTTCCTGGTGGGACAAGATTGGTGTGAAAGCAAAAATCAACTCCCCGGAAAATAAAACGGCACTGACGGTTTCAACAATACACAAATCCAAAGGTCTGGAGTATCCATGTGTAATCATACCTTTTGCCAACTGGGTGTTTCAGGAAGATTCTGCACAGAGCAAAACATTCTTCAACTGGTATGCAATACCTGAAAACATCTTCGATGAAGAGGTGGATTTCGCTCCTGCAATGCTCCCTTTGAAAAAAGAAAAAAGGTTGTCAGAGACACTGCTGCGTGACCAGTATGAGCAGATTAACCGGCAACAACATATTGATGCCCTTAATCTGACTTATGTCGCTTTCACAAGGGCCAAGCGTGAACTGGTGGTGTTTGTGCAGGAACCACGTGCAAATAAGGAATACGGACTGGCCGCATACATGCGAAAAGCCTTTGAAACTGACCACTCGTCTATCATTACCCGTATTGATTCTTTGAATGAAGGTGCTGACCGGGCAACACTTGACTTGTTGCATGATTCGGTAATGGATTTCTCAAATGTATTCAATCCCGATGAACAAAGGCTTGAGTATGGTGCCACGAATCGCCGTGATATAACTATGTCAAAAGAAAAGCGGTCACTGGAGGCACCGGCTGAAAATAATCAGGAGCAGTATGGCAATGCCAAGCACATGACAGACAGTGAGTTAATGCCTGTTTATAAGGCACGAGACAACGAAAGGACACTCAAATTCATGCACCTTACGGATGAGGATGATTATGACCCTGAAAATGCCCGGCAGAAAGGTGTTTACATGCACTATGTGCTGAGCAAGGTTGCTCATCCGTCAAGTTTGCGGTACGCATGTCTGGTCCGGGGACAAAAAATCAACATGTTGCCCCAAGTTATAAACGAACGGTATAAGCAACTGAAAGAAGCCATTGATTATCCACCTGTGAAAAAGTGGTTTTACGATTTCCGTAGGGTTCTAACGGAACGTGACTTCTGGGATACTGACAGAAGGGAGCATTATAGACCGGATCGCGTTGTCTGGACCGCTGACGGGTATATTGATGTGGTAGATTTCAAATTTGGTGACAGCCGGAATTTTGAGAGATATGAACGGCAGGTGCAACGATATGTCGACAAATTGCGGCAGGCCGGATATAAAAAAGTCAGGGGTTTTCTATGGTATCCCCTGGATAGTTTCATTCACACGGTCGATGATGATGACCATCAGTCATTGGTATGAAAAAACTCGGTTATATATTTTTTATTTCATTAATTGGTGCAGTGGCTGCACTTAATATAAATTCTTCCGGATGTACAGGGTCCGCCCGAAATGATGTTGAAACTGAGGCGGAGGAACTCCAGAAGGTGGTTACCAACCCTGCTCTGGAAGAAAATATTATCCATTATAAGGGTATGACTGTATCCTTTAACCCACGTTTACATATTCCAAACTGGGTTGCATGGGAATTGACGGCGGATGAGGCTTTGGGGGAAGAACCCCGTAGTGATGCATTTGCTTCCGATGAATCTGTTCCGGGCTCAGCCGATCCTTGGGATTACAAGTATTCAGGTTACGACAGGGGACACATGTGTCCTGCAGGCGATTTGAAATGGGATCCTGATGCCATGAGAGAATCTTTTTTCATGACGAACATGTGTCCTCAATCACCCACACTTAACCGAGGTACATGGCAAAAACTCGAGGATAAATGCCGGCAACGTGCACTTGCCGACAGTGCTGTCATTATTATAGCCGGTCCTGTTCTGACTGATGAAATCAAAGAGTATCTGGGAGATACAAGAGTTGCTGTGCCCAAACGTTTCTTCAAGGTTATTCTATCCCCTTTCCGCGATGAACCTGTGGCTATAGGATTCATCATGAATAACGGAAAAGTTCAGGGGGGCATGCAGGCTGCCTCCGTTTCTGTTGATGAGGTTGAGGCAGTGACAGGACATGACTTTTTCAGTGCATTACCTGATGATATTGAGAATTATGTGGAGAATTACCGTAATTTTACTCGTTGGAGTCAGATGAAATAATCAGTTGTACTATGCCGTCACTTGTCAGTCTGATAGTTCCTTTTCCACTGACGGAATCAGTTTTTACTTATTCTGTTCCGGAGCAGATGCGCGAGGCAATTTCCATTGGTTCGCGTGTACTCATACCGTTCGGTCGCAAGGATAAGTTCTGTACAGCAATCGTCACTGATTTTCCACTGAAAGCACCACAAGGTGTGGAACTGAAGGAAATTCAGATGGTTCTTGACCCATTTCCGATCATCTGTCACCCGCAATTGAAATTATGGCAGTGGATTTCCGATTACTACCTTTGTCCGTTAGGAGACGTTTACAAAGCCGCGCTTCCGGCGGGATTGCGGATCGACAGCGAAACGGTTGTCTCAATTTCACCTGATTTTGACCGGGATGAAAACCGGGGAAATCTTACTGAGGCAGATAATGAGATAGTCATGCTCCTCACACAAAAAGGAGATATGAAACTTTCAGTATTGAAACAATCGTTTCCCGACAGAAATGTGACAAGTATCATAAATAATCTGATAGTCAGGGGCATTGTGGTTGTCGCGGAAAAACTTGTGGAACGCTACCGATCACAGAAAGTGAAGTTCGTTAAACTTTCCATGGCTCAGGATAAGGCTTTTGAAGCAGTTAAACGATCTCAACGTCAGCAGAATGCACTCCTCGCTTATCTGTCACTTGCAAGAACAGCAGGTAATGAGGACGTTCCTTTTGAATTGCTTATGGAGAAAGCGTCTTTCCCATCCACAACCGTTATAACGGATATGAAGAAAAAAGGGATATTCGATGTGCTGATAAAGGAGATGAATCGCTTCACTTTTAACGGTACTGCAGAAACCACGCTTCCACAACTCAGTCGGCAACAGCGTGAAGCCCTCCATGCCATAGATGATTCATGGACAAATCAATCTGTCACACTTCTAAACGGTGTTACTTCAAGTGGGAAAACAGAGATATATATTCATCTGATTGATAGTATTCTGCGTGCTGGTAGGCGCGTGTTTTATCTTGTACCGGAGATTGCTCTTACCACTCAACTTACATCACGAATACAGAAGGTGTTCGGTAACCGCGTTCTGATTTATCACTCTAAGTTTACAGACAGCGAACGGGCGGATGTCTGGAAAAAACTCCTCAACGATAATGAGCCGTGCGTGGTAATAGGTGCCCGTTCTGCTGTTTTTCTCCCATTCAGAAACCTTGGATTGGTTATTGTTGATGAGGAGCATGAACCTTCATATAAGCAGTCTGACCCTTCCCCGCGATATAACGCCAGGGACGTGGCCATGGTGCTCGCCTCTATGCATGGTGCTAAAACGTTGCTTGGTAGTGCCACACCCTCGGTGGAGACATTTTTTAAAGCCACGCACGGAAAGTTTGGACTCGTCAGACTTTTGACCCGTTATGGAAATGCGTCACTTCCTGAAATAGAAATCTCCGATATGCTAAAAGCACGGCAGACCGGACACTATGTTACTCCGTTCACCACATCAACACTGGAATGCGTGCGTAATGCTGTCGCATCGGGTGAGCAGGCTATTCTCTTTCAAAACCGAAGGGGATTCGCTCCGGTGGCACAATGTAAAGCATGCGCATGGATTCCGAAGTGTGATTTCTGCGATGTCAGCATGACTTACCACAAAACAACACACCAACTGGTGTGTCACTATTGTGGAGCAATCAAACCTCTGCCTAAAGTGTGCCCCCAATGTGGTGAACCACAAGTGGAGGTTTATGGCTACGGCACTGAACGTGTGGAAGATGCAGTTGCCGAACAGATTCCGGAGGCCCGGATATTACGGATGGACCTTGACACAACCCGAAACAAGGATGGCTACCAGAAGATAATATCGGAGTTCTCAGAACATAGGGCTGACATACTCGTAGGCACTCAAATGGTGACAAAAGGGCTTGATTTCGGAAACGTCTCGGTTGTTGCTGTACTTAATGCAGACAACCTGATCAATATTCCTGATTTCCGTTCGTCTGAACGTGCTTTCAATATGCTTCAGCAGGTTGCGGGAAGAGCAGGTCGCCGGGCCGGGACGGAGGGTAGGGTAATTATTCAGACCACCCAACCGGATCATCCGGTCATTCAATTTTCCCGACATGGAGATTATGACGGATTTTATGATTATGAACTTGAGGAACGTAAGAAATATGCTTATCCTCCCTTCACACGGATAATTGACATATATCTGAAACATAAGAACAAGAGCGATGCCATCATTGCGGCCACTTTAATGGCCAATGCTTTGCGTGAACTGTTCGGGGATAGGGTGCTTGGTCCGGATGAACCTTCAGTGGGACGCGTGCAGTCACTTTACATTCAGCGCATAATGCTGAAAATGGAAACGAATGTTTCCATGATTAAGGTTAAGAAACTTCTGACAAACGTTCATCACACCCTTCTGGAGAATCCTCGCTTCCCAAAGTCTCTTATAATATATTACGATGTCGACCCGGTATAAGAGCAGTTTGACGATAGCAATAGACGGCAGTGATTTATATTTTTACGGGATGCTGCATGCGGATTAAAAAAATTGTATTACCTTTGTGAAACGAAATACATCATCCAATGAACAGTAATAGCCTTGTCACGATAGCCGATCTGACAAAAGAGCAGATTCTTCACATTCTGAAGCAGGCTCAATTCTTTGAGGAGCATCCTAATCATAGAATCCTTGAAGGTAAAGTGGTGGCGACACTTTTCTTTGAACCTTCAACAAGAACACGTTTGAGTTTTGAAACTGCCGCAAATCGTCTCGGTGCCCGTGTAATCGGATTCTCTGACGCCGGAACAACAAGTTCTTCAAAGGGGGAAACTCTCAAAGACACAATCAAAATGGTCAGCAACTACGTGGACCTGATTGTTATGCGGCACTATCTTGAAGGGGCTGCGCGTTATGCCACAGAAGTAACAGATACTCCTATCATCAATGCCGGTGATGGTTCTAATCAGCACCCATCACAGACCATTCTGGATCTCTATTCAATCTTCAAAACACAGGGAACTCTGGAGAATCTTACTATAACCATGGTAGGTGACCTTAAATATGGCAGGACAGTTCATTCTCTGCTGATGGCTATGCGCCACTTTAACCCAACATTCCGGTTTGTGGCATGCGATGAACTCCGCATGCCTCGTGAGTACATAGAGTTCTGCAGAAACAATAATTTAAGTTTCACAGAACATACTGATTTTTCAGCAGATGTCATAAATTCATCCGATATCATATATATGACCCGCGTCCAACGTGAGCGATTCACCGATATTCTTGAATATGAGAAGGTGAAGGATCTTTACAACCTTTGTAACAGCATGCTTGACAACTCACGCGACAACCTGCGCATCCTTCATCCTCTACCAAGAGTTAACGAGATTTCTTACGATGTAGATGACAATCCTAAGGCGTATTATTTTACTCAGGCCAAGAATGGACTTTATGCGCGACAGGCACTGATATGCAACGCTTTAGGTATTGATATTCTTAAAAATAATTCTGAATATGGCAGATAAGAAAGAACTTGCGGTGGCAGCCCTCAGAAACGGAACGGTGATTGATCATATCCCGTCCAACATGCTTTTCAAGGCAGTACGTCTGCTTGACCTTGAAAAAGTTTCATCGCAACTTACCATAGGAAATAACCTTGCCAGCAAGCGACTTGGTGCGAAAGGCATAATAAAGGTCGCTGATATTTTCTTCACAGATTCCGTTATCAACCGTCTCGCCCTTATTGCACCTACGGCAGTCATAAATGTGATTCGAGACTATGAGGTTGTCGAGAAACATCCGGTGGTGCTTCCGGAAGTAATCACCGGACTTGTTAAGTGCGACAATCCTAAATGTATCACGAATAATGAACCAATGAAAACAAGGTTCACTGTAGTTGATCGCAATGCCGGACTCCTCAGGTGTCATTATTGCAGCCATTCCGTAACAACAGAAAAGGCAACTATCTTATGAAACAAAACTGGCGCCCCGGAACTATGATCTATCCACTGCCGGCGGTATTGGTCAGTTGCGGCGACTCCGTAGAGAACAGTAATATCATCACTGTCGCATGGGTTGGGACGGTTTGTACTAATCCCCCCATGTGCTACATTTCTGTCCGTCCGGAAAGGTTCAGTTATAATCTTATTAAGGAACAGATGCAGTTCACCATCAATCTGACAACTGAAATGATGGCCAAAGCAACCGATTGGGCCGGAGTACGGTCAGGAAGTGACTACAATAAATGGAAAGAAACCGGGCTGAGTCCTGTAAGTGGTGTAAAAGTTACATCTCCTTATATTAAGGAAGCACCTATCTCAATTGAATGTCAGGTTACCGGAATACTACCTTTAGGAAGTCATCACATGTTTCTTGCCCGTGTGCTTAACGTAATAGTTGATGATGGGTTGATTAATAAGGAAACCGGTGCTCTTGAACTTGAAAAAGCCGGACTGATCGCTTATTCACATGGTCACTACTATAAATTAGGTGAGGAGATAGGACACTTCGGATGGAGCGTCAAAAAGAAATCAACAAAATAAAACATTATTGAATTATAACTTCCAAAACCAAGAATAATAAAATGCAACACGACAAAGTAATTTTCGACATCATCGAGCGTGAACATGAACGCCAGAAAAAAGGTATAGAACTTATTGCTTCAGAAAATTTCGTTAGTGACGATGTTATGAAGGCAATGGGATCTTGCCTTACCAACAAGTATGCCGAAGGATATCCCGGTCATCGCTATTATGGTGGTTGTCAGGTGGTTGACGAAGCCGAAACTGTAGCAATCAATCGTATTAAGGAACTTTTCGGTGCCGAATATGCCAATGTCCAGCCTCACTCAGGCGCTCAGGCAAACATGGCTGTATTTATGTCAGTCCTCAATCCCGGTGACAAATTCCTGGGACTGAATCTTTCTCATGGTGGTCACCTTTCCCACGGAAGCCCCGTGAATTTTTCGGGTCTGATGTTCAACGCCCTTGAATATAATGTGGATGCAAACACCGGTCTGATTGACTATGAGCAGATGGAGGAGGTTGCGCGTCGTGAGCGTCCGAAACTTATTATAGGTGGTGCAAGTGCTTATTCCCGTGAATGGGATTATGCACGCATGCGACGTCTGGCTGACGAGATCGGTGCCATCTTTATGGTTGATATGGCTCATCCGGCCGGTCTCATCGCAGCCGGATTGCTTGACAATCCGGTAAAATATGCTCACGTTGTCACTTCTACCACTCATAAAACTCTTCGTGGTCCACGCGGTGGAGTTATCCTTTTGGGTAAGGATTTTGACAATCCTTTCGGCAAGACTACAAAGAAAGGTGAGATACGTCCGATGTCTTCTCTGATTGACTCTGCAGTATTCCCCGGTGTACAGGGTGGACCTCTTGAACATGTTATCGCTGCAAAGGCTGTTGCTTTCGGTGAAGCGCTCCAGCCCGAGTTTAAGGAATATCAGATTCAAGTGCAGAAGAATGCCAAGGCTATGGCAGCGGCACTCACTGACAAAGGATATAATATAGTTTCCGGTGGCACTGATAACCATTGTATTCTGGTTGATCTTCGCGGCAAGTTCCCGGAATTGACCGGAAAGGTGGCTGAAAAAGTTCTCGTAGAAGCAGATATTACAGCAAATAAGAACATGGTTCCGTTTGACAATCGTTCACCTTTCCAGACATCAGGTATTCGACTCGGTACACCCGCCATTACTACTCGTGGTGCCAAAGAAGAACTGATGGGTGAGATTGTTGAAATGATTGACACTGTTCTTTCTAACCACGAGAACGAATCTGTTATCGCTGCCGTACGTGAGAAGGTAAATCAAACCATGAAAGAATATCCTATGTTTTCATGGAAATAATTAACGGTTTAATCTGATGAGAATTGTTACAATATTGATCGCTGTTCTTGCCGGCTCCATATTTATGGGGTCGGCACAGAACCGTGTATTGGTAAGTAAGAAACAACAGCATCTGTGGGTTATATCGGAAACAAACGATACATTGCTGAGTGTCAAGGTGTCAACCGGTAAGAATCCCGGTAACAAACAGAGGAAAGGTGATATGAGAACACCGGAGGGCACATTCCCTATAATCCAGATACAGAATGCCTCTGCATGGACCCATGATTTCAACGATGGTGCCGGTCAGCGTAAAGGTGCTTACGGACCTTTTTTCTGCAGGCTCAGTACACCGGGATTTTCAGGTATCGGTATTCATGGAACATGCTTTCCCGAACTGCTCGGTACACCTTCTTCTGAAGGTTGTATCCGTATGCACGATGATAATATCCGAAAGTTTGTAAAACTCGTTGGTAAAGGAACTAAAGTAACAGTAACCCCCTGATATTTTGCAGTGTCGTGTTGATTCCGGAACTCTGAAGATTTATCCTTTTTATTCCATCTGTGCAGATATAACATGACATAATTCCATTATACAAAGGACGGTGTGTCGAAATTCAATTTTGACACACCGTCTTATTAAGGTATGAAGCGTTGCTACCTTATCTAAAGGGACGGTTTATGACTCTTTCATTAATTATCAAATCTCATATTTCTTTACCACCTTGTCTGCTTTTCCAATTCTTAAGTTTCCGGGATATGCGTTTGTAGGAGTGATTTCAGTTTCCCAACTTCCGCAGGTGAACTTGAATTCAGCCGGCAGCCGGAGTTCCAGATCAATACTGCGGGTATTCTCGTTAACCTCAGTCATTTTCACACCCTCAGGATTCCAGTTTGCCAGTCCATCCTGATTCCCTGTTATGTAGACATCACCCCCGATGTTTTCACCTGTAAGTTCAATATGAACTGGATAATACTCCGTGGTTGACAATCGTTCAGTGTGTCGGTATTGCACCCAGTCGTTTAGTGAACCCATCAGACCGGGCAGATAGCCTTTCATGTGGGAATATTCAGGGAACTCTTTGATAGTGAATGAAATGTAATCAGGGTACTCAGTCGAGTTTATGTGGTTTTTCACCATATCCCATGACTCTCTCCACGGCTTTCCCCAACCTGTTTCCTCACACTCATTGGCCATGGAGAGAAAGAAATAATGAGGTTTGCCGTTGGCATAATCATAATTAAGAAGCGATTTAGCAAAATACTGCTCGTCAAAAGCGAAGTTAGGCGACATGGCAATATAGTCATCAAACATCTCATCAGTGGCCAGAGCATCCAGAATAAAAGATGCTGCTAAAGAGTGTCCTATGGCCAAAGTGTGACCTGAGGTCCGGTAATTTTCATCAACATAAGGGATTACTGTTTCTTTAAGAAATTTTTTGAAGTTCACGGCATTCCCGTAAAACGGAGATGTTGGTTGGTCATGGACCGGTACCGGAAGAAAGTCATTGTTACGGTGATACTCAAGTTCATATCTTGTGGGTGAGAGCACTCCAACTACTATAAATGGGAGCATATTCACGTTTTCATCTTGCTCCGATTCAAGCAGAGCGCATACAAAATCAAAATGTGAACGCCATTGTGAGTCGAATACATATACCACATCATAATCTGATGCCGTAGATGAGTCATATTCCATTGGGGTATAAATCATAATTTCCCTTTCGAACGGAAAATCTTTTGATTCCTCACTGTTGAAGTGTTTGAGTTCTACACGTGCTGTTTCCTGTGCTGTCAAGGCTATAGCCTGAAAAATAATAAGCGAAATTAAAATAAGTTTCTTCATTTTCTGTGATTTAATGTTGTTTTTCATATAGACGGCTTCAACGTTCTAAAGGTTGCAACATATAAAAAAAGTGATTCCGCACGCCACACTAAATCTTGAGATATCCCGTTTATGTAACCATGGTTGCTTCTTAATAATATATTAATCACTTTTAAATGTAATGATAACACTGGATGGCAAATAATTCAACTCATTTTATAACATGGCTCAGAAAAAAGGTCGCTTTATAATTTGATTATCAGAATAAATTTTACTAACTTTGCAGACGCTAATCAATACAAAACAATATTAAACAATTAATCAATGGCAACTAAAATCAGATTACAGCGTCATGGTCGTAAAAACTATGCGTTTTATCCTATTGTGATCGCCGATAGCAGAGCACCACGTGATGGTAAATTTATTGAAAGGATAGGTTCTTATAATCCTAACACTAATCCTGCTACAATAACATTGAACTTCGAACGTGCTTTGTATTGGGTTAATGTTGGTGCTCAGCCCACCGACACTGTTCGTTCTATCCTCTCTAACGAAGGTGTTCTCCTTATGAAACATCTTCAGGGTGGTGTGAAAAAAGGTGCTTTCGACGAAGCGGAAGCAGAACGTCGTTTCGCTGCATGGAAACAGAAAAAACAGGCAAAAGTAGATGCTTTCAAGGCTTCTATGGCGTCTAAAAAAGAACTCGCAGTGAAAGAAATTCTTGAAGCAGAACAGGCTAAGAACAAGGCTAAGGCTGAAGCCGTAGCAAAGAAAAAGGCTGAAATCGCTGCTGCCAAAGCCGAGGCTGAGGCTGCCGCCGCTGATGCTGAAGCAGAAGCACCCGCTGCTGAATAACTTATACGGATTTATCCGATTTAATAAAGTTTTTGGCAATTTGCTTAAAGCAGTCTCCCGTGATTCATTACGGTTGACTGCTTTCTTATTTAAATATGATTAAAAATCAGATAAAAAAAACGCTGACTGTTGTAATTCCCGCATTCAATCGCGGTAATCTTATATCGCGTACACTTGACTCGGTTGCGGAACAGGATGCAACACTTTTTAATCTGATTATAGTAGACAACAATTCTACTGATGAAACTGTGGCGGTTGTCAATGAGTGGATGGAAAGAAATCCGGAAATTCATACGCAGTTACTGACCGAATCTTATCAGAGTGCAGCGGCCGCGCGTAATAGAGGGCTTGAAAATGTCGGCACCGAATGGGTAATGTTCTTCGATTCTGATGATGTTATGTTGCCGGGTCATATCAGTTCTGCGGTAAGTGTGGCAGAAGAGAATCCTGGTGCTGATATCATCGGGTGGGATGTGACTATGTCATTATCAGATGGCTCAATACGAGTGATGCGTTTTCCTGAGTCTTCCTTTCTGAAGAATCATCTTGTTCATGGCTCACTGTCAACCCAACGATATATGGTACGGACAGAGTTTATCAGAAACGTGGGCGGTTGGAACAGGTTAATGACGAAGTGGGATGACCTCGAACTCGGTACACGCCTTATTTCGGCAGAACCTCATATTGTTCACAGGGTAGGGGAGCCACTGGTTAAGGTAATATTCTCGGAAACTTCTATTACCGGATGTGATTTTACCTCAGGTGCAGGAGGATGGGAGAATGCCCTTGATGTAATTGAAAATACCCTTGAAAAATCACGACCTGAAATGACGGATTGGATTGCTTATCGTAGGGCCATTCTTGCTGCCGAATACTCTAAAGAGGGATCCACGGAACTGGCATCAAACTTGCTTGAGAAAGCAAAGAAGAGGACTAAACGACCTTTTATTCCGGTGGTTATATATAGATTGAAAAGGGTATTCCCAAGAGGTATGTGGCGTATAGCGGATTTATTAATCCGTTGATTGTCACCAGAGTTGCTTCATAACGGCAAAACGTGGACGGTGTTTCACCTCAGTAAATATTTTGCCAATATATTCCCCAACAATACCGATACTGATGAGAGTCAGGCTCCCTAAGAACCAGACTGACAACATAATTGATGCCCAACCACCGATGGCTGTACCGGAGAGAAGTGCTATCACCACATATATCCCAACAAGAATATCGATAATCAGCAGAGTCAGTCCTGTCATGAATATCCAACGCATGGGGCGTGCTGAAAATGAAGTGATTCCGTCTATAGAGAAACTGAGCATTTTGCTCAAAGGATATTTAGATTCTCCCGCCACACGGGGATTACGTGCATATCTGACCACGTCACATGACAAACCTATCTGAGGGATGATACCCCGAAGGAATAAATTTGATTCTCCGTACTCGCTCAACAGATGTAATGCACGGTTACTCATCAATCGGTAATCTGCATGGTCATATATTGTCTCGAGTCCCATTGCGTTCTGGAATGAGTAGAACCCGTGGGCGGTTGTACGTTTGAACCATGTATCCGTTTCCCGGGATGATCTTACGCCGTATACAATCTCACAACCGTCGCGGAATTTTTTCACCATCTCGATCATGGCGCTTGGATCATCCTGTAAATCAGCATCAATCGATATTGCGGCATCGCAGTTATCCATCACTGCCATTAATCCTGCCAGAAGAGCATTCTGATGTCCGCGATTATGGGCAAGGCATATTCCTTTTATGCGGTCATCCTTGCTGTGCAACTCCTCAATAACTTCCCAGGTACGATCCTTACTTCCGTCATTGCTGCATAACACATAACTGTCAGGGGCAATAAGTCCTGACGCACTCATCTCATCAATAAGAGAGAGCATTTCCATGGATGAGATAGGGAGAGCCTGCTCTTCATTATAACAAGGAACAACTATTGCTATTCGTGGTAATGGTGAATCAGCCATGACAAGTGTGTTAGTTGGAAAAAGATGAGGACGGACCTCACATCAGCGTGTGAGTCCGTCCTCAATATTGGGTATATTAATAGTTGCGGGCGAATATTACCCGTTGAGCCGAAGGCTTGCCTGTTACCATACAGAAACCGGGTGTTTTGTCACCTTCAAGAGGAATACAGCGAATGGTTGCTTTTGTTTCTTCCTTGATTTTTTCCTCAGTTTCAGTTGTTCCGTCCCAGTGGGCGAGAATGAAGCCACCCTTTTCAATCTCTTTCTTGAATTCATCGTAGGTATCAACTGTTCGGGTCATCTCTTCACGACGACGTAACGCTTTCTGATATATGTTCTCCTGAATCTCTTCCAGAAGGTCGGCAACTCGTTTGGCAATTCCTTCAAGCGGTTCAATCTGTTTTTCAAGAGTGTCACGACGCATAAGTTCCACAGTGCCGTTTTCAATATCACGTGCTCCTATTGCAAGACGAACGGGAACACCTTTCAATTCGTAGTCAGCGAATTTGAAGCCGGGACGTTTGTTTTCGGCGTCATCATATTTGACACTGATACCCATGCCACGGAGTTCGTTAACAATGGGCTCAACTTTCGCCGATATTTCAGCAAGTTGCTCGGCGTTTTTGTAGATGGGAATGATAACGACCTGGATAGGAGCAAGGTGGGGTGGGAGCACCAGTCCGTTGTCATCGGAGTGGCTCATGATGAGTGCACCCATCAGACGAGTTGACACACCCCAGGAGTTAGCCCAAACGTATTCAGGTTTGTTGTCTTTGTTAACGAATGTCACGTCAAAGGCTTTGGCAAAATTCTGTCCGAGGTTGTGCGAAGTTCCTGACTGAAGTGCCTTACCATCCTGCATAAGAGCCTCGATGGTGTAAGTGTTCAATGCTCCGGCAAAACGTTCGTTTGCAGATTTTACGCCCTTGATGACGGGAACTGCCATATATTTTTCTGCAAAGTCAGCATAAAGGTTGATCATCTGCACTGTTCTGGCCTCAGACTCCTCTGCGGTGGCATGTGCGCAGTGTCCTTCCTGCCAGAGAAATTCGGCTGTACGGAGGAACATGCGGGTTCGCATTTCCCAACGCATAACGTTTGCCCACTGGTTGCACAACAAAGGAAGGTCACGGTAGGAATGAATCCAGTTTTTATATGTTCCCCAGATTATTGTTTCTGAGGTTGGACGTATGATGAGTTCTTCCTCAAGACGGGCATCAGGATCAACAACAACACCAGTTCCGTTTGGATCGTTTTTCAGGCGGTAATGTGTTACAACCGCACATTCTTTAGCGAATCCCTCCACATGTTCAGCCTCGCGGCAAAGGAATGATTTGGGAATCAGCAACGGGAAGTAGGCATTCTGCACACCAGTTGCCTTAAACATTTCGTCAAGTTGGTGCTGCATTTTTTCCCAGATCGCATACCCATAAGGTTTGATGACCATACATCCGCGTACTGCAGATTGTTCGGCGAGATCGGCTTTAACAACCAATTCGTTATACCATTGAGAGTAATTGTCCTTACGTTTTGTAAGACCTTTCAGTTCTATTGCCATTTTTGTTATATTATGTTTTGCTCTACCGGTTACATCTCGTTATTCATTAGGTAATTTCTCGGGAAAACTTCCTGAATCAGACTTGCCGGTTTTTAGACCTATATTTTCTGCAAATTTACAAAATATATTATCATGATACAATATTTTGGCTCACTTTGAACATTATTTGTCAACCCGGAATCTTTCAAAGATGTATGATCGGGCAGAAAGAGTATCAATAAGTTCCGGCAGATAACGGTAGAATTTATCAGTCCGGGTACTGTCGGTGCCAAGATGTATCAGTATGATGGCACCGTCAAGACCATTGGAAGATTCGTGCTCCATCAACTGGTTCCAGATCCATTCTGAAGAAGTGTAGTAGGGTAGATCCGGAGTGGTATAATCTCGATATGTCTCAATCCCCGGTGTCATGTTAACAGGGAAGAGTCCGGCTTTGCGGAATGTATCAATATGATCTTTATTATACCATTCGAAAGAGGGAATAAATATTATAGCACTGTCACGGCTGACCCCATATTTTTCCAAAAGTGGATATGCGTTTTCAATATCGGTCAGGGCACTGTCGGTTGATGCAAGTGTGGTCCTCTCTTTATTCCAGTCCGCGAGAAGAATATGGCGGTCACCGTGAGGCCCTACATAGTGCCCCTCCATTATTGCACGCCGGATTATATCGCCATTCGCCATGGAGTCACGCATGAAATTGCCGGTAAAGAAGAAAGAGGCTTTGACCCCTCTGTCTTTAAGTAAGTCAAGGGTTAAAACACCCCCTTCAAAGGCTGAGTCAGCAGTAAAAATCAGATGTACGGTTTTCCGGTTTGTAACAGTATGCTTCACTGCTGCACCAAAATCATCGTATTCCCATACGGCAGTGTGTCCGTCGGAAGAACTTAACAGTGTCAGGGTAATTATAATAAGGATAAATAAGGAAAGTATATGTCGCATAAAAATAAAAAGACTGCATCAAAACTTTCATTCTGATGCAGTCTCGTTCAAATCTTTAAGGGGTTATTATTTTTTGGCTGCATCAAGGTCGTGGAGAAGAGTTTCCACGGCTGCCTTTAGTTGCATATCCTGACCGTTGATAACATTAGCGGGGTTAACTGGCACTTTAACATCTGGTTCCAACTGAGTATTTTCCAGATAGTTACCTTCAGCCGTGCGATAGCCAACAACAGGAATACCGAACACCATTGAAGGATCCTGCATGGTAACCCAGTTAACAGAAGTCATTGTTCCGGGAACGGGCATACCTACAAGTTTACCGAGCCCCATGGTTTTGTATACCCAAGGTGTGCCATGGGCATTACTGTAGCAAGCCTCGCATTGAAGCATAATGCTTGGTTTGTTCCAGCGGCGTGAAGGCATGTCACAGGTTTCTTTACCGCGGACTACCTGAGTAAGATACTTCTTACCGCTGAAGAAAACTTCTATATCTTCATGCAGACGTCCACCTCCATTATGGCGGATATCGATAACAATACCTTCCCGGTCATTATATTTTCCGAGTACATCGGCATAAAGAGGGCGGTATGAGCCGTCGTTCATTTGTTTGATGTGGACGTAGCCCAATCGTCCGTTACTCCATTTGTCAACATCGGCAGCCCTTGCCTCAACCCATCTCTGATACATCAGTGAATTCATCGCTGCGGCTGAAATCGGTTTAATGGTTTCATCCCATGTCTCTCCGGTTGCGGGGTTCTTGATTGTTACGAGAGTGTTCTGTCGCGCAATATTATTAAGAAGTTCCGATTGATCTGCTTTGGCATTTATTTCCTTACCGTTGATTTTCAGAATAATGCAGCCCGGTTTTACTTTTGAAGATGCACGGTCAAATGGTCCGCCAACCACAACTTCGTCAACCTTGAAACCGTCTCCGGTATAATTCATGTCATATAACAGACCCAGTGAAGCGGTACGGTCAACTGCACCGGTAGCGGAATGAGAGTAGCGACCGCCTGTGTGAGAAACGTTCAGTTCACCCAGCAACTCTGACAGCATTTCTGCAAAATCGTAGTTGTTATTGATATGGGGTAGGAAACGACTATACTCGGTTGTCATTTTCTCCCAGTCAACACCGTGCATGTCAGGGGTATAGAATCTTTCACGCTCCTGAGTCTTGACATAATTGAACATGTAGTCACGTTCGGCAGCAAGGTCAATATCCTGAGTGCCACTGATGGAAATGTTGGTGATTTTGTCTGTTTTCGGATCTATGCGTTTCATTCTCCTTCCAACCAGATATATTTTACCGTCTTTATCCATCTCGAGACCTCCTCGCCCAATGTTGCGGGTAACCATTTTGGGTTCACCTTTACGGAGATTTATTTTCCAGAGGTCGGGATCATTGTCAGTGGTAGCGATGAAGTAGAGAGTCTCACCATCTTTAGTAATGATAAGATCAGAAATGCTGGATGAGAAGGGCGTTAATTTAACAGTGCGGTGTTTTATACCGTCAAGTTCTACATTGATTGGTTCAACCTCCTTCTTATCTTTCTTGTTGGAGTCTCCAACCTTTTCTTTATCCTTTGCATCCTTCTTTGTTTTCTTTTCAGCATCCTTCAGGAGTTCATATTCTTCTTCAGAAAGATTGAACTTGTCAAAAGATTCACGATTCAGGAAAACAAGAAAGGCATCAGTCTGGGAACCCCAGGAAGCATGGGCACGAAGACCATCACGGTCAGATGAGAAAAGAATGGCATTTCCGTCCATCACCCATCTGGGATCTGAGTCAAAGTAACCGGTTTGAGTCAGATTATGCATGTCGCCTGATTCCACATTTATGATTGCAATGTCAGAATATGGATCGTGTTTACGATCGACAACCTCTGTCAGAATCCATTTCCCATCAGGGGAGAAAGAGAAGGGAACACCACCGGTCATTCGTGTAACAGTTGAGCCGTCTGTGAGTTGCTTCACTTTCTTGGAATCCATATCCATTATCATGATCTTAGTGCGATCTTGAATGAAACCGAGTTTTTTGCCATCGGGTGAGAATGTGGGATAAGTTCTCTCTTTATTGTCTTTGAAAAGAGGTGTTTCTTCCACAATGGTCGCATTTGAGAAATTTGGATCGGAGTCGTTTGCTATTTTCGCTGTATACAAATTCCAGTGACCGTCACGTTCAGAGGTGTAAACCAGTGTTTTACCGTCGGGAGACCAGCACACCTGGCTCTCGGCTTCCGGAGTATCAGATATTTGTTTTACTGAAGAGTAATCATTTGAGGCAACAAACAGATCTCCACGTGAAATGAATGCCATCTGTTTGCCGTCAGGTGAAACACTTGCGGATGTGGGGCGCAGGGCAATGCGTGAAATCTGAGGAGTGTCATCCATTACAATGTCCACATTCACCTTGACAGGCTTGTTATCTTTCCCCATCGTGTAGATCTCACCGTTGTATCCCATGGCGAATGTGCCGTCCGATGCCTGAGAAAGAAATCTTACCGGGTGAGTTTTGAATTTTGTAAGTTCAGTGATATTCTGAGGATTATCAACGGGGAAAGAGTAAAGGTTCATGCTCTTACCATCACGCTCGGAAAGGAAATAGATGGTTTTTCCATCAGATGAAACAACCGGATTCCTGTCTTCGCCTCCACGATTAGTTAGATTGGTGAATTTCCCCTCGGCGATGTCATAGCGCCATATATCACGTGTAATTGATGAGGTGTGATGTTTGCGCCACTCATCCTCCATTCCCTTAATGTCTTGATATACCAGCCATTTCCCATCGGGAGAGAAGGATATTTTTTCAGCAGGGGCGGCAGTGAAAAGGGTTGAGTTTCCACCGGTGACAGGTACTTTGTAAAGTTCTGTCAGGCGTGCGGTAGGAAACTGCACTGACTTTGCCGGGTCCTGTATGTGACCTGTGAAAATTACATATTTTCCGTCCGGAGAAAATCTGTCAGGAATTTCTGCGGCTGAATTTGTTGTCAGGCGAGTTGCAGTACCTCCGTCAACAGGCATGATGAAAACATCAAAACTTCCGTTGCGGTCACTTGCAAAAGCAATTTGTTTGCTGTCAGGTGACCACACGGGGCTCGACTCGTAAGAAGGTGTTGTAGTCAGTCGGGTAGCCTTACCGCCTTTCACCGGAACCGTGAATATATCTCCTTTGTATGTGAAGGCTATCTGTTTACCGTCAGGAGAAATCTGAACGTCGCGCATCCAAAGCGGAGTAACTGCCGATGCTGAGAGCGACATTGCAACGAAGGCAAGGGGGATTAATTTTTTTTTCATTAATATATGGAGGGTTTATATGTTATTTTTATAACGAATGGTTTTTCAGAGGGTATAAAAATATATGAAAAAGACAATGTATGCAAAAATATGAAATTATTGTCTGCCGTCAAAGTTTTGATAAAGTTTTTTTGCTCATTTTTATCGGTGGCAGTAAGTCAATGTATTCGGTTTGCATTCCTATTTCATGGAGCGAACGCAAATATATTTCTCGTAACCATTTGGCTCCCAGACCAGATTTGTCCAATCTTGTAAAATTCACAATCCTTCCGGCATACTCATTAAAATGACCACACGCATCTGCTTCGAGCATTGTATCCTGGAGCAACGCGCCGAGCGATGCAGCATATTTTGTTGTGTATGGGATGGTGGATGATAGAATCAGTGCACTTTCAACGGTGTCGAACATGAGTTTTGTGGTCCATTCTTTACCTGAACCGAATGAGTCGAACTCCTTGATTGCACGTTTGACGGTTGTTATTCTTGCCTTGGATTCCTCTCTATAATGGTGCCGTTTCACACGTTTCAGTTCCGTGAATATCTTTTCTTCATACGTCCTGAAGAGTTTGTTGACATCAGGATTGAGATAGTATTCAAAGTATTCTTTGGCATCTTTGCGCAGTGAGTACATTTCCGTAACAACCTCAATTATCTGTTCCTTGGTCATCAAGGTCAGTTCCTTCTTTAACTGTGCTTTTGACATATATTAATAATATAGCCCCGTTCCACGAAGAAACGAAGAACGGGGCTATGGAGTAAAAGGGGTGATTATTTTTCTTCTTTGTTTTCGCTAACCATCATTTTGTCAGTGTTCTGATAATCTTTACCCTGAAGCCATTTATCGAGCCAGCGGAAGAATACACGCTGCCAGAGGATGGCGTTCTGAGGTTTGAGAATCCAGTGGTTTTCATCAGGGAAGATCAGCATTTCAGCAGGTACGCCATTCAAGCGTGCGGCATTGAATGCCATTTCACCTTGTGATGAAAGGATTCGATAGTCATATTCACCGTGAGTGATAAGGATTGGAGCAGTCCACTTATCAACGAATTTGTGGGGTGAGGTTGCGAAAGTAGCCTGAGCCTTGGGATCTGGACTCCAGAATGCGCCTCCCATATCCCAGTTTGCGAACCACATCTCCTCAGTTTCCAGATATTGTGCTTCCATATTGAAAATACCGGCATGCGCTATCAGACAGGCGAAACGTCCCTCATGATGACCGGCAAGCCAATAAACGGAGAAACCACCGTAACTTGCGCCAACAGCACCGATATGGTCGGCATCAACGTAACTCTCACGCTTCATGTCGTCAACGGCGCTGAGATAATCCTTCATGTTCTGACCACCATAATCCTTAGAAATCTGGGCATTCCATTCTGTTCCGAACCCGGGAAGACCACGGCGGTTGGGGGCTATTACAATGTAACCCTGGGCTGCCATAAGGGCAAGGTTCCATCTGTAACTCCAGAACTGGCTTACTGCCTGCTGCGGTCCGCCCTGACAATAAAGAATTGCCGGATATTTCTTCTCCGGATCAAATTTAGGAGGATAAACAACCCAGGTAGTCATCAATTTCCCATCTGTGGTAGGCACCTGACGATTTACTACTGTGGGCATGTCAACTTTAGAAAGAAGTTCATCATTGACGTTTGTCAACTGTTTTATGGATCCGTCAGTAAGGTTAATCTCGCAGATTTCGTTTGGTGCGAGCATACTGTGACGCATTGTTATGACCTTGTCGGACAAAATCTGGAGTGTGTTATAGTCACACACCCCGTTGGCGATTTCTTTAACTTCACGTGTTTCTGTATTGATATTGAAAACCGGTGTCACACCGTCCTTGGGAGCGATAAAGAAGATAGAATTACCATCTTTAGCCCATGCTATCTCACTGACGGTGTAATCCCAGTCTTCAGTAAGGTCATTTTTTTCGCCTGTGGTAACATCCATCATGAAGATGCGGTTTTTGTCACTTTCATAACCATCATGTTCCATGCTGAGCCATGCAAGGCGAGAACCGTCAGGTGAGAAAACGGGATTGGTGTCATAACCCATCATACCTTCAGTAAGATTGGCTGTTGTCTTATCCACTATATCATAACAGTAAATGTCGGAGTTCGTGGACAAAGCATAGTCCATACCCGTTTTTTTGCGTGAAACATAGAGCAATTTTTTGCTGTCGGGACTCCATGCGAATGATTCCACTCCTCCGAACGGACGCATAGGTGCCTCATAAGGTTCTCCTATCATGAGGTCAGAAAATTCGCCTACAGTGTCACCGTTGAAATCTGCAATAAAGGGATGAGGTATTGCTGTAACCCATTCATCCCAATGTTTGTAGAGCATATCATCAATGATGCGACCGGTTGCTTTTGGCAGATCCGGGTAAACATCATCAGCCTTTCGTTCATATTTTACAGAAGAGATAACCATCAGATGTTTTTCATCAGGCGAGAAAAGAAAACCTTCAACACCGTTTTCAAGTGAAGTGAGGCATTTACGTTCAGAGCCATCGGAATTCATTATCCATAACTGCGGAACTCCATTTTCGTCAGCGCTTGTGAACGCTATTTTTTCACCGTCGGCAATCCATACGGCGTTACTTTCGCTTTTTGCTGTTTTTGTTATACGGTTGTTTTCTGTTCCGTCAACATTCATCACGTAGAGATCATTGTTGCTTCGGTTCTGTTCCACACTCTCGTATGAAATACCATAGAGGATTTTTGAGCCGTCAGGAGAAAGAACCGGACTTGACACACGACCTAAAGCCTCCAGGACATCAATTGAATAATGGCGGTTTTCGATTTTTACGTCAGTGGGGCGATCAATAATCTGCTCTTCAGATTTCTGAACGGGATTGTCACATGATGAAGTAGCAAGAAGGGTGGCACCCATCATAATTGCGGCAGTTTTGTTAAATGAATACATATTATTAATTATTGATTATTTGAATAAACGTTTTATTAGGTGGGAACAGTTAAGCCTGTGGAGTTGCTTAATGATCTCCGGTCTGTATGTCTTGTCATACCAGAAGAAAAATCTTCGCTGTGCAAGTTTATCCTCCGGCCGGGTTGCCGTGTAGATCTTTTCTCCCGTATATGGATGATAACCTGAATAGTAAATCTCCGTTGCAAGTGTCATGGGGGTAGGAGTGAAGTCCTGCACCTGCTCAAGATGCATGTTAAGGTCACGTGTGGATACTGCGAGGTGAGCCATGTCAAGTTCTGTACACCCCGGATGAGATGAAATGAAGTATGGTATAAGTTGCTGGTTGAGATTGTATTTCTTGTTTACTCGATCAAATATATCCTTAAATTGATAAAACTGATCGAATGATGGCTTCCGCATGATTTCAAGTACGTGAGGCTCGGTGTGTTCCGGGGCCACTTTAAGGCGGCCTGACACATGACGGCTGATCAATTCCTCGTTATATATCCGATTAACCTTGTCAGTGTCAGGATTACCGGTCGGGTGCATGGAAAGATCATACCTCACACCGCTTCCGATGAATGATTTTTTTATACCCGGAAGATTGTCTACGCTATGATATAAATCAAGCAGACGGGAATGGTCAGTGTCAAGATTAGGACACGGTCGGGGATGTAGACATGACGGACGGAGACATGCTGCACATGCTTTTTTGTTTTTCCCGCCCATGCCGTACATGTTGGCCGACGGACCGCCAAGGTCACTGATATAACCTTTGAAGTCCGGCATACGGGTAACTTTCTTTACTTCGTTTATTATTGATTCCTTACTACGTGAGGCTATGAATTTCCCCTGATGTGCTGATATGGTGCAGAATGCACATCCACCGAAGCAACCACGATGCATGTTCACGGAGAATTTTATCATTTCGTAGGCGGGAATGTGCTTACCCTTATATCTGGGGTGGGGCATACGGGTATATGGCAGATCAAATGAACCGTCGATCTCACCCGTTGTCATGGCCGGACACATGGGATTGATTTTCACAACTTTATCACCATATTGCTGCCAAAGCGTTGCTCCACCTTCCATGCGGTTGCTCTGTTCTTCAACATGGCGGAAATTTGAGGATTGAGAACGCTTATCCCTTAAGCACTCTTTCCATGAATTCAAAATTATGTTGTCAGCGTCCGGAGCGGGCATGGTTTGAACTGGAAGAAGCATTGCAGTCTGCCACACATCATTAATTTCCTTTATGGATTCTCCTTTACTGAGACGATCCGCAATTTCGATTATGGGTTTTTCTCCCATTCCGTAAATCAGCATATCAGCAGGAGCATCAAGCAGAATGGAGGGGCGCAGTCTGTCTTGCCAGTAATCATAATGAGATACACGACGCATTGAGGCTTCAATCCCACCGGCAATTATTGGAGTATCCGGAAACAGTTCGCGCAGTATCTTTGAATAAACTATTGTGGGATAATCCGGGCGTTTCCCATGTCTTGCATCAGGGGTATAAGCATCATCGCTTCGCTTACGTCGTCCGGCGGTGTAGTGGTTCACCATTGAGTCCATTGCGCCTGCGGAGACACCGAAGAACAGGCGTGGCGCACCAAATTTTTTGAAATCACGCAGGTCGTCCTGCCAGTTCGGTTGTGGTACAATTGCAACGCGGTAACCCTCACGCTGCAAAATGCGTCCAATAACCGCTGCCGCGAAAGAAGGGTGATCCACATATGCATCTCCGGAGAAAAGAACCACATCGACGTAGTCCCAGCCCAGGAGTTTCATTTCTTTGACCGATGTAGGTAGAAAATCAGTAAGCCGTGGATAATTCGTTTCCTCAGTTTTATGCTTATCCTTATTCTTTAGGGAGTGATGCTGCATGATCTTCTAATTTCATTATCTGGTCACGGAGACGGGCTGCTTCCATGAACTCCATGTTCTTTGCAGCCTCGAGCATCTCCTTGCGTAATTGATTTATGGTCGATTCAAGTTCCTTGCGGTTCATGTAAGGAATAATAGGATCTGCCGCAATGTCGGCGTCGGGATAATCGTTGTAAGCGTATGCGGCTTTCTTGGCTGCCGGTGATGCCGGAGATTTCCCTTTCTTAGGTGCTGTTCCGCTATCCTCTGTGTCTATTCCTATAATCTTGTTTCGTGCCTTGATGATAGCCTGAGGCGTGATTCCGTGTTCATCGTTATATTGTAACTGAATCTGACGGCGTCGCAAGGTTTCATCAATGGTAAGTTGCATTGAATCAGTAATCTTGTCGGCATACATAATCACCTCTCCATTTAGATTACGTGCAGCACGTCCTACCGTCTGAGTCAAAGATCTGTGACATCTGAGGAAACCCTCTTTGTCAGCATCGAGGATGGCAACAAGTGATACTTCAGGTAAATCTAATCCTTCACGAAGAAGGTTGACACCTATCAGTACATCGTAAGTGCCAGCACGAAGTCCGTCAAGAATTTCTATTCGCTCAAGTGGTTTGACATCAGAATGAATATATGCGGTGTTAATATCAAGTTTGGCCATGTATTCGTTAAGTTCTTCTGCCATACGTTTTGTGAGGGTGGTGACAAGTACACGCTCATCCCGCTCAATCCGTAGTCTTATTTCTTCAAGAAGATCATCAATCTGATTAAGCGACGGACGCACTGTGATCTGGGGGTCAAGAAGTCCTGTGGGACGGATAATCTGTTCCACCACAACCCCCTCGGATTGTTCAAGTTCAAAATCTGCCGGTGTGGCACTGACATATATCGTCTGGTTGGTCAGATCCTGCCACTCCTCAAATTTCAGTGGACGGTTATCAAGAGCGGCAGGCAAACGGAACCCGTATTCAACAAGGTTTAGTTTGCGCGAGCGGTCACCACCATACATTGCTCTTATCTGAGGGACAGTCACATGACTCTCATCAATGATGGTAAGATAATCCTTCGGGAAATAGTCCAAGAGACAGAAAGGGCGTGTGCCGGGTTCGCGTCCGTCGAAGTAACGGCTGTAATTCTCAATTCCGGAACAGTGACCAACTTCGCGTATCATCTCAATGTCATAGGTGGTGCGTTCGTAAAGCCGTTTACCTTCAAGCATCCTGTCCTCGCTATAAAAAAAGTCCACCTGACGTCCTAAATCCACTTCCATCTGTCCTAAAGCGTTGCCAATACGTTCTTTGGTTGTAACAAAAAGATTTGCAGGGTAAATCTTGAAAGAATCATGACTTCCCAGTGATACCTGATCAATTGGGTGGAGTGTTTGGATAGATTCAATTTCATCACCCCAGAAAACCACCCGTATCACTATGTCTTCGTATGCAAGCGCAATGTCAACAGTATCACCTTTCACACGGAATGTTCCGCGTGCCAGTTCAATTTCGGTTCGGCTGTAGAGCGATTCCGCCAGCCTTCTCATCAGATCGTTTCTGCTGATACGCTGACCGACTTTCAGTTCAACTATACTGCTGTTGAAATCTTCCGGATTGCCTACTCCATACAGACAACTTACCGAGGATACAACTATCACGTCCCTACGCCCTGAAAGAAGGGCGGATATCGTTGAAAGGCGCAGACGTTCTATCTCATCATTAATCATGAGATCTTTTTCTATATATTTATCAACAGACGGTATATAGGCTTCCGGTTGATAATAGTCGTAGTATGAAACGAAGTATTGAACGGAGTTCTCAGGGAAAAACTGCTTGAACTCACTGTAAAGTTGAGCAGCAAGTGTCTTGTTGTGGCTAAGTATTAGAGTGGGGCGTTTAACCTCCTGAATCACATTGGCCATAGTGAAGGTTTTACCGGAGCCGGTAACACCCAAAAGGGTCTGTGCCGGCAGTCCGTCCTCCACTCCTTTGGCAAGTGCTTCTATAGCCTGAGGCTGGTCACCCGTGGGTTTATATGCTGATGATAACTTAAAATCCATTTCAGATAAATTTAACTTGCAAATATACAAAATTTATTACACCTATGCAATATAGCAACCACCTCAATATTTGTGTAATGATATGTTACAGGATTCCTCTTTGTTACCTGTTAACAAATTTTGAAAGAACGGAAACAAATTTCACATTTCAGATGTTTAATAAAGAAATTAACACATTATGCAAATGAAAATTAAGTTTTTTTTCTCATCTGTTTTAGCGATAGGTGGAGTCATGACTGCCGCAGCACAGCATCAAAATGATTATGATCCCGCAGACGGTTTGCCCGAGCGTGTACTCGTTTTAACCGGTGACAGTGCTAAAATGGGTGATGAGATGATGGCTATTCTTTATGATACTAAGGATCTGCACTTTCAGGACCCGGGTGCACCACGTTTTCTGTTTCTTGACAGAGAGGGGAACACGGCACTCGGCATCGGTGGATACGTAGAGGGACTGGTATCCTATGATTTCTGCGGGTCTATAAATAATGATGGATTCGCCACGGTTGATATTCCTGTCCCATATAATCCTGCTCAGCGGAACCGTTTTGCTGCTTCCGCCAACCATTCTACAATATTTCTTCAGTTGGTACGCCGGACACGACTCGGACTTCTGTCAGCGTACGTGCAGGCAAACTTTACAGGTAATGGCAACTCTTATGGAATGGCAGTAAAACAGGCTTATGTAAAATTAGGCTATGTAACAGCCGGACTTGCACGTTCATCTTTTCAGGATGGTGCGAGCGGACTGCCGACCGTGGATTATGCCGGTCCGAGCGGCTCAAACTCCAAGAAAAATGTTCTTCTACAGTATGCGCCTAAACTCTCGCGTCATATATCATTAGGAGTATCAGTTGAGAATCCATCAGTAACATATACTACTGAGAATGGCATGAATGAGTCGATAAGTCAGCGTGTGCCGGATATTCCCGCTTATGTTCAGTATGCTTGGGGAAAAGGAAGCAGCCACATAAGGCTCAGCGGTATTCTGAGGAACCTTTCGTACAGAAATCTGATTAAGGGCAAGAATCAACTTGTTACCGGATACGGAGTGCAGTTGAGTGGAGTCACCAATATCACCAATTATTTCACCCTGTATTATCAGGGAGCGTATGGTAAAGGTATAGCGGCATATAACAATGATCTTGGTGGGGAAGGATATGATCTTATTTACGGTGACAACGGTAAAATGACCGCTCCCGAAATTTTTAATGTGACTGGTGGACTTCAGGTTAATATCATTAAGAATCTGTTTGTCACGGGAGGCTATAGCCTTAACCGTGTGTACGGACAGGAAAGTCTCGGTGGTGATGCCTACAGACGTTCGAACTATACAGTAGCAAATGCATTTTATACTTTTGCGGAAGATTTTCAAATTGGGGTTGAGTACCTTCATGGAATCAGACGTAACCTTGACGGTCAATCAAATTCTGCTAACAGGATTTGTGCGATGATGAAATTTTCGTTCTGAAATCATTCGGATCTTTTGGTTGGGAAACAAAGAAATCTAATTCTGAGCCACAAAGTTTGAATAGTTGATTTTATTCATTAACTTTGTGGCTTGATAATTTTAACCGAAAGAATCATGAAACTCAGATATGTTACCATCTTTACTTTAACATCAATGTTATTATTCACCGGATGCTCTATTATTGAAGATGTGTCCAAAAAGGTGGGTTATACTCCGAAGAAGAAAGTGACCGCGGTAGCGACCCCTACGGCTGATGAAAGCCCTGTCAAACCCGAGAACAAAGAGGTTTCAAATCCGGTTAAGACTACTCTGAAACAGACTGAAGAAACATCTGTCAAAAAGCAGAACGAATATAGGCCGGACAATAAGCCACGTGTTGTTAAGGATGAAAAAAAACATAACAAGGCGGTAAAGGTATCTCAGAAAGATTATGACAAGTTGAATGGCGAGTGGTCAATTATGTCGGTGTTTGGTGAAAAAATCATTGCTGATGAACATCCTGCATTGTACTTTGAAAGTTCAAAACACAGGTTTTACGGGAACAACGGTTGTAATACGATAAACGGTACATTTGACATTACATCAGAAAATCACCTTAAACTGACAGACATCGCCACCACCATGATGTTATGCCCTGATGCACAATTCGAATATAAAATCAATCAGGCTTTGAATCAGATATATGAGTATGAACTGGTAGTCAAGGGACAGGATTCATTCCTGAACTTTAAGTCTTATAAAGGTGGCGTAGTAATGACTTTACACCGTTCGGACAATACTTTTATCGACGGGGCATGGCAGGTAATGGCTGTTAACGGCGACCGTATGGCTGTCAATGATGATATGCGTCTGATCCTTGATGTCACTGAAGGTAAGGTTCACGGTAACGTAGGATGTAACATAGTTAACGGTAACGTGCTTGTGGATTCAGAGCAGACAAGTTCAATTCAGTTTACATCACTGATGACAAGCCGTATGACCTGTCCTGATCAAGCACTGGAAACGGCATTGTTACTTGCTCTGGAAAACGTGACTTCCTGGCGTAAGGATGGGAATACACATGTTATTCTGACTGATGCGTCAGGCAAGGAACTGGTCAAACTAAGGAAAATCAGCCGTTCAGAACTCGGTCTGTAGAATTCTATCAACTAAAACATCTGGTTATTTTCTTATGTACTTCACTACCTTTCTGGTGTAAGGTAGTGAAACTATGACTGCAAACACTACTCCTGCTATCCAGTGAACGCTGTAAACAATGATAAGGGATATAACTGCAAGCAGGGTGCCGATAATCAGATATATGAACGACGATTTTGAAAGGGTGAAGTGGAACAGACGGAAATATACAAGTGCTGTTGATACGAAGTACAGCATGTACCAGACTGTATATGCATAACCCATGCCCGGCAGTCCGTAGGTTTTGTACGTGAAAATATTTATGACCAGGAATAATGCTGAACTCAGCAGTTCCGTGATTACGTAAACTTTGCCGTCTCCTTTAGCAAGTATGACAAAGGCGAAACACCAGGATACGGCACGATAGAGTGTCCCTACCGCAGCCACGGTAATAAATGGTATTATGGCATTGAACTCATCGGAATAGAGTATGGAAACAATGAATCGGGCGAGCGGTATGAAGAACAGGATGAGTGGAGTAATCACCAGCAATGCCATATTTATCTCATGACTTACATGAATGTGCACATCTTTAGGTGAATGGATGATTTTTGACAGTCTTGGATAATATTCAACGGATATAGCGGTGAACACCATGCCTACATATCGGTTGACTATGGTGAATCCGGCGGTGTACAGACCTACCATAATGGTTGATGCTGTAACGTTTAGCCACGACTTGAAGATGAAGTCTGCCAACAAAGTTGCAAAACTTGAAATTGTAAGGAAAAAGCCAAGCCTTATAAAGGTCTTACCTTTTGAGAATATATCATTTTTTGTCGGAATCCGGCTTGGACGAGGTAGTTTGACTCTGAATATATAGGTTGTTATAAGGTTCGTTGTGACATAAACAATCAATGAGGGGATGACACTGTTGATGCCCCATAAATAATATAAAGGTGCACAGATGGTAATACTTATCACCGCACCCCAGAGTTGTGTCTTTACAAGGTTTGTGAGGTTTTCAGTACCCTGCATGATTATCAGGTATCCGGCCTGGATTGCCTGCATGAAAATTACAACTGACAGGGCTGCAAAGGCATAGGTATAATCAGAGTTTCCGAAACAGTAACGGCTCAGAAATGGAGAAGTGACGAGAAGCAAAAATGCTCCTGCAATTCCAAGAATCCAACTCCAGCGGGTAACAATGTAAGCCATGCTTGCTATATTACCCTCATTGTGATTGCGTGCTACATCACGTACGGCACTTTGCTGAATGTTAAGTTGGGTAACTTCACGATACATGTCAATAGCATTATTGAAGATGCTGAACAGACCCACACCTTCTGATCCGATGAAAATGGCTATGAGTTTTACCCTAATAAGTGAACAGAGAATAAGAACCCCCTGCATTCCGCCAAAGATACCGAGTGCTTTCAGTATCTTTCGTGGTAGATTTTCAGTTGATCCTTTCATCTCTTGCAAAATTTGATTGGTTTATAAAAATGTTGGACCGGGACTATTTAAGCCATTGTTCCGGGTCTTCTTTCGATCTCTCGTTTCTGACCTCAAAATGAAGAATACTTCGTGCTCCGTCATCTTCATCAGTAAAAACTTTTCCAATTTCTTGTCCCTGCTTTACCTTATCACCTTTCTTTACTGTTATGCTGCCGAGATTGGCATATATAGTAAGATAGTTGCCATGTCGGACCATAATGATTGTGTTGTAACCTGGCAGACGGAATATGTCAGACACATACCCATCGAATACGGATTTGACAGTGGCGCCTGATGATGTTTCAATGTCAATACCAGGATTGTCAGTGACAACATGTTTGAGTTCCGGATGTTGCTGACGTCCGAAATGGTTTACGATTTTCCCTTTGACAGGGTAGGGGAGTTTCCCTTTTGACTTGGAGAACTCTGTTACGGAACATTCGTTCTTAACTGTTACCATCGGTTCTTCCTTTACCGGGGCTGTTTCGGGTTTGACTGCCTGGACAGGGGTATTCACAACAGGTTTTTCATCCTTGCGCTGTTGCTTGTTGTCAGAATCAGGATTAGCCTTTTTCTTATTGGTTGAAGGCTTATTTTTTTTCTTTGAGTCTTTATCCTTTTCTTTCTGCTCCTGTTGCTGTTTTAGAAGGCGTTCCCGCTCGGCCTCTTCCCTTTTTTTCTTCTCAGCAAGTTGACGTTCTTCCTCCGCTTTCCTGATTTTCTCTTGCTCAATCTGAATCAGTCGATTTAATTCTTTGTCAAGATCATCGGCTTCTTTTTGTTTCTGGGCGAGGATATTTTTTAATTGCGACCCTTCACGACGTAATTGTTCAACAAGTATGTCGCTAAGTTCTTTTTTGTCGGATAGAACAGTCATCTGTGCATTTAGAGAGTCGAGCAGACTCATTCTATCCGCCTTTTTATCTTCCAATACCTTTCTACGCCCGTCAAGAACAGATTTCATTTCTGTCATTTCTTCTGATTTTTTTTTGCGCCATAAAGAGAATTGTTTCAGAGAACGGGACCGGTAATATGCTTCCGCCAAACTTTTGGCTGAGAAAATGAATGCGAAATCCGAATTCTCAACAGAATTTCTTGTCTGCATTTTACGTATGGCTTTGCCATATTTCTCACTCATGGTGTTAAGACGGTCGTCAAGAAGTGTTACGGAATCCGTCAGATGTTCTATCTGTTTGTCCAAAACCGCAATACTGCTGTTGATGATCCTGAGGTTCTTCTTGCACTCATCAATTTCTGCAGTTACCAGATTTAATTCATTGAGTTGACGTGTTACTTCACGTGCGTTCGATTGAATTTTCTTATTAGTTTCCTTTATTTCTTTTTTATTCTGTTGCTGACGTCTGCTTAACGACTCTTTACTTTCTTCTTTTCTGACTTTTTTTCTTGCGGCATAGGCCATGCTGTCACCATCGGAAATGGCAATCAAAGAAATGAAAAGAATGAGTAATGTGGTAAGACGGTTCATATTTACTGAATTCTCAGTTAAAGGAATTTAGTAGTTGGGCGGCTGTAACTTTAGTGTAAGATGGGTTAATATTGATTTTTTTGCTATCAGATGGATTATTCACCCTGACCTTGTTCCAGTTCCATTTTAGCGTTGCGGAAATATCAATTTTTTTTGTATCGAACTGTATGTTGTCTGTTTGTGGAAGATATCCACCTAAAGCAGAGGTATAATCATTGTAGCACACGGAAATATCCGAGTTAGGGGATTTAACGTCACACTTAATCAGACGGCTGTCATTATCAAAATCAAATATTAGTTCAAATGGTTTGAATTGTGATTTCGGAGAAATACTCATACCTTTATCTCCGGAAACAACTGTCTTGAATTCAGATGCATGACATGAATTCAGTTTATTGACTCCTGGAAGGAATATCTGACCCATAAATAAATTTTGAAGGGTTGAAACACTAACTGGGTAATTGGTTGTCAGAGTACGGATATCCTCTGAAACATAACGTCTGTGCATTTTGTCAACTGCAAAAATCGAGTCGTTAGTAATCTGAAGGGCGGCCATTTCCATTCCGAGAAGTGTGAAGGATAAATAAATAGAACTGTCACGGGTCATGTATGCTCTCGCTGACGCCTTAAAGGATGTAGGTTTATCTGTAGAGAGGGATACCGGAACCTGCAATGTGTTCCAGTCGGTCGGAATATTTTCTATGGCCGAGGTTAACGATGTGTACCCATCACTTGCTGACGTTTGATTAACAGCCGGTGAAGACACGTTTGATTTGTTGCTCTTACATGAAATCATTCCTATAAGAGGCAATGTAATTATGAGAAATATGTAAAATCTCTTTTTCATTCGTAGGAATATGCCTTATTTTTGATTTTCTTTATCAAAAGTTTGTTCTCAGGCTCAAGTTCAAGCGCTTTTTCCCAGAATACAACTGCCTCATCGGGCTCTCCACTAAGGAAATATATATCTCCAGCGTGATGATAGATTTCGGCTGAGGGTTCCTCGGCATATTCAAGAGCCTTGTTGATATATTCCTTGGCAATACCAATATTGTGCAATTTAAATTGAACCCAGGCGTATGTGTCAAGGTTGGTAGCGTTTGTTGGGTTTGCCGCTATGGCTTTACCGCTCATTTCAAGTGCTTTGTCAAGATCCTTTCCTTCGCATGCCAGAAAATAAGCATAGTTATTCATTGCACCCAGGTTACCGGGATTGGCCTGAAGAGCCTTGTCATAATAATAAAATGTGCTGTCAGACTCACCTAATTTTTGATATATATCTCCGGCTGAAGTGTAAAATTGGGATAATAGTTCGTTATTCTGAATCTTATCCGGGTCTGACAATGCTGATTTTATGGACAAGAGTGCTTCATCTGCCTTGTCATCAAGCATTTCCATTATGGATTTATACCACAATATTTCAGGATCTTCACCGAAATAAGATAATGCTGTCTCTGCATCTTCAATACCCTGTTCATACTCCTCTGCTTGTATCCTCAATCCAAGAAGCCCCATCCAGTCATTTACTTGACCATGATCAATATCAAGCGCATAACTTTGCTGTTCCGCAGCCCTGCTGAAATCCTGCTGAGAAACCAGATATGACGCATAAAGTTTGTGTATAGCCGTTTCATGGGGATGTTGTTCGATCAATTGACCGAAAAGGGAGTGAATACGGGGAACCTGTGTAGAGTCAGAAAAGAGATGAACAATGTAGTTTCTCAGTAATTCCGCTTTCGTATCCACATCAAGGCTACCTAATCCCATGGCATGAAATATTTCCCGGTCGTATGCAAGCGAGTCACCGGTTTCCCTGTAAAATTCAGCCAGTTTGTAGTACGCCAATCCGCTTGTTGAATCTGCTTCACACGCACGGTTGAAATAGACAAGCGCGCTGTCGGGTTGATCGATGGACATGCGGATATCACCGGCAGTGACCAATCCTTCAACATCCCGTGGCGCATAGGCTATAAAACTGTTTATCTCGCTTATCGCTCCTGCAGTATCAGCAAGTGCGAAATGAGCGTTTATTTTGTTTACAGTAATATTCAGCGATTTCCCTATTGCTTCCTCCAGCCTGTTGAACACATCAATGGCAGCGGATTTATCTTCAAGTGACGGTGACATGAGCAGGGAATTGGCATAATTGAACGTGACTTCATCTTTTGCCGGATAAAGTCTGTTCATATTCTCCCAGATGCTGCGAGCCTTCTCAATCATACCTGCTTTTGACAGAAGTGTGGCAAGGCGGAGAGAACTATAATAATCTTCAGGATGTAATTGTTGATGACGCATCATCAGTTCAAGCCCTCGTTCTATGCATGTTGTATCCTCGGAGGATTGTAACAGTACGGTCAGCATACCCAACTCGTTACCGGGTCCGGTTTCCTCGGGATTAAGTTGATGAACACGCTCAAGCATTGAATAATATGCATCTGTATTGGAAAGTGCGTTCTGCTTCTGCGCCTCCATATAGATATAATCTGCCTTACGCTTCTGTTCATCTGTAACTCTTGCTGATAGGGTGAACAATGTCCCTAATACCGCAAGAGAGGTTAGGCACATGGATATTTTAAAAGATTTTTTCACTCAACGAATATTATTCAAGTTCACAATTCGCTCTCATACCATCAATCAACGCCCGTATGACCGAAACCTCCGTCACCACGAACGGTTTCATCAATCCGATCTACTTGATTCCATTTGACATGTGTATATGGTGCAATTACCATCTGGCAAATTCTTTCTCCGTCATTAATGACAAACGGTTCTTTTGACAGGTTAATGACAATTACTCCAATCTCTCCTCTGTAATCTGCATCAACAGTGCCGGGAGCATTTGCAATTGTTATACCGTGTTTGAGTGCAAGTCCGCTGCGAGGACGAATCTGACATTCATATCCTGCCGGAAGTTGCATGTATAGTCCCGTGGGGACAAGCACTCTTTCCATAGGATGAAGAACTATCGGGTGGGAGAGAAAAGCCCTAACATCCATTCCCGCTGACTCCGTTGTCGCATACGCCGGAAGCGGATGATGTGATTTGTTGATTATTTTGATTTCAAGTTTGTCCATATATAATTCTTTATAAGATAATTATTACAATTTACATAACGGAAAAAAACTCCTTAATGTTGAACAAGGAGATACGAAGTTTCTGCTTCGTTCTCCTTAATTTCCTTAAGATATGTAAATGATTCAGAAATCAGAAATAGCGGATGACTCTGACACTCCAGACACGATCCTGAGCACTGAAATTGTCAAGGAGTTTGGTTTGTGTGCTGTAAGTCATTCCCCACATATAAGATCCCTGAATTTGCCATTTCTTCAAAATCTCCGCACCTAATCCGACCTGTACACCAAGATTACCGCTTGCATTTTTCATGGCGTCCAGATGATTATGTGCGACTGTGAAAGCAATTACAGGACCTCCGAAAACGTATGGAGCAAGATAATCCTCAAAACCGTCCATTCTTGTCCATTTGAAACGCAGGTCAATAGGTATTATCAGATCATGCATGTATAAGCGTTCTCTTCCGTATCCCTGGGAAGCCCATATTTTCTTTTCTCCGAGATTTAAAGTGGCTCCACGTTGCTGATACATAAGCCCGAAGTCGATACCGAAACCAATGCCGGGGAACATCATCTCACATTGCAAACCTGCCTCATATCCTATCGATTGATCAATGCTTATCAGGTCTTGCTTAAACTTCAGCGTTGTCAAATCAACACCTGCGGTTGCACCATATCGGAACTGTCCTGACATTTGATGCCCGCAGATCAGTGACATCAGCATTACCAGTGATAAAAATATTCTTTTCATTCGTCCTTTTTAGTTTGTTCTAAAGTTAACTGCATTGAAATCAATGCTGTTTAAGAAACTGTATAGCGTCATCCACTGTCAGACGACGTTGTTCGCCGGTTGTCATATCCTTCAGTGTTATTTTCCCTTCCTGCATTTCTGATTCGCCGACAATGGCTACGAATGGAATCTGCATGGCATCAGCATATTTCATCTGTTTCTGTATTTTTGCCACATCGGGGAAAATTTCACCGGGAATACCCTCTGAACGCATTTTCATTAGCATCTTAAGTGCTGAAGCCGCTTCTTTTTTTCCGAAACTTGTGAACATAATCTTTGATCCACGAAGCGTGTCAGCAGGATATAATTCAAGTGTGTTCATGACATCATATATACGGTCAGCCCCGAACGATATACCCACTCCCGAAACACCGGGCAGACCAAACACTCCGGTTAGGTTGTCATAACGTCCACCACCGGTAATTGATCCTATCTGAGTGTCAAGAGCCTTGACTTCAATGATGGTTCCGGTATAATAGTTAAGACCTCTGGCTAATGAAACGTCCAGATCCAATTCGGCCCTTAATCCGAGATCCTTGACTCCTGAAATCACTTCCCTCAGTTCGGAAATACCAAGTTTGCCAATCTCCGATTCCACCAGAATGTCATCAAGTTGAGCCAGACGACTTTCTGTATCTCCGGAAATCTCAAGAATGGGCTGCAGTTTGGCGATTGACTCCTCACTCAAACCGCGTTCTCGGAGTTCTTCATTGACATTGGCAATGCCTATTTTGTCAATTTTGTCAATCGCAACGGTGATATCAACCATTTTTTCCGGAGCACCGATGTATTCCGCGATGCCGGCCAGAATTTTGCGGTTGTTGAGTTTGATTGCGATACGGATATTCAGTCGGGAGAATACTTCATCTATAAGTTGAAGCAGTTCTATTTCATTTACCAGAGAATCTGAACCAATAATGTCAGCATCGCACTGATAGAACTCGCGGTAACGTCCTTTCTGGGGGCGGTCAGCACGCCAAACCGGCTGTATCTGGAATCGCTTGAACGGAAATTGAATTTCGTTGCGATGTTGTACTACAAATCGTGCGAATGGCACTGTAAGATCATAGCGAAGACCTTTTTCACAGATTTTCGACGCGAGTTTAACAGGTTCAGCCCACAATTCAGAATCAACTTTATCAGTGAAATCGCCTGAATTAAGAATTTTGAACAGTAATTTGTCACCTTCTTCACCATATTTACCCATGAGGGTTGACAGATTTTCCATTGCAGGAGTTTCTATCTGGCGAAATCCAAAGAGAGCAAATACATCACGAATAGTGTTGAAAATGTAGTTGCGACGAGCCATTTCGGCCGGAGAGAAGTCACGCGTTCCTTTAGGTATGGATGGTTTCTGAGCCATTTTTATCAGTTTATTTATTCATCTGAAGTTTCAGTTAAATTGATGTATTAAACATTCAGATGACGAGATTTAATTATCATTATCGCTGTCATCATTATCATTGGATTTTATATCTTCTTCATTCACAACTGGCAATGTGAACAGATATTCAAGACCTCCTCCTTTGCGGTTGCGTACAGAGATGGTCCCGCCGAATGATATGATGGTATTTTTTACAATAGGTAGTCCGAGTCCTGTTCCACCTGATTTTCTTGAGCGTCCACTGTCAACACGGTAGAAATACTCAAAAAGGTGGGGGAGGTGTTCTGGAGGAACACCTTTTCCGTTGTCAAAGAAACTGAATGTGAGGAATTTGTCATTGCGTGACACAAGTTTTACCCCCATCTCTGTACCACCGCTGTAAGCGACGGAATTCTTTGCCAGATTAAGGATCATGGCTGAGAGGAGATTGAAGTTGGCACGTACGGTACAATCCAATGGTACATCATATACAAATTCCATTTCTTTACACATTCCGCTCTCTGTAAGATCATTCGCAACGGTAAAGACAACTTCATGAAAATCAATAATTTCAGTCAGGACTTTCTTGCTTCCTTCTTCAAGACGGTTAATGGTTGAAATATCGTTAAGCATCTCCACCAGTCGGTTTACCTGTGTCTGTGACTTTTCAAGGAAGTGGCGTTTCATTTCAGGATCCATGTCGTCATTTGACAGTATCGTGTCAATATAACCTTTTATGATGCCGAGAGGATTCTTGAGTTCGTGGTTTATGTTATTGGTCATCTGACGTTTCGTACGCCATTTGTCCTCAATAACTTTCAACGCCATTTTATGCTCTTTCTCCCGAGCAGCCTGCGCTTTTGATCTCTGATGATAGAACTTGATTATCTGGCGTGAAATGTCACCTAATTCATCATTTGAGAATTCAAGATTTTCATTATACTCGGATGAATCATTGATGGCATTGTTGACGAATGTCCTGAGATTGACGATATTCCTCGCTAAGTGAAGCGTGAATATATAAATGAATACAGTCAGAACAATACCTGCAAGGATCACTGAAAGAAGGAAAATCTGTGAGTTATCGAAAGAGTACGAAAGTGCCGGAGTATAAGGAACGACAGTCTGTACCAGATATTTTCCGTCATCAGAAAACAACACTCTGTTATAGAATACTTTGTCCGGGTCCAGTTCCACAATGTTCCCCAATGAGTCACGGGCCTCGACCTGTGAACCCTTGAAAAACTTCTTTCTGTTGTCACCTTCTATCTCTGGTGCCGGAAGTTCATAGCCTATGCGTGAAACCACATTGCCGGTTTCATTATCATAAACGGCAACGCTGATATCATCATAATCAGTCTTGCGGTAATAGTTTTCAATAAACTGGAGGAACGTGGAAACAAGGAGTTCCCTATCAGGATTGTTCGTATTGTAAAGGTCAATGATGCGGTTATTGATTATCTCAATACGCTGTTTCATCCCTTTATGGCGTAATTCCTGAGTCCTGTAGTTATGAAAAAAACAAACTACCCCCACGAATGTCCACAGAGTGAGCACCATGGGGAAGAATAGTCGTTGCTGGTAGTTAAATGTTTTCGTTAAAGCCATAGCCAAATCCTACACGGGTTTCAATGTACTGTCCGAAAGAATCGATCTTTTTACGTAAGCGTGCGAGATTCACGTCTACAGTACGTTTTGTTACCCTCACTTCATCGGGCCATACTTCTTTCAATATCTCTTCGCGTGAATAAACGTGGTTTCTGTGAGTAAGGAAAAACACAAGAAGATCATATTCAGTACGAGTGAGTTTTACCGGAACACCATTGCAATAGCATGTTTTTTCATTGCGGTCAACGCGTAATGATCGGAATGTGAGATCACTTACGGAATTCTCTTTAGGCTGAACCGGTTTGGGCATTTCAACCTGAGGCTGTGTGGATGTACCGTATCTTCTGAGTACTGCCTTTACACGAGCAATGACTTCGGGAATATTGAAAGGCTTTGTCACATAATCATCTGCACCTATGTTCAGACCCATAACCTTGTGGTCTTCACCGTTCATCGCTGAACATAATATGATTGGTATGCGCTCTGTGGCGGGATTGTACCGCATTTGTTTGACAAAGTCAAAACCACTCAGTCGCTCCATCATTATGTCAACGACGCAGATGTTGTAGATTGACAAGTCATGGTGTAACGCCTCTTCTGCACTATAGTAGCAATCAACTTCCCAACCTTCTTTTTCAAAGTTATATTTTAAAATCTCGGTGATTGACTCCTCATCATCTATAACTAATATTCTGATTCTCATTTTTGTGTTTTATTATGTTCGGGTGCAAAAATACAAAAAAATGATGTGTTACAAAAGTTAATGGAAGTTAATATTGTGTGTTAATTTTGTTAGAATACATTAAATTGCGAGAGGAAGGTTCATTTTCCCATGAAGTTACAGTAAGGTTGTGACAGTCTGTCCTCAAAATATGGCTTAAGTTGATTCCATCTGTAAAATGGATATATATCGGATTCCATATTTAACCCTACTTGTCTTTCATTATGTAAAATGCTGACTATTACATCATTATCATTGTTTTTGAAGAATATCATCTGAATGTTCGCTGCCATTGGAGAGACATAAAAGTCATTCCATACATTCATCACACTGTCCGGAAGATTTTCCTCGCCATAGCAGTTGTCAACCTGAATCAAAGCAAGAAATGGAGTAATATTGCCATCATGTCCGAATCGAAGAGTCGCACCTTCCTTACCTTCCGTGATATATTCCTCGGCCTTATCCACAAAGTTCTTCAGCAAATGTTTAGCATTATTGACATGCACTCCATTACTGAGAGGATATGATGCATTATGTATGTAAAAGTCAAAATTGAAAACTTGCCATAGATCAAACAGTTCTTCGGCGGTTAAGATATCGCTCAATTTAATATCTGTTTCCATATTCTGAAGATCAACTGTGATCCAGTAAATCCACCACATAAACTCTTTAGGATCAACTTGACGGGAAAGGTAATCCGAGGATTTGAATAATGAAGATATCAGTCTTTCGGGATTCTTTTTGGAGTCCCTGAATTCTGAAAGAACTTTTTTGGTGGGCCCTTCCGGATTGTTGAAGTCCGCGGATTCCTGTGTCCACCAACAAAGAAAGTCCATGTTCCTGCGCGAAGACTCACGGGGTATGATAAGATTTGGGTTCTGCTCTTTCAGTCCTTCTGTGAATGAGAACATTGAATGAGCGCAACGCATAACCTGTGTGGACTGAGCGGTAATCTCTGCACTGTCATTGAACACTTGGGGATATGTGGCATACATTCGTGTGGCAATATCGTGGTGCTGTCGGTTGCCTAATGGTGTCAGTTCTCCTTCACGTCCACGCGCTTCTTCATAGATCAAATGAAGACGGTTTTTCAAATCCTCTCCCAAGGGTGTCAGTTCTCCGTCAGCGGATGCTTTGTCAAAAAGATCTGTAACTCTTGAATAATCATTATCGGAAATCAGATAACGAGATCCATGACGCCCATAATGACTTATATAAAATGGTTCATAACCTTCCGGCAATACATGGTTTTCCACCTCAGATGCCCCTGGAGCCGGGTAAGCGTAGTAAATGCCACCACATTTCTCCGGGCTGTTAAGCATTTCCGTTCTGGAGACCTGAGATGTTGCAGAGAGGAATAATGAGAGAAATAGAAACGTAATATATCTCATCAGTTCTGTTGGTCCTGTAGTTCAGTTATGCACTATTACATTATGCCTCTTTCCCTTAGTTTCTTTTGCCAGTTCCATGCAGAAACCATCGTATCTTCTATTGGGGTTTCCGCTTTCCATCCAAGCACTTCATTGGCGTATGAAGGGTCAGCCCAAACCTTTTCAATGTCACCGGATCTCCTGCCTACAATTTTGTGAGGGACCTTAACCTCAGTGGCTCTCTCAAATGCATCAATAAGTTGGAGTACTGACAATCCTTTGCCGGTGCCAAGATTAAAAATCTCTATAGGTGCATCAGATTTGTCATTCAGCATTCTTTCGATAGCAATAACATGAGCCTTGGCAAGGTCTACAACATTAATAAAGTCACGGATGCAGGAACCGTCAGGTGTATCATAGTCATTTCCGAATACGCTCAATTCCTTCCGTATTCCAATGGCAGTCTGGGTGAGGTAGGGGATAAGGTTCTGGGGTACACCGTTTGGTAGTTCTCCGATTTCTGCTGAAGGATGTGCACCAACAGGATTGAAATAACGGAGTATTATACTTTTGAAAGGTGCTCCCGCATTGATAACGTCCGTGATAATTTCTTCACTGATCTGCTTTGTATTGCCGTATGGCGATGTGGCTTTCTTAATCGGGGACTTTTCTGTTACAGGATTAACATCCGGTTCCCCATAAACTGTGCAGGAAGATGAGAATACAAGACCCTTTACTCCATAATCAGGCATTATATCAAGCAGGTTCATCAGGGTGTTGAGATTGTTACGGTAGTAGAGCACCGGTTTCTGCATTGATTCTCCCACCGCTTTACTGGCAGCGAAGTTGATGATCCCTTTAATGCCGGGGTACTTTTCAAATAATCCGGTGAGTGCGTCCAAGTCAGTGCAGTCTGCCTCAACAAAGTCCGGCATGATGCCGGTTATGCTTTTGATTCCTTCAAGGACTTCACGATTACTATTTGAAAGATTGTCAATGATCACAACATCATATCCACTGTTTATGAGTTCAACGGTGGTATGTGATCCTATGTATCCCGTTCCGCCGGTGACCAGAATTCTACCTTTGCTCATGATGGTTCTTTTAAAATGAAATAAGAGTTATTTTCACAAAATTACAAAAATAATCGGAATGATTTAGTTTCTTTCCTCAAATTTCGCTAATTTAGCGGAAATTTTCAAGCCATGAGTGACTTCTCCCTCATATTGATATGGGTTTTATGTTGTCTATATTTTGCTACTGTATTATCTGTTGTAGCGATTGTTATAGCCGAGAACCGTACCCCGGTAAGGTCATTGGCATGGGTGACCGTGCTGACTGTGGTACCTGTTATAGGTCTTATACTCTACTTTATCTTCGGACGTGACATTTCCACCAAGCGTATTGTTCCCAGAAAAGTGAAGCGCAAACTGCGTAAACTTGAACTTAAACAGCGTTTGGGGGCCGATCAGCGAAATCTTCTTTCAGAAAGCAGCCGTCAGTTGGTAAAGATGGGAGAACAACTCTCCATATCGGCCTTACATGGTGAATGTGATGCGAAATTGTATGTGGAGGGGGGAGCAAAATATGCTGATCTTATCCGGGATCTTTCTTCTGCGCAAAAATCCATTCTTATGGAATATTACATTATTGAGCAGAACGGGATTGGTGAACGGCTTAAGGAAGTACTTTGTGACAGAGCGAAGAAGGGAGTGGATGTTCATATGATTTATGATCCCGTAGGATGTTATGGAATCAAGAAGAGTTACTGGAAAGATTTACGTAAGGCCGGTGTCGAGGTGACTTCATTCGCTTCTGTTCGTTTTCCCCGTTTCGGAACTGCAATAAACTGGCGTGTGCACAGGAAAATTTGTATAATTGATGATAAAGTCGGCTACATAGGAGGAATGAATATCGCCGACCGTTATGCTGACGGCGGTGAGACATTTGACATGTGGCGTGATATGCACCTGCGCGTTACCGGAAGCATAGTCGCATCACTGAAAGTATCGTTCATAATTGACCGGTCATTCATTAAAGAGGATAATCCTCTTGTGGATAAATGGAAGGAGGTAGAAAAGGATATATCCATTGACGGCAACATGCGGATGCAGTTGGTCACGGCCGGTCCTACAAGTCAATGGAGTAATGTTGAACTTATGTTTATGCATGCCATCGGCTCCGCTAAAAAACGCATCTTTATTGCCACTCCATATTTTCTTCCGTCAAGCGGTCTGCTTTACGCCTTGCAATCAGCGGCGTTGTCAGGCACGGATGTCAGAATAATGATTCCTTATAAATCTGACTCCAGGATGCTCACTATGGCATCGTCAAGTTACATCACCCAGTGTCTGCAGGCTGGAATAAAGATATATAGATTTACCGCCGGGATGTTACATTCCAAGATGCTTCTTGTTGATGATGAGATAGTTTCTATAGGTTCCACAAACTTTGATTTCCGTAGTTTCGAGCATAATTTCGAGGCTAATCTGTTCATTTACTCAAAAGATTTCAACCGGCAGGTCGCTGATCAATTTATCCGTGATCAGAAGTTGTCGGAACGTGTAGACCCTGAAATATGGTCAAAACGTTCATTTTCACAAAAGTGTCAGGAATCTCTGGTCCGTCTTTTTGCACCCATTTTATAGGGAAATTTGAATCGGGTAAAAAAAAGAGGGTGTGTCGAAATGGAAAATTTCGACACACCCTCTTGAATTATAGAACGTCTGTCAACGCGATATACTTTCGTAAAAATTTATGTAAGCATTGTTGACCTGCCTGATACCGCCCGGTGTTGGATAATTTCCGGAAAAGTACCAGTCGCCTGGGTGACCGGGAACTGCTTCATGCAATCCTTCAAGTGTCTGATAAACAATTTCAATCTCGGCCTCAATCCCTACGGGAGTAAGCATTTTTGCTATTCGTGCAGAAATTTCTTCATCTGTAAAGGGGGCATATATTGCTTTGACACAATTAATCTGTTCCGAAGCCGGAAGTTGCTGTTGAGCCTTACATTTAATATACACGTCGTCAAGCAGTTTGTCACGACCTGATTCCCTTATCAGTTCTATTGCTGCACGGAACGCGATGAATTCACTCAAACTTGACATGTCAATACCGTAGTAATCAGGATAACGTACCTGAGGTGCTGATGAAACCACAACAACTTTACGCGGATGAAGACGCCCAAGCATGCTCAGGATGGACTGCCGTAAGGTAGTTCCCCTGACTATACTGTCATCTATGACTACAAGTATGTCAACATTATTGGTGACACAGCCGTAGGTGACATCATAGACGTGAGCGGCCAGGTCGTTACGTGAATTTCCTTCAGCAATGAATGTTCGCAGTTTTATATCTTTAATGGCTACTTTTTCCACTCTCAGTCGATGTGACATTACGGCTGATAAAGAGTCAGGGGTTAATTCTCCTTTGGCTTGTAACCTGAGAATTTCTTCCTGTTTCATCTTCTCGCAAAGTGAAGTGAAACCTTCAATCAGGCCTATGAACGCAACCTCCGCTGTATTAGGTATAAATGAGAAAACAGTGTGGTCAAGGTCGAAATTTATTGCTTTGGCAACCTGATCTACAAGATGCCTGCCAAGATTTTTTCGTTCCTTATAGATGTCGGCATCACTGCCACGTGAGAAGTAGATACGTTCAAAGGAGCACCTCTCATTTTTCCCTTCTCCGAGAATATCCGTAATGGTTAACTTACCCGATTTGCTCACTGTCAATGCACTTCCGGGCTTCAGTTCCTGAACGTTTTTTCTCCTTACATTCATCACGGTCTGTATAACCGGGCGTTCAGAAGCCACAACCACAATTTCGTCATCGGTATAATAGAATGCCGGCCTGATGCCATGAGAATCACGCAGTACCATCATGTCGCCGCTACCGGTAACTCCGCATATTACATAACCGCCATCCCAACGGGGAGCGCATTGCGCAAGGACATTTTTAGGGTCAAGTTCATCCTCTATCTTCATGGTCAGGTACGGTTCTTCCAGTTGATCGCGGTATTCACGATAGAGCCGGTGGTTTTCTTTGTCAAGCGCGTAGCCTAACTGCTCAAGCAGGACGTACGTATCGCCATACAGACGCGGATGCTGACCAGTTGTCACAATTTCACGGAACAATTCATCAACATTTGTGAGATTGAAGTTTCCGCAAACCATCAGGTTGCGTGACTTCCAGTTGTTCCTCCTGAGGAAAGGATGCACGTAGGTCATTCCTCCTTTTCCGGTAGTACTATATCGTAGATGACCCATGTATATTTCACCGATAAATGGTGAGAATGCTCGGACTTCATCCGGTGAAAGTTCGTCAACTCCGCTAACTACTTTATTGACATTCTCAAATATTTCCGAAATGGCACCGGTTCCCAACGCACGTTCGCGGAAGATATATTCGTTGCCGGGAAAAGTATGCATTTTCACTACACCTATTCCGGCTGCTTCCTGACCACGGTTGTGCTGCTTCTCCATCATCAGATAAAGAAGATTCAGGGCATAGCGATATGTTCCGTATTTCTTTTTATAGTACTCAATAGGTTTGAGTAGACGGATCATCGCAATACCACATTCATGTTTCAGGGGCTCCATATCAGTTATCGGATAAACAGAAGTTCTCGATATTTGGGAATTGGCCACATTTCATTGTCAACCATCAGTTCGAGTTTGTCGATATGGTAGCGTATAATCTCCATAGGAGGAAGTACTGTATCGTGATATGCTATGGCCTTGCTTCTCTCATCAGAAAGTGCATTTGCAATTTTACGTGCATTAACCATTTTATCCACCTCATCCTTGATGATACTCATGTGCTCTGAAATATTTTCAATGGTAGTAAGATCGGCTACGGAGAGTTTCGCCATTTTTTCCTCACCAAACAGCGATTTCATTTTCACAAGATTGTCTACGAGGAATGATTGATAGCGGGTTGCCACGGGTATAACATGATTTAACGCTAGGTCACCCAAGACACGGGCTTCAATCTGGATTTTCTTTGTATACATTTCCCATTTGACTTCATTCCTCGCCTCAAGTTCCACTTTTGAGAGAACACCGGTGCGGCTAAACATTTCAACCGACTCCGGTTTAAGGTAAGCGTCAAAGATTTTGGGAACAGAGGTCTCGCAGTCAAGACCTCTTTTTGCGGCTTCCGCTTTCCACTCGTCGCTGTAGCCGTTACCATCAAAGTGTATTGCCTTTGATTGTTTTATCAGGGTACGAACTTCTTCAAGAACGGCTTGTTCCAGTGATTCACCTTTGTTCATCCGTTCCTCCACCTTTGAATGGAAATCGTTTAACTGATCGGCAACAGCCGCGTTGAGAGCCAGCATGGCGGATGCACAGTTCGCTGTAGAACCAACAGCGCGGAACTCAAAACGGTTACCGGTGAAAGCAAAAGGAGAGGTGCGGTTACGGTCGGTGTTATCAATCAGAATTTCAGGTATCTGGTTCAGACCGAGTGATACACCTTCTTTAGCCGCAAGGTCATGAAGGTCTGCATCTGTACTGTTTTCAAGTGAATCCAGTATTTCGGCCAGTTTCGATCCTGTAAATATTGAGATAATTGCTGGAGGAGCCTCGTTCGCGCCCAGACGGTGTGCATTGGTGGCTGAAGAGATGGAGGCTTTTATAAGCGCGTTATGACGATGAACCGCCGCCATTACGTTTACAACAAAGGTGATGAACTGAAGATTATCCTTGGGAGTTTTTCCAGGTGCAAAAAGAAGCACTCCGGTATCAGTTCCCAGACTCCAGTTGTTGTGTTTACCTGATCCGTTGACTCCGGCGAAAGGTTTTTCATGGAGTAGAACACGGAAATTATGGCGTCGGGCCACTTCTGACATCAATGACATCAGCAGCAGATTATGGTCATTGGCAAGATTTGTCTCTTCAAAAATGGGTGCAAGTTCAAACTGATTAGGTGCTACCTCATTATGGCGCGTACGTGCCGGAATTCCAAGTCTGTGACACTCAATTTCCAAATCAAGCATAAAGGCTTCCACACGTGATGGAATTGCACCGAAATAGTGGTCTTCCAACTGCTGGTTTTTGGCACTTTCATGTCCCATGAGTGTACGTCCGGTCAGTACAAGATCAGGTCTTGCGGAATAGAGCGCTTCATCTACAAGGAAATATTCCTGTTCCCATCCAAGATAAGAAATGACATGTTTTACGTTGGGATCAAACAGACGTGCCACCGCTGTCCCCGCCTTGTCTACAGCATTTAGTGAACGGAGTAGGGGCGTCTTGTAATCAAGGGATTCTCCGGTGTATGATATGAAGATTGTGGGGATACAAAGGGTTTTATCCATTATGAAAGCAGGAGATGAAATATCCCATGCCGAATAACCCCGGGCCTCAAACGTGTTTCGGATACCACCGTTGGGAAAACTGGATGCGTCAGGTTCCTGTTGCACCAGAAGTTTTCCTGAAAACTCCTCCACTACACCACCTTTTCCGTCATGCTCAATGAAAGCATCGTGTTTTTCTGCCGTTCCGTCGGTCAAAGGATGAAACCAGTGAGTGTAATGGCGGGCCCCGTTGTCGATTGCCCACCGCCGCATTCCTTCTGCTACGCTATCGGCGAGCGCGCGTGACAAAGGCTCCTTATTATCAATGGCATAAACTAATGCTTCGTAGGTTTTTTTTGGCAGATACTGATACATTTTCTTGCGGTTGAATACCAATTCACCGTAATATTCCTCGGGACGTTCCTTTGGAATATTTACTTGCACTGCCTTTCGGTCAAATGCTTCTTCTACTACTTTAAAGCGCAGAGTTGACATAATTGAAATTTTTTTGAGTATAACGGTTTAAAAGCAGAAGGAATTCCTGCATCAACCGGAAAAATAGAAATTGTAAATAATGGAATTTCGATGTGAAAAAATCTGGATTTGTTCCGGAGGGAAAAAGCGACGCGCCGGGAGATTACATCCGGCGCGTTGTAAGAGGAGCGGTTATTGGTGTCGGCAACATCCTTTTTCGAACTTTTTGAGAGTCCGAAAGCGTTGTAATTGAAGATTTTTGACTCATTATGACCAATCAGAAGTTCTCTGCGGACAGAGTCAAATCCGGTTAATGTTGCCATAGTTTTTGAACTGATATGCAAAGGTAGTGATTTTTTGTGAATCTTAAATCTTTTATCAATGATTTTTTGATGTCAGTTCTTTTTTCTTGTGGTTTTCCTACCTGTTTTACGTGCCTTTCCGGTTTTACGTGAAGAATTTTTGAATGTCAGACCTTGGTATACTTTCCGTAAAATTCCGTCACCCAAGTTAAAGGTTTCATGAACTTTCCTCTCCTTCTCATCGAGAGAATGTTGCATCAGCCAGTCGTATGTGTCCTCAAGATAGAGGAAGCGTGCAGGTTGCCCGTGATTCATACCAGGAACACGGTCATATTTAAGACGCGGTGCATCCTTGTCAACACGTTTTATCGCCTCAGCAACCATGTCGCTTTCGCGGATGGAGACCGCCCGATCAGCCATTCCATGGATAATCCATAGCGGAACTTCGTTAAGCCCTGACAAATCTCTAACCGTTCCTCCGCCACAAAGAGCCATGGCTGCGGCAATTCTTTCAGGATAAGTAGCCGCAAGATCGATAGTACCGTAACCTCCCAGACTCATGCCCAGTACATAGACCCTGTTTGAGTCAACATTATGTGTTTTCTCAACCCAATCCACAATACGCATAACTTTATGAGGATTCCATGAGCCTCCCGGATTCTGTGGCGCAATTACATAGGCGTCAAGTTTTCGACCTTTTTCAATTGCATCAATGGTTCCGTAGGTTTTTACTTTATCGAGATTTTTTCCACAAAGACTGGCTCCGTGCAGAAATATCACAAGTGGATGGGCTTCCATTACTTCCGTAGAATCATTTTGAGAAGAAGCATACGGATCGTATAGCCAGAAATTGTAACTATTCTCAACTACTCCGGTGTGTGATTCCAATTTACCTTTGGCGAAAACAGATAAACTTATCAATAGTGATAATAATATTACTGTTCTTTTCGTACTACAAGCCATGCTACCTGATTGTTAATAAGAGAAACTTTTATAAAATTGACATCTTGGTCCTTATTTTCGAATTGCTCAATTGAAGTTACGGAATAACTGAGATTATTTATGAACAGAGATTTCTCTGTTAATTTTATGGAATTCCCATTATTCAGGTCTTTTATTTGCCATTCATAAGGCGAATTTATATGGAATACCATTATTCCGGGATTGTCACAGTTAATTACGAGTTCATTACTTTCAAATCGTGGTGTGGCATCGTTGAAAATATTCTCCGGTTCCGGACCTGATGAAACAACTATTTTCAGTGTAAGAGGTGTATATTTCCCAGGCTTGACAGTCAGGATTGTTTCACCCGCATGGATGGCGGTTACAACAATACTCTTATTCCTGAGTACTGATTCTACTATATTATTTTCCCCGGAAATACTGAGATCAGACAATGTCGCTCTGTCAAGATCTCTTATTTCCACCGTTTGTGTTTCTCCAACAAGCATGTCAAGATGATCGGTTGACAGAGTAGGGAAGATGTTCTCATGCTCTGTTTCTCTCTCATCTTTGCTGCATGACGCAAACAGCATTATTACTGCCAAAATTCCGATTAACTGCTTCATCTGACAATTTCAATAATAACAGTTCCGGAAAACCCTTTTCCTTTAAAGCGTACAAGATATTTCCCTACACTTATATCGTCCAACGGAACTGCTGTTTCACCATCATATTTTTGACCGTTGAATTCAAATGACTCCACGTTACCCGGCAGATAAGGGGAATAACAAAAGAAGTACTTGTCCGATGCGGTATAGGTTGCCTTGACCGGGACACGGTCAATACTTTCCGGCTGACTTTGAAAAGGCGTTTCTTTTTCACTCCCCCAGATGTGTGATGCCAGTTGCGGATATTCCACAAAAGGATTCCCCTGTCCCTGAACACGGGCAATAAGGTTGTTTCGTTCTGTCTCCCGTTGGTCAACCGGATCTATCGCCGCTATTTCAATCAGATCTTTAATATAATAGTTCTGGAATACCGGGAAACTGTTGTCCAGGCAGATATTGTTACCTTTACCTTGCCAACTTTCACAGGGATAAAGGGTTATCATCATCATTACAATTCTTGCAAAATCACCCTCATGACCTTTGGGGGGATAATAGCAGTTGATATCAAAGCCGGGAGCGAGGGTATAAACTCCGGTTCCCCATATATCTGTCTGATAGTCCGGTGATATTTTACTGAAATTGAAGGCAGGAGGATAATCATGAACCAGTTCCAATGTATTGATATCGGTTGGAAATATGGCACAGAGATTTAGGGGATATATTTCAGGTTTCCAGTAGGTGTACGGAAGCACGTGAAACAGTCCGCATCCTTCCGGAGAAATACCATTGTTTTGTATTGTTATTTCCCTTCCTGAAAAAATGTCAGTTACTTTTCCGTCCCCGTTATTATCAATAACCGCAATGTTATGCCATACGTCCTTGATATCCAAGTCAATATCCTTGCCATAAGCGGCACGGACTGCTTTGAACAATTCCTCTCCACAAAGTCCGTCAAGCGGAGATTGGCCCCAAGCAATATGTGCCACGGTTAACATCAGCGATATGATAATCCCTCTTCTCATTTTCCGTGTGATTCCAACGTGGTGTCTGACGGCTGTTCAATTACCACATTCCCATTGACTTCATCTTCAATCAGTTGGATGCGTGCGGTACGCGGTTTCCCTGTATCATTCCTGTCAATGGTCAACATGATTTTTCCGGGGGAAAGTGAATTGACGTGACAATATTCGGGCAGAATAATCTGAGGCGCGGCACCATCCGTCAGATAGTCAATCTGAAAAGCCTGACCTGCACCCTCCGCAGTCATCTTTGCATTGAGAACCTCAATGTATCCGGCCTTTATGTTCTGAGTTACAGGAATCGATACCTTGAAAGTGCCCGATCGGATGACTACTGAGTCCGATCTTTCTTCACCGGTAAGATTTGGTGCAGCATCAACATAAAGGGTATCTCCATGGGGTAGGGCATTGAGCCATTCCGGACAGTGACTTACTCCCCATGTGTATCCATCATAATCTATTGGAATTTTTACGGCGCCTCCGCTTTTAACGAATGAAAGTCGATTCTGGTCAACATCAAGATAGGTTGTGGCAAAGAATCGGTAGATACCTATACCAATTAATAAAGCCAAACCTATCAGAACCACGCTGATAATTATAGCACCGCGTTTCTTCGCTGATGTTTTTACATGGATATCATGATTAATTCTGATGCCGCACTTAGGGCAATATTTCAGATCATCATCAATGATTACACCACAATGGGGACACTCCTTCATAATCAGTCAAAAATTCCGGTTATAGATTCCTCGGCATCCTGTTCTTCTTCAACAACTCCGAGATCACCTTTTTCACATAAATCAAAATCCGGGGAGGGAAACCGGACATCCTGTGAGTAATGAAGAGTCTTGTCGTCGTACACTTTTCTCATAAATAGACCATAAATGGGGAGTGCCATAGACGCGCCCTGACCGAATGCCATTGTGTTGAAGTGAATGAAGCGTTCTTCACCACCAACCCAAGTACCTGAAACAAGTTGCGGAGTGAACCCCATGAACCAACCGTCGGAGTTAGAGTTCGTCGTACCGGTCTTACCACCGGTAGGTGCGGTGAGAGAGTAGGGTGGACGGCGCAAACGGCCAGCAGTACCACCATCGACAACGTTCTGCAACATGGACAGAATTTTGGCATGAGCCTTGTGGCTTATGACATCAGTATGGCGCGTGTTAAACTCAGAGATTGTATTACCGCTACCATCTGCAATGGCAGTCACAAACACAGGTTCCGCTCTAAGTCCATTATTTGCGAAGGCACTGTATGCTCCAACCATTTCTTTAACTGAAACTTCACAGGGACCGAGACACAGCGAAATAACGGGATCAATGTGATTGGTGATTCCGAAATTATGCATGTTGCGTACAAGTTGTGCAGGTGAAAGTTCACTCATCAAACGGGCAGATATCCAGTTGTTTGAGTTTGTCAACGCCCACCGCAGAGTAACCATTTCGCCAATATTGTTATGCCCGGCGTTTCGCGGTTCCCACTGGCGTCCGTTTTCATCGAAAAGGACAGGCTGCTCGTTGAGAAACTCATCACATGGGGTATACCCTTCCTCCATTGCGTAAGTGTAGAGGAATGGTTTTATGGTTGATCCAATCTGTCGGCGTCCTGTCGACACCATGTCATACTGGAACTGTGAGAAATTCGGTCCACCCACATAGGCTTTGACATGACCGGTAACAGGGTCCATCGACATAAATCCGGCACGAAGGAAATGCTTGTGATAAAGAATTGAATCGCGTGGCGTCATCAGTGTATCAATCATTCCATCGTATGAAAATACACGCATATCAATGGGTGTCACGAATGCTTTCTGAATATCAGATTCACTGAATCCGTTCTGTTTCATTACACGGTAGCGGTCACTTTGGGTAATGGCCCTTTTAATCAAACTCTCCAACTGACTTTGGGGAAGTTCTCCGCGATTGGTGGTGTATGGTGCGCCACTAACCCCTTTCTTTTCTTTGAAGAACTGTTTCTGCAGTGATTTCATGTGTTCCACCACCGCTTCTTCAGCATAACGTTGCATACGTGAATCAATAGTGGTGTAGATCTTCAGGCCGTCCGTGTATATATCATATTTGCTACCGTCAGGTTTGGGATTTTTTTCAATCCAACCATATAGCGGATTATTTTCCCAAGCGATAGAATCGTCAACATACTTCTGTTTTTCCCATCCTCTGTAATTGCTCTTAACCGGTTTTTTTGCCGTAAGATATCTGCGGAGTTCCTCACGGAAATAAGGTGCCGGACCCTCCTTATGATCAACTTTATGAAAGTCAATTTTCAAGGGAATTGCACTTAAGGAGTCGAGTTGATGCTTCGTGATGAAGTCGTTGTTGTACATCTGCTGAAGTACGGTATTGCGACGTTGGAGCGTACGCTCAGGTTTTCGGATAGGATTATAATATGAAGGGTTCTTAACCATTCCAACGAGCATTGCAGCCTCTTCAATCGTCAGATCCATGGGGTCTTTACCGAAATACACATGCGCAGCCGATTTTATACCCACGGCATTGTAAAGGAAATCAAATTGGTTAAGATACATTTTTATGATCTCATCCTTTGAGTAGAAACGCTCAAGTTTAACCGCAATCATCCATTCTATAGGTTTTTGCAAGGCACGTTCGGTGAAACTCTCCGATGCGGGTGAGAACAACTGCTTTGCCAACTGCTGGGTGATAGTGGAGCCACCTCCCGCATTTTTCTGTTGGAGAAGGATGGTCTTGAAAAGAACACGACCCATGGCTCTGAGGTCTACGCCTGAGTGATCTTCGAAACGGGCATCCTCGGTTGCAATCAAGGCATCAAAAACATGAGGGGATATTTCATCGTAATCCACATAAACACGATTTCCTGTATTACGGAAATACCGTCCGAGTTCCTCGCCATCGGCTGAATACACAACAGTTGCGAATTTATCAGTTGGATTCCGAAGTTCCTCAACCGGAGGCATATAGCCGATCCAACCGTTATAAATCATGATAAGGAATAGGAAAAAGAGTATCATTCCTATGCCGAATACTATCCAAAGCCACATTATGACTTTTCGTACCCACGGCTTTTTGTTCTGATGATTGGTTCCTGATGTATCTTTTTCGGTCATATCTTTGCTTTTTTGCTGCATAGTTTTGCTGCACTTCAGGTGCGGATTGGTTCAATTAACAAAATTACAAACTTTCCGACATATACCGCCGCGACAGTTACAAAAAAAATGTTAAGAACAAAGAGCAAATTTATTTTTATCAATATAAAGAGGAAGGGTGTATCAGCATGACACACCCTCTTTATCGTTATATTTGATTATCTTTTGACATTCAGTCAGGATAGTTCGGATCTTCCTCTCCCGGAAACCAGTACCGGAGGACAAGGGGTTCGCCCATTGCGCCGAATATCCCCACACCACCATTAATGTTAGATGAGAGTGATTTCGGTTCTGAAAAATAATCGCTGTTGTCGCTGACGCGTATTCTGTAGAGTGATGAAAGATAGTTCATCAGATCAACTGTTATAGGCTGGAGTTGCACCTCCATGAATCTGCGTTTATCACCGCCGTAAACTGAAGTATATGGATAGCGGGCCTGAACAGTGAGGACATAACTTCCGTTGTTGAATTGTCTGTTGGTAAAAACATCAGTTGTATAGGCCTGCCATGCTCCGAACATGCTTGTTATGCTCGAATCATAGAGCAGCGGATCATTAGTAAAGAATGCATCAGTCCACCAAACGAGGTCCAGCGGTATCAGAGGCTCATCATAAATGGGGTTGTCAAGACTCCCTCCTATTGGAATTTTACCACCTGAATCGCCTTGATAATTGTAACTGATTCCTCTTACGCGGATATGGTAGCAATGCAGGTCAGGAGAATCATCGTTGATGAGGATTTTCAACTCGTAGACCGAATCATTAGCCATTTCTATCAGGCTTAGATCCTCTCTTTCCTCGGTTGCTCTATAACGGCGTGTGGCTTCCAATATCTTTGCTTCCGGTTTCCATCCCGGTACCACAGTCGAGGAATTGACATTCAGGGATTTTCCCTTTCTTGATGAAAGTGTGGCGGAAAATTGCAGACGTTCTCCGGCCACAGCCTTGTGGTCACTTTCAAAATTGAAAGTCTCCGGGTTAAATACCAGGGGATACACTTCACCTTGCTGATTGGTGACCTCAACTTCACCAACCCTTAATAGAAGTTCGTCATAGTACTTTTTCATTAAATATGTATCGCGGGAATATGCTGTGGTGTCAGGGAACATGAGGGCGCGGAGAAGCATGTTTCGGTCATCATAAACTTCAGAGAGATTGTCGTTGATGTCTTCAGTATAAGCCAGTCTCAGCGCAACGTTCTGACCGGGGATAATCAAAGATGAAGCAACAACATTTATACCATCTTTCTCCTCAGATGAAGGCATTGGAAGATGCACTTCACATGAACTGACTACGGTTAGGACTAAAGTTGCGGCGTAATATAATATCGAGCGTGTATTCATATTGATTTAGAATGAGTAAGTGTAAGATAACGAGGGCGTTATTGGGAAGTCACAAACTCCTACGATTGTGCTTTTCCCATCAGCAAAGGAACTGAGGTAAACGGTGGATATGTTCTTTCTGTTAAGTACATTGGTGACCCCGACTGAAATTTTACTTTCGCCTGTCCGGTGATACATTGTGAAAGACAGATTCATGTCAAGTGTCATTTCATAGGGTAATACATAGTTATAGCGTTCAGAATAGCCTTTGAAGCGCATGTACAAGTCAAACGCTTCTGAAGGAACCTGAACAGTGTTGTATAACATGGTGGCTGAAGTAAGTTGCGGGCTGAACCCATGGGTGTCATGTGAAATATAATGGTCGGCTACTTGAAGCATGGCGGCATAAGATATGTGGTCAGGAATAGTCACGCGACGACCTGACATATACTTGAACAGCAATGACACGTCAAAGTGATTACGCGGATATCCGCTGATACCCCACCATCGTTGTGAAAGGTTAATTGCAAGATTGTGGGGCCGGTCAGCAAGAGCCGGAATCTCAATGCCGTTGGATATTGCTTTTCCGGGAGTGTCATATTTATCAAACGAACGTGACCAGGTGTATGAAATCCATCCGTTGGTTGAACCTGATGATTTCTGCAACAGGAATTCTACACCGTAAGATCGTGATTTTCCTATTGTTACTTGTTGCTGCCATGTTGTTGAAATGTCGTTGAAACTGGTTCCTTCAAGATAATCTATGTTCCCCTTTGTCGTCTTGTAATAACCATCAACAGAGAGGTCTATTCCATAGGGGAACTGATGATAGAAGGAAAGAGAGAACTGGGTTGAACGCATAGGGGGCACAGAATCAGTGGCGGGTACCCAGATATCGTTAGGCGCTACAAGTGACACACCTGAAAGCAGACGCTCTGCCTGAGAAATTCTGGTTGCGGCTGCTTTTATGGAACTGTTCTTTCCAACCATATAATTAAGTGCAATCCTTGGCTCAGGATAGAAGTAAGTTTTTCCGTTGGCTCCATATAAAGCCAGATTTATACCGATATTGGCTTTGAACCTGCCATATTCCATGTCATCATTAAGAAAGAAATTGAATGAAGACAGATTTTGCCGGTTGCTGGTTATGGTGTCAATGGAAGTCACTGTCATTTCATCGCGGTGATCAACGAAAATTATTCCGGATGACCAGTCGGCAATGCACCAGTTTTTATAATCCTCAGTATACTTGGTGAGATGTCTCCCGGGATTGAACCATGAGCGTCTGTACTCCAATCCATAGACAAGCGTATTAGACTTATCCAGTGGTAGATTCATTGAAGTGGCTAATCTGAGATTTCTGACCTTGGAGTAGTTTGACAATGTTGAATTTTCAAAAGATGAAGTGACAATACTGTCATTATATAAATTATGGTACTGTTCGTTCCATTTAATAGAATGTTCAGAGGAGGTCATCCCTTTTTGTGATCTACGGTAGTCATATTCCGTGAACGCAATGGTTGCGTGAAGATTCTTTTCACTGCCGTCCCAACGGTGGTTCCAGTTCAGGGCACCAAGAGTGTTTCCCCACCTCATTCGGTCACCTATGGGCTGATTTTTTCCGTTCTTATATGAAAAGCCGGCAAGGACAGCATCGTTAACAGGCTCATAAGACGCTACACCGGTTCCATCCGGTGACAGGTAATAGGGAGTAGTAGTGCTGTTGCTTATCAGTTTACGCCCCGGCATGTTCTGTTTGTCATGATCCTTGACGAACGTCAGTGATATCCGGTCGTTATCAGAAAATTTGTGAGTGATTTTGGCATTTACGTCCCAGAATTCCATGTCGGAATACGGGCATTTCTGGTTTATCTTGTTGTAGTGGTGTTCAACCGCTTTCTGATATATAAGACCAAAATATGACATACGTGCAGCAACTGCAAAAGAAGTGGTCCCTTTGATTATTGGTCCGGATACGTTAAGTCTACCCAAAGCCGTACCTAAAGATAGTTCTCCGTGGTAATTATAAAAATCACCTTCTTTACCTGTTATATCAATTACAGATGAAAGTCTTCCCGAATACTTGGTGGGGAACGCTCCACGATAAAAAGCAAGAGTTGAAATTATATCAGGATTAACTGCAGAGATGAATCCTCGCATGTGTTCACTTGAGTAGAGCGACCCACCGTCAATCATCAGATTGTTTTGATCGAAATTTCCTCCCCGGACCATGATACCGGCATTTCCGGTTTTACCCGATTGGACACCGGGTGTAGTCTGTAGTGTTTTCAACAGGTCCGGTTCACCAAAGATTACAGGCAGATTTTTAATCTGCATCTGGGTAACGGCAATGGCGCTTGACTGTGGACTTCGCACACCAAAGTCGTATGGCTGCCCGTTGACTACTATCTCGCTCAATAATTTTTGATCTGACTGAAGTTTAATATTAATAGTCTGAGATTGGATATTCTCACAGGTAACCTCTTTATTTGAAAAGCCTATGCAACTGTATTTGATTTTCAAGTCTGAGTTTCCGGGATGGTTAATGTGCAGGGTATACTTCCCGAAAATGTCAGTAAATGTTCCGGCTTTTCCAACGGTAACACTGACTCCGGGAAGTGATTCACCATTTTCTGCGTCAGTAACCTTACCCGTTATTGTAATCTGTGAATGCACTATTGATGCTGTCATAAGGAATATCAATAGCAGGCAAGACTTTTTCCAGTAGTTTTTCATAACATAATGATTGGTTTCATTTTTTTTTCAAAATTACAAAAAAAAAATTTATTTTCCAAATAATCGGCAATTCAGTTAGTGTCCACTTTTCTGGACAGTGTTTAGCCCCGGTTCCCCAATATTTGTTAATACTGAGGCGGTCAAGCGTTATGCAGATGTGTTGGCGCAGTGAGAGAGCAATGCGGTTGCATTGTGACCGAAACAAGCGGACGCAGATGCATGACGATTGACCGTGCCAATGGTAACTCATGCCACGGATAAGTAAGAATAATGATATGTAAGGATTTCGGGGTGGAGTTGGATTATACAAACCGGAACATAAACATTGCGCATGCTGCCATTGCAATCCCTTTTGAAGTGAGAAGAAATTGTTCGTAGTTTCTGTTTAATCGCCTGAAGGATTCAAGCCACGAAAATGTTTGTTCCACAACCCACCTGCCGTTAATTGGTTTGAATGCCGATGTGCCAAATACTGTGGCAAAAAGTAACCTCACCACCGCATCTCACCGGCGCTTTTTGCCTTGTTCTTCAGTCACGTAACTACGGCTACGCTCCTCCATCACAAGCCAAAAATCTCTCAGCGATATGCGTCCTCAGCATTAACAAATATTGGGGAACCGGGTCTTATAATGATAAGAAATAAAAAGAAGGTTCACAGAATTGAAAATAATTACTAAATTTGTTACATAATTTGATGAAACATAGTGATTATTTCATAATTCTGATTTATGAGTTGTGCCTCGCTTAAAGACTTGTCTCTGCGTGAATTATGGGAATTATTTCCCGTTATACTTGAACCTTATAAACCGGTTTGGAAAGAATGGGCGGCGGATGAAATAGCGTATCTCAAGGAAATTATTGATGATGATTCTATTGGTATAATCCACATAGGGAGTACTGCAATTCCTGGGATTTATGCCAAACCGATAATTGATATTCTGGTGATGACGCCTGACTCATCAGAATGGGCAAGATATTCTGATCTCCTGGAAGAACGTGGGTATATTTGTATGGCTTCAGACGTTCGCCGAATGAGTTTTAATAAAGGGTATTCTCCCGAGGGTTATTTGGAAAAGGTTTTTCATATTCATTTTCATCTCTTAGATGACAGGGATGAGATCTTGTTTCGGGATTATCTTTGCAGTCATCCTGATAGAGCGAAAGAATATGAAGCATTGAAACTCAGCCTTCTTCCGGAATTCAGAAACGATAGGGATGGTTACACAATGGCTAAATCAGAATTTATATATAAGATTTTGGAATTGGCTAAGCAAGGTTAACGATGATAAATTGGTAAATATGAATATTATAGAAGCGATTAAAGAACGACGTTCCGTAAGGAGTTTTAACGGTAAGGGTCTTACTTCCACGGAAATAGATCAACTCCGGAACACAATAGAGGATACTTGCAGTCCGTTTGGTGGTGATGTGAAAATCAGTTTGAATTCTTATGATTTGTCAGGAGAATTCATCCCGGGAACATACGGAGTAATTAAGGGCGCGAAAAATTTCTTCACGGTTATATGTACTGAAAGTGAGGACTCCTATCTTTCCGTAGGCTTCCGATTTGAGCAGGTTGTTCTGAAGGCATGGCAAATGGGGTTGGGAACATGCTGGATTGCTGCTACATTCAAAGGTTCAGATTTTGAAAAGGGTGTGACCTTCGAGCCTGGAGAATTAATGAGAATCGTTTCCCCGGTTGGTGTTCCGGCATCAAAGAGAGTTCTTGAAAAAATTACCCGATTTGTAGCAGGAAGTGATAAACGGAAACCTTTTGACTCAATGTTTTTTGAAGGGAATTTCTCAACTCCGCTGAATAAAGACAATAGTTTCGCCGAACCACTGGAAATGTTAAGACTATCACCTTCCTCAACTAACTCCCAGCCGTGGCGTGCGTTAGTTGATGGTGACACTGTGCACTTCTATTATGTCAGGAAGAGCAGTCTGTCGGTTCTTGACTGTGGAATAGGATTATGTCATTTTTTCGAAACTGAGAAATACAATTTACATTCCGGAGAATTCTTAAAAGCGGAGCGCTATCCGGAATCGCCCCACGGTTGGATATATTTGAGGTCCTACAAAAGGAAATAGTAATGGAAAAAGGTCCATATCTCACCAAAATTCCGTACCTTTGCAAAAAATTTGTTTCCATTTTATGATAGCAGTAAACAATTTAGGTATTCAATTTGGTAAAAGAGTATTGTTTCAGGATGTGAACCTGAAGTTCACCCCCGGAAACTGTTATGGAATTATTGGTGCTAACGGTGCGGGAAAGTCAACCCTTATGCGTATTCTGAGTGATCAACTCGGTCCTACCCATGGCACTGTTACTCAGGGCGCCGGTGAGCGCATGAGTGTTCTAGAGCAGGATCACTTCAAGTTTGACGATTTCACCGTGATGGATACGGTGCTTCAGGGTCATACCGTTCTGTGGGACATCATGAAAGAGAAGGACGCTCTATATGCGAAACCTGACTTTTCAGATGAAGACGGAATCCGAGCATCCGAACTTGAAGAGAAGTTCGCCGAACTTGAAGGATGGAATGCGGAGAGTGATGCTGGCGCATTGCTCAGTGGTCTGGGAATAAAGGAAGACAAACATTATTCCCTTATGCGGGATCTGAGCGGTAATGAAAAGGTGCGCGTACTGTTGGCAAAGGCTTTGTTCGGCAACCCTGACAATCTTTTGCTTGATGAGCCCACCAATGATCTTGATCTGGAAACTGTTGCATGGCTTGAGAACTATCTGTCAAATTTTGAGAACACGGTGCTTGTGGTTAGCCACGACCGACACTTTCTTGACTCGGTTTGCACTCATACCCTTGATATTGATTACAACAAGGTTCAACTCTTTGCCGGCAACTATAGTTTCTGGTATCAGTCAAGCCAGTTGGCTTTGCGTCAGCAACAGCAACAGAACAAGAAGGCAGAAGAGAAACGAAAGGAACTCATGGAGTTCATTCAGCGATTCAGTGCGAATGTGGCAAAATCCAAACAGACCACCTCTCGCAAGAAGATGCTTGAGAAACTCAATATCGAGGAGATTCAACCTTCTTCACGTCGTTATCCGGGAATAATTTTTACTCCTTCGCGCGAAGTAGGAAACAAAATTCTTGAAGTTCATGGCCTGACCGCAAGTGTGGATGGCGAATTACTTTTCAAGGATGTCAATTTCCAGATTGAAAAAGGTGATAAGGTGGCATTCCTCAGCCGCGATCCTCGCGCAATGACCGCTCTCTTTGAGATTATCAACGGTAACCGTAAGCCGGATGAAGGCAGTTACGACTGGGGACAGACTATAACCACAGCGTATCTTCCTCTTGACAACTCCTCATTTTTCAATACAGACATGAACCTTGTTGACTGGCTTTGTCAGTTCAGCGAGGATTCAAGTGAGATTTATCTCAAAGGATTTTTAGGCAAGATGCTTTTCTCCGGGGAGGAAGTTTTGAAGAAAGCCTCAGTATTGTCCGGAGGTGAAAAGATGCGTTGCATGATAGCGAGGATGATGCTCCGTGATGCTAACACTATGGTTCTTGATTCCCCCACGAACCATCTTGACCTTGAATCTATTCAGGCTTTCAACAACACGCTTCAGAACTTCAAAGGAATAATCCTGATGTCATCTCATGACCATGAGTTCATTCAGACCATCTGTAACCGTATCATTGAACTGACACCAAACGGCATCATTGACAAGATGATGGATTATGATGATTACGTGACGGATGAACGTGTTGCCGCTATTCGTGAAAAACTTTATAACAACAAATAATTCTTAAATCATGGTAAAGCATATTGTAATGTTCAAACTAACCGGCACTCCTGAGGAACGGAAAGCAGTTGCAGAACAGTTCAGAGACGCTCTCATGTCTCTCCCTGAACAGATTGACGTGCTCCGCTCAATGGAAGTTGGTTTGAATGAAAATCCGGCAGAAACTTGGGATGTGGTTCTCACTGCTATAGTGGACAAAATGGAGGATGTGGAGGTGTACGCCAAACATCCCGCTCATGTTGCAGCCGCCGGTTTACTGGCAGGTCATAAGGATCTTAGAGGTTGCGTGGATTACGAGTTCTAACAGGAACTACATAAATATCAGGAGTCTGTGTCATTTGCTCATGACACGGACTCCTGCTATTTCTGAAGAGTTCATTTTCTCCTTCTTCGTTTCTTAAGATGGCGTATCCAGATATAATATCCGGTAAGGGGAAGGGTTCCGCCAATAAGAGCGGCTATAAACCACAATATCCGTGTTGTCATGCCGCCGAAACTACCTGTATGTATGGAGTAAATCCATCCGTGCATTTTATCGGATGTCTTACTCTCCGAATAGAATTTTGCAGGAGTAAGAGTACCACTTTTTGAGTTAAACAGATACTTGTCAGATGCCCGTCCGTTACCGGTTTCACTTAATGTTACCGAAGCCGCACCGTTGTTAATAGTGATAGAATGTGTACGGGGATAAAGGTCGTGTAAAGCATCATACGTCTCCTGCCATAATGCATACGTATTAATATTCACAGAGTCTGCCTTTGCGATTTGTATGGATTCGTGAACTATCGACATTCTTTTTTCCACCTCGTTCCCACTTTTTTCAACTCCGAAAATAGTATTTACGGCATTGCTGTACCATTTGAATGACCATGTCAGTCCTGTTAAGCCCAAGCAAAGGAGTATTACCAATGCATACATACCACCGGCAACGTGCAATCCTTTTAAAAATTTTTTACCTCCGCCGGATACTAATATCCGCAAACTTGACCATAACCCTTTTTTCGTGCGTGGATACCATATAAATATTCCGGTTAATAGAGTTATCATGAACATCAATGTGGATGTTCCCGTAATAGTCCTCCCCGTGATGATTCTATCTTTATCCGGTGTGTCCAGCAACCATCTGTGCAATTTGAAAACAAACAGGAAAAAACCTTTCCTGGAATATTCTCCTGTTATTTCGCCGGAGTACTGATCTATGAACAGGGAACTTTTCGGGGGCTTGGACAGGCTCACTTGATATGTTTGATGAGGATCATTATAAATCGTTACTCCCGTAATTTTTGCGGATCCGGCAAGATAATGATTCACACTATTCATAAGTGAGTCAAGTGGTATCGTTGAACGTTTTACTTCCTTGACATAATATCGATCATGATTCATGATCTTGTTGATATCATTTTCAAACACCAATATCGCTCCGGTGAAGGCGATGATTGAAATGATTATTCCAAATGGAAGTGCAAGCCACTTGTGGACTTTATAGAATACTTTCATCATATTCTCAAAATTTGATATTGAGTAACAGGCTTCTTAGTTCAGATGCTGATAAAATCGTTTGAAATCCTTTAGTGAGCCATAAACTACAATTATGTCACCTTGCACTACTTTAGCATCCGGTGCATGAAAATCGTATGTCCGTGATCTGGGTTGGGAGACACCCATGATATTCTGATGCATTTCATTTCTGCAAACTGCCACAAGATTCAGGTCAAAATCCCGGTCAAGATGAAGTTCTGAGTAATCCGTACCGACCATGAAGTCAGGAACTCGGAATTTCAGGATATAATGATCTTCCGTTATCATCATTGAAGTCACGGCTGTGTCAAGTTCCATCTCGTTTGAAAGATCTCGGGCTGCTCTCTGTTCCGGAGTAAGAATACGGTCTACCTCGAATCCTTCCAGAATTGCCTCATGAAGTTCATCTATTGCACGCGCATAAATATGCTGTACTTTAAGTTTCTTAAGCAATGCTACTGTTTTTACGCTGGCTCCGAAATTCTCTCCGATGGCAACTATCACCAGATCAACATTTTTCAGTGGCAGTACACTCAGTGAGGCTTCGTCGGTAGAATCAACGAGATAGGCGGTGGATATATAATCTTTAACAGCCTCTATGTTTGAAGGGTTTATATCTGCACCTATGACCTCATGTCCCATCTGAGTCAGGTCAGTGGAAAGATTCATGCCGTATATCCCTAATCCTATAACAAGGTATCTCATAATTAAAATCGTACTTTTTTTAGTTAATTATTACATTATCAACAGGGTAATTTTTGAAATTGCCTGTTTCGCTGCTGAACAATCCGGTCAATAGTGATAATAATCCTACTCTTCCAAGAAACATGGCCACACATATCAGCAATTTTGAGTAAACGGAAAGGTCCGGTGTAATCCCAAGCGAGGACCCAACGGTAAATAATGCAGATACCATTTCATAAAGCACTCCTTTTACGGGTAAATCAGGCTCTAAAAGAATCAGGATCATTGCGAAAACAATGTATGAAAGAATTGAAATGGCAATAACACCATTGGCACGCCGTATTGACCCCGGCGAAATCGTACGCTTGAAAACCGTAACCCGGTCGTCACCCTTTACTATCGCTTTGAGATATAAGAGCATTGTGGCAAATGTATTAACTTTTATACCTCCCGCTGTAGACTGTGATGCACCTCCGATCCACATCAGAACCACCATCATAAGAGTGGTTATGGTAAGGAAATTTACCGGATTGACAGATGCGAATCCTGAACTGCGGGGAACGAATGAATTGAACACTGATTGCACTATCTGATCATAAAGTGACATGTGTTCCAGCGTATTATTATGCTCAAAGAGGTAGAATAGAACGGAACTGACAATCGTTATTATAACAGTAGTTGCCAGCGTCAGTTTGGTGTTCATGTCATAAAGATGCACAGGTTCACGCTCAGAATTGTTGTGCAGTATGATATTGATGAACCGTCTGGCATGACGCATAAGTGCATCCTTGAAGTTTACCAGTATGGGGAATCCTATTCCTCCGGCGAAAATCAATGCGGAAGCGATTATGTAAATCAACTGGTTTGAGTTCATGAGAAGTTCGTTGGACAGACCTCCTTGAAGATTTGAGAATCCTGCGTTGCAGAATGCTGACACGGAATGGAATGACGAGAAAATCAGTTTGTCTCTGAATGTCATAGGCAATATGTCATCCACACTGAAGAAGATTGCCACCGCACCTATCGCTTCAACTACCAGAGTGAAGGATAAAATGTAAAGCAGGGTGGGGAGGAGCGAGTTGATTGATTTAGTGTATATCATGTCCTTAACCATCAACTGACTGTATATCGATGTATTTCCACTGAATGACAGCGCAAAGAAACTCGTGAATGTCATCACTCCAAGTCCTCCGATCTGGATAAGCAGACCAAGAATCAGCAGTCCGAATGGCGTGAAGTTTGAAGCAATGTCAACCGGAGTCAGTCCAGTTATGCACACCGCACTTGTTGATATGAAAAGAGAGTCTATGAATCCTATACCGTTATATGTGCAACGGGGCATCATCAACAGAAACGATCCTGCAAGAATAAAGAAGATAAAACTTCCTGACAGAATTATTGCCGGGTTAGTTCGTTTGCCTAAAATTTTGATTATGAAAAAACATGTTCTGACAATGGAAAATGCTCCGATCACCGGAAACAGAAACCATCTCGAATAAAGAATGTTGCTAATGAACGGAAACCATGGATGTTCAGGATTCGGAAAAATCAGGGGAATAAATGACAGAAGTACTCCCACGTCCACAATCCATTTAATGGCACGCATATCTTTTCGCTTGAATGTCAGTTCATATATGACATTACAAATGAATATTATCTGCGAGATATGCAGCAGTCGTCTGATCAGACTTGTTTCTGTTGAACTATGATCAAATCCTATATAAATAACAAGTGAGACAATGCAAAGTAAAGCGGCTATCAGAGTGATGACATCAAGTGTTCCTGCCGCAATCTTGAGTGTGGTGGCGAAGTGAAGTTTGAATTTTTTAAACCTCACGGTTATACCTCTGATTAATTCCTTTGACTCATGTCTCACAATGGGCCATACATGGGTAAAGGTCTCTTTAACCCACGAGAAGTTGTGATCAAAAAGTTCAATTAATCTTTCTTTTATGTCATTGCCCGGTATCATGAAATCTGTTTAGCCCTACGGATAATCATATATATTATGGCGGAAGTTGCCACAACGCTGACAATCACCATTGCGATATCTGTGGCTGAACCCATTTCTACACCGAGTCTGTCAATGTCGGGTGTCGTGCCATTATTCTCTTTCACCCATTGGGCTATGACAACTATACTGTTATTGAGTACATGAATCAGTATAGGTAGCCATAACGAACCGCTCCACCATAGCAGATATCCGAAAAATGCGCCCAGCAATAACCTGGGTAAGAATCCGAAAAATTGAAGATGAAATGCACTGAAAATGAATGCGGTAACCCAAATCATAACATGTGGCGTCACGCCGCCTGATGTCAGGAGACGCTGTAACGCACCTCGGAAAAACAGTTCTTCGCTGAATCCGGCTAAAACACCAATTATCAGAATGTTTACTACCAGTCCGGCTACACTTTCACCCTCGAGAAGTATTCTCACAGAGTCTTCGGCATTCTTTTCCATTGTTCTCATAACTTCTTCCACGGACTTTAATGAGTCAGGAAATGTTATATTCTGATTCCATTCCACCAGTTGATTAATTGCCGGAACGGACACCAGAAGGGTTAGAATCGCAAGAAGCGTCATCCTGAGATCAGGAAGTTTGTCAACGGCAAGCAGTGACGCCGGATAGCGTGTGGACAGCATGGCTACTGCAATAGCAGGTAATATAAATACAAGCAGATCCTGAATGACAGCACAAATCCTAAGGCCCGCGGCCGGGTTTGAGAATTTTCCGCTCACTGCCATTACAATCATACTTGTCACAACCAGAAACAGCAGCAACATACAAAACAGAAGGACCACCGCTAAGGGTGCTTTCTGTGACATTCTGTTTTTGGGAAATGTGAACATAATCGGCAATTTAAAAATCCAGATAAAACTCTTTTGTCAGATCTTGATATTGGGGAGTAAATAGATTCATTTTGTTACGTATACAAAGGCTTTCATTTGATATTTCACCGTCATTCAGTGAGAATTCCCACAATATTCTTAACGGTTTTTTACCTTCGACGGTTGTAACCGTGCACCGTCGACGGAGATACATACGCTCCATAGTCGCGGTATAGATTATATCATCCTCACTTTCCGTCGGTGAAATAAACGCAAGTCTCCCATTTTCACTCAGAAGTTTACGTGATTGCTGGAACAACAAACGGAATGGTAATGAACTTTCATGCCTTGCTTTTGCTCTGGCATTATCAGGGGAAGGATGTCCTGTTGTGAAAAATGGGGGATTACTGACAATCAAGTCAAATTTTGAAAAAGAAACAAATCCTGCGAAATCACCCTTTACGGTAATCAGACGATCTTTCCATTCCGTACGAGAAAAGTTGTATTCTGCTTCATCTGCCGCCGTTGGGTCTATCTCAACTGCCGTTACGATGGCGTTTTCATATCGCTGAGCCATCATCATCGCAATTAATCCGGTACCTGTCCCTACATCTATTATCCTCCTTGGATTTTCCGCAGACGCCCATGCACCAAGTATCACTCCGTCAGTTCCCGGTTTCATGGCAGAATCACGGTTGACAATCTCAAACCGTTTCATTCTGAATACTGTTTCTCGCTTAGGATTATTCCCCATTCTCTTATTGATCAAGAAGTCCCTCCGGAAGAACCATCAGAATAGTGTGACTTTCAGGAATTATCTCTTCTATAAACTCGGCTGCCACAGGAATCATAATATTTTTACCATCGGGGCTTTCCACGATGAAAAGAATATTTTCAGTAGTATCATCCACATCAGTGATTACCCCCACGGATAGTCCGTTATCATTCAATACGGTATATCCTATTAGATCAGAAGCATACATCCCGTCATTATCTGTATCGCTTTCTATCTCATCAAGGGCTTTATCATCATGCAGGGCAAAAATTTCCTTATTGACCATAATGCTGGCACTATCTTCTGAATCCATTCGGTCAATCATGACAAGATATGCTCCGTTGCCACGGTCCCTTACCGAAGACAAAAAGAATGGCACAAATATTCCGTCTACATCCGCAACAATGCAACGGAGAGCGCACGGATCAATGTCAGGTATTATCATATTGATCTCCCCTTTTATTCCGTGAGTCTTCCCGAATTTTCCTATATTGACCAGTTCAGCAAGTTTAATCATTTCTTTTTCTTCTTTTTGCCTGTAGGCTGAGGAGGTAGTTTATAATCATTGATTATGCAGTTTTCGCTGTTTACTCTTATTGAGCCATGTGAGATATTTGCAAGATCATTGAAAATGCGCTCATCCTCAACTGAATCGCTCCCATTTGCTAACATTGCCTTTTTCATTTGATTGGCGATTGACGTTACCAGAGCGGAGCGTTCATCACCTTCTTCCATTTCGGCCGCTTTCGCTATCATTGCTATGATATGCTGCCCGTAGTGCCGGTACTTGAATCCATTACTGCTGTAAGCGATTTTTTCGGGGGCGCTTTGCAGAGAATCTCGTTGTACTATTTCAAAAGGATAATCTATATCAAGTTTGAAATCTGACATAATGGCGAGATGATCCCATAATTTCCTCTTGTTATCTTCACCCTCGCGCAGATTCGGGAATAGATTTCCCATTGCTTTGATAATGCTTTGGGCGCATAGATTTCGTTCCTCCCGGCTTTCCAGATTAAGGCAGTGCTCAACCATCTTGTGGATTGTCCTGCCGTATTCCGGAAGGATTAGTTCTTTCTGTTGTGTATTGTATGTCAGCATAATGTAAATATAATACGGTGTCCCTTACAATTAAAAAATCAGGGACACCGTATGGTGTTTAACGTAAATCGTTTTCTGTTATGTATCTCTCGGCATCCATAGCGGCATGACATCCCATGCCTGCGGCGGAAATAGCCTGCTGATAACGTGGATCGGCTACATCACCGGCCGCAAAAACGCCATCCACATTGGTCATGCTTGAACCGGGTTCCAGTTTGATGTACCCGTTTTCATCAAGGCGAATGTATTCCTTGAATACTTCAGTATTCGGAGTATGACCTATGGCAAGGAAGAATCCGTCGATGGCAATGTCGAAGATCTGTTCGTTCTCCATTCCTTGATTCTCGATAAGTTTCGCTCCCTGAAGGTTCGGTTCGCCGAACAGCCCAAGGGTATTGCAGTTGAACAATACTGTTATTTTCTCATTCTTGAGTACACGCTCCTGCATAACTTTTGAAGCGCGGAGGAACGGTTTGCGCACAATCAGAAATACTTTCTTTGCGAGTGAACTCAGGTAAAGCGCTTCCTCACATGCTGAGTCGCCACCTCCTACAACTGCCACGGTTTTACCACGATAAAAGAAACCGTCGCATGTAGCGCATGCCGATACTCCCATGCCTGAATATTTCTCTTCATCAGGTAAACCGAGATAACGGGCCGACGCACCGGTGGCGATAATCACAGTGGCTGCTTTAACAACATCCCCGTTATCCACAGTAACCGTAAAAGGTCGTTGTGAAAAGTCTACCTTACTTATCATTCCTGAACGGATATCAGCACCGAAAGTTGTTGCCTGGGCACGCATATCCATCATTAGTTGCGGCCCGCTCACACTTGTGGGAAAGCCGGGAAAGTTCTCCACTTCTGTCGTTGTGGTTAACTGACCTCCGGGCTGATGCCCTTCGTATAATATGGGTGAAAGATTCGCACGGGATGCATAAATCGCTGCAGTATATCCGGCAGGACCTGCTCCGATAATCAAACAAGGGGTTGAAAATTCTGCCATGGTTATCTAATTTATATTATCTTAAATCGTTTATTACCGCCTTAGGGAGGAGTTGTTTCCTGAATCTGAAATCGGAATCAGGAAGCGTCTTCCCCCTTTTGACGGCTGAAAGTTTTATATTTATTACATGTTTGTTTGCTGTGAGTGAAATCATCTTTATGTTATATGTCGATGCATCCACCGTCACAACGGCTTTATTTATGTTGCTGCTTTTCTTTTTTGGTAAAAGTTCAACGGTGTAACTTCCGGGTGCAGTCTTCTGGAAACGTGGAGTGAAATCAACACGCGCGCTTTTTATGAATTGAAAAGGATTGATTTCCGCGAGTTCAGAATCGGTGGGCTCCATTATTGTCACCTCATTGGTTTCCGGCGAATATGACCAAAGTGTATTTCCGTCAAACCATGAGGAACCCATATCTGTGTCAATCACAAACCGTTCACCTGCAATAAGAATCGTGCCGGAAGATACATTACCCGTAGTGCTGACTGATATATTCGCAGACATACTCGGAGCCTTTCTTATGTTCTCAATGACCTTATCCACCACTTCAGTTGCCGTAGGAGAAGCAGCAAACGCAAATGTTGGAACGAGCAGTGATATCAGAAGAAGTAATTTTTTCATGTTATTGAAACATATTTTCCTGACTAAAGGTTGTGTTACTCGTTAAATTCCCATATCCTGGAGCAGATGATCGAGCGCAACAACGTCAAGAAGTACCTGACGGGGTTTGCTACCCATGGCCGGTCCTACAATGCCCGCCGCTTCCATCTGATCCATAATTTTTCCTGCACGGTTATAGCCTATTCCATATCGTCGCTGAAGTGACGAGGTAGATGCCGTACCTGACTGCACCGTGAACTGCGCACATTCGGCAAATAACGGATCTCGTTCAGTTACTGCACTTGCGTTACCTTCATTACCTCCGTTCGGATTATAATCGGGTAGGAGATAAGAGGTCGGATATCCCTGTTCATTCTCTATGAAGTTACATATTGCCTCAACTTCAGGAGTATCGATAAATGCACATTGTACGCGTTCAAGATTGCTTCCATTGAGGAACAGCATATCACCCCTGCCAATCAGTTGGTTTGCTCCCGTTCTATCAAGAATAGTCTTACTGTCGGTGCTCTGTGGAACTTTAAATGCAATACGACCCGGAATGTTGTTTTTGATCACTCCTGTGATGACATCGATTGACGGGCGTTGGGTTGCTATGATCATGTGAATACCAACGGCGCGTGCTTTTGCGGTTATTCGGGCAACCGGCGTCTCAACCTCTTTCCCGAGAACTGTGATCAGATCAGCGAACTCATCTATGATAACTACAATGTACGGCAGGAAGTTGTGTCCCTTTTCGGGATTGAGATGACGTCCTATGAATTTTTCGTTATATTCTTTTATGTTTCGTACACCCGCAGATTTCAAAAGCATATAACGGTTATCCATCTCAATACACAGCGAGTTCAGTGTGGACAACACGCGGTCGGAAGATGTGATGATAGGCTCTTCTTCATCAGGCATCTTCGCTAAGTAATGATGCTCAAGTTTGCTGTATAATGAAAATTCCACCATCTTCGGGTCAATAAGCACAAACTTCAGAGTAGAGGGATGCTTCTTGTATATAAGCGAAGCGATGATAGTGTTGAGCCCTACGGATTTACCCTGACCGGTGGCTCCTGCAACAAGCAGGTGGGGCATTTTTGCAAGATCTGCCACATATACCTCGTTTGAAATGGTAGCGCCCATTGCCATTGGCAACTCTCCTTTGAACTCCTGATATTTCTTTGATGACAACACCGCACGTATACCCACTGTCTGCGGGTTTTTGTTTGGCACTTCAATACCGATTGTACCTTTACCCGGTATAGGTGCCACTATTCGTATACCCACGGCTGAAAGACTCCTCATCAGGTCATCTTCAAGTCTTTTTATCTGTTGTATACGTGTCCCTTCTTCCGGTACTATCTCAAACAGCGTGACGGTAGGACCTACCGTAGCGTCAATCTTGTTAATATTGATGCCATACTCTCTGAGCGAACGGATTATCCGTTCTTTATCCTCATCCTGAACTGTGTTGTTAGTCGTATTTGTAGGATGGTCAATCAGCAGTTCAAGCGGAGGGAAATGATAATGCGATAGTTCCGCTGTCGGATCAAATGGCTGGTCGATATTTTCCGCCTTCTCTATCTGGTTATGGATGATTTCCAGTGGGATTTCATCTTTGTTGGAAGGCTCGGAGTCAGTCTCATCTGTTGTTTCATCAGCCGGCTCATTTTTTGGCTTTTCCTCTGACGGTCCGGCAATTTTAACAGGTTCCGGTTCAACCTCCGGCAGTATATTTTCGTCAGCCAACTGACTGTCCTTCTTCAGCGCATCAATATTCAACAGAATTGATTCTCCGTTTGAGCCGTTATTTAAAGCAAGTAAAGCAACATCATCCTTTGTCGTCACTTCTTCCTTTATATCTTCCTCTACCGTTGGTTCTTCGGTATTGTTCTCAAATACGACATTTTCAGCCGGCTGATCAACATTGGCAACATCGGAGGGGACCCCGCTGTCTTCATCGGATTTGATATACTTGGATTCACTTTCATTGAACTCCCTTTCGCGTTGCTCACGTTCCAGTCGTTCCTGTTCTTTTCTCTCCCTGATAGCATCAATTTTTGCCCGGTAGGCTTTGTAAAGTGTAATTATTTCATTGAGATATATCATGGCTATCAAACCAACAAGAACGGCACTGACAATTATCGCACCTGTCAGTCCGAAGCGTTGGATAAGAAGCATATTCATCAGCCGACCATGTTGTCCACCCCACAGAAAATGGCTCTCCATTCCGTAAGTCGCAAGTCCTGCCACCATAGAAAGAGTTAGCGCTATAAGTAACGATTTGAACGTGAATGACCAGAATTTTATACTGGTCACACGTAACAGTGCGAGACCTATGGTAGTCAGATAAAATATTAAAACCAGTGCACCAACCCCGAATGAGTTTGTCAGAACAACCTGTGACATCACTGCACCTGTCGGTCCCGCTAAGTTTTCAATACTTCCCGGTTGTGTCGCCAACTGTTCTATGCTCTGGGCACTTATCGCACTCAGATCTTTTTCTCCTGATACAAAGAATGACAGTGACGCAATAAGAACGTATGCCGAGAAGCCAATCAGAAGCAGACCTAAGGCACCATGAGTTCTTCTGTCACAAAAAAAATCAATTATATTACTCCACACGGACGGACCGGATTCTTCCGGTTCTTCTTTGACACGTTTCTGTTTCTTTTTCTCTCTGGCACTTGACGTTCCTTTTTTCTTCTCTTCCTCTCCATTATTTGGGGAAGAGTTATATTGATCAGTCTCAGTAGTGTTGCTGTTCTTGCCATCATCAGACGTTGTGTATGCATCGCTGTCAATGTCAAGGATAGATGGATCGTATGTATGGTTATCGAATGGACTCATTTCAACAGGATAATTTGTAGCATACAAAATTAATCAAAAAACATGACATCTACACGCAAAATTTAAAAAAGCCATAAAATTTTACACCGGGGTGGAAAATTATGAAAATATATTTACAAGTTTATTTGCAGTTCCGCATATTATTTTATAATTTTGAATAGAAAAACCAAAATAATCAAAACCATCACGACTGATGATTGTATTTGAGTAATCTCCTGTCGCCGTTAACGGTTGATATTGCATATCCTGAGTGGCAGAACTATCTTAAACAATATCAGTCAGATTTATGAACTTCAATATTTTAATTATATGAATAAAGATTTTAGAGATTTTACAGTGAAGCACATTGGCATGAATGGCCTGGCGTTTGATCAGGCAACGGATTACATGTCATCAAAGGCTGCTTCATCAAACATCGTTTCAAGTTACATTTCTCCGACTATCATTGAGGAACGTCAACTGAATGTCGCTCAGATGGATGTTTTCTCTCGCCTCATGATGGACCGTATAATCTTTCTCGGTACGGACGTAAATGAATACACTGCCAACGTCATTCAGGCCCAGTTGCTCTACCTTGATTCCGCTGACCCCGGTAAAGATGTGTCAATCTACATTAACTCTCCCGGTGGATCTGTTTATGCAGGTCTCGGTATTTATGACACAATGCAGTATATCTCCAGCGATGTCGCTACAATTTGTACCGGTATGGCCGCTTCTATGGCGGCGGTGCTCCTTGTGTCCGGTGCGGCAGGAAAAAGATTCGCCCTCAAACATTCACGTGTCATGATTCATCAGCCTATGGGTGGTGCCCAGGGGCAGGCGAGCGACATTGAAATCACCGCTCGTCAGATTCAGATGCTTAAGAAAGAACTTTATGAAATCATCGCTACCCATTCTGGTCAGCCTTTTGAAAAAGTGGAGCGTGATTCCGACCGTGACTACTGGATGACCGCTATGGAAGCCAAGGAATACGGTATGATTGATGATGTTCTCATTAAAGCGCGTCACTGATAGGTTTTCTCCGTTTCACATACTTGAGCCTTTAAGGCTATGCATGGTGAATCGGTTGGTTAGATAATTTTTATATGGCAAAAAAGACTAATAATTACGGTAATTGCTGTAGTTTCTGCGGACAGCCAAGCAGCGAAAGTGAATTTTTCATTCCTTCGCCCATTAGCAATCAGACTTTCATCTGCTCAAATTGCGTGGAGCAGATCGAGATGATGATGAATGAATTCCGTAACGAAAACTCAAACAGAAAGACCGCCAAGTTTGACAATTCTCTGAAAAAAATCCCTACTCCTAAAGAAATATGTGCGTTTCTTGATCAATACGTAGTAGGGCAGGAAGAGGCAAAGAAATATTTGTCTGTGGCAGTCTACAACCACTACAAGAGACTCGGACAGAGTCTTGATGATGACACTGAAATTGAAAAGAGCAACGTAATTCTCGTCGGACCTACGGGAACCGGGAAAACTTTGCTCGCCAGAACAATAGCCCGCCTTCTGAACGTGCCGTTCACTATTGTTGATGCAACGGTACTTACTCAAGCCGGATATGTAGGTGAGGATATTGAATCTCTTCTAACCCGACTGCTGCAGGCTGCTGACTATGATGTTAAGGCTGCAGAACGTGGAATTGTGTTCATTGATGAAATTGACAAAATTGCCCGAAAAGGTGATAACCCGTCAATAACACGTGATGTCAGCGGGGAGGGTGTTCAGCAAGGGTTGCTCAAACTTCTGGAGGGCTCAATAGTAAACGTACCGCCTCAGGGTGGTCGTAAGCACCCGGAACAGAAAATGATACCGGTTGACACCAAAAACATTCTGTTCATTTGTGGAGGAGCGTTCGATGGTATAGAACGTCGCATCGCGCAGCGCCTAAATACCCATTCAGTCGGTTATGCATCTGATAACTCTCGGAAAAGGATTGATGAGAAAAACATAATGAAACATGTGGCCCCACAGGACTTGAAAGCGTTCGGACTCATACCGGAAATTATCGGACGTCTTCCCATCATTACTAATCTTGAGCCTTTGTCAAGAGAAGCGCTGAGAAACATCCTCACAGAACCTAAAAATGCCATAATCCGTCAGTATATTAAACTGTTTGATATGGATGGCATTAAACTGGAGTTTACACCTGAGGCACTTGACCTGATCGTTGATAAGGCGGTGGAATATAAACTCGGTGCGCGTGGCTTGAGATCGATTGTTGAGACTGTTATGGTCGATGCAATGTTTGAAGCCCCATCAATGAAGAAAAAGAAATTCGTGGTTGATGCCGACTACTGTCTGCAGAAATTACGTGAAGCAAATTTTGAAACCCAAATCCCTTAATTATCGGAACCTGATATTAAGTTATCCCTGTAAACAGATTTCTCCTTATTATATTACAATCACTTGCAATATCTCCTGAAGTATTATCCTTATGAAGAACGAACTTATTGATGCTCTGAAATATCACTTTGGATTTGACAAATTCAAAGGCAACCAGGAAGCCATTATCCGCTCCCTTATGGAGGGGCATGATACATTTGTTCTGATGCCTACAGGAGGTGGAAAATCATTGTGTTACCAACTTCCTGCACTGTTGATGCAGGGTACTGCAATAGTGATTTCACCTCTTATTGCCCTCATGAAGAACCAGGTTGATGCAATGCGGAATTTCTCGGAAGATGATGGTGTCGCGCACTTCCTCAATTCTTCTTTGAACAAGTCTGCCATCGACATGGTGAAACACGATGTTCTGGCCGGTAAGACAAAGTTGCTCTATGTCGCTCCCGAGTCATTGACGAAGGATGAAAACATTGAGTTCCTGTCTACTGTGGATATATCTTTCTATGCCGTTGACGAGGCTCATTGTATATCGGAATGGGGACATGATTTTCGCCCGGAATACCGCCGGATCAGACCTATTATTAATGAAATTTCCCAGCATCCGGTAATAGCACTCACGGCAACCGCTACGCCAAAGGTGCAGCATGATATCCAGAAAAACCTTGGCATGTCTGATGCCCGTGTGTTCAAGTCATCCTTTAACCGGGAGAACCTTTATTACGAAGTACGGCCTAAAACCGCAAATGTTGATAAAGATATTGTAAGGTTTATCAAGAATAACCCTGGTAAATCCGGGATTATTTACTGCCTCAGCAGAAAGAAAGTCGAGGAACTGGCGGAACTTCTTAAACTCAATAACATTGAGTCACTGCCTTATCACGCGGGTATGGATGGACAGCAACGTTCTGAAAATCAAGACGCCTTCCTTCTGGAAAAAGTGGATGTCATTGTGGCCACTATTGCATTCGGTATGGGTATCGACAAGCCTGATGTGAGATTCGTCATACATTATGACATGCCCAAATCTCTTGAAGGATATTATCAGGAGACTGGTCGTGCCGGACGTGACGGTGGTGAAGGACGCTGCCTTACATTCTACTCTTCAAAAGACCTTCAGAAAATGGAGAAATTCATGCAGAGCAAGCCACTGACCGAACAGGAAATTGGAAAGCAACTCCTTTTGGAAACGGCGAGTTATGCTGAATCTTCTGTTTGCAGACGGAAAACTTTATTGCATTATTTCGGAGAATATTTTGATTCTGATAATTGTGGAAACTGCGACAACTGTTTAAATCCCAAAAAACAAGTGGAAGCGAAAGACGATTTATGTGCCGTTATCGAAACGGTGATTGCACTTAAAGAAAAATTCAAAGCAAATCATATTATTGACGTCATGCTTGGAAAAAATACCAATGATGTCAAATCTTATCATCACGATGAACTCGATGTGTTCGGATGCACCGACAAGGCTGATGACCGTTACCTTAATTCGGTTATTCGTCAGGCCGTCATTGCTGGCTACCTCGAACGTGATATAGAAAATTTCGGACTCATCAAACTGACGCCGGAAGGTGAAAAGTTCCTCAAATCACCTAAATCTTTCAAGATCGTTGAAGATAATGATTTTAACGAGGAAGAAGAACCGGTAATGGCTAAGTCAGGTGGCTCCTGTGCTGTTGATCCTGAATTGTACTCTATTTTAAAAGATCTGAGAAAAAAACAAGCCAAAAAACTTGGACTTCCCCCTTACGTCCTTTTCCAGGATCCTTCTCTTGAAGCGATGGCAACCACATATCCCATCACTATGGAAGAACTGGCAACCATCCCCGGAGTTGGAACAGGCAAGGCTAAACGCTATGGCGAGGAGTTCCTTAAGGTTATAAAAACTCACGTTGAAGAAAATGAGATTGAACGTCCGGAGGATCTCCGTGTGCGCAGTTTCGCTAACAAAAGCAAACTGAAAATCTCAATTATTCAGTCAATCGACCGAAAAATTGCCCTTGATGAGTTTGCTGAATCTAAAGGTCTTGAATTCAGCGAGTTACTCGACCAGATTGAGGCAATTGTGTATTCCGGAACAAAAATCAATATCAACTATTTTATTGATGAAGTAATTGATGAGGACCGTCAGGAAGAAATTTTTGACTATTTCAGAGAAAGTGAAAGTGATGACATTAATGAAGCCATAAGTGAACTCGGGGCAGATTGCACTGAGGATGAAATAAGACTTGTAAGAATAAAATTCATTTCTGAAATGGGCAATTGATTTTCCCATCGGATTTTTCTTTACTGTTTTATTTCCATGGCTCTCCCTCGCTTCATAATCTCCAATCCGTTCAGGATTTTAGGTATTCCTGCTAACAGTACGGAAAGGCAGATTAGTGCGTCGTTAGCCCGACTGCATGCTTATGCAAGGGTGGGGAAGTACTGTCCGAGTCCATTGGAATTCCCTGCCATATTCGGTCCTTTAAACAGGAATACTTCCATATTGGAGAGTTGTTCACGGTTAAGATATTCCACACCATTGCGTGTCAGAAACGCCATGGTGTGGTTTTCTGTTTCAACCGCTGCGGATTCATCTGCATTGGATTTTCTCAAAGAAGGGAACATAGATTCCGCAAGATATGTTCTTGACACGGCACCTCGGAATTACTCAGCGATTCTGAACTCCGCTGTGATAGATTTTTCTCATGATAACGTTGAAGACGGAACGAAAAAAGTCATATCACTATTACAGGATGAGTATCTTCGGAAAGAATTCCTTTCTTCGCAGTCAGTAGAGGATGATTATATTGAATATGACCTCTTGCAGATGTTTATAGAACTCCTTTCGGAAACCTTCCCTTTTGATTCCGTTTCTTTATGGGTCAGAGAATCTGCTGAAGCAGTCGCTATCTTAAATTCATTCCACTCACGGAAACTGACGAATATAATTGAAAACAGATTGTCTGTTGTGAAGTCATTCTCAGGTACCGACTATTCCTCATTGTTAAATTCCGTTGATGATATTAAGTCATTGCTTGAAAGAACTGAGGAAATCTCTGTTGTGACGGATCATGCATCTTTACTTTTGCGAGACACCATTTCAAGAACTTTGCTTGAAAAGTCAATCTCTCTCTACAACTCAGGAGTAAACGTTTCAGAGAGCAGAATACTGTTACGTATAATCAAAGACGCATCCTTGATAACGCTAAACACAGCCCTGAAGATGCGTTGTAAAGAAAACTATTCACTGTTACTAAAAAATATATCCGGACAATGATTTACATTTTTGGATTTATCGGATTCTTCATTCTCATTGTTATAGCCACGTTGTTATTCTGTTCTGTCAGGAGAAACAACCGCGATGCTCAAACCATACGTGATTTAAGGATTAGATTGTCAAAGGCCGAGGATGCGTGTAAAGATATAAACCATAATCTGAATCTGGCTGTATTGAACGAAATATCAAGAATAGAACAGAACCTGCGGTCGATGGATTTCACTACTAAAGGTGTTACAAACTTATCTAATCGCGTGCTTGCAATGAAAGCCATTTATTCCTCTATCGGGTATGAATTGCCTGAACTCATTGGTAAACCCTATGAGAACTCCGAAAATCACCGGATTACAATGAAGTTTGATGATTCTCTTGACCCGGGGAAGGCCATAGTGACAAAAATTATACGTCCGGCCATACTCTTTAATGGTGTAATGATTCAAAGTGCAAATATCATAGTATCATATAATGAAGACAAACAGGATAATTTACGGAATTGATCTCGGTACCACAAACTCCGCTATCTCACGGATGATTAACGGAGTGCCCGTTACACTGAAAAGCGTTTTGCAACGGCCCGTTATACCCTCATGCGTGGCTGTTACCAGAAAAGGGAATGTTGTTGTGGGTGACAAAGCGCTTAATCTCCTTCAGCGTGACTATGCGAACTCCTTTGTTTCAGGAGAATTTTCATTTAACTCTTTTATTGAGTTCAAACGGCAGATGGGTAGGGATGTACGTTATTATTCTTCAATCATCAACCGGTATTTCTCTCCTGAGGAACTTTCCGCAGAAGTGCTTATGGAACTGAAACGAATGGTTTTTGATGACGATGTCCGGGCAGCCGTAATTACTGTTCCTGCAATGTTTGACAATAACCAGAAGGATGCTACCGTAAGAGCAGCCAGAAAAGCCGGTTTTGACTATGTCGAACTCATCCAGGAGCCATTGGCGGCATCTGTTGCCTACGGTCTGACTGCTGACAAGGAAAACAAGTATTGGATAGTTTTTGACATGGGGGGAGGCACTTTTGATGTTGCTCTGATGCGTATGCGGGACGGCATTGTCACTCCACTTGATACCACCGGTAGCAACCACTTGGGGGGTAAAGATATTGATGATGCCATTATTGACAATCTCATAATCCCGCATCTGAAGTCCGGGTACTGTCTGGATGATGTTTTGGCAAAACAGTCTCAGCAGTTCAAGGCTCTTTTGAAACATAAAGTGGAGGAATGTAAAATCGCATTATCAACAGTTGAGCAATTCGCCATTGAATCTGATACGGATGAAGATCTCGGGCTTGATGATAATGGAATTCCTGTGGAACTTAATTTTGTCTTATCAAGAAACGTTCTTGACAGAATACAGGAGCCGGTTTTCCGTAAGGCTATTGATCTTACAATGGCTATGCTGGAAAGAAACGGAATCGCTCCTTCCTCTATTCGTGACATTGTTCTTGTCGGTGGTCCCACTATGGCTCCTTTGTTACGTGAAATGCTGCTTTCCCATATACCGGCAGTAATTCGAAACGATGTTGATCCCATGACTTGTGTCTCCCAAGGTGCCGCTATATACGCCTCCACGGTGAGTCTGCCCGATCACATACTCAATAAATCACGAACACCTGAAAAAATCCAACTTGAGGTTGTCGCTCGCGGCAACTCGGCAGAGATGTCGGAATTCGTATCTGTGAAAATCTTGCCAAAACTCTCTGATTTGCCACCTGAACCTTGGGTTACTGTGGAATTTTCGCGTAATGACGGAATGTGTACTACATCTCCCGTAAAAATTGATCAGTCAGGTGACGTTGTGGAACTCCCGCTAAAAAAAGATACGGTTAATATCTTTTCTATAAGATGTTTCAACTGGCAGGGTAATCAGGTTGAATGTGAACCTTCGGAAATATCGGTTATTCAGGGCCTTGACGGTATTGCGGATGCGGTAATCCCGTTATCTTTGGGAATTGGTGTAAGCAATAACGATAATGATGAGGTATTCAAGGAAATACAGGGTTTGCAACGTGGAGCGCATCTTCCTGCTCATGGTGTGGTCCTCGGCTTAAGGACACGTCAGGACATCTATCCTGCCGACTCTGATTCTGAAATACGTATTTCCTTGTATCAGAAAGAGATATATAAGGATATGCTCACACGAACAATTCTATGCAATCACCTTTATGACATCATTTTAACCGGTGATGATTTGCCGGCAATGCTTCCGATGGGAAGTGAGGTAAACCTTCGGTTGCATGCTGATAAATCCGGCAGAATAGACAATTTCATTGTGGATATTCCCTTCCTTGATTATGAGATTGACGTCACTGACAGGGTTACATCTGCAACTAAAAGCGAAGTCCCCTTGCATATTGTTATCCACGAAGCATCAACAGCAATTAGTAAGGCGCGTCAACTCGGAAACAATCAATACGTTTCTGAGATTTCATCTCTTGTCAACCATTTCCGCGATTGCGATAGTCGTGAGCAGAAGGATATCCTTTTTGAACAATTGTGTCAACTTAGTGAAAAGATTGACTTGGAATTCAACAAGGATAAACTGAAGCGCGGCATAAAACGTCTTAAGGCGTTGTTCCATTCTTACTGCAAGGATGTTGAGAAGTATGGTCAGCCAAAGGATCATGCCGCTGTACCGCGAATCCGTGAAAAAATGGATAGCCTGATTGAATCAGCCGATTACAAGGCTGTCTCGGAATACACTGAACAACTCTGGCTGCTTGATTACCAACTTGCGAAAATTGACTACTTTATCTCATGGATTTACAGTTGGAACTGCGATTTTGAAAACATGGGATGGCGCGATCCCGTCAGGGCTAAATTACTGCTGGAAAAGGCTATGTGTTTGATTGATGCTGAGAAGTCTGTCCGTGATCTGACCCCGGTTATTGAGGATCTCAAGTCTCTGCTCCCGGAATATCAGATACCTGTAAATGACATTCTTCAGGGTTGACGGAATTTTTATTGCTGTTTGAGAAGTTTTAGACAAAATTTAGCGGGCATCTTGTTTTTGGAATATTTCTATTGATGTGATATTGTTGAAAAAAATATAAATAATTCACAGTTGCATCCTTAATTCCCAATTTGTGTTGCCTATTAGATTTGAAATAGTTAAATTTGCACATTAATTATATTTCCTATAGATATTGAAACTACATTATAATAAAAATGGAAGTAAATAAAGAAGCAGAAAGTACCGAAAAGAAGAGCCTCAGTTTCGTGGAACAGATGGTTCTCGATGATCTCAAGGCTGGTAAGAACGGCGGACGCCTTAACACTCGTTTTCCGCCGGAACCTAACGGCTATCTCCATATCGGACATGCTAAGGCTATTTGTATGGATTTCGGTGTGGCTGAAAAATTTGGAGGTACATGTAACCTCAGGTTCGATGATACAAACCCCGTGAAAGAAGATGTCGAATATGTCGACTCTATTCGTGAGGACATTCATTGGTTAGGTTTTGACTGGGGTGACAGAGAGTATTATGCCTCGGACTATTTCCCTCAGTTATTTGAACTTGCTTGCCGTCTGATAAAAGAGGGTAAAGCATACGTTGACGATCAGACTTCGGAACAGATTGCTGCTCAAAAAGGAACTCCTACCACTCCCGGTACTGAGAGCCCTTATCGAAACCGCACTCCTGAAGAAAATCTTGACCTTTTCATTCGTATGAACAATGGTGAATTTGAGGAAGGGGCAAGAGTTCTTCGTGCAAAAATTGATATGGCTTCATCCAACATGCACTTCCGCGACCCTATAATGTACCGTATCATAAAGACTCCGCATCACCGTACCGGTACCCAGTGGAAAGTTTATCCAATGTATGATTTCGCCCACGGACAAAGCGATTTCTTTGAGGGAGTAACTCACTCCATCTGTACTCTTGAGTTCGTCCCTCACCGTCCTCTCTATGACTATTTCGTTGATGAACTTGCAGATGAAACTTACCGTCCCCGACAGATTGAGTTCAATCGCCTGAACCTGACTTACACAGTGATGAGCAAGCGTAAACTGCTTCAACTTGTTAAGGAAGGGCTTGTTGAAGGATGGGATGACCCGCGTATGCCAACAATCTCCGGAATGCGTCGCCGTGGTTTCACACCTAAATCAATTCGTAATTTCATCGAGCGTATCGGTTACACAAAATACGAGGCGTTGAACAGTGTTTCTCTCCTTGAACATGCTGTGCGTGAAGACCTTAATGCAATTGCAACGCGTGGAATGGCAGTTATGAATCCGGTTAAAGTAGTCATTACAAATTATCCCGAAGATAAAACAGAAATGGTTGAGATGGAGAATAATCCTGAAGACCCATCTGCCGGAACTCATTCCATGCCTTTCTCTCGTGAAATTTTCATTGAACGTGATGACTTCATGGAGAATCCACCCAAAAAATTCTTCAGGCTTGCACCCGATGGTGAAGTACGGTTGAAAGGGGCATATATCATCAAATGTACCGGCATAAAGAAAAATGACAACGGTGAGATTGAAGAAATATATTGTACTTACGACCCCGAAAGCCGTAGTGGTCTGCCGGGTGCGAATCGTAAGGTAAAAGGTACTCTTCACTGGGTTTCAGTGCCTCATGCTGTTGATGCCACGGCTCGTCTTTATGACCGACTTTTCAACGTTGAGAACCCTTCTGCTGAAACCGAACGTGACTTCCGCGAACTTCTCAATCCTGATTCTCTCAAGGTTGTTGAAGGAATCAAGGTTGAACCTTTCATTGCAGAAAATGCTATTCCGGGAGCAAAGTTTCAGTTCCAGCGTATTGGCTATTTTACTCCTGACCTCACGTCAACTCCTGAACATCTTATCTTTAACCGTACCATCGGACTTAAAGACAGTTGGGAAAAGGAACAGAAAAAGTAATACACACCGCCTTAATAGAAAAAAGAGGGAACTTCATGCTTAATGAGTTTCCCTCTTTTTATGTGGTATTTTTCTTTATTAGGGATATATTGTCGGATTCTGAAATTTTTCCATCTCATTATCCGGTGTTAAAATTTTTTATATACCTTTGTTGTCGGAAAGGTTTAGACCTATCCACGACATTTTGGAAAAAAAGAAGCGTTATGCTCTCTTGTAAAATGAAAACGTAGGAAATTTTCAACTTGATACGAGAGAAAGCATAGTGTTTCTCACGTGTATAGCGTGGGCTGCTATTGTTACATCTGTATCAAAGGTTTCCTACGACCCTCATTTTAGAAGTGGCATAGTTGGCTCAAGTTTTCTTATTAATAATTTTTCGGTGAAGAGCCTGCCGGAATTTTTTCAAACGAGACAGTGAGATCCTCCAACTTCAATACATATTACGATAACATTGATGCCAATTTGTGGCGCAATCTATGCGTAGATAAAGGAGTATTGCTTAAATATGAAAAAGGAGATCTTTTTGCAGAAGAAGGTCGGAGTGCGAAATATTTGGGCTACATTAAGTCTGGCTCTCTGAAATATGTTGTTTATGCATCCGATGGCACCGAGAGGGTTGTCGGCCTGGAATTTTCCGGTGGATTTGTCGCTGATTTTCCATTCTCCCTCTACGGTAAAAAATCGCGTGTTTCAATAGTTGCGGTTACTCCATGCGAGATTTATTGCATCTCCGCTAAGGAAATCGGATCAAAAATGAAATCTGATGCTGAATTATATAGAACTATTGCCGAAAGCAGTATGGCTCTTTTTGACACCACTTATAACCGGTATATCGACCTTTACATTAAATCTGCAAAAGAAAGATATTGTGAACTTGTTGAAAAACATGAAGACATTTTCTCGATTTTCTCCCTTAAGGACATTGCCTCTTACCTTAACATTACTCCTACTTATTTGAGTAGACTGAGAAAAAATAACAGCGAATAGTGTGTAAATCCTCGATTCTCAACTTTGTTTGAGAGTTAAGTATTTTTTTTCGTAACTTTGCATATAAAACTTAATGAATCATAAATATGAAACGAAAAATTTTCATAATATGTACATTGCTTTGCTCTTTGAAAGTATTTGGTCAGAATGTTGAATCCGATTCAATCAAGACCAAGGATCTTGATGAAATTGTGGTTGAAGCACGCACTCAACGTGTGATAGAACGTGGGGTGGAATATATACCGGCAAAAAAGATTAAAAAAGCCGCCATTGATGCTACGCAACTTTTAGAATTAATGAATATCCCGCAACTTGACATAACCCCGGGCAGTATGACCGTTAAGACTTATACAGGAAAGAATGTTGGCATGTTCATTGATTATATGGAGGCGACTGAGGAGGATTTAAAGGGATTACGTCCGGAAGATGTTCTTAGGGTTGAAGTATTACAATATCCTGAAGACCCTCGGTTCGGAGGACAGGCTAATGTTGTCAATTTCATTATGAGGAAATACGAATGGGGCGGATATACCAAATTGACTGCCATTGGTGCTACACTAAACTTTGACAAAGGTGAAGGCATACTGTATTCTAAATTTGTAAAAGGCAAGTGGACATTAGATGCCAACACAATAGGAAATATTGAATATTACAACACTTCACCGGCCTGTGAAACTGAAACTTTCCGGAATATTAATATTGGGAACAAACATTTTGATGAATTAGTCCGTACTACTAAATCCGGTGACGACTATATTCAGCAAAGTAATTCTCAATCGGTTTCATTTCGTGCTTCGTATAACACGAAATCAACAAGGGTTACTCATTCTGTCGCTTATAACCGTACAGGAAATCCGCATACAAGAAATTGGTCAGATCTCTTTTATTCCGATAATGTTTTTTCTGCATCTTCATCTCTGTCTAACGAATCAGGTCAGACAATATCACCCAGGTTAAGAGGCTACTATTACTTTGTTTTACCGAAAAATAATTTTTTGATTGCGTCATGGAGTTTCACGTATGCCAGTACACGAAGAAATTCTTCATATCTGCTTGGAGAGATGACTCCGATATTAAACAATAACAAAGAAACGGTATACGAGCCCGTTGTTACAGTTCAGTATTCAAAGAAGTTTTCTCACAACAATACATTCAGAACATCTTTAATGAGTTACAACACTGTCTATCACACTTATTATGAAGGGTCTTATGACGGATTGCAGAAACTTCTTTCATCTGAAAATATGATGTTCCTTGAATATTTGCAGAATTGGCAATCCGGCCTAAGCCTATATTCGCGCATTGGTGTATCTTATGTTATCGGCCGTTTGAACGGCGTTAATACCCTGGAGCAATGGAACCCTCGACTTGGTCTGCAATTGGAATATAAGATAAATGACAAGAACTCCGCTTCAATTGAAGGATGGTGGGGCAATAATCATCCTACTCCCGCCTCTTCAAATTCCGCTATTGTGCAGAGCAATGAACTTCTTTGGCTACAAGGCAACCCCGAACTTCGCAACACAACATTTACTACGGCTTCAGCCTCATATACCTTTATGCCGACGAATAAGTTGAACCTCTCGGCTACTGCGGAATACCATGGCTATTTGAACAAAACTGCATATGAATATTTTTCTTTAGAGGGTCATGACGGTCTTATTCGCAAAAAGATAAACAGTGGAGACTTCTTTGATTTCTCGGGATATGTTTCTGCGTCTGTTAAACTATTCAGAAATTCTCTTTCACTACGTGCTACGGGAAAAATAGCACACCTGAAAAGTACCGGCATTGATGCTCAATCAATGAATATTGTAACGGCAAATGTTCAAGCCAATTACTATTTCAAGAATTTTTCATTCATTCTGTATTATCAGACACCTAATAAAAACATCGCTCCTTTTAACAATGGTGTCAGAATTCGATACAAGAGTACCTATGGCCTTTTAGCAAATTATTCTGTTAGTGATTTCAAACTCGGCTTGCAGTTCCGGAACTGGTTCAACAAATATCAGTATTACTACTATTTTGATTCGGAACGATATTCATCTCACGGTTGGCAATGGAGCAGCGACCTTGCCCGATCTGTTCAAATTACAGTTTCTTATACTTTACCTTATGGAAAGAAGGTGAAGCGAAATAACGAAATTCAAACTACAATAGAAAGCAATAGTGCAATCTTAAAATAGCAAACAGCAATTCATACTTTTTGAAGAGGGTATGTCGAAATGCAATTTTGACATACCCTCTTAAGGTTTGTCAGAATAGGTCGGATGCAAGGCGCTGAGGATTAGGCTGATGGGAGCATACCTAAGTATGTGACCGAAGCCGAATTCCGAAAGCAACGACGCAGATGGCTTATTATGACACACCGCCTTTATTATGAAGTTGACTACGCCGGAGTCCTTTTGACCGGATAATTGTTCATCTTCCATTTTGTCAAATTCTGAACATGTTTGCATGACCTATCAGTAGCATCAAGTCCATACGGCCTATTTGCTACCTGAACTGGTTAATATCATTTTCCAGATTACCCGCCTTAATGAATTATAGTGACGGTGATAGGTTAGAAGAGAAGGGAATTATTTAAGGCCGATAAATTCACCGTTTGTATTGAACATTAAATCCAGATTATTTACCAATTCAACCTCATAACCATAATGAGTCTTGGAAATCTCATTGATTCCTGTCCCGGCGTAATTTGATACAATATATAGATCAATTTCTGATGGATAGAAACCATTAGGGATTGTTTGTCCTGGAGCACCGTCAACATTCTTCCAATCCCCGGAAAGTGTGAAGTCTATTTCTGTACCACCGTTAAGAACTACCTCATATTCATCAGTATCTCTATGTGTTGACAAGATCTTTACTCCGGGAAAAAACTGAGAAAGGAAGATTTTTGCCTGATTTGGAAGTTGTTCATAAGTGACATATTCTACTTCATCTTCGTTATCACAACTGATAATAGCCGATCCAAAAATGGGAATAAGCAGGACCAGAAGGAGGTTTGAAATTTTTTTCATAGTATAATAGATTTTTAGTGCGTTTGAATATTAAACCCAATTAGATACAATTTTGTTTAGGAGAAACGACAAAATGTGTTGGTGTATGATCATCATGTAATACAACAATGAAAGGGTAATCAAACGTTACCCTCTCGTTGGATCATACCTTATGAATGATGAATGGAGCCTTAAATTGTTGTAAATGACTTTTCTATGGAGGCGACATCTTCCTGAAGTTGCTTTTCAAATGGAAGGCGTTCCTCAATATTCTTACATGCATACAAAACTGTAGCATGGGTACGTGACAGACGTGTTCCGATAGCGGTCAACGGCATCTTTGCATATTTTTTTGCCATATACATAACCATCTGGCGTGCATCTGAAATCTCCCGCTTTCTTGATTTTGTAAATAATTGATCGGGATCAACATTGTAGTAACTGCTTACCCCCTGGGTCACCATCTCGAAATTAATCTGACGTTGTGACACTTTCACCGCATTTGACAAGACGCTCTTGGCAAGGTCAACGGTTATCTCCATGTTCAAAATGGTGGCATGGGCAACCAGTGAAACCATAACTCCTTCGAGTTCACGGATACTTTCGGTTACGTTTTCCGCTATAAATTCTATAACATCATCACTGATTTTCAATCCGTCACGCTGTGCCTTTAGAGCAAGCACTTCACGACGTAATTCAAGATCCGGACGATCAAGTTTAACGGTCATGCCCCATTTGAACCGTGTCATCATTCGTTCCGGCAAACCTTTCATCTGCGACTGGGGACAATCGCTTGAAAGAATAATCTGCTTGTTGTTAAGATGAAGATGATTGAAAATATGGAAGAACGCGTTCTGGGTTTTCTCCTTTCCGATAAGGTCCTGAATATCATCAATTATCAGGCAGTCGATACTCTGATAGAAATAAATGAAATCATTAATTTTCTTATTCAGAAGAGCGGCAGTGAACTGACTCTCGAACAGGCGGGCCGTTACATATAGTACACGAAGACGGGGATTACGTTCCTTCAGACGTATTCCTATGGCGTGCATAAGGTGTGTTTTGCCTACACCTGACGGACCTATGATAAACAATGGATTGAAGGTCTTGCAGTTGGGATCATCTCCTATTGTCTCGCCAATGGAACGGGCAACTTTGTTTGACATGCTCCCACAGTAGTTCTCAAAAGTGTATCGCGGATTGAGTTGAGAATCAATGTTAGGCTCAATATTTACTGAAAATGGATTTGCGGGGGGGAGTCCGGGCTTGATTGCCTGGGAAGGATTTTCGCTACGGACATCAACAACGGTTGACGGTTCTTTGTCAACCTGATAATAACGGTAGAACAATCCTTCAACATTGCCATAGACCCTTTTCAGTGTGGCCACAAGCAAGTTGATGTAATGCTCCTCAATGTGCTCCATATAATAAGAGGTAGGCACATTCAAGGTCAATTTGCCCTGTTCGAAACTATATGAGGATATAGGTTCAAACCATGTGGCATATTGCTCGGGAGAGAGATTATCTTTTATGATTCGTAGACAGTCCTCCCACAATTGTATGTGGTTTTTTTCCATTTAGTAAATTTATTGCGATACTTTTTCCAATACAAAATTCCCAATAATTTTTTATTAAAACAAATACTTTTTTATTTGGAATTTTGTGTTTTCATGCAACTATGCTGACATTCAGCATGTTAGAATAGTAGATAATAAAAATTTGATGACCGCCCATTGGTGGTGAATCTCAATTCGCTGATTATCAGTGAACTAAATTTGATCATTGAAGTGATGGTTTATTCGGAGTCAGTTCCCGATTTGTTATAAAAAGGGGCTCAATCGCACTATTTAAAAGCATTTGCAATTAAGCCCCGAAAAAGCATTATTTAGAATGTGTCTAAATTATAGAAGTTTGATGTTGATATATCGTTTCGGGTTCTTCTTTATGTCAATGAACAAGGAATCAAGTGACCCTACGGTACTGTTAAGATTATTATAAAGTGCGGGATCGTTCATCAATAATCCCAGTGTTGAATTAGGATTGTTCAGGTCTTCGGTGAGTTTGCGTAGATTGTCGGTTGTAACTTTCAGATTGTTCATTGTTGAATCAAGAGGCATTTGGGCTACATCAGCCGAAACTATCGCAAGATCCGAAGTGATTTTATTCAGATTTCCGGTTGTATTATCCACATTATTCATGATAGCGGGTAGGGTAGACACGGATCGGTTAAGTTGTGTCATTGTCATTTCCAGATTCGCGGTTATTCCGTCAAGACGCTGAACCGAACTTCTCAAAGCCGGATCCGCAACCAAAGTATTGATGGCAGTCAGCAGTGAGTCAACCTTTGGTATAATATTGGCAACAGTTGGCAATAGATTGTCGGAAACGTTTGCCATAAGCCCTTTGTCGGTCTTGCCTATGAGTTTGTCTCCTACATTGTGATAATCTCCTGATGTGGATAACTTCAGGTTGACCGTAGCCGTTCCAAGCATATCTGTCACTATGATTGCCTCTGAGCCGGCTGGAACTTTCAATGCCTTGTCCAGACTCAGTTCAACCTTTATATGTCCCGGATTATCATATTCATATTCTATGCTGTTGACTTGTCCGACCTTGTAGCCGTTAAGCGTTACAGGTGCTGACAATGCCAGTCCGTTTACATCCGTATATGACACTTCATAATAGTTGGCCGGTTTAAATACATTAATACCTTTAAGGTATTCTATTCCTACGAAAAGAAAGCATAATGCCAGAATTACGCAGATGCCGATTGTAATTTCTTTTTTCTTCATGATTATTTTATTCTTTTTCCGTTTTTCATTTTTATGATAAATGCCGATGGAAATTTCTGTTGAACTTCAGCAAGAAGTTTCTTTGCTGACTGAATTTCATTGAAATTACCGACTGTATATTTATATAACCCGTTATCCTTGTAAAAAGATGTGTTAGAGAGTCCTTTAAATTCTTTTCCCGCCGCAGATAATTCTTTTGAACTCGTGAGGAACTGAATTTTGTATATTTCAACGTCTGTATTTACAGCGGATTCCGCTTCTTTAGAAATTGAACTTTCATCTTTGGCGGATTTCTTATAGTCCAATGTCAGAGGATCTGAAGCCTTGACATCAAGCGGAAGGTTCGCCTTGCTGGATTTGTATTTTGCAAAGGCTCTGACTATCGCGTCTGCCAGTTCTTGTTTCCCATTCTCAGACGCGAGATACTTTTCTTGCTCCGGATTGCAGATGAAATCCAGTTCAATCAGTACCGACGGCATACTTGTGCTCCACAGAACCCAGAAGCCGGCCTGACGGACACCCTTGTCCACACGGTTGGCATACCTCACAAGTTGATCCTGAATCGCTCCAGCAAGCCTCACGCTTTGTTCAAGATGTTGATTCTGCGACAACTCAAAAATTATATAACTCTCGCTTGAGTCAGGATTGAAACCCTCGTATGAACTGGTGTAATCATCTTCCATGGCCATAACCGCATTCTCACGCTTGGCAACCTCAAGGTTGTCAGCCGATTTATGCAATCCAAGCGTATAAACCGATGCACCCTGGATGATGCTCCGGTTGCGGTTCTTCTTATCAACCGAATTCACATGGATAGAAATAAAAAGATCACCACCCGCTTCATTGGCAATTGTAGCCCTATCTTTCAGTGAAACAAATGAGTCATCGTCACGAGTGTAAACTATCTCCACATCATCATATAAATCCTCGATCTTCTCACCAACAAGTTGGGCAACCCGCAGATTTATGCTCTTTTCATTAGTGATCTTTCCTATAGCACCATAATCCTTACCGCCATGACCCGGGTCCAGCACAAGCACAAAGTCACGGGCATAGGTCATACCGAATGCCGATGCCGCAACAAACAGGGCCATACTCCCTTTTTTTAAGTACTTGCCGAACATATTCTTTAAAACTTATGCAAAAATAGTCATTTGCCACAACATTTCGGCCTTTTTTTACGAATTATTCTTCATTTTTCGCGTATTTGCCCAATTCCACCGTAAAAAATGACATAAGGATATGCCTCTCGCACAAAAAAGATGAGCCCATGAATTTCATGAGCCCATCTTGAATGATAATTTAAGCGTTTGTTTTACTTCGTATCTGATGAGATTTTTGCGTAGTTGGTGATAGTGGGATTCTGCTGACCGTCATCGGGCAAATCATCTTCTGATTCTACAATCTTGATTTTGAATTGCGCAGCCCCGAAACAAACGGGATAATCCTCTACGTAAATACCACAGTCCAATGAGAGAATATGGTTTCCTACAGGATCTCCGGTGGTCTCGAATGTGGCGGTATAAGGTGCTACTACCTGACTGCCGACTCTAATATAATCCCAGTAATAGGATACTACACCTAAGGTTCCTTTCTTATCGGTATTGTTGATAAGTGACACAGATTCTATTGTGATGGGTTCACCTTGAACCACATAGATCACATCATCTTTAACGGTCACACCGCTGAACTGGATGTCGAGATCAACATTTGGCAAATCATCGTCATCATGACAGGCACTCAGCATAATCATAGGGAGTGCCACAAGTAAATAAAGTAGTTTTTTCATACGTTGTTAAATTAAGATTTAGTTTATGTGTTTAAGTAAACTTTGAAATGAGCCGGTTCAAACCGGCTCATTTCAAAGGGTAGGGTATTGGTTCTGTTTTCAATTTCTGAAAATCAGTTCATCATCCTTCACATCAATAACGATGGGTTTGTCCTTCTCAACCTTTTGGGCAAGCATATCTTTGGCCAGTTGGTTAAGAACCAGACGGTGGATTGCTCTCTTAACCGGACGGGCACCGAATTCAGGATCGTAGCCTTCCTCGGCAAGATATTTGAGCGCGGCCGGAGTAATATTGAGTTCAACCCCGTTGGTTGCCAGCATCTTCTTGATACTCTTTATCTGCAGGCCAACGATTTCCTCAATCTCTTTCTCGTTAAGGGGAGTGAACATGATAATCTCATCGATTCGGTTCAGGAACTCCGGTCGGATGGTCTGTTTGAGCATATCCAGAACTTCGTTCTTGGTCTTGTCAATGGTCTCTTCCTTATTTTCATCGGTCATCTTGGCGAAGTTTTCGCGGATTAGATGTGAACCCATGTTTGTGGTCATGATGATGATAGTGTTCTTGAAGTTGACCAGACGGCCTTTATTGTCAGTCAGACGTCCATCGTCAAGAACCTGGAGAAGGATATTGAACACATCGGGATGTGCTTTCTCAATCTCATCGAACAGAACAACTGAGTAAGGTTTACGACGTACAGCCTCGGTCAACTGACCACCTTCATCATATCCGACATATCCCGGAGGCGCTCCGACAAGTCGGCTCACAGCGTGTTTCTCCTGATATTCACTCATATCGATACGAGTCATCATATTCTCGTCATCGAACAGATATTCAGCGAGTGCCTTGGCAAGTTCGGTCTTACCAACACCGGTAGTACCCAGGAAGATGAATGAACCGATAGGACGACGGGGATCATTAAGTCCGGCACGGCTTCTGCGCACGGCATCTGCAATAGCGCGGATGGCCTCATCCTGACCTACCACACGGTTGTGGAGTTCTTCTTCCAGATGGAGCAGTTTCTCTTTCTCGCTCTGAACCATCTTGTTAACTGGGATTCCGGTCCAGCGTGAAACTACATCGGCAATATCCTCGGCATCAACTTCTTCTTTGATGAGGGCTTTCTCGCCCTGCATCATTTTCAGTTGTTCCTGAATATTTTTGTTCTCATCTTCTTTCTGCTGAATGCGTGAGTAACGTATTTCGGCAACCTTAGCGTAGTCGCCTTCACGTTCGGCACGTTCAGCATCGAAGTTGAGTTGTTCAATGTCAATCTTGTTCTGCTGAATCTTATTGATAAGTTCTTTCTCGGCTTTCCACTTGGCGGTGAATTCCTTTTCTTCCTCGCGCAGTTGAGCCAAATCCTTTTCAATCTCCTTGACATGTTCCTTATCGCCCTCACGTTTGATAGCCTCACGTTCAATCTCTTTTTGAGCGATCATGCGTGAAATCTCATCAAGAGCCTGGGGAACCGAGTCAATTTCCAGACGGAGTTTTGAGGCCGCCTCATCAACAAGGTCAATAGCCTTATCAGGGAGGAATCGGTCTGTTATGTAACGGACGGAAAGTTGTACGGCAGCGATAATCGCCTCGTCACGGATACGTACCTTGTGGTGGTTCTCATAACGTTCTTTCAAACCGCGTAGGATAGCGATGGCACTTGTTTCGTCAGGTTCATTAACCATAACCTTCTGGAAACGGCGCTCAAGAGCCTTGTCCTTCTCGAAATACTTCTGGTATTCATCAAGAGTTGTGGCACCGATGCTACGGAGTTCACCACGGGCAAGCGCAGGTTTGAGGATGTTTGCAGCATCCATTGCACCTTCACCTTTACCGGCACCGACAAGGGTGTGGATTTCATCGATAAAAAGGATAATCTCGCCATCACTCTGAGTAACTTCGTTGACAATGGCTTTCAGACGTTCTTCAAATTCACCTTTATATTTGGCACCTGCGACAAGTGCCCCCATATCAAGGGAGAATATCTGCTTTGAGCGCAGGTTTTCGGGTACATCGCCTCTTACTATACGCTGTGCAAGACCTTCAGCAATGGCAGTCTTACCTGTACCCGGCTCACCAATGAGCATAGGGTTGTTCTTGGTACGGCGGCTAAGAATCTGAAGTACACGGCGAATCTCATCATCACGACCGATGACGGGATCAAGTTTACCGCTGCGTGCACGCTCATTGAGGTTAATGGCATATTTACTCAGTGCATTGTAGGTGTCCTCCGCACTCTGGTCAGTGGCTTTCTTTCCTTTACGGAGTTCGTTGATGGCCGCTTCAAGTTCTTTCTCGCTGAGCCCAGCATCCTTAAGGATGTTCGATGCCGGAGAATTTACCTGGAACAGAGCCATGAGAAGAGCCTCTATTGTAACGTATTCATCACCTTGTTTTTTTGCGATGTCAAGTGCTTTCTGCAAAACATCGTTAGCCGTACGGCTAAGATAAGGTTCTCCACCACTAACTTTAGGGAGTGTGGAAATTTCACGGTCAACTCTTTCTGCCACCACGGCAGGATTAGCGCCAATCTTCTGGAAAATGAATTTGATTAGTGCTTCACCCTCAGTCATGATGGCTTTCAGAATGTGAACCGGCTCAATCTGCTGTTGTCCGGCGGCGCGGGTTATTTCCAGCGCTTTCTGAATCGCTTCCTGAGACTTGATAGTAAAACTGTTGAAATTCATAATATCTTTGTTTAATGTTATAACTACAATTTTAACAAAATGTAAAGAAAAAGGTTTAAGTATTAAGTAGAAGTTGATAATATAAACTATTTTCTACATCTGCTTATAATGCAAATTCCGTACCAAAATCCCTTTTGCGCCATATATTATTTCATTTTTTTGATTTTTATCCTTATCTTTGTATTTTGATATGGGAAGAATAGATCAGGAAACTGTCCAGCGAATACTCGACGCCGCAGATATTGTGGATGTTGTCAGTGACTTCGTCAGCCTTAAAAGGCGGGGAGCCAACTATATTGGTCTTTGTCCCTTCCATAATGAAAGGACTCCTTCATTCTCGGTGTCAAAGTCAAAAGGGATCTGCAAGTGTTTCAGTTGTGGTAAAGGCGGATCTGCAGTGAATTTCATCATGCAGTTGGAGCAGATGTCATATCAGGAGGCACTGCGTTATCTTGCCAAGAAATACAATATCGAGATCAAGGAACGTGAACTGACAGACAAGGAAAGGGAGACGGCATCCGAACGCGAGGCCCTCTTTGCTGTCAATGAGTTCGCCCTCAATCACTTTGAACATAATCTCCTTGAAACAACAGAAGGTGTTAACGTGGGATTAGCGTATTTCCGTGAACGCGGATTGAGCGATGCCATGATAAAGAAATTCCGACTCGGGTACTCGCTTGACAAACGTGATGATCTTCTTCAGGAGGCACTCAAAAAAGGTTACAGAGAAGAGAATCTATTGACAACAGGACTGATAGGAAGATCTGAAAAAGGTGAGTTTTACGACCGTTTCCGCGGGCGTGTCATCTATCCTGTCTTTTCCATATCCGGGAAAGTGGTTGCATTCGGCGGACGTATCCTCAGAAAAGATAAACCCGGTGGAAAATATGTGAATTCACCTGAGTCGGTGATTTACAGCAAGAGCCGGGAACTCTACGGACTGTATCAGGCCAAACCTGCCATTGTGAAAAAGAATAAGTGCATAATGGTTGAAGGTTACATGGATGTGATTTCCATGCATCAGAGTGGAATAGAGAATGTGGTTGCTTCATCAGGCACTTCGCTGACGGAGGGGCAGATTCGCCTATTACACAGGTTTACTGATAATGTGACAGTAATATATGACAGCGATGCGGCCGGCATCAAGGCATCGCTTCGTGGTATTGATATGCTTTTAGCAGAGGGACTGAATGTGAAAGTCCTTCAGTTGCCGGAAGGTGATGACCCGGACTCATTCGCCCAGAATCACTCCTCTTCAGAGGTAGAGGCGTATCTTGAGAAAAATGAGGTGGATTTCGTCAAGTTCAAGATGAACATTCTGCTTGACGGAGTAGGGGATGACCCCATAAAGTGGTCGAGAGTAACTTCTGATATTGTAAGGTCCATAGCGGTAATTCCGGATGATATCTCCCGTAATGCCTATATCAAAGAGTGCTGCTATGCACTTGGTGTCGATGAGAAAATCCTCCTTAATGAAGTGGGAAAGAGCAGGGTTGCTATACGGGAGCAGGAATTCAAGCGCCAGCAACAGGATAAAACAAGAGCAGCCCATGCGACAGTTCCGGAAGCCGTATCCGGGTCAGAAACTCCGGAGGTTCAGCAGGAAAAATCTACTGATGGTCAGGATGCAGAATACATTGTTTCAGCGGATTTAAGAAAGAATACAGACCGAAGTGCCATATTAGAGCCCTTTGAAAAGCAGGTGTTGCGCTATGTACTGAAATATGGGATGCTTACTCTTTTTGATGAGGAGGAAGATGGCATCAGCCAGCCGGTAAATGTGATGGATTTCGTTGAGTCAGAAATGGCAGCCGATGAAATACGTTTCACCGTTCCTGCCTATGGACGTTTGTTCAGTATGGCACTCGCTCTCCGTGACAGGTTTATGCAGGATTATTCATCAGCGAGGGATAGAGCCATGCAGAAGCGAAGTGAAGCATGGACTTCCGGCGAGGAAAAAATAAGGTCGGAGGCTACCGGTATGGATGATATAATACAGAGAGAGAAGCATTTGACCGAGGAATGTGAGGAAATCATGAATCAATACATGCATGATTTTGCACAAAACTATGTTGAGCGGATTCTATCTTCATCAGATGATGATGAAGCACGAACCATAACAGCCGAACTTGTAATGGAGAAACATCAGTTAAGCAAAATCCATACAAAATTCGCACATGTTGAAAGTGAACAGGAGCAGTTGGGGCAGTTGTTGCCACGAGCGTTATTTGAACTGAAAAATGCCATCCTTCTGTGTGATATCAATGATCTGCAGGATGAACTTAAAAAAGAGTATTCTTCCCAATCTCCTGACGGTGAGAGAATTATGGATATAATGAACGGTCTTGGCCGTATGTTGCAACTCAGGGCGGAATTTGCAAAGCGCATGGGAGAACGTGTTGTGACTCCCGGAGTGTCAAAAGTCAGATCTCGCAGGATTTAGACCCGGTTCCCCAATATTTGTTAATACTGAGGCGGCCAATGGTAACTCATGCCACGGATAAGTAAGAATAATGATATGTAAGGATTTATATCCCAATTTATCCTGACATGTTGCAAATGATTAAATTCATATAACCGAATTTTGGCACTTGTAATTGTGTACTGTGGCAAAAAGTTACCTTACCACCGCATCTCACCGGCGCTTTTTTCCTTGTTCTTCAGTCACGTAACTACGGCTACGCTCCTTCATCACAAGCCAAAAAACTCTCGGCGATATGCCTCCTCAGTATTAACAAATATTGGGGAACCGGGTCTTAGATTGCAGAATATTTTATACTCCCTCAGAAATATTAGAGGTTCATTTCTTTTTGCGACGCAGTTTTGACGCTAACGCCTTGTATTTTTTTGATTCACCTTTTTCACCTACGCGCAGATAAATCTCAGCGATATAATCGTAAGGTTCAGGGTTGTCAGGCACAAGATTAACCGCTGTCAGGAATGTGTCAAGAGCCTGAAATAAAGAGTCGGAAGAAAGGGCAAGTTTTCCCAATATTAATCTTGCTTCAAAATTGTCCGGTTCGGTTTTGACTGCTTTTTCGGCAAGGGAAATTGCAGCGTCAAATTCACCAATATCAAACAAAAGTTTTGATTTCTCAATCAAAGCATCCACAAAATCAGGATATATGGAGATTGCCTTGTTGAAATTCTTAATGGCCGGTTCGGGACCGTTTCCTGTTTTCAGACATAACCTGCCCATTGTAAGATATTCTTCTGCCAGGGTCCTGAGAGTAGTTTTAATGTCCGCTATTTCACTTTTAAGTTTAACGATTTCATCTTTTTGCTGAGATATTACGCTGAGTTTCTGCTTGATGTAACGTTTTACAACCGGGTTGTCGAGGCGGTATTCAACTGCGGAACCCTCGATAAGATTGTCGATTGCGTGATTGATATCCCCCTTATTCCAGTTCTTCGCCGCCAACCTGAACAGTTCCTTAACATGTGCTTCTTCGATAGCGCTTTTGAACAGCGTATCGGAATTAAAACGGTTACTGAAACTAACTATTGCAGGGTTTACAAACATATCCCGCTGATTGACAGTGGAACGAAGTGTCAAACCTTCCAGAGAACGGCAACGGCTTAGAGCCACATAAGTCTGTCCTCCGGAAAATGCACCCCTGCCCATGTCAATAATAACATTGTTGAAGGTAAGACCCTGACTTTTGTGGATAGTCAGTGCCCAGGCAAGACGTAGAGGATACTGTGTATATGAACCCAGTTCAACCTCGGTTATTTTTTTCGTATCCTCATCGTAGTCATATCGGATATTTGACCAGCGTTCCGGTTCGAGAATATGACGGTCGCCTGATTCAAGTTCTATTTCAAGTGAATCTGCCGAAGCACTATAAACCTTTCCCAATGTACCGTTGACCCAGCGGTGATCCTTGTCGTTCTTTATAAATACAACCTGGGCTCCCACTTTCAACTGGAGTTCCATGGGAGTGGGTAGTGCAGTTTCCGGGAACTCTCCGGTAACCACACCGAGATATGTCATAACCGGGGATTTTAATAGATTGAGGTGATGGTCATTGATGGAATCAACCATGTCACGATGTGTTGCGAGAGTCATGACGAAATCACCTTTTGACGGAGTTGTATCCTGTTGAAGATGAGAGTTAAGAAGCCGGATATCTTCACGTGTAGGCACGCCGGCTCTTACACGGTCAAGAAGAGATATGAAAAGAGGGTCATTCTGACGGTATATCTTCTTCAGTTCGATGGGTATTACACTGAACTCCTTGAACACATTGGCTGAGAAGAAGAAAGAATTGTCATAATATTTCCGTATTATGTCACGTGTCTCGGTTTGAACAACCGGTTCAAGTTGGAATATATCACCAACAAGGAGCATTTGCTTTCCCCCGAACGGCTCACGTCGCTTTCCCGTGTAAAATCTGAGCAGTTTGTCAATAAAGTCTATAGTATCAGCCCTGACCATTGAAATTTCATCGATGATTATAAGGTCAAGTTCCCTGAGAAGTCTCACAAAGTCGCCTGAATATTTCATTCGTTCCCTCAGATAACGTATACTAAAATCGGGATCATCAGGCATTACAGGCTTGAATGGCAGTTTAAAGAACGAATGAAGAGTGACTCCACCTGCATTTACGGCCGCGATCCCTGTAGGTGCGAGTACGACATATTTCTTCTTTGTGTTTTCAGTGATATAACGTAGAAACGTTGATTTACCCGCACCTGCTTTTCCGGTAAGAAACACGCTTCGGTTAGTGTGGGATATCAGTTCCCACACTTTCTGAAACTCCTTGTTATCAAGGTCAATATTTTCAGAATTACCAGAACTCATTCTTTCGGTTACTGTTTGGTGTTTTTATCAGCATTGCTTTTTCCGGAGCGATTCCGGAATCCGTTTCTACGCCCTGGCTTAGGTCTGTTACCAGCCTTAGAGCGATTGCTCCATTTTTTTCTGCTTTTGGACGGAGTGGGCGGATAAGCGGGTGATTCACCCATTCCTTCAGGAAGAGCCGGCTTAAGTATTTCGGTTTCAAGCAACTGTTCAATCCGTTGGAATCTGATTCTGTCACGTTCGCTGATAAAAGTAACCGCCTTTCCTGAGTTATTGGCACGTGCAGTTCTTCCCACACGGTGGACGTATTCTTCCGGTTCAGCGGGAACATCGTAGTTAATGACGAGTTCAATATCATCAATGTCGATACCACGGGAGATGATATTTGTGGCAATTAAAATATCAATTTTACCGGTGGTGAACCGGTGCATAATGTCGTCCCTGCGCTCCTGTTCAAGATCGGAGTGCATTTCGGCAACCTTATATTTGCTTTTGCGCATTTGAAGCGCAAGTTCCTTCACTTTAAGTTTTGATGATGCAAATACGATAACTCTCTGATGCGTTACGGAGTCAAGTATGTGACAAAGCATAGCCGGCTTGAAATTCTCATATATAAGATAAGCGGACTGTTCAATTTTTTCGGCCGGTTTGCTAACGGCAATTTTTATTTCCTCCGGCTGATAAAGTATTGACCCTGCAAGTTGTTTGATTTTCGGAGGCATGGTTGCAGAGAAGAGGAGTGTCTGACGATTTTTGGGCAACTTATTGACAATCTGCATGATGTCATCATAGAAACCCATATCAAGCATACGGTCAGCCTCGTCAAGAATCAACACTTCAACATCGTTCAGATTGACGTACCCCATCTGGATATGGGCGATAAGACGCCCCGGAGTGGCAATTACAACATCTGCACCCTGTTTGAGTCCGTTTTGCTGGATTGCAAACGTTTTTCCATCAGTTCCGCCATAAATCGGAACACTACTGACGGGTAGAAAGTAACTGAATCCTTCCATCTGAACGTCGATCTGACGGGCAAGTTCTCGAGTGGGTGCCATGATGATGCACTTAATGGAATTGCTGTTATCCTTGTTGTAAGCCAGATAGTCAATTACCGGAAGTAAGTAAGCGGCTGTCTTTCCTGTTCCGGTCTGCGCTATGGCTATAAGGTCTTTTCCTTCAGTTATCACAGGTATAGCCTGTTCCTGAATTGGTGTGCATTCTTCAAAATGCATCGCATCAAGTGCATCAAGTATTTCGTTGCTTAAATCGAGTTCTTCAAATTTCGTCATTTCTGATATGCTTATGCCTTTCAACAGAATCTTTCCCGGAGGACATCGGCTGATGTGTTTTTTTTGTTCAGAAACAAGATGTGTTGAAAATTTATTGCAAATTTACGGAATTTTCCATTTTATTTTAGTATAATTGCAGTGAAAAATAGTTTTGATAATATAAATGTAGTATGGGAAAGTTCAGCACATTTGCGGATAAGGTTACTTCATGGCTAAAAGAGTATTTGAATGTCAGTGAAGATCTGTTACCACAACCGGATATTGAAGAAAGTATCCGTAGCGGAGTAGTATTCAAGGGTAGTCAGTTGCTCACGCTTGTGTTTGCCATAGGAGTGGCATCGGTAGGTCTGAACGCCAACAGTATTCCCGTAATAATCGGTGCCATGCTCATTTCCCCGCTTATGGGTCCGATAATAGGGATGGGACTTGCTATAGGAATAGAGGACTTTGAACTACTAAAGAAAGGTTTGCTCAATATCGGGCTTGCCGTATTAGGTTCATTGTTGGCATCGGCATTATATTTCACAGTTTCACCACAGTTTGAGGAGTCAAGTCAGTTGCTGGCCCGTACCACCCCTTCGTTCTATGACATCCTGATAGCGTTGTTCGGCGGAGCGGCAGGAATCCTTAGTATTGCGGTGAAAAATAAGGGACAGGTGCTTCCAGGAGTTGCCATCGCCACGTCACTTATGCCTCCATTGTGTACCGCCGGATATGGAATTGCAACCATGCAGGCAGATTTCTTCTTCGGTGCATTATATCTGTTCTTCACCAACATGATATTCATAATGTTCGCAACATGGGCCGGAGTAAAACTGATGAGACTAAAGAAAGTAGAAACCGGTGTTTCTACCCGATACCATAAGGTTAAACTCATTCTGTATGCTGCCGTGACATTTACCATAGGTATGAGTGCTTTTCTGTCGTTCAGAATGTTCAGTAAACGAATATTTACTGTAAAGGCATCGGAATTCGTGGAACAGCAGATGGTGTTCCCAAATACACAGGTTCTCAACTATAAAGTGCTGTTTCAGAATGGCAAACGTATCATTGATGTGAATCTTATCGGTGCAGAATTACCAAAGGATTCATTGCAGTTGGCGATGATGAACAAACTTGATTCATGTGGACTTGCCGGCACTGTGCTTAACATACGGCAGGGTGTGACAGTGGGAAACAACTCAGGAGTCACCGATCATGCTGATTTTGCTCAATTTTTCAATGACCTTCAGATTAAACTTACTGATTCACGCGAAGAAGTTGACTCGCTCAAACGGGTGATCAATGAGGGTGATGGCAAGCAATCAATGGAGATACTTAAGGAAATCAGAGTATTGTTTCCTACTGTCAGGAATATTGCGGTAAGTAAAATGTATCTTGGAAGTACGGAGGGTAACGAATCCATAGACACTGTAAATGTGGCCTTTATCAGTAGTTCAGGGCAGATGGGAACTTCAGAAGAGAAGAAACTTAAAGAGTACCTTGAGGTACGCCTTGACAGGTCAGATGTTCACCTGATGGTCAATCCGTCAGGGTTCCCCTGGTAACAATAATCTTGTCGTTCCAGCACTGTTCGGCTATCCATTCACTCATAGAAGGGAAGGGGGCAAATGTAATTTTATCACTTTCCAGTTGAGAGCATATCTCCATCTGCTCACGCAGTTTGGGGGCAAATGTTTTGATTTCTTCTTTAATCATGGGAAAGTGATATTTAAGGCGGGAAAATTCCTTCTGAATATCATCTTTCCTGGCGGGATAAAGGTCATAGAACTCCTTGAATGAGGAAAAAAAAGGATTTGAGGAAAGACTAACAAAAGGGACATTCCCGGAGTTTGGAAGTGATCTTTTGTTGAGTACCCGATGTTTCTCAACTGTTACTTTCGCCTGAGCCGAAGTTGGTGCGGATGATCCGGCAGGTGATTTTCCGGCAAAGCGTGAAGCGCGTTTCTCCTGTAATCGTTTTTTCCGTATTGCAGCCTCGCGCGCTCCATCAAAATCATACTCCTCGTTCATAGAGATAATCTCGGATTTTATAAGTTTATAGGCCAGCGATGCGGCCTTATCGAGATTTTCCGGATCTCTGCCATGGATAGCAAAAGTATATATTGCGTCCATAACAGTGTCACGAAGTTCTTTTGATTCTTCTTCCAGAATTTTGAGCCAGTCTTCTTTTATGATAATATTCTTCATAGGTGTGTGTTTTTTTTCTGCAAAGATACAACCGGAATATCATGATTCTACAAAAAATTGTCACACCACCATATTTATCATTTCTGATATTTAACATAGAAATCTGAATATAAGGAACTGATTAAAAGAATATTGAGAAATGCATTTTACCATTGTTAATTATGCATGAAAAGTTCAAGAATATATAAAATAATATTGGTGTCCAGTAAACGTGTATAATATCCTATTTAGATCTGTTTTAAGGTTTGACAAGCCCCCTATTCCAAGGAATATGTCGGCTGTCCGATAAAAACACTCTCCTTTATTGAGGTATTGGTTGGGGTATGATACTAAATTTGCCCATCTTTGGTTCTCCCTATGGATTATCACCTCAAAATAGAGACTCTATACATTTTATATATCGGCTGTCCGGAGAAAAAGAATCTTCAAATTACACTTTTAAGTTTTACCGGACACCAATAATAAAATAATCAGAGGATATTGCAGAATTTCTGAAACATCCTCTGAATTTATTATTTTATGAAAATTCTTTGTCAGTCACCCATAGTACGCAGAAGTTCATCATTATCAGATGTACGCTCCATGCGTTCCTTGATGAATTCCATCGCTTCAATAGAGTTACGGTCTGATAGGAACCTGCGCAGAATCCACATTCTGTTAAGAGTTTCATCCTGAAGAAGAAGATCGTCTCGTCGGGTACTTGAAGCCATGATGTCAACTGCCGGGAAAATTCGTTTGTTGGATAATTTACGGTCAAGTTGGAGTTCCATGTTGCCGGTTCCTTTGAATTCTTCGAAGATAACCTCATCCATTTTTGAACTTGTCTCGGTGAGGGCCGTGGCAATTATTGTAAGTGAGCCACCGTTCTCAATGTTTCGTGCAGCACCGAAGAACCGTTTGGGTTTCTGCAATGCGTTTGCATCAACACCTCCTGACAGGATTTTTCCTGAAGCAGGCGAAACAGTGTTGTAGGCACGGGCCAGACGGGTGATCGAGTCCAGCAGGATGACAACGTCATGACCGCACTCTACCATTCTCTTTGCCTTTTCAAGTACGATACCTGCAATTTTCACGTGACGTTCAGCAGGTTCATCAAATGTTGACGCTATAACTTCGGCGTTTACACTGCGCATCATATCGGTCACCTCTTCAGGACGTTCGTCAATAAGCAGGATCATGATATATGTTTCAGGGTGATTCTCCGCTATGGCGTTCGCAATATCCTTTAGCAGCAACGTCTTACCTGTTTTTGGCGGTGCTACGATCAATCCACGCTGACCTTTTCCGATGGGTGAGAACATATCCACGACACGTGTTGACAAATTGCTTGTCTTGCCACCGCAAAGATTGAATTTTTCATCCGGGAAGAGTGGTGTCAGATGTTCAAAAGGAACACGGTCACGAATAAAATCGGGACGTCGGCCGTTGACACTGATAACGTTGCACATGGGGAAGTATTTTTCGTTCTCCATGGGAGGACGGATAGTACACTCCACAACATCTCCGGCCTTTAACCCCCATGATTTTATCTGTGGTTGAGTTAAATACACATCGTCGGGTGAGGCCAGATAATTATAATCGCTTGAGCGGAGGAATCCGAATCCTTCCGGCATAATTTCAAGTACCCCCTGAGCCTGTATAAGATTGTCAAAATTATAAGCGGGCTGAGGTTGACGCTCCCTATTTTTTTTGTTTTTCTTTCCTTGTTGTGGCTGTTGTGCAACCTGAGTTGTTTTTGTAGGCTCTGTCAGTTGAATTGTCTGAGGACCCTGGGGAACGGTTGGTTGCTGCTTAGGCTGAGATTTCTGCACATTGGTGTGCTCAGCCTGAACATTGTTGTTCGTGTTCTTGTCAAACTGACTGCGAGGAGTGAAAATTCGCCCCTGTGTACGTGGGAAAAACGATCCGAATTCGCCATCTTTTTTGGGACGGAAGTCACGAACCGGCTCCGGTATGTTCTTTTCTTCCGGTTTTGTGTCCTCTGTTGAAGAATTGGCGGGATTTTTAACATCTTCAGCAATAGGGAGGAGCACTTCACTCTTAACGGCAGGGGAATCTTCAGTTATTGCTGCGGGAGTAACGCTTGAATCCTGAGTGTCAGATTTCTTACGTCCACGTTTACCCTTATGCTCAGGTTTGTCAGTGTTTTCAGCGACAACAGACTCAGAGGTGTCCGCGTTCTCTGCTTTAACTGGATTGATTTCAGTGGGTTCTGTGGAATCCTGTTCTACCTGATCAGAGGGAGGGAGATTCTTTTTGGGACGACCTGCTTTGCGTTTGGTTGGTTTATCCGGAGTCTGCTCTGCTTCTGTTGTTACAGAATTTGCAGTTTGCTCCTCCTGAGCAGGCTCATTGCCTTGTTTCTTGGCCTTCGGCTGTTTATCCTTCTGCTGTTTTTTGATTTTGTTGTTGCGTTCAGGAGTTGCGGCATGAACCTCAGCCTGTTTGTCAAGAATATCGTAAATCAGATCTTGTTTTTGAGCAGGATTGCTATTTTTCAATCCCAGGGTATCTGCAACGGATTTCAGTTGGTCATCCGACATTGCAGTTAACTCGTCAATATTGTACATAAAAAATGTATAAGTTTATTCAGATGTGGGGTGGGGTGGAGAGATGCCTTTCGTATCATTAAAGGCTAACAGGCAACAGTAATTACTGAAATATCCTGCAAAAGAAATAGTTGAAAATAAGAATAAGGAATCTGTATTTCTTTTATTATCAAATACAGCGCGAAGTTATGAATATTCTTTCAATATTACAAATGTTTTTCATATTTTTTTATGTTCCTAAAAAGAAAAAGAGGTTTTTTCGAGAATGAAAAAACCTCTTTTATCAGATGAGAGAGTTATCTATCAGTCAGCAATGTCAACAGCGTAGTATACTTTTTTTCCGGTTGGATAAACTCCAACAATAAACATTACTTTGTCATACTCCGGTCCGCTGGTCAGAATCGCTTTATATATTTTTTCAATATCTTCCGGTGAGGTTACCTTACCGTTGTTGATCTCTGTGATGATGAGCCCGTCACGAATTCCGGCCGATTTGAAAACACCATCCTTCAGTCCTGTAACCTGCACACCGTTGCTGATTTCAAGTTGACGCAATGTTTCTTCAGGAACTTTCTTGAACGCGCAGCCAAGTGCCATAAGATCGGCCGGGCGTGTAACTTCAGTACTTCCTTTGGAGTTACGTAAAGTGACGGTCACGGTGTGGGGCTTATTGTCACGATAGTATTTCACTTCTACCTTATCACCGGGACGATGTTTGGCAATCTCCTCCTGTAACTGTGCGGTGTTGGAAGTAGGATCACCCGCAATGCTTACAATTACGTCACCTTCCCTCAATCCGGCTTCGTAAGCGGCTGAGCGATCTTCCACACTACCAACATAAATACCTTGAGTGACAGCGGTGATATTCTTTTCCTGAGCCAGTTTGGGTGTAAGTTCAGCGAAGCGTATGCCAAGGATAGCCCGCTGTACGGTTCCATACTGTTTGAGGTCAGTAACAACTTTCTTTACAATTGATGTCGGTATGGCAAACGAATATCCTGCAAACGAACCGGTCTGTGAATAGATGGCGGTGTTTATACCCACAAGTTCTCCTTGCATGTTCACAAGAGCGCCTCCCGAGTTACCCGGATTCACCGCGGCATCAGTCTGAATGAATGACTCTACCCCTGATGGAACAGACTGAGTGATCGATGATATGTTTCGGGCTTTAGCACTTACGATACCTTTGGTTACGGTAGATGTGAAGCCGAACGGATTACCAACGGCAAGTACCCATTCCCCAACTTTTAGGTTTTCTGAGTCACCCATAGGGATCACATGAAGATTTTCTCCGTCAATCTTGATCAACGCGAGATCGGTTGTAGGATCTGTTCCAACCACCGTTGCATTGTATGTTTTGTTGTCATTCAGTGAAACTTCAAGTTTCTCGGCCCCATCGACCACATGATTGTTGGTTACGATATAACCGTCAGCACTGAGGATAACACCGGATCCCAGCCCTGTCTGGCGAGGTTCGTCAGAGTGTGGTTGCTGACGTGGCTGCTGTCTGCCACCGCCGAAAAAGTATTCAAAGAAAGGATCGGAGAAAGGCTGTGCCTGTGGCTGGTTATATCTTGGAGTAGCAAAACTTTTGATACTGACAACACCGTTCACCGTACTTTCGGCGGCCGTAACGAAATCAGGTGCAACTTCATTAGGTGAAAGTTTCACATTCCGGGTAAATCCATCGGGTGTTTCATTCCAGTTCAATGGTTCTGATTTTGATTCCTGGTGTAAGGCATATACGGTTGAAATTGAACTCAATACGGCTACGCCTATTGCAAGAAGCGATGTTTTAAGATTGATGTTCATAATTGTGATGTGTTAAATTTGATAATCTCGTTAAGTTAATTATTAACATTACGCCAAAATTACCATAATATTATATCACTGTCAATTCAATTAAACTTAATTAACCGCAAATGCCATGTTTTAAACTGTTTTCACTATCAAAGGTGCAAGAAATGTTAACGTAATATGTAACTTATTTTCTAAATTTGCGTCTAAAAGAAAAAAGTAAAGATGAATACGTATATTTTTATTATTGGGTTGTGCGACCTTGTCATAGGTTTTGCCGGTTTGAAAAAACGTGGAACAAAAAGAAATTTTCTTGGTTATTCCTGCATTATTCTTGGAATATTTATGGTTATTGCAAGTTTGACTATGTTCAGTCATGAGAATTAGCAGGGTACGGACTCTCAATCCGGAATATTTGAATCTCAAATGCTGAAAGATAGAAAATTTGGTGAAATTTATAATAAAAGTTTCAAAAGTCTGATATTTTCTTTAAATTTGCATAATTAATTAATAATCACGAAGATTACAATCATGTATTACATTATCTACAACGGACAGAAATTCGGTCCTATGCCTGCTGAGGAGTTGGTGAAATATGGTCTTAATCCTGAGTCTGAAGTATGGACTGAGGGAATGGCAAACTGGATGAAAGCATTTGAGGTTGCTGAACTTGCTCCTTATCTTTCACGCCCCATGAGTGCCCCGGTTCCCCCCCAAGCACAGTATGGCTACCAGAATAATTACAACAACAACTATAATGGCGGACAAAATGGATATCCGGCTCCTTCAAACAATAATGCCGGAGAAAAGAAAATTATCTTTGCCGTTCTTGCGTTTCTGTTTGGCTACCTGGGAGTACAGTATTTTTACATTGGAAAGATAGGTGGAGGAATAATCTGTTTACTTCTCTCATTAGTAACTTGTGGAGCATGGGATCTGCTGATATTCATTCAGGCAATCATAGTTCTCACGATGAAAGATGAGGATTTCGACAGAAAGTTCATCAACTCTAATTCGATGATGCCTTTGTTCTAAAATAAACAATAATCATCCCCGCCATGAATAGATTGAACAGTATTCTTGACGGGGTTGATTTTTATTATATTGTATATCAGATTCGTTCCAGGACTGTGTGTATCAAATCGTGAATAGCGTTCTTGTAGGAAGGATTCACATTATTATTCATGCGGTTGGCGATAATTGAACATACTGTCATGGCACGGTGGCCCATCAGTTTTCCGAGACCCTGGAGAGGTGCTGATTCCATTTCGTAGTTTGTCACTTTGCGTCCGTTGAAACGGAACTCCTCGATTGAACGGTTAAGGTCAGGATTTGCAAGCGGCAAGCGTAGTTCGCGTCCCTGTGGACCGTAGAATCCAACTGCTGAGATAGTGTTGCCTCTCACCATATCATCTTTGCCAATCTGTGCTACCAGTTCAGGGTCGGCATCAACAACGTATGGCTTGGCCCAGAGAGGGTTCCATTTGGTGTGTTCAACAAAGGCTTTTTCAAAATCGAGGTCAGCCACCTCGTTTCTTCCCGCGTAGTAGTTTAGAACACCGTCAAAACCGATAGCCTTTTCAGCGATCACCGGAGTCCCTATTGTCAACTCAGGCTGAAGTGCACCGGATGTGCCGATTCTTACCATTGTCAGTTGCCTGTGATCCGGCTTTACTTCACGAGTATTGAAATCAATATTGGCAAGAGCGTCAAGTTCATTGACCACAATGTCAATATTATCGGGACCGATACCGTGGCTGATAGCCATGATCGGCTTCCCTTTGTATGTTCCACCTATCGTATGGAATTCACGTGACGAAACCTCAAACTCGCGGGTGTCGAAAAATTCTGCAATCATATTAACTCGTCCGGGGTCGCCGCACATAATAATACGATCAGTCAGTTGATCAGGACGGAGATGAATGTGGAACACACTTCCGTCGGGATTGATGATGAGTTCGGATGGTGCAATGATTTTTGTCATTAGTAAAAGATTTATAGTTAGTATTCGTTATTAATTAAAGGTCAGGGCAGGCGATATGTGCCGCCCGGATATGCTGTGATGTGCCCGTCAAACTCCATATCGGACATAATTCTCATAGCCTGAGGTATAGAAATAGCAAGTGCACGTGCAACAGTGGGGGTGTCAATTTCCCCTGCTATATTAATGAGGTCTATGACCTTTTGTTCATTTTCGCTTAAATCAGGAGCATCGAACATCTGTTGCTGATCTCCTTCTGTTTTATCAGGAGTCCACATCATTGATGATATCAAGTCTTCGGCAGATGTGATTACTGACGCAATATTGTTCCTTATCAGCGAATTTGTTCCTTCCGAAAATTTATCGGTAATACGTCCGGGAAGTGCAAAGACATCGCGCCCGTAGCCGGATGCCAGACGGGCTGTAAACATAGCCCCTCCTTTTATTGCTGATTCCGCTACGATAGTAGCGTCACTCATGGCAGCCACTATTCTGTTTCTTGCCAGAAAGTTACCTTGATGAATCTGAGCGTCATGAAAATAGTCCGTAAGGAGTCCACCATCGTTTTTTAGCATTTCTTTTGCAACAGATCTGTGTTGAGAGGGGTAAATTTGATTAAGTCCGTGAGCAAGAACACCAACGGTGGGTATATTGTTGTTTAATGCCGCCTTATGAGCCGTGACATCTATACCATAGGCTAATCCGCTTACAATAAGCAGGTCTGACAATCCGGAATGGAGGTCTTCGATAAGTTTATTAATGAATCCGATTCCGTAAGGGGTGGCTTTGCGCGTTCCCACTATTGAAATTACATACTTCGGATTAAGGTTAGGTTTTCCGCAAACAAACACCATAACCGGGGAATCATCGCACTGGAGCAATCGGTCTGGGTAGTCTTCGTCTGTGAAATATAGAGGCCGGACATTGTTTTCATGTATCCACTCAAGTTCTTTGCGCACGTCCTCCAGCATTTTTGTCCGCAATGAGATTTCAAACAGTTTGCTCTCCGACTTAAACAGATGTATGAGGTCTGTTTTATCGAGTTTGAAGAATTCTTCAGGAGAAGATACTGTTTCCAATATCTGCTGCGCAAGGACAAGCCTCATCCCAGGGAGATGAGAAAGTGCAAGTTTATACAACATGGATTTGTCAACGCTGTCCATCTTAATAGGCTGAATTACAAATATTTGCTGAATGCTTTCGCAACTTCTTCACCTTTTGATATACTCCCGTCCTTCAGCATGACAACGGTAACCAGTGCCTTGACAACCGGCTGTCCGTCACTTTTACGGAAAATGTCCTGATGAAAAATGAACCGTGGTCCTTTACGTTCCATGTTTATGAAACTCTGCATGACATCACCGCTGCGAAGAGGAACCAGATATTCTATTTCAACCTTGCGCAATACCGGGTCAATTCCTGATTCACGCATCTGAGAAAAGGTAAAACCTGCCATGCGGCAGAATTCATGCCGGGTATGTTCAAGATAGTGCAGGTAGTTAGCGTTGTTCACAATCCCCTCAGCATCAAGTTCATAGTCGCGTACATCAATTTCCGTGCCGAAAATATATTTTTGTTCCATAATCTACTTTTTCATTGAAACGTGCTAACGGTAATATCCATCAATTTACCGAAAGTAAAGTTAAGAATAATTCGGAAAATTACAAAATTAGTCAGAATATTCTTTATTCTATATGGTGAAAATATTTTTTACAAAAGCCGCGTTGTGTATTTTTGAGAAAAAAGAGAAAAATCATGACATCAATAAAGGTAAAATTTCGATACTCCACCAAAGAAGACAGGGATGGGGTCATTTATTATCAGATTATTCACGAAAGACGGGTCCGTCAGATTACAACAAAATATAGATTAAGGAGTTATGAATGGAATGAAGCCCGGTCACAGGTTGTGATGACAGGAGATTTGATAAGAATGTCGTATCTGGAGAAAGTAAGCAAGAAAGTCAGGGAGGATATCGGCAGACTAACAAGAATTGTAAACCGAATGCGTGCTTCAGATCATTCTTTCAGCGTAAATGATATTGTGGATGAATATGACAGATTCATGCGTGATTACTCTCTGTTCAACTATATGGATAGAATCATAGAAAGGCTGAAATTGCAGGGTAGGTGGAGGACCTCCGAAACCTATCATGCGGCACGGGAAAGTTTTCGGAAATTTATTTCTCAAACATCCGAAATCAACAGAGCGGAACTTAATGACGGTATTACACTCGACTGTCTGGACTCAGAAATGTTGGAACGATATGAAACGTGGCATAAAAGCCGAGGTAACACTCCCAATACAATTTCATTTTACATGAGAATTCTCAGGGCTGTTTATAGAAGAGGGGTAGAGGAAAATGCTATAGATAACCGCAATCCCTTCAAGCATGTTTATACAGGAGTCTACAAAACAGTGAAGCGTGCCCTTCCCCTAAGTGTGATACGAAAAATTCGTTATCTTGATCTGTCGGATTCGCCTTCACTGGATTTTGCAAGGGATATGTTTATAATGAGTTTTTATTTGCGTGGCATGAGTTTTATCGACATGGCATTTCTAAGAAAAACAGACTTGAAAAACGGTTATATAACCTACCGGCGCCGGAAAACAGGACAACAACTGATTATTAAATGGACAAAGGAAATGCAGCAGATAATGGATAAATATTCCTGCTCACAGGGAAAGTATCTTCTGCCAATCCTCAAATCATCAAATACCGATGAACGGATGGCATATCGAAATGCAGGATATAATATTAATCGGAATTTGAAAGAAGTAGCACGGAAAGCAGAAATCAATGTGGCACTTACAATGTATGTGGCCCGCCACAGTTGGGCTTCTGCCGCACATACAATCGGTATTCCATTAAATGTAATAAGCGAGGGAATGGGACACGACTCAGAACTGACTACAAGAATATACCTTGCAAGCCTTGACACTTCTGTCGTAGACAATGCCAACTACATCATTCTTAACAGCATACGTTGACAAAACTTCAGAACCAAAATCAAAAGAGAATTGTTATAATATTGTACTTCAGACGCATTACGTTATGCTTTCCCTGACAGTTCATCATTATTATGAAAAACTCACTACTGTTAACCGTCTGTTTGATAACGGGATACCAGTTGGCTGTATCTCAAAATTACAAAGATTCCGTTATGGTGGAATTCCATCAATCCAAAACGGAGTATGATTCTGCATATATGCATAACGGCGAGCGGGTCAACAGTTTTTTTAGGCGGTTTACTCCTGAAGGAGAGAACGGTATCCGTTACTATCTAAAATCTGTGAATGTTACCGGAGGCGCCTCACCTGAGGGATCAGTCAGTTTTAATAGATATCTTTCTGAAAAAAGAGCCGATGAAATATTCTCGGTTATTGATGAAAAGGAATTGCTTCCTGACTCTCTTGTAAAGTTTATCTTTTTAGGCCGTGACTGGAACGGTCTGTATGGAGAAGTGGAGAAAGACATGAATGTGCCATATCGCGCCGAGGTGCTTTCATTTATTGAAAGCAATATTGGCAATGATGACGCAGGTGATCCGCTTAACGGACTGAAATCTTTGAGAGGAGGTGTGCCGTATGCATATATGTACAGAAATTTATTCCCAAGTCTGAGGAATTCAAGATTAGTTGTAGAATATGAAAGACTTCGTCCGGTCAATGTTACTATGGAAAACGTAACGCTAATGTTTCCTTATCCGGATCCGTTAGTATGTCCCGATGTTGAATTCCGGTATCTGACAGGCAGTGTCAAGGAGTGCAAACCGTTCTATCTGGGACTTAAGACAAATCTGATTTCCGATTTATTGTTGATTCCACATGTCGGTGCAGACCTGTATGTGGGAAAGGGATGGTCAGTTACGGCAGACTGGATGTACGGATGGTGGGACAAAGACAGAACTCATCACTATTGGCGAGCCTACGGAGGTACGGTTGGAACGCGAAAATGGCTTGGTAGAAAAGCGGCGGAAAAACCGCTGACCGGTCACCATATAGGAGTATATGCCGGCATAGTCACTTATGATTTTGAGTTTGGCGGACGCGGATATATGGGTGGCAAGCCTCACGGAACGCTATGGGAACGCTGCAATTTTGTAGGAGGTGTGGAATATGGATATTCAATGCCTGTGGCACGCAGGTTGAATATTGATTTCACAATAGGAATAGGTTACCTTGGTGGACGCTATCTCGAGTATGTCCCTAAAGACGGTTTCTATATGTGGCAATCCACCCATCATCTCAACTGGTTTGGGCCAACGAAAGCGGAGGTTTCGCTTGTCTGGCTTATTGGATGTGATAACTATAACAGAAGGAAAGGAGGAAGATTATGAAAATCAACGTAATGACAGGATATACAGCGATTGTGGCACTGGCATCCCTTGGAATTCTGACTTCCTGCAGACATAAGGATCTTTATATGGAAGAGTCCATGACTTCAAAACTAACCGTTGTGTTTGACTGGCGTAACGCGCCTGATGCAAATCCTTCATCAATGGCTCTGTATCTTTATGAAAAGGACGGTCATTCTCCAATGCGATACATTTTTAATAACCGTGAGGGTGGGGAAATAAAGGCTCCTTTCGGAACACGCCACGCTCTTTACATGAACGCTGACAATACGGATTGGATACACATTAGAGGACATGAGAATGTAGAAACTATGGAATTGTTCACATCCGATGCCGAAGCACTTGAATCACAAGGATTAAATACGGCTGCCATTCCCCGGGCAAGAGAGGCAGAATCTGAGCGGATGGTCAAAACTCCCGGAATGATATGGGGAAGCAGAACCAATGATATCCAGATAATTCCTCATGATGGTGAACAGAAAATCACGTTATATCCGAAAGAGGCCGTATGCCACTACATTGTTGATATATATGATGTGGAAAATATAGATGGTGTAAAATCAGCCTCGGTTGATGCCACTCTTTCAGGTATGGCGGAAGCCTATTCATTAAGTCAGGAATCATCCACAGATACCCCCGTAACCATGACATTGAACCTTACGGCAATTCCTTCTGAATCCTGTCTGCACAGTGAGTTCCTGACTTTCGGTGACTGTTGTACAACCTCACGCAGCCATTTGCTCACAGTCTACATGATATTGACAGACGGTTCAAAATGGTGGCACTCGTTTGATGTGACAGATCAGGTTGACGATGCACCGGACCCCACTCATGTTCATATAATAATAAAAGGACTACCGTTACCTGAACCCCCGTCAACAGGAGGTTCGGACGTAAGTGCGGATGTCAACGAATGGCAACCAATAAATATTGATTTAAAAATGTGATTTTTATTGAACATTTGTTTTACTAAACATGTTGTATATTACAAATACCGATAACAATTTAACACACACTAATATGAAAAACGCACAGTTATTTCTCATCGCTTTATCAGCACTGACGCTTGCATCCTGTGCTTACGACGAGCCGGAAAGTATCCGAACAAAATCAGATGAAGCAATTTCATTCCGTTCAGGAATGGCTTCACGCGCTACGGAAACCACAAACGCCAACCTGAAATCAATGTATGTGACCGCATTCACCGGTACCACACCTTATTTTGAAAACGCTAACTTTGTCAAAGGCTCAGACTCGTTCTTCACCTCGACCTCAAAATATTCGTGGCTTGAGGATAACGAAGAAATAGATTTCTTTGCTTACGCACCCTCTCAGGATGAAATCGGCGCAGATATAACACCGCTTACTGACAAGGCAGGTGTAAAACTTGAGAATTTCGCTGTTGCTGAAAACATAGCAGATCAGGTTGATTTTATTACTGCGAATGCTTCAGGTACACGCAAAACTAATGAAACTACCGGTGTTGAACTGACATTCGACCATAGACTTTCGCAGATTGAAATTCAGGCTAAGTCAGAAAATCCTGACTATACATTTAAAGTAACAGGTGTGAGAATCGGTCGTGCCGAATATATGGGATCATTCGATTTCACTACCAATCAGTGGACTCTTGATGACTGGCATGATACCGCGGTTTATACTTCCTCCTGTGATGAGGTGACACTTTCAGGAACTCCTCAGTCTATTATGGGTGAATCCGGTAATGCTATGCTACTTCCTCAGACACTGACCCCTTGGAGTCCGGTAAATGATCCTGATAACGTTGCACGTGAGGCTTATCTCAGTGTACTTGTAAGAATAACCCGCACAGACAATGGTTATGTGATTTATCCTTATCCTAACGACAAGATAAAAGATGCCGATGGTAATCCTCGCCAGTATGCCTGGGCTTCAATACCTCTGTCAGGAACATGGGAACAGGGAAAGAAATATATCTACACTCTTGACTTTACAGAAGGTGCAGGAAACATAGATCCCGATGATCCTAATCCAGGTAATCCTGTTATAGGTGGTGATATCAAATTCAAGGTCGATATTAATCAGTGGGTTGATGCAGACAGTTCTATTCCTATGACTCCTGTTGTAAAAACGAATTAATGAATATTATAATAATCAGATAAGAAAAGGCTGCGACTCAAAAAAACATGGTCGCAGCCTTTTCTATTTTAGTGCGGTAATTATTTCTTCTTTATGTGGAAGATGGTACCTTCAATCAAGGATATAAAAACATCGCCGGTTGCCGGATCAATGTCTATTCCATTTACTTCGGAAACTCCTACCGGGATAGTCCAGAGGTGTTCAAGCGAGGCTGCGTCAACCGCAGCGATCTTACCGCTTCTGGAGCCGGCATAAATAATACCGTCTGATTCAGCCACGATGCATGGCGCATGTTCATATCCAAGTTTCAGATCCACACATGCAATTTCATTAAAATCAGGGGAGGTCAGATCCACTATTACAAGTTCTCCGTCCATGGTTTTCGCATAGGCACGTGTGTTGTCGGCATTGTGTCCCAGGCTTTCACGATACTTATGATTGTTTACTCGCCAGATTGTTTCGCCGGTATTCCTGTCAATTGCAGTCATGTAGCGGTCAGGTGCAACAGTAATGACTTTTGTGTCTGTAACAACCGGAACGACGTTGCCCGGACCAAGCATATTCGCGGTCTTTCCATTGCTCCATTTCCAATTAAGTTTACCTGAGTCGGCATCAACGCTGCGGAGAAAGGTGTCCCATGCTCCGAAAAAAAGATCATCGCCATCAACTACCGGTGCTGCCTGACAGTAGTTTCCGAGTGAATCCATTCTCCACATCAGTGTGTCAGCCTGCATATCCCATTTCTCGAATTTCTTATATCCACCTTGATAGAGTTTACCGTCAATAGCAAGACCATCGGCCACATAAGCACCGGAAGAAGGTATTGTTTTTAGAATAGAGCCGTCCTTAGTATCCATGATAAACATAGCGTGTACCCCTCCCGGCATATAAACTTTAGAGTTATATGACTGTGGGCGTGAGAAAAGAGAAGCACCGGTTGGGGTTGCCCACTTCAAATCTCCTGTTTTCTTATCTATCGCTTTTGCATATCCCAGTGAGTTGCCGAAATATATGTTGTTGTCATCAATCCCAAGGCGTGTAAAGATTGATGCTGAGTCAGTCCAAAGTTTTTCTATAACAAAACCTTCAGGTACAGAAAAGGATTGGAGTTCTTCAGCAACAAAAGGTTTATTTTCTGTTTTAACGGGGAATGAGGCTTTTTGTTCGGCATCGTTACCAAGAGGTTTACTGTAGATAAAAATACTGTCATTGTCAACATCCACTATTGAATAGCCATATTCGTTGTTTCCACGGTCAAGAGCCGCCAACATCATTCCCTGAATATCACCGGCAGGGTAGGGAATGTATTTGTGGTAGTGGCCATTAAGATGGATAATGGTTGGATATTGTTCAAGGATTTTAATGTAATCGGAGTAGTTGTCAAGATCATCCTTGCGAAGAGGATAGTGATTTACAGAAACCACTCGTTTCCCATCCTTAACCATTCGGTCGAGAGTAGCCTTCAACCAATGTAAATCCTCCTGTTTGACGTGACCGTCACCCATTTTCATGAAAGGTCCGCAGTTACATCCTATAACAACCAGGTCATTGACTTCTGTCACGAAGCGATCATTTCCCCATAGATCTATAAACGTTTTGGTAGCACTCTGACTCCAGTTGTTTTCATGGTTGCCGGGGATATAGAATGAAGGGAGTGTTATGTTATCCAGTATTCCTTTAACATTTGTCAGTTGTTCGTCCGATCCTTCGTTTGTAAGATCACCAAGAATAAGAACGGCATCAGCCTTGGAATTATTGATTTCTTCAACGGCCTCTTTAAGTTTTGATTCGTTTGGATTTCCCGGAGTTACGTGAACGTCAGTAAGAATAAAAAAACGTGTAGGGTTCGCTATCAGAGCAAATGGAAACAATAGCGATAGAACTAAAAGTTGCAAGAAACGTAGTTTCATTAATATATTATTTAAGGGTTAGAAATTGTGACAATTATATCAGGTATATTTAGAATTGGTATTACATGACAAATCAGGTACTTATCAAAAGAAAAATCACCTGGATACCCGGACAAACAACAAGAGGCTGTGCCTAAGCATTATGGACACAGCCTCATTGTCAAAGTCTTGATTTAGGGTTGAATCAGATAAGATATTGTGATGAAATTGATTCGTTTTCATGCACGCGACGGATGGTATCCGCAAACAGGCGCGCTACGGAAAGTATGGTAGCCTTCTTGCAATCCTTGTTAAAAGGTATGCTGTTTGTGAAAATCATTTCGGTCATGCCGCAGTTGTCAATACGTTCGGAAGCGGGGTCGCTCATAATAGCGTGTGAGCAAAGTGCACGTACGGATTTGGCACCATTAGCAATCATTAGGTCGGCAGCCTTTGTGATAGTTCCGGCAGTGTCAACCATGTCATCAATAAGGATAACGTTTTTATCTTTCACATCACCGATAACAGTCATTGTTGCCACAACATTTGCTTTGGCGCGTTGTTTATGACACAGAACCAGAGGAACGTTGAAATATTTAGCATAACTGTTAGCGCGTTTTGCACCTCCAACATCAGGAGTTGCAATTACCATATCTTCGAGATTGAGAGATTTAATATAAGGAATGAAAACTGAAGATCCATAGAGGTGGTCAACCGGAACATTGAAGAAACCCTGGATCTGATCAGCATGGAGGTCCATTGTAATCACACGGTCAACGCCCGCGGTACTGAGCAAGTCAGCCACAAGTTTTGCAGCGATTGATACACGAGGTTTGTCCTTACGGTCCTGGCGAGCCCATCCGAAATAAGGCATTACTGCGACAATAGATTTTGCAGAGGCGCGTTTTGCCGCGTCAATCATCAGGAGGAGTTCCATCAGATTGTCAGTGTTGGGGAATGTTGACTGAACGAGGTAAACTTCACACCCACGGATCGATTCTTCAAATGATACTTCAAATTCGCCGTCGGCGAAGTGCTGAATGTTCATTTTGCCTAATTCAACTCCGAGGTCTTTGCAAATTTCCTCAGCCATGTAGCGCGATTTCGTGCCGGAAAAAATCTTGAAAGGAGGTAACATATAAAAAATATGAGGTTATAAGTATGTTCTGAAAATGATATAACGGAGAGCCTTCAAAAATTTTTTGCAAAGTTAGTTATTTTAACTGTTTTTTTGGTGTTTTCCGGAAGATTTTTTTCTGCCGGTTTTAATTGCCTGATGCTCAATTTTCCAAATTACGGCGTTATGCGGTGCAATAAACGTGTCGAAAGGAACCATGTCAGAAAGTATTTTACCGGATTTTTCTCCTGAAAGCAATTCTGTTGCCTCTACTGTTCCGCGCGGTATCCCAAGCATGTTAAATGCGTCTGAAGGGATGTTGATTCTTAAGTCAGCGGTGTTGTGGCTGAAGTTCACTGCAATGAGAAGAGTGACATCATTATATGACCGCAGATAAACGAAGTGACGGTGAGGATTAAGCGAAGGGTTCTGGTAGTTGACATACATCAGATCAAAGAACGCCCCTTCACTGATAGCCTTTTCTTCATTGCAAAGATTGAGTATACGGGAATACAGGTCACGTAACCACCGTTCCCGAGCCGTCAGTTTCTTGACTCCCGGCTCTCCGTCATTCAGCCAACGGCGCAGTGTTGGTATGCTCCAGTAATCAAAGATAGTAGTACGACCGTCATGACCACTGAAACCTTCAGCATCCAACGCGGGTTCGCCCAGTTCCTGACCGGCATAAATCATCATCGGACCTGTTGACATTGTTGCGCTGACAACTAATGAAGGAATTACAAGAGCAGGGTCTCCGGCATATTGTTCCGAAGCGAATCGTTGTTCATCGTGATTTTCAAGGAAGTTAAGCATCTTCGGACCAATACCTTCCACGGTCTGCCAGCAACTTGTCAGTTGGGCGGCTGAATAATTTGAGCATTGTATTCCCCGAAGCGTATCGTAGAGATTTACCTTGTCATAAAGATAGTCGAAATGACCACGGGAAAGGAAGTCCCGGTAAAGTGATATGTCATAAATCTCAGCGATGAATATGATATCGGGATAATGCTGTTTCACCTGAGGAATAGCCCATTCCCAGAATTCCAGCGGAACCATGAAAACCATGTCACAGCGGAATCCATCAATCCCTTTGGATGCCCAGTAGCGGAGGATGTGAAGCATTTTCATCCATGTTGATGGAATCGGGTCGAAATGTCGGGAGTTATCACCGTAATCAACGCCATAGTTAAGTTTGACGGTTTCATACCAGTCGTTTCTCCCCGGGAACGCTGAAAAACAGTCGTTACCGGATGCTTTGGCAGGAAATTCAATATAAGCGTTATCACCATCTCCAAGATCTATAGACGGGGCGAATAACTGCCTTGTGATATAATAGAAATTGTTTTGGGAATCAAAGAATTTAGTGGAATCATCATTAACTCCAAAATCTTCAATACCAACTGGTTTCGCATCAGATTCATATCTGCGGGCAACATGGTTGGGCACGAAGTCAATGATAACTTTCATTCCTGCTTTATGGGTACGCTTGACCAGATTTTCAAACTCCTTCATTCTGTCAGGGACAGATTGGGCTATATCAGGGTCTATGTCGTAGTAATCACTTATGGCATAAGGTGAGCCTGCTTTTCCTTTAACTATTGAAGGGTTATCCGGCGTAATTCCATATTTGGAGTAGTCGGTTGCATGGGCATGTTCAATTACTCCGGTATACCAAATATGTGTTATTCCCAATTTCTTTATCTCATTCAAAACTTTGGGAGTGAAATCATTCATCTTCCCGGATCCGTTGACTGTAATGTCGCCGTCAGGGATGCACGTTTCACATTTATTTAACAGTCGGGGGAGGATCTGGTATATGATAGGTTTCATAGAGATATGGGAAAGTGGTTTATTGAGTTTTCTTCAATTTATTTATGTAATTCTTGATGGCGCGTCGACCTGAGGAGTAGCCGCTGATGTACACCTGACGTATCTCCTTCAGATTAAACACTTTATAATTGGCGATTTCAGGCATCTCAACATGAAGGTCACATAAGGCGATATCTTCGGCTTGATTTGAACGTTCCATCAGCATGAATGTGCGGAGCGCAATGTCAAGGATTGAATTCTTGTAGGTGTGATGAAGAAGCGGACTGCAGTTAACTCCAATCAGTTCCTTGCATTTGTCACGAATCATCCATGCCGGGAGGTTGCGCAGCACACCGCCATCTACGTAGGGAATGCCGTCAATGATTATTGGTTTGAACACAATGGGTATGCAGCACGAAGCCATGACTGTTTCTGCAATGTCGCCGGTGTGAAATTCAACGGGTACGCCTTTGCTGAAGTCAGTGGCGCCAACATAAGTGGGTATCGGCAGTTCTTCAAGACGAGTGTAAGGCGCAACGGCTTTCTTTATCAAATCGCCGAAACGTTCCAGCAGGAAGAAAGAATCGCCATGGAAGTTCCAGTCAGTCAATGTGCGTAGTTTTTTGTCGGCGAACATTCCGAGAATCTCATCGGAAGTTCTACCGGCTGCATAAAGGACAGCCGCCACAGAACCCGCGCTCACACCGGAAATGATATCCGGTTTGTAACCGAACTCTTCAAAGGCTTTTAATGCGCCAACGTGGGCGAATCCACGTGCACCCCCTCCACTGAGGGCAATACCGCATTTGTATGGTGACTCTGACGATTCCATCATATATTATTTGTGATGCAAATTTACTTAAAACATATTATATGTGCAATACTCGGCAAAATGCCATATTAAAAAAGTTTAGGGGTAAATTCAAGCAGGTAGAGCCGCCAGTTTTTCCATATGTGTCCGTCAGGAGTCTCATAATAGGTGTACGGCAGATTGTGAGAGTCAAGAAATTTGCGAAACTCGACATTAGAGTCGTAGAGGAAGTCATTCTCACCGATACCTATCCAGTAAAGTTCGGGCTTTTTGGAAAACTGAACAAGCATTTTTTCTTCAAAGTTATCATATACAGGAGAAGTGCCTCCGTAGGGTGATCTGATTGCAGCAGAAAACAGTCCTACATAATCAAACATGTCAGGATATAACTTGGAGATATGGCATGAATGGAAACCTCCCATTGACAGTCCGGCAATGGCACGATGTTTTTTGTCAGGAATAGTGCGGTAAGCGGAATCCACGAATGTAACAACATCCGGGAAAGCCATTTCAAACGAACCTTCCATTGTCTTAGGTAATGAAATATTCGGCTGAACCATACCGATGGAAGATTCTCCGGGGGCTGCCTCCTGCGAAGCATTCCCATTTGTCATCACAACAATCATCGGTTTGGCTTTTCCCTGAGCAATCAAATTATCAAGGATCTGAGATGCACGTCCTAAAGTAAGCCACGCCTCTTCGTCGCCACCCATACCATGCAGTAGATAAAATACCGGATAGTTTTCCGACCCGGTTTCATAACCTGCCGGTGTATAGACACTCATGCGACGCTTGGTTCCGAGGGTGGGGGAATCATACCACACTTTTGATACAGTTCCGTGGGGAACATCATTAACAGCATAATTGTCAGCGTGAGCCCCCGGGATAATGAAGATGTTGCTAAGCGATGAAATGTCACGTGTGAGATATACATTTGAGGGATCATTGACACGCATTCCGTCAACCACAAAAGAGTAACTATAGAGTTCAGGATTTAGTTTTGATGTGGTGAATTCCCATATTCCATCAGAATTTTTCTGAAGTGGAGCAAATCCGGGTTGTTCCATCTCACCTCTTTCAGTTGTGATGATTCTCTTTGGCAGGAAATCGCCGGTAATCAATACTTCAGCAGCCTTTGGCGCTAAAAGTCTGAATGTGACGGTTGTGTCAGCGTTTATCTGGGGTGATACTACAGGTTGATTGCTCCAGAGGGCTTCCTGAGGGCAGGCTACAAAAGCCGTAAGGAGCATGATGGATGAGAACAGTTTTTTCATGAGTGTTTATTTTGAAAATAACCCGTACAACAGACGGTCATACGGGTTATATAATAGTTATATTTCTGAGATTGGTTACTCTTCCTCAGTTTTTTCTGTGGTTTCTTCTTCAACGAAGGTGGTGAAACCTGCTTCAATGAGTTGATTATACCAGTTGAAGAGTTTCTTAATGTCGGCGGTATAAACCCGATCTTCATCAAAAGTGGGAAGAATCTCCTTGAAAAATGCACGTACATCCTTGTCGCTTCCAAGCCCTTTGACATCAATGGCTTTACCTTCCGCTTTATTGAAAACGAGGGTAAGAACCTCACCGAGGGGAATGTCATCTTCAACAGTATACATTGAAACATCACCTAATGAAATCACTTTGTCATGAGCATAAGCGGGAACGCGTTTGCCAGTCTGGAGGGATTCCACAATCAGCATGTTTTTTCCCTGATTGACGAGACGAAAGAGTCCGGGACGACCCGAGATTGAAAGTATTCTTTTGAGCATAGTTTCCAAATTTTGGATAAAATTGATTAATAATATAATTCGGAATGATTCTTAATTAAGCAAAATTTGCTTAAACTGACAGTTTAAATTCAGCAAGTATCCGTCCGACTTTTATCTTCAGTGCAAAAATAGGAAAATAGGATGACGTGAGCAAATCTACAGCAAATTTCCTATCTGTTTTTTTTATGCTTTAACAAATAATCAATAAGTTCTTCCTGAATTTTTGATCCAAGTATACGGTTAACTCCAAGATATAGAGTAATAATTACAATACTCTGGAGGAGAATTGTAATCCATGGATCAGTGCATAAATCAGATACCAAATATTCAGGGAACATGATCAGGACGGTCAGTAGGAAATAGGGGAGTAACTGATATAAGAATTTGAACGCAGAAGATCCGGTTTTGCCTGCTGTCACCAGAAGGGATATTACCCAGGTCAGGGCTGATGCAATTATTTGTCCCCATAACATAACCGAGAGACCGGCTACAGGGTTGTCAGGTGTCCGGAGGGTTATTATCGGAAGCGTGATAAAAAGGGCGGCAATAGCAATTCCATCACGAAGAAATTCCATGAGAACAATCATTTTAGATTGTGCAAGTGATACGAGATAATTGTTATATAAACCCGTGAGGATGGTGAATACCCCTCTTACCAGAAGCAGTTGGAAAAGGATGATGGATGGATCCCATTTATAACCGAACAGCGCATGAAATATTGGGGTTGCCATCACCATAAGGAAACCCATTGCGGGGAACGTCAGGTAAGCAGTGAACCGATTCATTTTCGAAACAGTTCTGGTAAGACGTTCCTTGTCATCCTGAACTGCTGATAACGTAGGCAGAAAGGCAGATGTTATGGATTGAGACAGGGATGTTATTCCCATTTTACTCCATTTGTCGGCCTGAGTATAATAACCGAGTGGAGCCATACCGGCCATGTTCCCGATAAAGAAAGAATAAATGTTTTGAAAGAGGGTATTTAGGAATGAAGATGCAAGTATTCCGGAACCGACTTTAAAGAATGATTTCAGGGCTGAAAACGAGAAGTTGACAGATGGATACCACCGGCTTAAGAACCATAGAGCCCCTGATTTAACAATACCGTTTGCTATGGTTTGCCATACTATTGCCCATGCTCCGTAGCCCATGAGAGCCAAGTATATACCTGTAACCGCACTTCCGGTAAGTCCGAGCGCGTTCGCAGCGGCAAGTGGGCGTACATTCATGCTTTTCATCAACCGGTTTGCCTGAACGATGGATGTTGAGTTGATTATTATGGCAAGAAACATCACTCTTGAAAGAGGTGTAATCCGGCTATCATGGAAAAGGGATGCTATCCACGGAGCGGCCAGGAAGAGCAGAAGATAGAGGGAAATGGCGACACCGATATTGAACCAGAAAACTGTTGAGTAATCTGTTTGAGTAGGAGACTTACGCTGAATAAGTGCGGTTGAGAATCCGCTGTCAACCATCATTTGAGCAAAAGCCTGGAACACGAGGATGGCTCCTATAAGACCAAAGTCTTCCTGTGAGAGAACTCGAGCAAGAATAATTCCGGTTATGGCATACAGAACCTGAGAGGCAACGCGGTCAATCACGTTCCATTTCAGTGACTTGGCAGTCAGTTCCTTAAGGTTGCCGTTTTCGTATGCCATTTATCCGGAGAAAGTCAGATGTGAAGGAGGTCTCTTACTCTTCTTCGTTCATGGATATAAGTTTCACCTTTATGGCATTATTCTCAACACTTTTTGGGGTGCCGAAATAGTATACCTTGCCGGTTCCCGCCCCGGCAACGGAGATTGAATTAGATGGGGTGCAGCCGATGGAACCTGTACCTATAAGTTTACATTTGACATCCTTCGCCTGAAGTTTGTCTGCCTGAATAGTGCCGGCGCTCATGTTGGTTATATTCGCCTGGTCACATTCCCCGCTTACAACAAGCAGTCCATTGCCTGTGGTGATTGAAGCAGATACTTCGTTCGCACTCACCTCATCTGCAATCAGTTTTCCATTACCCATCACACGGAGTTTAATCTGCGGACCTGAGTTGGGCCGGATCAGATGAATGGTGGAATCTGATTGATTTTCAGCAAGGGTAATAAACCGGGAATATACTGTGACTACGGGAGGATTTGCAGGTTTATTTTTCTTGTTTGCGAATTCTACAGAAAGTTTCCCCTTGTCGCTTGTAAATACGATATGTGGAGCAACATCGGAGGTCGTATAAAAGACTGCCATACCGGCTGAATCGGGGCTGCTTTTGTAGACTATATTAATGTTATCACGTATTTTCAACTGAGTGAAATCATCGAATTTAACTTCATACCGATTTATTTGAGCGGAAGAAACAAACACGGCAGCAATACACATGAATGCGGTAATAATTGATTTACGAAGCATAATAATGAGATATCGGTTATGGTTATTTTAATGTTATGGTGCCAGTGCCGTAATTGGCATTACTGATTTTTTGGCATATGAAATCAGAGAGGTTGATTTTTCCGGCGGAGTAGTTAACTACCGCAAAAGCGCGAGCTTTGCCGGACACTTTAATTTCTCCGTCGGAATTATTGATTATTTCTCCACGCCTTGATTTAAGATCTTTAACAGAGATAGTTCCAAAGGAATTGTTCAGAATTCTTGTTCCACGGCAACGCATGGATGCAATGGCTATATTGCCTGAGCCATTACCATAGATGTCAATGAAACGCCCCTTTACTTCGCCGAGGAACAGAAATGCGGAACCGTTGTCAGACAACATGAGGTGATGAGCACTTAATGATCTGCACTTAATCACTCCATTCCCGCTGCTTATTGCGCAGAAATCATTAACCCGCGGAAGATCCTTAATCAGAATTGTTCCTGAACCGTTGTTAATGACGCTTGTAACAGTGTCATTTGCAAGTACCAGAACTCTTGAAATAACGGCATTTTCAATTGAATCTCCTGAAATATGAAGTGTATTTACACTATCGACAATACAATGAAGTTTTGGAGATACAGTGTCTGAGGTATGGTACACCACATATCCTTTATGATCCTTGTGGAAGAGAATCTCAACCGTCAGGTTGCCGTTTGTCACGATTTTGTCAAAGTGGCCGGGCATGGCAAGTACTACACGATTTTCCTCGTTAAAATCTGCTGCACTGATGTTAAAAAACGCAGTCAGAACAAGTAAAAGAAATAAACTATTTTTCAGCATCTATAGAGGGTAATATTTCAGTTTCTATTCTTTGAAGTATGGAATCAAGTTCCCCATAGTTGTCGGCACGAAGCATTGCTATTCTTGTTTCACGGAAATGAGGTATACCTTTAAACAGAGGGGATGCTGCAAGGTGACGACGTATGTGAAGAATACCCCGGTATTCATCAATCCTGTCAATACTTTCAATAATCTGACGTCGAAGGATTTCAAATTTTTGAGATATGGAAAGTTCGGCAGCCTTACCATCTTTCAGATAAGTTTTCATTTCGTGAAAAATCCATGGCGCACCAATGGAGGCTCGTCCTACCATTACACCGTCAACTCCGTACAGATCAAACGCCTGTTTCAATTTTTCCGGCGTTGTAATGTCACCATTACCGATAACAGGAATTTTTAACCTTGGATTAGCCTTGACTCTGGCTATCATGTTCCAGTCGGCTTCACCGGTGTACATCTGTGAGCGGGTACGACCGTGAACAGTAAGTGCCTGAATACCACAATCCTGGAGTTGCTCGGCAAGATCAACGATAATTTTGTTCTCATGATCCCATCCAAGGCGCGTCTTAACTGTAACGGGAATATTTACCGCTTTAACAACGCTTGACGTTATTTCAAGCAGTTTGGGAATATCCTTCAACATTCCTGCACCTGCTCCCTTTCCTGCAACTTTTTTTACCGGACAGCCGAAGTTGATGTCAATAATATCAGGCTTGACCTCTTCAACGATTTTTGCGGCTTCTACCATAGAGTCCACGTCACGACCATAGATCTGAATCGCCGTGGGGCGTTCTTTCTGATCAATGTGAAGTTTACGGGTTGTGGCTGCAATATTCCTTATAAGGGCATCTGCTGATACGAATTCAGTGTATACCATATCAGCACCCAATTCCTTGCAGATAAGACGAAACGAGTGATCGGTGACATCCTCCATGGGGGCGAGCATCACCGGTTGTGGACCTAATTCAACATTTCCAATTCTCATCTGTACAAAATTTATGAGCGAAGTTACGCAAAAAACATGGTTAATGCAAGCCTTTAAGAAAGATTTAGATAAGATGATGACAGATGAACGGATTCAGAATAATGAATCAAAAATGAAAGGAAGTTCAGAGGTGTCTATACCTATGGATTTGAGTCGTTCTTCATCTTCCGATATCAAAGAGATAACTCTCTCTCTGTCGTTATCCATTCTCTCAACTGCAAGGTTGTAGGAGTTTACTGCCTCGGCATAATCCTTGGCTGCGAGAGCAACGTGACCCATGTTGATGTAGTCCGATGCCTCAGGATCTTCAAGTATTATGGTCCTGTAGGTTTTTATGGAGTTGATAAAATCACCTGACATCATATAGCACCATGCAATAGCACGTAATGCCTTTAAATCATGTGGATTAAGATAGTTTATCTTATGGAATGCTTTAAGGGCCGAAGAGTAGTTTTTTAAGGCTATCCTGCAGTTACCGAGGTTCATGATGAAACTGATGTTTTCAGGTTGATCTTTCTCGAGTTGTGCATAATATTTTTCCGCTTCTTCGAAATCGCCCAAGAGGAAAAGAAGACGGGCAATATTCTTACGTGTCCACTCAGACCTGGCATCAAGTAATTCCGACATTCTGAAATATTTCAGAGCCTGTTCTAATTGATTTAGTCTGAAATAACAGAATCCAATTTTTTGATATAATTGTGCGGAGGATAGCCCACGTTGCTCAAGTTTTAAGAATATTGCAAGGCTCTCCTCATAGTAGTGGTGCTTGAAATAGAACTCTGCAACCAGACTCAGAGTTTCTGAGTCATTGAATTTGTTGACGAGAGAAGGGATGTCGGCCACACTCAAACTACCGTCAAACGGATCACGGAATTCACCTTTCCGCCTGAACAGTTTAAAAAACCTATAGAGATTCTGAACAAATTTGTTTACGATATTCTTACGGTCAGTAACTGCTGAATTTAATGCCGCAGAACGGATTTCATCAGCGTCAATATTCTGCATCCGCATCTGGGAAAGCATCATGTTGCGTTGAGATTCCGGAATGTTATTCAAAGACAACAAGAATGAGTATTTGTCAGAATCACAAAGGAATGGAGAGGCCGAGATGACGTCTGCAATAGTGCGTTTCTGTTCATCGGCACCGTTCATCAGAGTGTGATCTGTATGGAAAGGTATAAACCAGTTGGCTATTTCATTAAAATACGGGAATGATTTGAGGTGTGCGAATGTACTCATGAACACATCGCCTCCTTCTTCCTGTATTTTTGAAAGGGCACGCAGTTTGTCCGAGATTCCGCTTTGCGAAAGTTTTTCCTGCCACTCAGGATTCTCCTCCAGATCAGCGATATCATCAATGGAACTAAGTTCTGAATTTATTTTTTTTATGTCAGGCTGAAGTTTGAGCAGTTCCGGCATTACCTCCTGCTGCATCTTTCGGTATATGCGCTCGGTATCAATAGACCTCACAAATTCGGTAAGAACTATCCTTAAGTCAGATTCCCAGGAGTTTGCTGAAGCCGCCATTTCTATGGCAGCGGTAATTCTTGGAGTAACAGGTCGATCCGGAAACATCATTCCGGAAATAACAGCACATGTCATTGCCTGGAGAGCGAGAACCGGTTCTTTTGTCACATTACGCGAATAAATATCCCATAGAAGGGCGAGCCTTTTGTCATCATAAAATTCCAGAAGTCCCATGAAAAGCGAGGAGATAACCATTTGCCTTACATACACAGGGATTGATTCGGAATTTAGGAAATCATTCAATATGGAAACCGTGTCGTCATGCAGAGGAAACGATACCCACAATCGATTGAAAATCCTTCGTTCAAGCATTTCTCTGTTGTAAACATTCTCATTCTTCTCGTGATTATCTTCAGCAACAAGATTGAATAATGAGGAATCATTCACCAGACGAGAATATTCATTAAGCAAATCGGCCACTGAAACATCATTTTTGGTGGCTTCATAACGGAGAGTACCGTAATATAGTGAGGGTGTATCCACTGAAAGAGAGTTTCTTTCAAGAGAATCAGCGAGAGTGAAAATTTTGTTGACGAAAACAACGTATTGTGTCATCCTCTGGGGGTCATCCGCTCCGGATTGCATGAATGAAAGGAGTCTGTTATAGTTTTCTTCAATCTCATTGATGCTACTTATGACACGGTTGTTTCTTACGGTCAACGCTATATTTCGGAGTTCCTGAATTGCCGCACGCAAACGTTTGGAAGAAAGTAAATTTTTGACTTTGGCAGTGTGGGGTAATATATCAATTTTCATAATCTTTTCTATTTAGCAAGAGGAAAGCGGCAAATGCCGTTACCTACATTTCTATAACAACCGGACACTGCAAAAATCTTGCCAATCTTTCAAAAAAAAATAAAATAGGTAAGCGTATAACTGTATATTCAACTTATTTCAGAAGAAGTCCCGCATCAGGAAATTCAATCTGAAACATAGGAATCTTTACAACAGATTGAGGCAGAGAAGAATCATTATAGTCAGCGGCTGTTGCAATACCCGCCTTGATGACCGCATTTCTGTCGTTTACAAAATAAATCGCACCGATTTTATTGTCACATAGAAACTTATATACGGCGGTTGTGGGTTCATTCACAGTATATAATGTAACGCCTTCCAGCGAACTTAACCGTGATTTCTTGAAAGCAGTTTCCTCAGCCGAAGATGTGGCAGTAGAGCGACCAGAAGAACGGAATTCGCCGTTGATTACAAGTACTGCTCCTGACGGAGCCAGACCTCTGCTTTTGTTTTCCTTCGCTGCATCGGTAGCCATGTCAAGAAAAACCATGTCAGTTGGTGAGTACTGTTCAACTTTAGATATTGGAATTTGAGCGACAACGGAAGTTGTTGTTGACGCAGCCAGCAATAGTGTTGAGAGTATAATTTTTTTCATGATAATCAATATTCTATTTTGTCCTCTTTGTCGGCCCACATTTCGAAGGCTTTGATGGTGCGGCGGTTCTTAAGGTGAACGCATGGAAGACTACGGTTATCCTTGTCACGTGACAGTTCGTCATAAATGAATTTATCGCTGAAATTGATTTTGTCCGCGTCGTCCTGTGTATTGCCGTAAAAAATCCTGTCAACTCCGGCCCAGTACAATGCACTTAAACACATTGGGCATGGTTCGCATGAACTATAGACAGTACAACCTTTTAAAGAAAAGGTATTTTCCTTCGCGCAAGCCGAACGGATAGCGTTAACCTCGGCGTGAGCAGTAGGATCATTCGTCAAGGTCACCGAGTTGGCACCTGTGGCGATGACTTCCCCATCACGGACGATAACCGCACCGAAAGGTCCACCTCCTTTTCTGACATTCTCTTCAGCAAGAGCAGCAGCCATGTCCATGAACTTTATATCGGCCGGAGTAATTTCAATCTCTCGTCTATTCATTTTTGAACTAAATATTATTCACAAAAATAATGAAAATTACAGTATCTCCAAAATTTGAGAGGCATGATTTGCTGTTTTGATTTGTTTAGGAGTGAAAATATGGGTTATCACACCGTTTTCATCAACGAGAAATGTTGTACGGAATGTGCCCATGTATTTACGCCCGTACATGCTTTTTTCACCCCATACCCCCATTTTTTCAACAAGATTATGGTCGGTATCTGAAATGAGGTTGAAAGGAAGTTCCTGCTTCTCGATAAATTTTTTGTGAGAAGCCTGAGAATCAACACTAACACCTACAACTTCATAGCCCTTCTCTTTTAAATCATTTATATGGTCACGGAAAGAGCGTGCTTCAGCCGAACAGCCGGAAGTATTGTCCTTAGGATAGAAGTACAGTACAAGTTTTTTCCCTGCGAAATCAGAAAGTCTGATTTCTTTCCCATCCTGATTCAAACCTAAAATTTCAGGTATTTTATCTCCAATATTCATAATGGTAAGTTCAATTTGTTATGTTCTTTATTATTTAGACAAATAAAGAATGATAAAGTTTAAGAAAAAAAATGTAACTTCGCGGATAATTTCAAACATCAGGATTATTATATGTCAGAAAATTCATTACTTTCACGGCTCGACGGCATAGAAGCAAGATTTGAAGAGGTTGCGACATTAATCACTGACCCCGGAGTGATTGCAGATATGAAGCGATACGTGAAACTGAACAAAGAATATAAGGAACTTGAGTGCTTGACAGAAGCCACACACAGATATCGTGCAGCACTTGACAATATGCAGGAAGCCCGAGAACTACTTGAGAGTGAGGATGATGAAGAAATCCGTGCAATGGCCAAGCAACAACTGGAGGAAGCGAACGCTTCAATTCCTGCGATGGAAGAAGAAATAAAGTTGTTACTGATACCTGCGGATCCTGAGGACGGGAAAAATGCTATCGTGGAAATTCGCGGCGGTACAGGTGGAGATGAGGCTGCTATATTCGCCGGTGACTTGTTCAAAATGTATACGAAATATTGCGAGTCAAAAGGGTGGAACGTAGCCGTTACAAGTTTCAACGAGGGTTCTGCCGGAGGTTATAAGGAAATTGTATTTGCCGTTACGGGAGATAATGTCTATGGTACTCTGAAATATGAAAGTGGTGTTCACAGGGTGCAACGTGTACCAGCCACGGAAACACAGGGTAGGGTACACACTTCAGCCGCCACAGTTGCCGTACTCCCGGAAGCCGAAGAGTTTGATGTGGAAATCAACGAGGGTGAGATAAAATGGGATACTTTCCGAAGTGGAGGCGCCGGTGGACAGAATGTGAACAAGGTAGAGTCAGGTGTAAGGCTTAGATATATGTGGCGTAATCCAAATACAGGTGTCACTGAAGAAATTCTAATTGAATGTACGGAAACACGTGACCAGCCCAAGAATAAGGAGAGGGCTCTCAGCCGTTTAAGGACATTTATCTACGACAAGGAGCATCAGAAGTATCTTGATGATATTGCATCCCGTAGGAAAACAATGGTTTCTACCGGAGACCGTTCAGCAAAGATCCGCACCTATAATTATCCACAAGGTAGAATTACGGATCATCGGATCAATTACACTATTTATAATTTACAGGCGTTTGTTGACGGTGATATTCAGGACTGCATAGATCATCTGATAATTGCCGAGAATGCAGAAAAACTCAAAGAATCAGAATTATAACAAAATGAATAAGAAACAGTTAACAGAAGAAATCAAGCGAACAGGATCATTCTTGTGTGTAGGACTTGACACGGATATAAAGAAAATACCGTCACATCTGCTTGCCAAAGAGAATCCGGTAATGGAGTTCAATAAAGCGATAATTGATGCCACTGCCCCTTTCTGTGTAGCATATAAACCTAATACGGCTTTTTATGAAACAATGGGTGCGAAAGGTTGGGAAAATCTTCAGGAGACAGTGGATTATATCCGTACAAAATATCCTGAAAAATTAATTATTGCCGATGCAAAACGTGGAGATATCGGTAATACATCGGCCATGTATGCCAGAACTTTCTTTGACACCATGGGTGTGGATGCTGTTACTGTTGCACCATATATGGGTGAGGACTCTGTGAAACCTTTCCTTGGATATGAAGATAAATGGGTTATTCTTCTTGCTCTAACTTCTAATAAGGGTTCCCACGATTTTCAGATGCAGACGTTGGAAGATGGTATACGACTCTTTGAAAAGGTGCTGACTGTTTCAAAAGAGTGGGGAAGTGACGATACAATGATGTATGTTGTCGGTGCCACACAGAGCGAAATGCTTTCAGAGATACGCAAAATCATTCCGTCGCATTTTCTTCTGGTTCCCGGTGTGGGAGCACAAGGAGGAAGCCTTGAAGAGGTTTGCCGTCACGGTATGACGAAAGATTGCGGTTTGCTCGTAAACGCTTCGCGCAGCATAATCTATGCTTCCAATGGTGAGGATTACGCAGAGGCTGCCGCGACCGAGGCAAAAAAACTTGCCGATGAAATGAAAGGCTACCTCAATCAGCAGGGCGTATGACACGCATCATACATTTATCACAGTCAAACTGTAGTCGATAGCGGTTTCTGCCTGATTTAATGTAAAGTCTGTCGGGATATTTCCCGGCAGATTTTGTTTTCAGACATGCACCGAGTTCGCGTCGCAGACAGTAACGTGTTTCCATAACCTGCTGATCCTTGTTTAAATCGGGTCGGTTCACTTCCAGGGCTGGTGTTATTGCTGTTGCCCCTGCTGCATAATAAAACTTTCTCGCCAAACTGTTTGCTACATTGTCTCGGGCTTCCAAAACTTTATTACCGGGCAACGTTAGATTGTCAACGGCCGGACGACGGAATTCACGGGGATAAGACACCTCACGGGAAAGGTCAAGCATGGCGATGGATTTTCGTCGGAGGGTTGTCAATGTTGAAGCAGGAATAAAATACTCACCTGCAAGGTCTGAGAGATTATTAAGCCGATACACGGTGTCGCCAAGTTTGGAAAGTACTCTCCGGCGTGATTCTTTCTGATCTGAACGTGCAGGTTCCAAGGGTGAGTCTAATTCAACTGTAGCGGTAGCGACTGTTTTGTCATCAATGGCGACATCAAGCGCAATCATGGATCTTGACACTAACCTAAGTGTCATATCTGAATTAATAAACCGAGTTGCTGTTTCGCCTGACATCAAATCATCAAACACTTTGCTTCGGTTTCTGTAGATGGTTGTTCCTGCGGAAATATTGATTGGAGAACGCAAAATCAGTTTGTCACCGTCTACTTTATTAAGTCTGAAGCCGGTGAACTGACCATTTCCATCAAAGTAACCGAGTCCGTCACCATTTGCCAGATCTGCTTCAGCGGCGATAAAAATTGTGTTTCCTCTGACAGATTTAACTTTCCCTACAGGTTGTCCTATGGCTTTAGGTGTATCAAAAGATGCAATCCCAGCCTCTTTTCTGTCTGTCAGGAAATACTGAGTGAAACCTCTGTTGAAGGCATTATCCAGATCAGGTTTGAATGTCAGTTCAGTTACACCACGTGAACTTCTCTTGTATTTCTCCGGATGAGCGGCAATAATCCTGTCTATTTCAGACCGGTAAGCGGCAACGGTAGTTTTAACGTATGACTCATCTTTCAAACGTCCCTCAATCTTGAATGAACTTACACCTGCTTCAAGTAATGACTCAATCTGATTTATCCTGTTCATATCCTTGAGAGAGAGCAAATGTTTTCCTTTAATGAGGATGTTTCCGTTTTCATCACAAAGGTCGTAGGGTAGACGACACATCTGCGCACACTCACCACGGTTTGCACTTCGTCCGGTTGCGAGAAGACTTGCCTGACAGTCGCCACTGAAACTCACACACAGGGCACCATGAACGAAAACTTCAAGTGGGACATCGGTATTCCGGTATATCCGGTTTATTTCATTTAACGTAAGTTCGCGGGCAAGAACAATCTGAGAAAATCCGGCGTCCTGAAGAAATTTCGCTTTGGTGGTATCACGAGTGTCACACTGAGTGCTTGAGTGAAGGGCAATCGGCGGGATGTCCATTTCAAGAATACCCATATCCTGAACAATGAGTGCATCTACACCTATTTTGTATAGTTTGCCGATCATTTCTTCCACACCTTTGATCTCGTTTTCATATACAAGCGTATTTACCGTTACGTATACACGAACATCGAACTTATGGGCAAATTCAACAACGGCCGCAATATCATCAATAGAGTTTGTGGCGGCTGCTCTTGCTCCATGTGAAGGTGCGCCCATATACACGGCATCCGCTCCATGAAGGATAGCCTGTTTTGCTGTTTCAGCATCTTTAGCCGGAGCCAAAAGTTCTATATATCGGATTTTCTCAGCCATTTATTTTAGAAATGTCAAAAGGGGTGATTTGATAGACGAAATAATTCAACCAGTTGGAGAACAACAGGTTGGCATGTGAACGCCATCGAACAACCGGTATTCTCTTGTCAACATCGTCGTTAAGAAAATAGTTTTCCGGAGGAAGAGGGTTAAGTCCTCGGGAGATATCTCGCTCATATTCAAGTTTCAGGGCTTCAGGTGAGTATTCCGAGTGACCTGTTATATAGAACTCGCGCCCGTTCCTACCCATGATGATGTGTGGACCCACTTCATCTCCGTAAGTTATAACGGACAATTCGTCAATAGTCCTGATATCAGACATCCTGACACCGGTAAACCGACTGTGGGGAACATGGAAAATGTCATCGAAACCGCGAAGAAGAGGATTTTGAGGGGCGAGAATCTTGTGGGGATAAACGCCTGATAATTTTTTTTCATTATCAATTTTCGGGATGCCATAGTGGTGATAAAGTCCTGCAAAGGCAGCCCAGCATATGTATAATGTGGAGGTAACATGGGTTCTGGCCCAGTCCATTATCTTAATGAGTTCTTCCCAAAAATCAACTTCTTCGAAAGGCAATTGCTCTACTGGTGCCCCCGTGATTATAAGCCCGTCATAGTTGAAGGTCTTGATATCATCGAAATGCTTGTAAAACATGCTTAAATGTTGCGAAGGCGTATTCTTTGATTGATGTGAAGCCATGTCAATGAAGTCTACTTCTATCTGCAGAGGAGAGTTGGAAAGGACTCGCAGGAAATCAGTCTCCGTTTGAATTTTCAAAGGCATGAGATTGATAATGCCTATCCTCAATTGACGAATGTCCTGTGCATCTGCGCGTTCATTGTCAATTAAAAATATATTTTCTTTTTTCAGCACTTCAACAGAGGGCAAGTTGCCGGGAACTCTTATGGGCATAAGATTTATCTATTATTTGTGTTCCTTTGAGAATCCATTTGTATCATTTGCAAAATTACAAAAAATAAGATAAAAACTTGCATAGTTGAAAAAAAGGTTTTAACTTTGCACCGCAATAAATAAAGGAATGGTTCCTTGGCCGAGTGGTTAGGTACCGGTCTGCAAAACCGTTTACAGCGGTTCGAATCCGCTAGGAACCTCAAAAAAAAGGATGTATCGGAAGGTGCATCCCTTTTTATTAATCTAAAGTTTAAGGACTTTAGTGGTCGGCCGGCAAGGTTTAACGCCGGGATTGATTAGTCTCTTAAATAAATAGAATTACCCATCAATCAGTCGTAAGGTATCTCCATTCTTGCAATGAAAATAATTAAATCCAATAGATTGGCCGGTATTGACATCATGAAATTTATCATGGCCTTTGCAGTTCTGACAATACATGTCCAGGTCTTTTTCTCATATAATTATCCTTCTTTTATCAATTGGTTCATACGCCTCGCAGTTCCGTTCTATTTTCTTTCATCCGGATATCTTACGGCACAGCGATACATGGGTCTTTCTGATAAAAATGAGAAGGCTGAGTATCTGAGGCATAAGGGCTTTCGTTTCGGCCGGATGTTCATGCTTTGGATTATAATTTATATGCCTTTTTCTATTATTGATTTTGAGTTCAACAGCCCTTCTCTGTTTATAAAAGATGTGGCATTATATATATTTAAAATCATTGTGACGGGAGAATCAAGATTTGCCTGGCCGTTATGGTATCTTTATTCTTCTATGGTGGCATATCTATTGTTTGGAGTTTTGTGTAAATTAAAAAACTTCAAATATTATGCTGTTTTACTTTCAATCATCACGATTGCCGGAGTGCTTTTTGCACCCCATATTCATTTATCAAACATGATACAAACCATGTATAACGGAGTATTTGAACGGTTGTTGGGTGGCTTCCCTTACATAGCCATTGGATTCCTATTGTTCCGATATAAGGAGAAATTAACCGGATGGGTTGCCATGCTTTTGAACTTGGGACTCTCATATATCCTGTTCATTTTCGGTGTGATGGGGCTTTTCCCTTTATTTGGAGGTGTTGCCATGTTTTTATTCTCTAATAGTCTGCAGTTACCCGGTGGTAAATTATATTATAAACTGAACGTTATAAGTATTTGGATTTATTTGACCCACATGTTCAATATATTGATTTTCAATCGGATGATAGAATTTTGTGGATTCGTACCTGAACAATTTCTTTCATTGCTGATTGTTTCCGTATTCACATTACTGACTTCTTCCATACTTTTTGGATTGAGTAACCTGTCTCCCTTCGGATTCTTAAAACAATTGGTATAAAAATTATATCGGAATATCGAAATAGAATAATTGGGATAATAGTGTTTTGTAGACCGGAATTATCTTACTATCCACATTTCACAAAAGTGAAAATTTATTTTTTTGAAATTCCTATCATAAAAAATCATTTAACCTTTTATTTATAGAAAAATAATTAGTATCTTTGCAGAACAAAAGGAGTGGTGCTCGAGTGGCTGAAGAGGCACGCCTGGAAAGCGTGTATACGCCAAAAGCGTATCCCGAGTTCGAATCTCGGTCACTCCGCAAAA
>CAMWNP010000002.1 GCA_947175645.1 uncultured Porphyromonadaceae bacterium
AAGTTCGCTATCATTAAAGACATTCAAAAGACGGATAGTTTCGGATGGTTACCACTTGGGTATGCTCCCATCAGCCTCATCCTCAGCGCCATGCATCCGGTATATTCTGACAAACCTTAAGAGGGTGTGTCAAAATTGCATTTCGACACACCCTCTTTCAATTAGATATGTTTCCTTAATCAATATATGAGTTGGAAGTCATCAAGATACATTACAGACGGGCCTCCAACGAAATAGTCACCGTAGGCCGATGCTGAGCAAACAATCATGATGTTGCTTGGCACAACGTCTGTGCGGTAATAGTCGAGGGTGATGGTGAACTCTTCAAGACCTTCGGAGTCAGTGGCTTTGGTCAGTAACAGTTCCCCGTAGGCTATTACATTGTTGGCGGAGGGGCTGAAAAGTTGACGGCTGCTGGCTTTTGTTTTTATGATTACGGGCCACTTTTCACCGTTATAATTCTCAGTGCTCTCATCAAGCAGTGCAATGTAGATCTTCCCTTGGTCCATATCACCTTTTTTGAGGGGAGCGTTTGAGTCTTCATATTCAACTTTTGCAGGATTATATTTTACATATCCTTTGAGAGCCTTCGGGCGAGAGGTGAATCCGCGTCCCCATCCGAGGACTCCATCCATTCCGTCAGTAGCGACATATTTTCCTATGAAGATATTCCCTGCTGCGAATTTGCCGATTGTACCCACACCCACGAACTGTGATGAAAGACATGCTGAATATTGTCCGTCATGGACATAATCCGTTGACTGTTCTGTGATGTTTTTGTTCATTTTTGATGAACCGTGATTACCGCTGTCCCAGTATAATTTACTTTCATTTGCTGCCGGGATGACAATCTTGTTATCTTTCAGACCCCAGTCTTCGAAACTTCCGTTAGGTATCTGTGCGGCCGCTTCAGTTGTGAAGCGTTGAGGGGTTGAGGCATCGAAATCAGGTGTGGCGGCATAATATTCATATACCGTTCCGGGTTGCAGACCTGTAAGTTCAGCGGTGAATGTCATTCCGGACAAAGTGGCCGGAACACTGAGCCAGTCAGAATCAGCACGTGAACCGGTGGCGCGGTAGCGAACTTCAACATCAGTTACGTCTTCTTTGTTGATAACGCCTGAAACAGTTGCGGATGTAGCCCATACATTATAGTCAGGAATCTGAACAACCGATACCGGTTCGTTAGTGAGATTCAGGATCCACACAATTTCTGTCATTTTCTCAATATCGTTGTCCATGACAGAGGCTCCGATTTCAATTTGATGCTCCCCTTCGGATAATGAGTTCATCAGTTCATCGGAGAAATTGATCTTCATCTGAGCCAACTTGGTGGTCGGGTCATATTCATAGGCGAAGTCCAATCCTGCATTTTCGGCAAGTTGTTTGATGTCATTGGTCATTTTCAGGAGGTTTATGCCTGTTCCGTCAACATCTTCAATGCCCAGGAGCGCATCAAGTTCGTCAAAGTCGAGGATGACAGAATTGAGTTCAGCCGCAGCCGTTACAAACAGAGCGCGGTGACCAACATTTCCGGGTTCCGCCATCAGCGTTTTAGTGATGTCGAAATCAACACCCTGTATTCGCGGTGGCGCGAGGATTGTAATTGAATGATCGTAAACCACTTCTTTCGCGTCAACCACAACCTTGATGAAACCGCCACCTACATCGGTACTTTCCGGTGTATAGGTCACAACGAGATTATATTGGGTGGCTGATTTGGCATCTTTTATCACACCTGTTTTGGTATAGGGTTTACCGGTAAGGTCTGTTCCTTCGAGTTTCCATTCCAGATCGCGGGAAGTGGAGGGCATCATGAAGGATGCCACTCGCTCGTCACGCCCTTCGAAAGTCAGTGATCCGCGGGTGTGCCCAACTGTCAGTTTATAGTCTGAAAGCACGGCATCCACATCATCGGAGTATTGCACTGATGCAAGAACATTGGCAATAGTACATCTGATGTTGAGTGTGACATCGCTGTTGGATATCTCAAACGGCTGATAAGCCTTGTAGAAGCGGGCATCCCATGAGGCGGAGACACTGTCGCCGGTCCATGCTTCCGCAACATAACTGCCGCCCATCAGGGGTATACCGGCAGAGGGTATTTCGCTTACACCTTTATATTTTCGTATCAAGCCTTCCTTACCGGAGATGTACAGGATAAGGTTTTCGTTAAGTTCGTCGACAGTTGCACGCGACTCCACTTTAATGTTACTCTCCACTGTTGTATGGACGAACAGACGGCCTGAACCGCTGAGTTTGTCCGTATCGTCAGAGCAACTTGCCAACATTGTTGCCGTTGCTACTGCTATGACTGAGAGTATATTGTTGATTCTTTTCATGTAAGTCTACGTTTTATTTTTTTACAAAGACAACATTCTGAGTTTTTTCGTTACCCTGATTATCCTTCACTGTAAGGATAAAGGTTGACGTACCGGGGTCAAGCACTCCAAGTAATGGAATAAGACCGGTGAGTTCGAATTTCACTTCAGTCTGACCCTTGACATTGTCACCGTATGGGAATCCGAGAGACTGGAATCCGGTGATAAGTGACGGGTCAGGATTAGCGAGATCAAACTCATCTTTCAATCCCACAGTTTCAAGTTCCTCCGGAGGAAGAACCTGTGAGTCAATCTTCACTTTCAGTATATCTATGGGGTTATTGCTGGTGATAGTGACAACATAACTCTTGCCATCTTCCACAGTGTTTTCTTCATCAAGGGGGAAGTCCGCATTTATGTTAATGTCATTTGATGGTGTTGGGGGAACGTCTGGTTTATCCGGCTTATCCTCGCCTTCTCCGGGACGTTCGTCAGGAGTGAGTGGATCTTCCGTGGGTGCCATGGGGTTGTAGACATCATCCTTTTCTACGGATGAGTCAACTCCAATACCGGGTTCAACAGTTCCTACTTCGGATGGTGGTTCGGGATTAGGATCCTTGATTTTGTATTTCAAACGGTGGAAATCACCTGCCTTCACATCTGTTATTACTTCCACTACTTTATTATAGTATCCGTCAACAGTTCCCTCGAAAGTAGCCACTAAGGTGGTGTTCCCTTCCATCGGTTCAAAGTATGCGCAGCGGGTTTCGTTTTTGTCAAACACCACTGTCACTTCATCATTCGCAACCACTGTGACGGTGACATCATCACCCAGTTTGCTGCGCATGTCGCCTTCATAAACAACCTCAACCTTGACGCTTGCGAAACGGCATGTTACAACTCCGGCATCAGTCACCTTGTCTTTGACAATCTGGAAAGCGGATGATCCTCTGTAAAGCGGGGCGTCCCATTCAACTTTCTGTACACTTCGTGAAGCAACTTCAACGGTATAGGCTCCTACGGGGAGCGTGAACACTTCCGGCAATTCCGAGTAGGTCCAGTTACCGCGGACAACACCTTTGGAGTTCTTGATTGTCACGATAAAGTTCGACAGGTCAACTTTGGTGGTGGACTCCGCACGTGAAATAACTTCGTTCACGGCAAGATCCACATCAACACCCATGTTTGAGAGGAGAACCTGACCCTCGCCATCTTCTACCTGAGGATCCCACGATTCATTACAGGAAGAGAGGACTGCCGCTGCCAGGATGGCAACGAATGTCAATATCTTTGTTTTCATTCTTATCATCAGTTTAATATGTTATTTCAACGTCATCAATATAAAGTTCAGAACCGTGGAAGTAAGAGTTCAGATTGCCGAAGGATGGAGGTGTGATCCAGGCTGAATTCTTTTCCAGGGCGTTCGTATTATTGGTTGACATGAATTTCACATAGATCTTGCTTGCTTTCGCAGCATTGTGAACATAGTCAAGAGTGAGTGTTTTCTGAACGTAACTGCTTGATGATTCTATGCTTATTTCTTTTGATGCGATAATATTTCCTGATGCATCAAGCACGGCAACGTAGGCATATCCGCGATCGGCGGAATTCTTTGCGGTATATTTGCAAAAGAATGTCAGGGCTGATGGGCGCGATGAGAAGCCATATCCGCAGTCAAGATCGTCAGTTGTGAACGGACCGTCGACTCCTGTATAACCTGACGGGCGGGAGGTGCGTGATGAACCCAGATGGAGCAAGCCCGGATCAGCATGTTTCATTGAGTTCAGACTACCAAGCGCCTGGTTTCCGCTTCCCCAACCTACCGTGCGGAGCAGAACAGCGTTGGCATCATTGTGGCCGTCACCAGTGGGGATGGTGCCTGAAATCCTGTTCTTAAGGAAGTTGTCGCCTTCACTGGTGGTCATGGGGTTGTTTGTTCCCCATATAGTGCCGTCACCTACACGATATTCAATCCAAGGATTAGATCCTGCACTGCCTCTGTTATTTTCCTCCAACGTGGCAAAAGCGGGGAGAGGTGTTTCTGTTTCAGTTGTAATTTCTATGGCGTTGGATTTTATGCCGTCAACTTCTGCCACCAGTTTGTAGGAAGTTGCAGGTGTGAGTCCGTTCAGCCGGTAGCCGTTCGGATCCTGAGCCATGGTGAGGGGAGTGAACGTACCGTCTGATTCCAGATTGTAGATTTTGGCTTCACCTCCGGCACGTGATGGAGCGGCGATGCTGATAACAGCATGTTTGGAGAAAACGTTCCTTTCATCGGCGGTGAGAGTAGAACCTACACGCGGTATTACTACTTCAGGTATCTGTTTGTCGCCATATTCACCCTTGATGGTAAGGTCATGTTCGTGCGGTGGCACAAGAATGTGAATTTTGTAAGTGTTGCCACTTATGTTTGTAACCGACGCATATTCTGCCTGGGTGAATGTTCCTCGGTCGTTCTGATAGAAGAACTTGACATTTTTCTCAAGGTTGGTACCATTATATAAGAATGTGAACACAACATCAGGCGAGAAGTAGTACAGAGGCTCGAATTCATCAAATTCGTAGAGAGCCTTGGCGGTCTTTATAGTCAGTGAAACCGGTTCTGTGGCTCTGTCGAAGCGGTCGGTCAATGTAACGGTGAACACTGATTGGTTTGTGCCTCCGTCAATATAACCGAGTTGTTTACACAGATTGGTGAAGTCGATGTATGCCATCTTGTCAACGTTCTTGAACAGTCCGCGGATATCCATGCCGAGTGCGGTCAGTAATGCCTGAGTCTCACTGTCGGCTCTGACGAGTTCTATGTTGGCGGGCCATCCGTGTTGACGGAGGTAGGGGGAACTTGTGGTCAGTTTTACGGAACTGATTCCGGCACGTCCAATCAAGTTCATTCTCAGGTAGTTGTCAGGTTCTGAACCCTCTATGACACTTATGGTTTCTCCGGAATTGAACCCTTCGGTCACAATCGTGGGCTCAGGTGCGGTGTCAAGGTCATCGAGATTGATGATCTCGTCTACCATATCTACAGTGTCATCGTAGGAGATCACTACATTGGCATTGGCAACATCAGGATCAACCGTAAGGATAATCTGGTGTCCGGTATGTGCTTTTGCGCGGAATGGCGAGGATTTCACTTTCACGTCCTTACCCTGCGGGGTTGTCATGGAAACGGTAACCGTAACTGAGCCCGGGTTGACGTAAACAGGGCGATTCTCTTTTGCTGAGATAAAGAACGATTTATCGCTTGTGCTCAATGTGGCGCTGTAGTTCGAATAATATTTCTTGAATTTTTCATCGAAAGTGACGAGAACCAGGGAGTTCTTCACTGATGCTGTCAGGTTGATGGGTGTGATCTCGTTCTCTATGATCTTTACAGTCGCGTAATCGTGATAGTAGGGTTTCTCAAAGCCTTCCTCACCCTCTTCCCCGTAGAATGCCTCCACGGTGTATTCTCCAATCTTGAATTCCTGGTCGTTCGGGAATTCACTTAAATCCCATGTTTCGGAATAAGAGCCGTCAGTGCTGCTGACACGAAGCGTGAGGTCTTCAGTGTTGATGGGGGTTGCCGAGGGAGTAGCCGCACGTGACGAAACTACCTCGGATGTGATTATGGAAGAGTTGGTCTTAACGTTCAGGGCAATACCACCCTTGGCATCACCTAACAGTCCGCCGTTATCCTCGGAACATCCACCCAATAAAAGAGTGCTGACCGCAAGAAGACTGATGCAAGTGAGTTTATTCATAACTCTTTAATGATTGATTTATAATAAATTAACATAAATATGGCCTTGATGAGATTGTTTGCATTGCGATTGGCCAAAATTCGTGACAAAGTTACAAAAAAATTATGTAACAGTTATCATAAAAGCGTGAAAAAGTGGCAAAAACTCCTTAGATCTTGGTGAAAATTGGCAAATAGATACGCTTTTTGCGCATGTAATAGGCGAGTGTGCATGCTAAGCCCCGGTTCCCCAATATTTGTTAATACTGAGGCGGTCAAGCGTTATGCAGATGCTTTTCGCAAAAATCATTGGTTTGCAGTATTCAGACCTGGGAAGGAATAATTTTTTTTATCAAATCGATGTTCCTGTTTGATAATTTGAAATAATGTGCTATATTTGCGTAATAAACCAATTGCATCATGAAGCCTACAGACCGTTATCACATTATTATGTACATGCTGTTTTCAATAATCTGCATGCCTCCTGCGTTGCGGGCTGAAATTGAAAGCAACATAATCATTCCTGAAGAACATCACATTGTAACGCTTTTTACGGAAGGTGATGGCGACAGGATGCGTGTGTCAAAAATCAAGCATGAGCAAAATATTCTTTTCACTGCCGGCAGGGTCAACGAAAAAACGGTGGTGATGTTTCCATACGACAAGACTGAAACAGTGGAGAAAGCAAAGAGCAAGGGAGAGATGCCTGAATACCGGAAGATGAAGCGCCGTGGCTTGTTTCATGATGACGGACAGGTGTGTCTGATGCCTGTTTCTCTCGTCCCGGGGAAGAACACTGAGGTTCAATTCGCCACTTCCACTTCTCGCCCTGGTTTCGGAAGCATGATTATCTTAGGTGAGGAATATCCGGTCAGGCTCTTCACAATCACATATAAGATGCCGGCGGCGTTGAAGGACCGGATAGATATTTTTGAACGGAACCTTCCTGATTCAGTTGAAATCACACGGGAACTGTCGCCCAACGGCAAGGAATATCAGATACGGCTGAGGGCAAAGGATCTGCCGGAACTTAAATTTGATGCTGATGCTCCTTGTGTGCGCAGTATTGTGCCACACGTGATGCTGTCAGGCCTGTTCCGCAATGTCAATGAACTCTATGACCTCATACACGAGTATGTGAAAGGTGATGATCCGGAAGAAGCCGATGTAATTGCGTTTGCCCGGGAACTCACTGCCGGTTGTTCCACCGATATGGAACGACTTTATATTATCCAGGACTGGGTTCGTGAAAATATCCGCTATGTTGCTATTGAGGCCGGTGACCTGGCGTTTACGCCTGACAGGCCTTCAGAGGTACTGAAAAAACGGTTCGGAGATTGTAAGGGATCAGCCTCGCTTATCAAAGCCATGCTGCAGGCCGTGGGTATTGACGGTCGTCTGGTGTGGATAGGAACCGATGATATTCCGGAAGATTTCACGGCTGTGCCGAGTCCGGGTACGGCAAACCACATGATAGCCGCGGCCCTGCTTAATGACTCTATATATTACATTGACGGTACTGTGGGACCATCACCTCACGGATATTATTTACCCTCGATTCAAGGTAAGCAGACTCTGATTCAAAATGGAGACCATCCGCTGATTCACCGTGTGCCGGTGCTTCCACCTGAAGAATCAACTGACAGCGTGGTCATCAGCGGCACACTTAACGGATCGGCGTTTGTCGGTTCTGTCACGGACGATGTGTCGGGATACTATAAGGCATTGCTGGCCAATAGATTGCGCTGGGGCGATGATGACTTCAAGAAGCAATACCCGTCCCGCTTCATAAGTGAGGGCCGCAAGAATTTCATGATTTCTGACGTGTCGATCTTCGGTCTGGAGCCCTCAGAGAAGAACGCTACAATAAAGGGTGCGGTCAGAATTGACCGAGTTCTGACCGAATCCGGAAACAAGATTTACTTCAACCCCTCGCTCTATGACATGAAAGGTGATAGGTTCGACATGAAGAACCGTACGCAGTCCGGCATGCGCCCGAATATCTGCCGGATTGTACGTGAACTGCATCTTCAACTCCCTGAGGGGATAGCGGTTGAGAAACTTCCTGAAGGCTTCGGCGTTGAAAACCGGTTTATGGATGCATCCGTATCCTATGGCGTTGAGGGAGACGTCGTGAAGTGCCGTTTTGTTCTCGTGTGGAAGCAACGTCTGATACCCTTTGAGGATCTCACCGCTTACAATGCCGATATAACGAAAATGAACAAGGCTTTACTTCAGCGTATTCAGTTGACAAACTCAAATATTTAAGTATATGAAAAAGGGACTCATTCTTTTAGGACTCATCCTGGCGGTATGTTTCGGCGCTCAGTCCGATACAAAGAAACTCAACCAAGGTTTCCTCAAAAAGGCAGCCAAAATGGTGTGGAATCAGAACCTGCCTCAGTTCAATCCTAATGCTGAACTGACCGATACGATATTTAGCGATGTGTCGGCTGCTAACATAGCGGTGTATTATTATTTCAGTGCTGACAGGCACGAAATGAACACTTTACGTGACGGACGAATACCGCCGAAGGAGTGGCGTCTGGGCGAAACGGAGGCAATTTTCCTGCGTCGTTACATGACTAAGATTCTTGATGAAAAGGCTTTGGAGGATTTGTCCACGTTCACGTTTGAGCCTTCCTCGCAGGAAAAAATCGAACAGTTTCTGATAATGGAGGAGAACAATGCCTTCGGTGCAAGAATCTACAAGCCGGACGGTAGAGTTATAGATGTTGACATGAAACAGACCCTTACTGATGGCGACGGCAAGAAAGGAAAGAATGCTGTCAGCCACAAGATTGCCATACCCGGTCTGGAAGTAGGGGATGTCCTTGACTATTTCTTTTACACGGAGAGTTATTTTCTCGGTAATTCAGGTTGTTCCTACACCTGGAAAATCATGTCGGACTACCCCTCAAAATCATTCCTTGTAGAGGCGAAACTTGATCCCTCTCTTACCACCGTGGTAAGTGCCTACAACGGTATCAAGGCACCATACAGATTCAATGACCGCGAGGGCGACGTCTGCATGAAGTGGGATTCCGACAATCTCCCTGCACTGAAAGTTCCGACGTTCTCTCAGCCTGCGCGTCAGTTGCCCATCATGAGGATTGAGATCGCCGACAATATAAGTGAAATGTTCAATCACCCCAAAAGCCGGCGTTCACCAGGAGTGTTCTTCAATCCTCCGGTGAGATCCACATTGCCCGCCGTGGCCGAGCATTTCGCAACACGGAAGTGGGAAGGTGCCGACATGTCGAAAGCAGCCGCCATAATGAAAGATTATCGCAAGGCTAACCCCGATGTCACCGATACAGAGATTGCTGATGCAACCTTCATGGCGACACGCTATGTCACTTACCTTTCAAAAGACCTTTACACACCCTGGGATATGACCTCGTTCATGAAGGATCTGCTTGACAAGCAGGAAATTGAAAGTGTTTCTTATCTTGGAGTGACAAATCCGCGAACTGATATTGATGTAAATTATATTACCGGTTATTCCGATGGTACACCGGTGCTTAGTGTTGCCGGAAAGCACTATATCTTTACTTCAAATCTTGCGCTTGCCCCCGGAGAAATACCTCCCGGATTCTGTGGCGAGCCTTTCTTCAAGATGGCGGGAAAACGCAAAAGCCTTTATGATAACTTCTTTTATACAGAGGACAGACTTCCCAAGGAAACCGCAGCAATTAACAGTGCTGTCTTTGATGTGGATGTCACTATCGAGGACCCCGATGAATCTTGGGTGAAACTGAGTTATGACGCCACGCGCAAAGGATACTTCAAATCGCTTGCCGGAGCAATTGCCGAGACATCCGACATGGTTGAAGCGTATGAGGAAAAACTGGGTATTCCACAGAAGATATACATTGACACTAAGCGTGGCATAATACACAAAGGCAACCGATTTGACAAAGGTAAAATTGAGGAGGAGCAGAAGAAAAAACTTGAGGAAATCTACAAGAGCGACCTCGGGATAGAGAGCATGGATGTCGATTCGCTGGTGATTGACAATTTTGGTTTCAATGTTGAGTCGCCCGAGTTCCGCTATCACATTGCCGGTAGGGTAGAGGATGTTCTCGCACCCGCAGGTGACGACGTACTCCTTAACGTAGGCAGGCTCGCACAGGTTGTTCAGGTTTCTGAAAAGGAGAGGAATGAGAAAAAACGTGATATCAGCATCTTCACCCCGGGTCCATACAACCGTAGGATAAACGTCAGGATAAGCGTACCTGAGGGATATACCGTTGACAAAGATGCCCTGCAGTCATTAGCCAAACAGACAACCGGCCGCACCGGGGTGTTCATGTCTCAGGTTGATTACGATGATGAAAACGGTCAGATCAAACTTACTCTCGTCAAGCGTAATCCGGCGATGGTCTACAATCCGTCACAGTGGGATGAGTTCAGGAAATTGCATGAAGATGCCGCTTCTTTCAATGATGCAAGCATTGTGTTCCACAAGGAATAATTTAGACCCGGTCTAAGATAGCCTATATCCGGAAAATCTCATCATATCCCCGCAGGAAATAACTGCGTGTCATTTCCTGCGGACGGAGTAAAACGTCATCGAAGAGAACAAGATCAAGGTCTATTGGAACAATACCGAAGAGTTTCATCTGAGGTGTTCTGCCGTTATCTGCCTCATACTTTTTCAGTATGGTCTCCAATTCTTCACGTAGCATTGGCGTAAGGCCGTAGAACACCGCGTTGGCATAGGTGTAGTTGATTTTCTGTGCGCACTTACCCTCAGGTTGGGAATAATAGATTGACGATCGTTTTCCGGATATGGTGAATCCTCCCAGCCATTGAAGGGCTTCTGCAACCCGTTGCCACTTGTCGGGGGTGTTGCTTCCTATGCTCACAATCATTGAATGCATCACTTCAACCCTTTCATTGTAAGTGCTATACGTTTACGGTTCAGGTCAACCTCAAGGACTTTCACCGTTACGTGCTGGTGAATGTGCAGAACATCACGGGGTGACTTTACGCGGCTGTCCGACACCTGTGACACATGAATCAGACCGTTCTGCTTTATTCCTATGTCCACGAATGCACCGAAGTCTGCCAGGTTATTTACTATACCTTTGAGAATCATCCCCTCATGAAGATCTTCTATTGATTTCACATTGGGGTCAAATTCAAGGACTTCCGCCTTTTTGCGTGGATCATGTCCGGGCTTTTCCAGTTCTTTCACGATGTCCGTGAGCGTGGGAAGCCCAACCGTGTCAGAAATATACCTGTTCAAATCAATACGGCCTATAAGGTCCTTGTTTGATACCAGTTCTGACACTGTGCATCCCAAATCTTTGGCCATCTGACTGACAATATGGTAACTCTCCGGGTGTACCGAAGTGTTGTCAAGGGGATTCTCCCCGTCAGGTATACGCAGGAATCCCGCCGCCTGCTCGTAGGCTTTGTCGCCGAGCCGTGGCACTTTTTTCAGATCGCTGCGGCGTTTGAAATCACCGTTTTCATGGCGGTAACTTATTATGTTGTCTGCCAGAGCGGGACCTATTCCTGACACGTAAGCCAGCAACTGGCTCGATGCAGTGTTCACGTTCACTCCCACACGGTTCACGCAGTTGGTAACCGTGTTGTCAAGCGAGCGTTTCAGCAACACCTGGTCAACATCATGCTGATACTGACCAACACCTATTGATTTGGGATCTATCTTTACAAGTTCTGACAGAGGGTCGATAAGCCTCCGGCCTATACTTACCGCACCGCGTACCGTCACGTCATAGTCCGGAAACTCATCACGTGCAACTTTTGATGCCGAGTAGATGCTGGCTCCGTTTTCACTGACCACATAAACCTCCACATTCCTCGGAAAGCGTATCGACTTCAGGAATTCTTCGGTTTCGCGCGACGCCGTGCCGTTGCCTAAGGCAATGGCATCTATCTTGTAGACCTCCACAATGTTTGAGACACGTCGTGCTGCACCTGTCCGGTCATTGGTGGGTGGAGTGGGGAAGATGATGTCGTTATGGAGAAGAAAACCTTGTTTGTCAAGGCAGACAATTTTGCACCCTGTCCGGTATCCGGGATCTATTGCCATTACTCTTTTACCACGCAGAGGTGGAGCCATCAGGAGTTGCTCTACATTGTCGGCAAAAGCGCTGATAGCCATTGAGTCGGCCTGGCGGCGTGCTTCGGCGGCGGCTTCGTTTTCCATTGCCGGACGGAGCAGCCGTTTATATGAGTCTGTTACAGCCTCGGTAATCAAAGCATGTGATTCCGGAGTACACTCCTTGCGGATGATGTTTCCGCACAATCGTTCCACAGCCTTGTCATCGTCAATTTTTATGGTAACTTTCAGTATGCCCTCGGCCTGCCCCCGCCTCATAGCCAGATAGCGGTGAGAGGAACATCGTTTCAACGGCTCGCTCCAGTTGAAATATGAGCGGTATTTTTCACCTTCCGTCTCTTTTCCTTTCACTACGGATGACTCTATGATAGCCTCACGGTTGTAGCGGTTGCGCAGCAGGTTGCGGTTTCTGGCGTTCTCGCTGACCCATTCGGCGATAATATCCTGGGCACCCTTTAGGGCCTCGTCGGCCGAGCGGACATTTTCATTGATGAACCGTGATCCTGTTTTGCGCAGGTCCTGGCTGTTCTGTGCCATGATGATCTTTGCCAGTGGTTCAAGTCCGTTTTCACGGGCTATGGCCGCACGGGTTCTCCTTTTAGGCTTGAAAGGGAGGTAAAGATCCTCGAGTTCATTGGCTTCGGTGATAGCGTCGATCTGCGCCATCATTTCGGCAGTCATGGCGTTCTGGGCGGAGATTGTTTCTATGACTGTTTGTTTGCGTCGGTCAAGTTCACGCAGTGAATCGTAGAGTTGCGAGATATTGAATATCTGCACCTCGTCAAATCCTCCTGTGGCTTCTTTACGGTAGCGGCTTATGAAAGGTATGGTCGCACCCTGGTCAAGCAGGGATATGGTGGCGGATATTCCACGGTGTGACAGCCCCGTTTTACTGCAGATGGTTAGAGCGTAGTCCATTGCCGGTTACCTTCTCATTTACCTTTTGTCAGTTTGAAAATGGTAATTTCCGGTGTGGCGCCTATTCGTGCTGGGAAACCGACGGTACCGATGCCAATATTCACATATAAGCGGTTGTTGGTCACTCCCCCGTCATCATAGAGCCCTCCCCAGTATTTATAGCGGAGACGCGCCGGAGAGAGTCCACCCATAGCGAACTGCATGGCATGGGTGTGTCCTGACAGGGTGAGCGGTATGTTCACGTCGGGATTCCTGCGGATGTCGGCCTGCCAGTGAGCGGGATTGTGAGACAGAAGAATCTTCACCACGGAATCATTCAGCGTAGGATAGGCTTTGTTCAGGTCGCCGTAACTGTGGAAAGGTGGGTCGCCGATGTTTTCAACACCGATGATGGCTATTGAGTCCTCGCCGCGGTGTATGAATTCGGTTTCGTTAAGAAGAAGTTTCCATCCCATTTCCCTCTGGCATTTAATCATACGGTCAAGGTTCGCCTGTTTGTCAGCCTCTGATTTCCATGATGCATAGTCGCCGTAGTCATGATTGCCGAGTACGGATATCACACCGTCAGGGGCGGTTAATTTGCTCAGGGATTCCATGAACGGGATAAGTTCCGAGGTCTTGCGGTTGACAATGTCACCGGTGAACACAATCATTTCCGGTTCTAAGAAGTTGATCTCATCCACAAGTTGTTTTACGAAAGTTGTGTCTTTCCCGTATGACCCCACGTGAAGGTCGGAAATTTGAACGATTGTATAGTTTTCGAAACTTTTTGGCAAATCGGGAATTTCAATATCCACGATCTTTACGTCAAGATTGTAACGGTTTAAGAGGGCGCCCCACCACATAGAAATAAAAATTAGAAGCGCTGCACCTGCTCCCGCGCGTGTCAGCCATTTCAGACGCCGGCGCTTGAAGAGCACGGGGATCCGCGCTATAAGGTCAATGATAACAAATAATATCTTGGGAATATAAACGGAAAGATAAGCATACAGAAGCCACATTATCGTCAGCAACTGACCGTCGGTTCCGGAGCGACGTGGCATCAACAATGCCACTCCGATCGCTATGAAGAGAAGTGCCGCCAGACTGATGTGGATTATGTTCCACTTTCTGCTTTCCTTAAGCCGTTTGCGGATGACGCGGAAGATATACCCGTCAACAAGTATATCCACCACAAGGAAGAATAGCATTATGGAAAGTGGAATACGCATAGGCTATTATCCTTCCGGTTCGAGTGCTATAAGTTTGTTTTTCAGTGGATTAGCATACATTCCATAGACTGCTTCAAGCATGAATTCATATTCTTCGGCAGTGATTTCCGGAACATTCACCTTGCTCAGTTGAGAGTTGATGTAGTCATCCACTTCTCTTATCTGTTCAGGAGTGTAGTGCCCGGAAAAGCGTTCAGAGTGGTTGATATGGTCGTATGCGATATAATTGATAGGGTAGAGCATGTAACCTGAGTGTATTTCACGGTCGATTAAACGGGCCGCTTCTGCAGCAACCACGTTGCGGTCAGCATCCGCGGGAAGGTTTACCAGCCGTGAGTTGATGCAACTGCCCAGCGTGTAATGGACATGACCCTTGAATCCCATAAGTCCGGTTTCCATGCTCAACAGGTCGTCATGCTGGCTTTTCTTGAAGTTGGGATCCCGACGGCGAAGTAAAAATTCACGAGCCTTCAGGTAATCATTAGGATCATATTCATAAGAGATGGCGCACGGAAGCAGATTCACTGCCTCTATATTGGCGCGTGCTGATTGCTCACCTGCCAGACTGAGCATTTTTATGAGGCTCTCCTGAGTCTTGTCATTGGAGTCCTTGGCACGTCCTTCGCGCTGCGCTATCCAGATTGTCTCATGTTTTGTTGTTATGCAGTAGTGGATATATGCTGATAACTGCTTGGCGGCAACCAGTGATTCCTTAACACCGAGATTGCGCTTCACAATAAAACTCTTGTTTATCCTGACAAGGTCATTAATCCAGTCGTAGATCAGCAGATTGTCCCCTATGGCTATCTCTGTTGTCGGAAAACCGTTGACGAGCAGATTCATGTTAAGGAAAGATGCGTCCAGAACAATGTCACGGTGGTTGGTGATGATTGTGTAATTCTGGCGCTTGTCATAGTTCTGCAGTCCGCTGATGCTCACGCCCGAAGTGGTTTTGTCGGCGAGTTTGCGTAGAAACGGAAACATCACCATGCGCTGGAATTCCTCGCTGTCCTTAACCTCTTCCAACTGCTTGCAGAAAAGGCCGAAATCTACATTCGGCATTACGTAGCGCAAGGCGTGTTCAAACCCCGGCTCTTTTGTGAGTTCAAGTAGTTTTGTCTTGAACTCTTCATTCTCATAAGGGGCGATATCTTTAAATTCGTCTGGTGTCATTTCTTTGAAAATGTACTGATACGTGAATAACATCCTCGGCGAGGGTGTTTGGGACTACAAAGTTAATAAAATTACAATTAATATGTAATTAAAGTTCCCTGTTTAAATTTGTATTGTAATTATTTTGATTTTTTAACTAAACGAAAGAGTTGATTTATGGTCTTCCATGATGTTGTGCGGTATTGCAATGAACTATTGTTCTGAAAGATTCATAAAGTTTTTAAGTTAAACTTTGTTTACCGCAAGTGTTACAAACTATTCTTTCGTAAATCCCTGAATATTATGTCCCGACAGTGATTTTTCTTAGTTAATGGTTTGATATTTAGATTATTGAGGGGCGTTATGTTATTGATACTCATTTTAAAGGTAAACACTTGTCTGTTAACATTTTTTTTGCGGGAACGTATTAAATAATCTGACACACTTTGTGAATTTAGAAAGATAATTATAATTTTGTGGCTGAAAATATGGTTTAAAGGGGAATTATTCCCTTTTGGTTGCTGCCTTATTTATAAAAAATTAGTATCTTTGCATCTTGAAACAAAGAAAACAGACTGTTTACATCTTCTTATGATTAAGAAACTTGCTATATTCTGCTTAGTTGCTGTGGGCTTGGTGATGGCTTCATGCAATGAAAAATCCGGCGAGGATAACTCCATTTATGTGCTCTCAAGCGTAGCCGTACGTTCGTTCTCTCTCGCTTCAAACGATAAGGTTCTGAATAATCTTGACTCCGTATATTTCTCCGTGGATCTGATGAATGCGAAGATTTTTAACGCGGACTCACTCCCTATTCATACAAGAATCAACCGTCTGGTAGTCAATATTTCTACGGTGGGTTCATCTGTGGCCGAACTGACTTTCCGTAAGGATAACGATCGCGATACAACCGTGAACTACCTTGAAAATTCCACTGACAGCATCAATTTCGCAAACGGACCGGTGAAACTCCATCTGGTTTCACTCGACGGTTCGGTTAGCCGTGATTACGAAATTAAAGTCAACGTACATAAGATGAAGCCCGACTCGCTTTATTGGAACCGTCACAGCCGTCGGAACCTGCCTTCGTCGTTCAGGATTCCCTATGAGCAGAAAACGGTTAGATTCGGCAAGCAGATTCTTACACTGACTTCAAACGGCTCAGGAGATTATTGCATGGCTTATCAGACCGACCCCGCTGCAGGTGCTGACCGCGAGGTGTCAATCTCTTTCGGGTTCACTCCTGACGTTACTTCATTCTCGTCAACTGATGACATGCTGTACGTTCTTGACAATGAAGGGAATCTATACTCCAGCACTGACGGTGAGTCATGGCAGTCTGCGGACTCCGGATGGTTTGCTCTGCTTGGTGGTCTTGAGAACGAACTGCTTGGTGTGAAACGTTCAGGTAATGACTACTTCACCTGTGGCTATCCATCCATGAAAAAAGCACCGGCACCTGAATCCTTCCCCGTCAAAGGCGCAAGCCAACTTGTGACTTATGCTACGGAATGGTCAAAATACCCCGTCAGCGTTATGGTAGGTGGCGCCGATAAAGATGGAAAACTTAACGGATATACCTGGTGCTATAATAATGGTCAATGGGCTGTAGTTTCAAAGAAACCCATAACACCCGCTGAAGGCTACTCCCTATTCGCTTATGATTACGTACGGACCGATACTGTCAACTGGAGCCCTGTTTCCAACCCGGTGATTATTGCTGTAGGGGGAATGACCGCTGACAGATCGTTCAACCGTGAGACTTTCATGTCATACGACCTGGGTTATAACTGGTTCAAGGCTCCTTCGCTGATGAAACTCCCGGATTATATACCTGGAATGCGTGATGCTCAGTGTATGGTGGTCAATGGCGAGGTTAAATCCCGTGGTGCCGATGCGTGGGAGCAGTTCCCCTCAGCACCCCTTCCCTGGTGGCTGATTATTGATTCCGGTGTTGACTCCAGGGCCATAGCACCCATTACTCAGTGGGAAGTCCCTTATATATATATGTATGGAGGTTATAACGAGAACGGCGCACTTTATAACACGGTGTGGCGTGGCGTAATCAACCGCTTGTCGTTTAAACCTATACAGTAAACAATTCGAAGACCAAAGCCTTGAAAAAGTCGTTCCTCATCATAATTATGTTACTCACATCAGTCAACTGCATGCTTGGCCAGGAAGCCAAGTATAAGTTTGATATGGGTGGGCAATTGGGTATGAGCGGATATCTCGGCGATGCAAACACCAGCAATATTTTCAAGCATCCCGGATTCTCGGCAGGTTTGTCTTTCAGATATATCCCGAACGTGAGAATGGCAGTTCGTGGCGTGTTCAACACGTTATCACTCAGTGGAAATACCGCCGATATGGAAAATGTACTTCCTGATGGGTTGACCTATGACTTCAAATCTCAGGTTTACGACCTTGGGGTACGTTACGAATTTAACTTTTTCCCCTATGGTATCGGGGAGACATATAAAAGACTCAGAAAACTGACTCCATATATTACCGCAGGAATCGGAGTGTCGTTGGCCACTTGCGATGGAAATTCGGCTGTCGCACCCAATATCCCACTTGGTTTCGGCGTGAAATATAAACCTCGTGAACGGTGGAACGTTGGTGTTGAGTTCACAATGACGAAGAATTTCAGTGACAAAATAGACGGAAAGCAACTCAATGACCTGTATGGAATAAAGAGTTCTTTCTTGAAAAATACTGACTGGTACAGCAACATTTCCGTCAGTGTCACATACGAGTTCGGAGAAAGATGTTCAACATGCCATTATGTCGATTAAGCGATGGAAACGATAATCAGCGGACTTAAATCAGGTACAATTCCACAGCATGTGGCTATTATCATGGATGGAAACGGTCGTTGGGCCCTGAAACAGGGGCTTGAACGTTCTGCCGGACATGTGCGTGGAGTTGACACGGTACGTCAGATTACCGAGATCGCATCGCAGTTAGGTGTACGTTATCTGACTCTCTACGCTTTCTCCACGGAAAACTGGAACCGTCCGCAAAAGGAGGTGGACATACTCATGGATCTGATTGTCACCGCTATAGAAAGGGAAACTCCTGACCTTATACGCAATAACGTCCGGCTGGCCCTGATCGGTGACACTTCACGTATGCCGGACTTCGCGGTTGACCGGTTGAAACGCTGTATTTCCGACACCTCCGCATCCACCGGTCTGACTTTGTGCCTTGCCATAAGTTACTCCTCTCGCTGGGAACTGACAGACACTGTACGTCGCATTGCCGCTGAAGTCAGTCAGGGTACACTCTCCATCAACGATATCACACCTGATATAATCGACCGTCATCTTGCAACCTCCTTCATGCCTGATCCCGACCTGCTGATACGCACGGGCGGCGACATGAGAGTGAGCAATTTCCTGCTCTGGCAGATAGCATATTCTGAAATATATGTAACTGATACATATTGGCCCGATTTCTCTCAACTTGACTTCTGTAATGCCGTGGCTCTCTTTCAGAAAAGAGAACGGCGGTTCGGTCTGACAGGGGAGCAGGTCAGAAATCAATAATATTCGCAGTATGAAAATCCAATCACTTATGCATAATAAGTTTACAATAATCCTTGCGCTACTTGCCGGCATCGTTTTCGGTGCATCGGCACAGACTGACACCATATACAATCCCCCGGTGATTTTTTCCGGAGTGCCTCGCGTTTATGAAATTGCAGATATTGAAGTAACCGGTGCTCCGAACTACGATGATCACATAATACTGCAGTATTCCGGACTCAAGGAGGGGCAGATGGTTGACATTCCGGGACAGGATATCAACAATGCCGTACGCCGACTGATGCGTCAGGGGTTGTTTTCACAGGCTCAGATCAAGGTGGTGAAAACTCTCGGTAGCCGTGCGTGGCTCCAGATCAATCTGCGCACTCAGCCGCGTATTTCAGAAATCAACTACATTGGCATGAAGAAAGGTGAGCGGGAGGATATTCAGGAACGTCTGCAACTTATGAAAGGTAACCAGATAACTCAGAATATCGTCAACCGTGCCGAGGCTATCATACGCAAATACTATTCTGACAAAGGGTTTGGTAACGCCGACGTAAAAATAAACCTGCGTGAAGACCTCTCCAACAAGAATGAAATGATTGTTGACATTACCGTTGACAAGCATGACAAAGTCAAGGTTCATAAAATCTATGTCGAGGGTAACGAGGTGTTCTCGGATCAGGATGTGAAGAGTGCCATGAAGAAAACCAATGAAAAGGGTAAACTGCGTAACCTCTTCAAACAGAAGAAATTCGTTGATTCCGATTATCATGATGACCTAAACCGAATTATTGAAAAATATAATGAAAAAGGTTACCGCGATGCAAAAATCCTTCATGACAGTGTAGTGAAATATGATGACAAAACAGTTGACGTCTACCTCACTCTTGAAGAAGGGAAAAAATATTATATCTCTGATATTGAATGGGTCGGTAACACTGTTTTCACAACTGAATTCCTTAATGAGGTGCTGAACATCACCCCCGGCGAGGTTTATAATCAGAAGCGTCTGAGCAAGCGTACCACAGATGATGAGGATGCGGTTGCCAACCTCTATATGGACCGTGGTTATCTGTTCTATCAACTCGTGCCAATAGAAAAGAATGTGCATGGCGATTCAATCGACCTGGAGATGCGAATGTTCGAAGGTCCGCAGGCACGAATCAATCGTGTGGCCATCAATGGTAACGACCGTCTGTATGAAAAGGTTATCCGTCGTGAACTCCGTGTGCGTCCCGGCGAACTTTTCAGCAAGCAGGCTTTGATGCGATCCGCCCGCGAAATAGCCCAGACAGGTCACTTCGACCCGGAATCAATGGACATCCGTCCTGAGCCTAACGAGGAGAACGGTACGGTTGACATTCTTTTCAACCTTACGTCAAAGGCAAATGACCAGATTGAGTTCTCAATGGGTTGGGGACAAACCGGTATCATTGGTAAACTCGCGCTGAAATTCACCAATTTCTCAATAAAAAATCTTTTGCACCCGAGTACTTACAAAGGACTTATACCTCAGGGTGAAGGTCAGACGTTCACAATTTCCGCTCAGACCAATGCCCGTTACTATCAGGCCTATTCGGTTTCATTCCTTGACCCATGGTTCGGTGGTAAACGTCCCAATTCATTGAGTGTCAGCGCATACTACAGCCGCCAGACCGGTGTGAACTCATCTTATTACAATTCTACTTGGTCAAACCCCTACCTTTACAGCGGTTACGGAATGGGCGGGTACGGGTATAACTACAATGATTATTACCAGAACTCCATCCAGAATGCCTATGACCCCAACAAGGTCCTGCAGATGGCCGGTGTGACGGTTGGTTTCGGTAAGCGACTCAGTTGGCCTGACGACTATTTCACTTTCACTGCCGAACTTTCTTACAACTATTATTATCTGAAGAACTGGGAGTATCTTTACTATATGAACAACGGTACGTCCAATGCTCTCGTTCTCGGTCTTACTCTGGCTCGAAACTCAATTGACAACCCGCTGTACACCCGTAGCGGTTCACAGTTCTCGGTTAACCTTTCAATGACTCCTCCCGCATCTCTTTTTGCTCCGGGCAGAAACTGGGAAAAACTCTATAACGAGAATACCACTGAGTCAAAGAAGCAACTCTATCAGTGGATAGAATACTGGAAACTACGTTTTAAATCACGTACTTACACACCGCTGACAGATCCTGAAGGAAAGTGGACGCTTGTGTTGATGACCCGTGCAGACGTTGGGTTGCTTGGCAGTTACAACAAGTGGCTCAAATCTCCGTTCGAGACATTCTATGTAGGTGGTGACGGTATGTCAGGTTCATACACCTACGCAACCGAAACCATCGCGCTCCGTGGTTACGACAACGGTCAGTTCACTCCATGGGGTAGGGAAGGATACGCATACACACGCATGGGCATGGAACTCCACTTCCCCTTCATGCTCCAGCCCACAACTACAATCTATGGTCTGGCGTTCGTGGAGGCCGGTAACGCATGGACAACAGTGAAGGATTTCTCTCCGTTCAACCTCAAGCGTTCGGCCGGTGCCGGTGTCCGCATCTTCCTCCCGATGGTGGGTATGATGGGTATCGACTGGGCTTACGGTTTCGACAAAGTATTCGGAACGCGTGGCGGTTCTCACTTCCACTTCATCCTCGGTCAGGAATTTTAAACCATTTGAGGCCTGAGGTGTCTTATATAACATAAACTACCTTAAAACAGAACAAAAATGAAAAAACTCATAATTGCGCTTTGCATCCTGTGTGGTTCCGTTTTCGGTATGTCCGCACAGAAGTTCGCTCTGATTGACATGGAATATATACTGAAGAGCGTACCGTCCTACGAAATGGCCAACGAACAGTTGAACCAACTTTCACAACGCTGGCAGAAAGAGGTTGAGAATATCTCACGTGAAGCCGAAACGCTTTACAAGAACTATCAGGCTGAACGTGTATTCCTGACCGATGACCAGAAAAAGAAAAAGGAGGAGGAAATCATGGCAAAAGAAAACGAAGCCAAAGAACTCCGCTACAAATACTTCGGTCCGGAAGGTGAACTTTACAAAAAACGTCAGTCTCTGATAAAACCTATCCAGGACGATATTTACAATGCCGTAAAAAAAGTTGCTGAGGAACGTGGTTATCAGGCCATCTTTGACCGGGCTACCTCGGCTAATATAATCTTTGCTTCTCCCCGTATAGATGTCTCGAACGAGGTGCTTGCAAAATTAGGATATGCAAAATAATTGAAATAATAAATACATATAAGAAAATGATCAAAAAAATTATCATCGCAATTCTCATTGCTCTTCCCCTTTCTGTAGCCGCACAGGTTAAGATTGGTGTTATCGACCTTCAGACTCTCGTTACTGAAACCCCTGAATTCACTGAGGCTCAGAACACTCTCAAGGCTTCTCAGGAAAAATATCAGGCCGACCTTCAAGGTCTTCAGGAAGAAGGACAGCGTGCACTTGACAAGTATAACAAACTCAAGGAAGATGCTACTACTCCCGCGGGAATGCTTGAACGTCATGAACAGGAATTAACTGCAATTTCCCAGAAAATCCAGCAGACCGCGCAACTCTATGACCAGCGTCTGCAGCAGCAGGAGCAGGAACTGATGGCTCCTATCGTTGACAAAGTGCAGAAAGCCGCTCAGGCCGTTGGTCAGGAAAAAGGTCTGACCTGCATTCTGCCAACTGCAGCACTCATCTACATGAGCACTGATGTCATCGACGTTAATCCTCTCGTTAAGGAAAAACTGAAATAATCAGTTGTAGAAATTATACTGAAGGGTGTGAGGCTAAACTACCCCACACCCTTCGTTTTTAATATAGAAATTTTAATTAAGTAGATGTTGAAAATTAGTTTGTACTTAGTTCACAACATCTGCTTGATAATATAAAATAATTTTCAACTTCTACATATCATGATTAAGAATATCATAATCGCAATGGCTCTTGTTCTGCCAATGCTCGCTTCTGCTCAGACCGGTAGGTTTGCTGTTGTTGACAGAGAGGCTGTCCTGGAATCTCTCACCGAATACACTCTGGTTAAGACTCAGATTGCAGAGACCTCACGCCAGTACAAGGAAGAATATAACCGCATGACGGCTGACATCGACAAAAAATTCGAGGAAATTCAGGTTCTTAACCGTCAGCCCGGACTCGCTGATGCCATCAAGGAACGCCGGGTTCAGGAACTTCAGAACATGCAGAAACGTGCCCAACAGTTCCTTCTGACTGCCGATGAGGACCTCCAGCGTCAGGAAAAACAGTTGCTTGATCCCATAAAAGAACGGGTTCTCCAGGCTATCCGCAAGGTTGGAGTGGAAGAAGGCTTCACGTTTATCTTCCCCATTAATCAGCCTCTGTTCTACAATTCTCAGGTAGAGGATGTAACTGAAGCCGTAAAAGACGCGCTTAACTTCCAGGCGGAATAATCGGACAATAGAAACAGCGAAGCAATATCTTTCCGCTGAGGCATAAGCGCCGACATTTTGTTTGTAAGTTTTCTATGAGGCAGGCGTATGCCGTTGCCGGATGTGTGGTTTGCCGAACGTTGAAATGGAACGGATAGTGACTGGGGTGAAAGATATTGTGACTAAATGTGATGCTTTGAAATTACATTTTGCTCGGCATGCACTTTAATTGTTGAAAAATTTCCGTAATTAAAAAAATTTGATTACCTTTGCGCTGTAAAACGAAAAAACAAAAGTATGAAAGCATTTGTATTTCCCGGTCAGGGTGCTCAGTTTGTTGGTATGGGCAAAGACCTGTATGACAACAATCCTGTTGCACATGACATGTTTGAAAAGGCTAACGAAATCCTCGGTTTCCGCATTACCGACCTTATGTTTTCCGGAACTGATGAGGACCTCCGTCAGACCCGTGTTACTCAGCCCGCAATTTTCCTCCACTCCGTGATTCTTGCCAAGACCCTTGGCGCCGACTTCAATCCCGACATGGTAGCAGGTCATTCATTGGGTGAATTCTCTGCACTTGTGGCTGCAGGTGCCCTCAATTTTGAAGATGGACTCCGCCTGGTTTCGGCTCGTGCAATGGCCATGCAGAAAGCATGTGAAGTAAAGGAATCCACTATGGCGGCCGTTCTTGGACTTCCGGATGAAACTGTGGAAAATATATGCAACACAATTGCCGGCGTGGTTGTATGTGCAAACTATAACTCTCCCGGTCAGATTGTTATTTCAGGTGAGGTTGAAGCCATAAAGGCTGCTTCAGAACGTCTGGCAGAAGCAGGCGCTCGCCGTGTGCTTCCTCTGAAAGTAGGTGGTGCTTTCCACTCTCCATGCATGGAACCGGCACGCGCAGAACTTGCCGAGGCTATTGCCGCAACTGATTTCCACCGTCCTATTTGTCCTGTTTATCAGAATGTTGACGCTCTCCCTCACACTGATCCCGCAGAAATCCGTGCGAACCTCATCGCTCAACTCACCGCTCCCGTGCGCTGGACACAGACTGTACGTAACATGGTTGCCGATGGTGCAACTGAATTTGTTGAACTCGGTCCGGGTAAAGTTCTGCAGGGGCTCGTAAAAAAGATCCATGCAGATGCCACAGTGTCAGGCATGCAATAAAAGAAACCTTACTATCTCTCGCTAAATCGCAGGTTGCGTTCATTAAGTGGACGCAACCTGTTGTTTCATAGAAAAATACCTACTTCAGAGTATTGCCGGTTGATTAATCAACTCGTAACTTTGCACTGGAATTAATTACATAGCGTTGTTTGGCTTCGGATCATATTGTTTATGGTCTTATAGCAGCAAGAGGATGCATAACCCGTCAGGATGCATCCTCTTGCTGCTTGTCAATACCGTTTCAGACTTGGGTAGAACGCATCTTCCAGATGGTCGATGGTGTATCCCGCGTCAGGTGTCCCGACAATCAGAACCACATCAAATTGCACTTCATGAGGCAGATTATGGATGTTGACATAGGCGTTCGCTGCGCGTATCATGTTTGACTGTTTCTTTCGGTTGATGGCCAGCACCGGGTCAAATTCACCCTCGGTGCGTGTCTTCACCTCAACAAAGACCAGCCGGTTACCCTTTATAGCAATTATGTCTATCTCCAGCGGCGGCATCCGCCAGTTGGTCTCACGTATAGCATACCCTTTGGCCACGAGCAACTCAACTGTCAGGTCTTCACCCCATTTCCCTATATCTGCCCCTTTCCTTTTCATTTCAATAAGTTTATGTTTTTCTTCTCTTGGAAAATACCGGGAAGTTTTATCCGGAACTGTCAAAATCTCAGCAAATATACTTATTATTTCCATGAAATTCATTATATTTGCGCTTTAAACCGATTCTCACGATGGAAAACCAGGATTATTCACAGCAAAACGGGGGACAGCCCCTTCAGAGTTCACCAAACAACCCGGCGGTAGGTACTCCACAGTATTGGGATGATCAGCAGCCTGATTCCTCATTCCTCTGGGAAGATGATGCAGTGCCTCCCATGCCTGACAATCTTCGCCATACCGCCACAAAGGAAGAATCAACACCGTTAAATAATAATTTCAGTGAATATCAAAGCGTTGAAACCGGTGTGACTGTTGAATATTCTCCGGAGCCGGCGGTAGATGAGTTTCTGCAGACGGATGAAAGAATGGAGGTGCAAACACCTCAGTCCGAGAAAATCGTTGAGCAACCCGTAAATGCCGCAACTCCCGTTCCCCCACCTTTCAATGCCGCATCTGTCACACCTTCTGACATCGAGGGTATATATGAGGCTGTGAATTCCGTGTTTGAAAAAGTCGAGAAATTCCAGGATATAATAAAAATCCAGAACAAAACCATCGACCGATTCAGCAAAGGTATCATACTTGAGGCCCGCAAACCTCTCCTTATGGAACTGTGTGACCTCTATGAAACAGTGACTTACGGAATTCAGGAAGATGACAAGGCCGTTTATGATCGTTTCCCGGCAGAGGAACGTTGTCGCATGTTGCGTGCAAAACTTGATGAACTCCTTCAGGTTATCCAGTGTACGCTTGAGGATTATCAGGTTGAAATAAAACGGCATCCTAACGGTACGGATGAACTCGCTCCTTATCAGAGTGTTACCGGACGCGAGGTGACGGATGATATTTACCGTTTCGCAAATTTTGATTCCTCTACAAACGCCATCTACGTCACTGACCGATGTGGTTTCGTTGTAAAGACAACGGAAGTTAGCGGCGGTGGTTCATGCAAGGTTGTGGAACACATCCTGCGTCCGGAAGAGGTTACGAAAGTGGTACTTAAGAAAGATTGAAAATGGCAGCATACGGAATTGATCTTGGAACTACAAACTCATGTGTGGCTCTCGTAGGAAGTGACGGAGAGCCCCACGTGATCAACAATATGTCAGGTTTCCCCACCACACCCTCGGTGGTTTATTTCTCCGAGGACGGATGCGTGCTTGTGGGTGATGAGGCCAAGCAGCAGATGGGTATCGATCCTACGCGTACGGTTGAATGTATCAAGCGTGAGATAGGTAACGATCATTACCGTCGCACTATTGACGGAGAGCAAATCACTCCCCTGAAAATTTCGGCGATGATATTGAAGAAACTTGTCGCCGATGCCAATGAGGTACGCGCGGAGGATGGTGGCAAACCAATTAATGATGTGGTCATTACCGTGCCGGCCTACTTCGGCTCCCGCGAACGTGAAATAACACGTCAGGCCGGTGAGGTTGCCGGGCTTAATGTCCTGGCTGTTCTTCCTGAACCTACAGCCGCTGCCATCAGTTACGGAATCAGGGACCTTGACGGTAAAACATTCATGATTTATGACCTCGGGGGTGGCACGTTCGATATCAGCATCATGCGGGCCAGAAACGGCGTTCTTGAGGAACTTGCCAATGACGGTGACCATCGTCTGGGAGGAAAGGACTGGGATATATGCCTGCTTGACCATATCCTCACCAGTAACGGACTTCCCACATTTCTTGAACAGCGTGATATCAGCAACTCCGGTGAACTCGGACGTATGGTGCTCAGTGCCGAAAACTTCAAGAAACGACTCTCAAATGTCGATGAAGTCAACGCCCGCATCATGTACAAGAACAAAAACCACCTGACAAAGGTGACACGCGAAGATTTCGAGGAGATGACCGAAGACCGTGTGGAATCAACCATCATGCTGATGAAGCGAGCCATAAAAAACTCCCGTGTGCCACTGAAAGTCACTGATATAGATGAAATTATCCTTGTTGGCGGATCTTCCTACATGCCCATGATTTCCAATGCTGTCAAGGAAGCGTTCCCCAATGCAAAAATCCGCCGCGACGCCCTGAAACCCAATCTCGCCATTGCTGAAGGTGCGGCAGTCTACGCAGCCAATCCGTCGGTAGTTTCATCCGGGAATTCTATGGACACAGGTGACTCTCAAAAACATTCATCGGACATAGAGATTGTTTCACCCTGTTCCTACGGACTCTGCTGCATACGAAACGGACAGCAGGTGGTCACCAACATCATCCGCCGAGGTGAACCAACCGGTACAACCCACTCTCAGGACTTCGTTACAAGTTCTGAAAACCAGAAGGATATACTCCTGAGCATCTATGAGAACCGTGCATATGACAGTGCCACACAGTTGAAAGTTTCACGTCTGCTCACTGAGAACGTACTTGATCTGGGTGCAGCATTCCCCAAAGGTACGCCCATCAAGGTTGTATTTACACTCAACACCAATGGAATACTTGAGGTATACGGCGAATGTATGGGACGCAAAACCAGGTTCAGCGTGCAGGTGCAGGGTGCGACTGACAGTGAAGTTAAGCAGGCCAAACTTGAACTCGGCGGCCACGACGTACTTTAATCCTGCCTGATGACTGATGAGCGGCAACGACACAAACATAATTTTCCGGAGTAAAGTGAAGGAATGGGATGCGGCGGCACGCTACATCGACGCCCACAACGTGAATTTCTCCCGTGAGCAGGTTGCCACGCTCTACAGTCAGGTAAGGGGTATGTTCAACCCGGGTGCGGTCCAACTGACTGATCTAAGATTACGCGAGATTCAGGAGGACCTGCGTGAAGAGGCTGCACTCCACCAGGATGAATTCGGAACCATACTGCGGTCTTTCGCCGGAATAATCAGCCAGATTATCAAGTCACGCGATTCTTTCCGTCAGGAACTTGCCGCAATCAGTGAGATACCGGGTTTAGGCGGTTCTGCCGAAGATAAAAAAGACCGGCAGATAAAAAATGAGAACACTCCGGTCAAACAAAATAGGGTGATAAATGGAGATGTTTGGGAAGGTTACTTTATCGGCAGCAGACCCACCGGCAACGGAATGATAAAATACGCCAACGGCATGGTCTATCAGGGTCCATGGTCGGAACATGGTCCTGAGGGTAGAGGAAGGCTGATGTTTGCTCCCCCCTCCGGATGGTTCTTAATCGCGAATTTCAAAAAAGGAAAGGTCAGTGGTGCATTGACCTTCCGATGGTTGAACGGAGATAGTTTTACAACTGACCCTGTGGTTTCTACCTCCTCTTACTCCGATATAATCCGCTTTGCCAGCGGCACTTACCGTTTCTTCAGCGGGGAAACGGAACGAGGTCGGTTTATTGACGGCGAGTGGTGCCCCGACCGCAGTGAACCACGGAAAATTATAGTGAAAAAATTGTTTACACCCGGGCAGACCGCGGTGGTTACCGTCTCAGCCATATTAATCATAGCAATGTTAGGCTGTCTGATATTTTAAATTACACGTAGATTATGGATAATGAAACATCATCACTGGGCTTGGGATCATCGCTGAATGTAGGTGACACAAACGTAAAACTTATCCGTATCGTTGCCGAATGGTGGCGCTCGGCAAAGTATCTTCAGGAAAACAGTTCACGCTTTGAACCCAATGAACTTGAAGCGTTCGAGTATATCCTGAACACCCCGGCGCGCGGTGAGGTCGATGAGGACCGTTTCGGGCTCGCGGTGAACCTTATCAGAGAAATATCATATCAGACAACCGATCAGTTCGGCGCTGAGGCAAGTAATTTCGCCGGGAAGTCAAGCAAGATTCTTAAAGATATTCATGAATTCTCAGAAACGCTTGAGTCACAGAAACTCAAGGCCTCGGCAGATGTCAGCATAAACCGCATCAGAACCACTGCTGCAGGTGCGATAGCCGGCAATACCGCCTCAAAAGGAGGTGAATCTTCCAGCAGGCGCACTATTAAGGGAAACACATGGGAAGGCACCTTCGATCAGGACGGCAATCCTTATGGCTCAGGTTCGATCTTCTATGCCGACGGCTCGATCTACAGCGGTCAGTGGTCAGCAGCAGGACCTCACGGTAACGGACGTATAGTCCAGGCCGACGGCGACGTCTGGGAAGCCATCTTCCGGGATGGCAAGCCTGTCGACGGCAAAATCAGGTACAGCAACGGCAACCGCTATGAAGGAGGGTTGAATGAGAACGGGCGTAACGGCATTGGTCGCACCTTCACCGATAAATATGAGGAATACGGACAATATGCCGATGACTCCAGAACGGGTAGAGGCAAAATAGTGTTCAGTAACGGTGACTTCTATGAAGGAGGATGGAATGATAAAGGCCCCCATGGACGCGGCACCCTATTTGACTCGGTTAACAAACGCACGGACACCGGTGACTTCCTGAACGGCAAACGCTCCGGCTCAGGACGTATGGTGTGGGCCAACACCTCAACCTGTTATGAAGGAACATGGCGCGACACTCCCCGGGGGATGGAAGGCGAAGGTGTGACATATGTACTGCCAAACGGTCCCCGTACTCCCATAAGATATATGAATGGGAAACCCGTACAACTGAGCAGAGTGGCACAGCCACCTTTTAACCCCAATATCCGCCGCCAGGAACCTCAGGTTAGCGCCACTCGCAAATTCTTCGGAATTGTGGGCGGAATCATTTTCGGATTCCTTGTGGCTCTCTATTTTGTTATTCCGGAAATGGGGGCAGCCTTTGTATGTGCCATACCTTTGATCATTTCCCAGTTTATTTATCCGGGAAAATTTGACCGTAAGACAGGCAGGATAACTCGCCGTGGAATTGAATCCCCTATAGGAATCACCGGCCTGATGTTTATCCTTTGTGGTTTCGTGGAACTATGTGACACCGCATCTTTCCTGTCGATTTTAGCATTAATTATAGGTATAATTGACGTAATAATCCAAGCAAAAAAATGATTACACAGGAACAATTAAAACAGACCTTTGAACGCAAGTTGGCGTTGAGGAGGTATCTTTGACATCGATTCGAAGATAATTCAACTCGAGGAGGAAGAACTCCGCACTCATGTACCTGACTTCTGGGAACATCAGAAAGAAGCACAGGCCCAGATGAAAAAAATTAAGGATATCCAGGGATGGATCGATGGCTACAAAGAAGTTGAGGCAGCCGTAGAGGAACTCCAGAACGGATGGGATTTCCACAAGGAAGATCTGGTGACCGAAGAAGAAATTGACGAACTCTATGCCCAGGCTATCACCAAGATCGAGGCCCTGGAACTCCGTAACATGCTCCGCCGCGAAGAGGACAAGATGGGCGTTGTGTTGAAAATTAACTCCGGTGCAGGTGGCACCGAAAGTCAGGACTGGGCATCAATGCTTATGCGCATGTACTTGCGATGGGCTGAAAAAAACGGCTATAAAACCTCCATTGCAAACATCCTTGAGGGGGATGAAGCCGGCATCAAGTCGTGCACCATTAATATTGAGGGTGACTATGCCTATGGTTACCTCAAGAGCGAGAACGGTGTGCATCGCCTTGTTCGAGTATCTCCCTACAACGCTCAGGGAAAGCGCATGACCTCTTTTGCATCGGTTTTCGTCACTCCTCTTGTCGATGATACCATTGAAGTGAAAGTGGAACAGGCGTTACTCTCGTGGGACACTTTCCGAAGCGGTGGTGCCGGTGGTCAGAACGTAAACAAGGTAGAGTCAGGGGTACGCCTGCGATACCAGTTCACCGACCCGTATACCGGAGAGAAAGAAGAGATCCTCATTGAAAACACTGAAACACGTGACCAGCCAAAGAACAAAGAAAACGCCCTGCGTCAACTCCGTTCGATCCTCTATGATAAGGAATTGAAGCATAGGATGGAGGAACAGGCCAAGGTTGAAGCCGGCAAGATGAAAATTGAGTGGGGATCACAGATACGCTCCTACGTATTCGACGACCGTCGTGTGAAGGATCATCGCACCAACTATCAGACCTCCGACGTGGGCGGTGTCATGGATGGCGACATCGATGACTTCATCAAAGCCTATCTCATGGAGTTCGCCGGTAACGATGAGAATCAGTAAACACTTGAATATTAACCGGTAGCAATGCGCTATCGGTTAATATTCAGAAAAAGTCTTTAAAAAATTTGTCAGTTTCGGAAAAAGTGCGTAACTTTGCACACGAAATCGAAACATGGTGAGATTAGCTCAGTTGGTTAGAGCGTCGGATTGTGGTTCCGAAGGTCGTGGGTTCGAGACCCACATTTCACCCCAAAGAGAGTGCGTCAAATTTCAGATTTGACGCACTCTCTTTATATAATAGCGATACATAAATGATGGTCAGATGCGAACCGGGTCTTAGGTATGGACACAAAAAAAGGGAAAGCGACCATCATCGCACCGCTACAACCTCCTACCGTTGCTTCGATCAAGACCTGGCGGAATTCAGAGGGAGCATGTCGTGAAGGACTTTCCCGACGACAAAGGTACGAATAATTTTTTAAATTACAACTATAATTAGTAATTTTGTGCTGAGAATTAATTTTGTCTCAACATTTTTATAGAATGGATCTACTAACGGAAATAAAAGAAAAGGCAATCACCGGAACTCCGTGTTCCATTGATGATGCCTTGAAAATCAGCCGACTATACAATATCAACGATATATGTGATGCTGCCGATGAGGTGCGCCGTGCAACTCAGGGCAATGCCATTGACTCCTGTTCGATTGTAAATGCCCGTTCGGGGCGTTGCACGGAAGATTGTAAATGGTGTGCCCAGTCACGTCACTTCTCCACCGGTTGCAACGAGTATGAGATAATCCCTGAAACTGACCTTTTCAATGCCGTGGAGGTTAACACAAGCAAGGGGGTGAAACGCTTCTCCCTTGTTACCAGCGGACGAAAGGTTTCTAAAGAGGATATCAGGCGGTTCTGTGATCTATACAGAAAAATATCCGCAAAATCCCACATTCACCTGTGTGCTTCTATGGGACTCCTTGATAAGGAGCAACTGCAGCAACTCCGTGATGCAGGGGTGACACGTTATCACTGTAACCTTGAAACCGGGCCGTCTTATTTCCCAGAACTTTGCACTACTCACTCCATGGTCGACAAACTTCAAACAATCAGGTGGGCACGTGAAGTGGGTATGGAAGTATGTTCGGGGGGTATTATCGGTATGGGTGAAACAATGCGCGACCGTCTGGAAATGGCTGCCACGGCACGTGATGCCGGAGCATGTTCAATTCCGGTGAATATACTTAATCCCATCAAGGGCACGCCCCTGGAGAATACCCCGCCTATGAGTGAAGAGGATATAATACTGACGGTGGCATTGATCCGGCTTGTAGCGCCGGCATGCGCTTTACGCTTTGCAGGGGGCAGGCTCCGGCTGAGTGAAAAGGCCACCCGACGCATCATGCGCGGAGGTATGAACGGTGCGCTTGTCGGTGATATGCTCACCACCGTTGGCAATAACATCGACTCTGACCGCGAACTGTTTGAGGATATGGATTTTAAGTGGTGATATGAAAGGACCGGCCAAGACTAATGCGGCCCGACTGCTTGACAGGGCGCATATCGCATACGAACTGATACCATACGAGGTTGATGAAAATAACCTTGCTGCCGACCATGTGGCTGAATCGCTTGGCGAGGATATCAACCTTGTGTTCAAAACACTTGTGCTTCATGGCGAAAAAGCAGGATACTTTGTATGTGTGGTGCCCGGAAACACAGAAGTTGACCTGAAAAAAGCCGCTAAGGTTGCAGGTGCGAAAAAAGCCGACCTTATTCCCATGAAGGAACTCCTCCCCCTGACAGGTTACATACGGGGTGGATGCTCTCCCATAGGAATGAAGAAACCATTTCCAACATTTATCCACGAATCCGCATCTGACCATGATTTCATATATATCAGTGCCGGACAGCGTGGTCTTCAGATAAAAATAGAACCCGGACAGTTGGCCTCATACGTAGGCGCTCAATTTGCCGACCTTGTAAAAGTTCCTGATAATGAATAACAGTTTCGGAAGAATATTCACCCTGACATCCTTCGGCGAGTCTCACGGACCCGCAGTTGGGGGTGTTATTGACGGTATGCCCGCGGGAATAACCATTGACTTTGACCGCATACAGCATGAACTTGACAGACGTCGCCCGGGGCAGTCAGCAGTGGTGACCTCCCGTAATGAAAAAGACCGAGTGGAAATTCTTTCCGGAATTTTTGAAGGCGTGACCACAGGGCAGCCCATTGGTTTTATCGTACGTAACGTCGACCAGCACTCAAATGATTATGAACCTATGCGTCACATTTTCCGCCCCTCCCATGCGGATTATACATATACTGAAAAATATGGCATTCGTGACTTTCGTGGAGGTGGCAGATCTTCGGCGCGTGAGACTATATCACGTGTTGTCGCCGGAGCATTCGCACGTCAGGCTCTCGATGCAATAGGTATCACCATAACTGCCTATACTGAAAGTATCGGAGAAATCTCTGTAGAAGGGAAAAAGATGGATTTTGCAGGCATTGAGAACAATCCCGTCCGTTGTCCTGACCCTGAAACAGCAGCACGGATGGCTGACCTTCTGATTAACCTCAAGAAAGAAGGTGATACCGTAGGTGGAGTTGTGCGATGCGTCATCTCCGGAGTTCCTGCCGGTCTGGGTGACCCGGCTTTCGGAAAACTTCAGGCCTTGCTGGCATCGGCCATGATGAGTATTAATGCTGCCAAGGGATTTGAGTACGGCATGGGATTCGAGGGAGTCTCGCAGACCGGAACCCTTATGAACGATATTTTCACTGTTGATTCCTCAACAGGACGTATACACACTGAAACAAACTATTCCGGTGGTATTCAGGGTGGCATATCCAACGGTGAGGAGATATATTTCCGCGTGGCTTTCAAGCCCATAGCCACAATTCTTAAACAGCAGCCCACCGTAACCGATGAAGGTGAGCGGGCAATGCTGAAAGCCCGCGGACGGCACGACCCGTGCGCAGTGCCACGTGCCGTTCCCGTGGTTGAGGCTATGACCGCCATGGTGCTTCTTGATGCATGGCTGATGAATAAAACCATTCATATTTAGCCTTTGGATATGGCTGACGCTCTCTACCGTACATACTCACATTATCTTGCTGAGCGTTTCCCGTGGAAAATGCAGAAACTTACGGTGAACGCCGGCTTTACCTGTCCCAACCGCGATGGCTCAAAGGGGAGGGGAGGGTGCATCTATTGCAACAACCAGTCGTTCAATCCCTCTTTTTCCTCAAAAGGGGAAACGGTGACGGAGCAGTTGGCCAAAGGAAAACGATTTTTTGCCAGGAAATTTCCGGATATGCACTATCTTGCTTATTTTCAGGCGTATACCAATACACATTCCGATAATATAGATTATTTGATCAACCTTTATGAAGAGGCTCTGTCAGTCCCTGACGTCGAAGGTGTGATAATAGGAACGCGTCCTGACTGTATGACGGACAAACTTTTGACCCGTCTCGCTGATATGAATAGTTTCCCGGGCAGAGTTATGGTGGAATATGGTGCGGAAACCGCTGATGACGCCACTCTGAAACTGATTAATCGCTGCCACACGTGGAATGATACCGCCGATGCCTGTCGCAGGACTGCCGATGCCGGAATAGACTGCGGTATACATCTCATTCTCGGACTGCCTGGTGAAACGGATTCGGATATGATGCGTACGGTCGATCTTGCCGGTGCCCTTCCCATCCTGACAGTGAAGTTTCATCAGTTGCAGGTTATCCGTGGCACACTCCTCGCACGTATGGTGGAAACCGGCGAGATGCAACTGCCGGAGATGACCCTTGACAGATACCTTGACTTGTGTGTGGAAATTGTGAGGAGGATGCCAGGTCACATAGCCATAGAACGTTTTACCTCACAGTCACCCGACGAACTCCTTGTTTCCCCCCGCTGGGGAATAAAGAATTATCAGTTTACGAATCTGCTTGCAAATCGGCTGAAGCGGCAGATGTAACGACTCGCGGATTTGCGTCAGCAAACGATTGGATGCACCTTAAAAATCGTTTAAATTAAAAAAAGCGGGGCAAAAAATTTTGTAGATTGAAAATATAATAATACATTTGCATTGATAAAAAGGCGGGAACGGGTGCGCCCGTAACTGAACTTACAGTCTGAAACTTCGCTCTGTAACCCTTAAAGTAGTAATAATTAAATAATTAATACCATCAAAAATTGATAGACCGATTATCCTTGGATAAAACGCTTTCAAATTGAAATACCTTCTGTCAGGAAACAAAACAAAATCAATATAATCATTTAACATTTTCAAAAAACTAATCAAACAAATTTATTAAATTATGGAAAAGCCCGCACAAAAAGGTTCTACACCTGCTGTAAAAACTGGTGGAAATGTTCGCGGTATTAAGAACGCATTCTTGGTTATCGTTGCTTGCTTCATCATCGCATGGTGCCTCTTCTTGTTCGTATTCGGTGCACCCTCTCACTTCGATTTCGACGGTGACTATCACGGTGCTTCAATGTTCTTTGCCGGTGACCTCAAATATCACCCCAATGACTTGATCGGTACAATCTTCAAAGGTGGTATCATCGTGCCTGTTCTTCAGACTCTCTTCCTTACCGTTATCGTTCTCTCTGTTGAACGTTGGATCGCTCTCGGAAGTGCAAAAGGTAAAGGTAACATCACCGTTTTCGTTCGTAACATCAAGGCTTGTCTCGCTAAAAACGACATCGAAGGCGCTCAGGCTCTCTGCGCTAAACAGAAAGGTTCTGTAGCCGCTGTTGTTTCTGCTGCTCTCGTTCGTTACAAAGAAATGGATGAAAACACAGTTCTTACTAAAGAACAGAAAGTTGCTACTCTCCAGAAAGAAGTTGAAGAAGCAACCGCTATGGAAATGCCTTCTCTCCAGCAGAACCTCCCCATCGTTGCTACCCTGACCACCCTCGGTACTCTCGTCGGTCTTCTCGGTACTGTGATCGGTATGATCAAATCATTCCAGGCTCTTTCTGCTTCTGGTGCTCCTGACTCAACCGAACTTTCTACCGGTATCTCTGAAGCACTTGTGAACACTGCCTTCGGTATCGCAACCGGTGCATTCGCAGTTATCTCTTACAACTTCTACACCAACAAAATCGATAACCTCACTTACGCTATCGACGAAATCGGCTATTCAATTGTTCAGTCATTTGCAGCCAACCACTAATCCTTATTTTACAGTTTATTAATCTATTTATTAAAGGTAAAATATGGGAAAAGTAAAAATTAAAAAGAAGAGCACCCTCATCGACATGACCGCGATGAGTGACGTGACCGTTCTTCTGCTTACTTTCTTCATGTTGACCTCAACCTTCCTCGCTAAGGAACCCGTCACCGTTATCACACCTTCTTCAGTTTCTGAAATCAAGGTCCCTGTTTCAAACGTGGCTTCTGTTCTGGTTAGCCCGGAAGGAAAAGTGTTCCTCTCTGTTCTCGGTGAGGCTGACCTTGACACCTATGACGAATCATGGTCAAGCGAAGGCGTCCGGAAAGCAGCCCTGAGGGAGGCTTCTAAAAGATATGAAGAATTGACAGGCACCAAAACCAACATCACTGAAATGGATTTGGAGAAGTTTGCCAAGATCGGTTCGTTCGGTGTGCCTCTGGCTAAAATGCATGAATTCCTGCAGTTGGATCAATCTAAACAGGATGAATGGCTTGGCGACACCAGTCGCAAAGACAACGGAATCCCTATGGTTGACATCAACTATATGGAAGGTGATGCACCCGCTGTAACTAACGAATTCCAGATTTGGATGCGTGCCATCCGTGACAAAGCCGGTAACGAAAACCTTACTTCCGCTATGAAGAAAGGTGAAGGTATCGCTGTCAAGGCTGACCGCAACACAAACTATGAAACTATTCATGGCGTACTGGATAACCTCCAGACTATCAAAATGAACCGTTTCACTGTTATGACTGCTCTTAAAACTGAAAACGACTAATTATGGCACAAATTGATACATCAGGGGGCGGCGGTAAAAAGAAAAAAGGCGCCCAGAAAAAGATGGCTATCCACGTGGACTTCACCCCCATGGTGGATATGAACATGCTTTTGATTACTTTCTTCATGCTGTGTACCACCATGATCAAGTCGCAGACCCTCAACATTTCACTCCCCTCTAACGAGAAGATTGAAAATGAAGAGCAGCAGTCTAAGGCTAAGAATTCAGAAGCAATTACTATGATCCTTACCACCGAGCGTGATAAAGACGGTAATCCCAAAATCGATGAAACCGGTCATCAGAAAAACATCATCTACTACTATGAAGGTAAACCCTTCGTTGAAGATGCTAACAAAGACGGTCTGATCGATGAATCACCCGATGGTTACGGTATCCTCCGTTCCGAGAAGTTCCTTGGTAACGACAACGGAGTCGAACAGGGTATCCGTAAAATCCTCCATAATAAGAATAAGGAAGCACTCGAAAAAATCGACGAACAGAAAAAACTCTGGCGTGAGAAAAAAATCACTGACGAGGAATTCCAGGCTAAAGCCCGCGAAATTCGTAATGACTCTACTCTCACACGTCCGGTTGTAATTATCAAGGCTACTCCCGAGGCCTCTTGGGAAAGCGTGATAACCGCTCTCGACGAGATGCAGATCAACCAGATCTCACGTTATCAGATCGACAACATGAACCAGGTTGACTCCGCTCTTATTACTGACTATATTGCTAAAAACCGCAAATAATAGTGATGACTGACTATATTTTATTAACCCTTTAAAATCGCAAGGATATGCCAAAAGATGTAGATCTTTCATCAAAAGAATGGCGCGACCTAATTTTTGAAGGCAAAAACAAGGATTTCGGTGCATACGAACTTCGTAAGAAATCCGACGGCCGTCATAACCGCGCTATGTTATATACTATTTTCGGTCTGATTGTTGTCCTCATCGGTGGTTTCTGCTATGGTGTTTATAACGATATCAAGATGAAACAGAAAGAAGCCGAACTTCAGGCTCAACTCGAACAGCAGATGATGGAACTCCAGAATCAGCAGGACGAGGAACAGCAGGAAGAAGAGGAGGAAGTTCAGCAGCGTGTTGAAGAACAGAAACCCGAAGCCCTTCCTGAAGAAATCCTCAACACCATGAAAGCGACTGAGATCGCCGTGGTTGATGATGATGAGGTAGTTGAAGAAATCAAGTCACAGGATGAATTGAAGGAAACTACTACTGCAATCGGTTCAACCAACTTTGACCAGGGTACTGATGACCTTAATGTGGTTCGTGAGTACAAGGAAGAAGTTATCGTTGAGGAAAAGACTCCTGTTGACGACAACCAGGTATTCCAGTCAGTTGAACAGATGCCCCAGTTCCCCGGTGGCGATGTTGAACTTATGAAATACATCAACTCTCACATCAAGTATCCCACAATGGCAATGGAAAACAACATCCAGGGTCGTGTGGTGGTTCAGTTCGTCGTAACCAAAAACGGTTCTATCGGCGAAGTTAAAGTGCTCCGCTCACGTGATAAAGACCTCGACAACGAGGCTGTTCGCGTGGTGAAGTCACTCCCCAACTTCATCCCCGGTAAGATGAACGGTCAGCCCGTGAACGTTTGGTATACTCTCCCCGTGAACTTCAAACTCCAGGGCGTGTAATCCATCCACAATATTTGATTATGCAGGGTGTGTCAATTCAGTTTGGCACACCCTGCTTTCCTTTTGCCGCCATACCGGATTTTTTTCGTCTGAACTTTTATAAAATTTTCACAAAACTATTGTTGAATTATTTTTGTAATATTTTAAAAATAAGTATCTTTGCTTAGTCACTCAGGTTTTGGGATAACACCCCGGGCGGAGATGACTTCACGTAAGAAAAAAGTTAAACATTTAAAATATCCTCACAGATGGAAAATACTGATCTTATAAAAAATGTGACTGAGAAAGCACAGGTTTGGTTATCAGATCTTTATGATGCTGAAACTCGTGCCGAAGTGCAACGTATGCTCGATGCAGAGGACAAAACGGAACTGATTGAATCATTCTATAAGGACCTTGAGTTCGGTACCGGTGGATTACGCGGCATCATGGGTGCCGGAACTAACCGCATGAACATCTACACCGTAGGAGCCGCAACCCAGGGACTTGCCAACTATCTTAAAGAAGCATTCAGCGGACTGGAACAGATTTCCGTTGCAGTTGGTCATGACGTGCGCAACAATTCCCGCAAGTTTGCTGAAATAGTCGCTAATATATTCTCAGCAAACGGAATAAAGGTTTATCTCTTTGACAATTTCCGTCCCACACCTGAACTTTCATTCGCCATTCGCCATTTCCATTGCCAGAGCGGTGTGAATATCACTGCGTCTCACAATCCCAAGGAATACAATGGCTATAAGGCTTACTGGGAAGATGGTGCTCAGATCATCGCCCCCCATGATGTGAATATCATTGACCACGTAAACAAAATCAAGAATGTCAGCGAAATAAAGTTCGAGGGTAATCCTGAACTTATTCAGATTGTGGGTGATGAGGTTGACACCGCATTTCTCGATGCCATCAAAGGACTGTCGCTCAGTCCGGAAATCAACGAAAAGTTCAGCGATCTGAAGATTGTTTATACTCCCATCCACGGAACCGGTGTGGAACTCGTTCCCCGTTCGCTTAAAAATTACGGATTCAAGAACATTATCCACGTCCCCGAACAGGATATACCCAGCGGTGATTTCCCCACTGTTGACTCTCCCAACCCTGAGAATCCCTCGGCTATGGCAATGGCTATTGCCAAGGCTATGGAAACAAACGCTGATCTTGTTATGGCATCTGACCCTGACGCCGACCGTATAGGCTGCGTTATGCGTGACAATAAAGGTGAGTATGTCCTTATCAACGGTAACCAGATAGTCATGATTCTTCTGTATTATCTGATGAACCGTAATGCCGAACTCGGTCTGCTCAAAGGTAACGAATATATAGTAAAGACCATTGTTACAACTGAGACCATCAAGTCAATAGCAGAAAGCAACAACATCAAGATGTTTGACTGCTACACCGGATTCAAATGGATAGCATCCGTTATACGTGACATGGAAGGTGTGGGACGCTATCTCGGTGGTGGTGAGGAAAGTTACGGCTTCCTGGCCGAAACTTTCGCTCGTGATAAAGACTGTGTGTCAGCAATTTCGTTGATGGCCGAGGCTTGTGCATGGGCTAAGAACAAAGGTCTGGACTTCCTTGGACTGCTTCAGGAAATCTACATCAAGAACGGTTTCTCACACGAAGTGGGCATATCAGTTGTCCGTCCAGGAAAGAGTGGCGCTGAAGAAATCCAGGCTATGATGAAACAATTCCGTGAAAATCCCCCCAAAACTCTTGGAGGAAGCGAAATTGTAACCATCAAGGATTACGAGGCTCTCACACTTACCGAACCTAAGACCGGTAAGGTAACTGATATTGACATGCCTGTTACCTCTAACGTGCTACAGTATTTCACCGCTGATGGCTCAAAAGTATCAATCCGTCCATCCGGAACTGAACCGAAAATCAAGTTCTATATTGAGGTGAAGGAGAAAATGGAATCAGCGGCGGACTACGATAAATGCAACGCGCTGGCTAACGAAAAAATTGAATCAATCAAGAAGGATCTCGGAATCTGATTCCGGTCATAAAACCTCTTTAAAAGGCATCGCCGTGAAGCATGGCGATGCCTTTTTTGCTCTTATGACAACAACATTGGTAAACCTGCTTATCCCCGACCGGATATAATGAGCGTTTCAGTTGCGTAGAAGTCAAATAATGACTAACTTTGCAAGGAGAATAACATCACTGACAGGTCAATGTCACATAGCGAAGAAAATAAACGTATTGCCAAGAATTCGCTGTATCTGTATCTTCGGAAACTGATAACGGTTTTCATAGGTCTATATTCATCACGTCTGCTTCTGGAGCAGTTGGGGCTTGATGACTTTGGCCTATACGGACTTGTTGGAAGTGTTATCATGCTGTTCGGATCAATTAAAGTTCTGTTCACGGATTCCATACGCAGATTCATAAACATAGAAAAAGGACGGTGTAATCCAGAGCGAATCCGCCTGATATTCACTTACGGAGTGGTGCTTAACCTGATTATTGCGTTGATTTTCGTGACTGTGGTGGAAATTGCCGGAGTTATAATGATACCCAGGCTCAATATTCAACCGGAATCTGTTTCTACCGCCATGTGGGTACTCCAGTTCTCACTTGCTTCAGCAGTGGTAACCATTATGACCACACCCTATGATGCGGTTATGATTGCCAACGAGCGGTTTGATGCGTTTGCATTGTTTGCCGTGGTTGACTCGTTGCTCAGATTCGGTGCTGTTTTGCTATTGATATTTTGTCCCGCGAACAAGGTGATATGGTATTCGGTGTTCATGTTCCTCGGAGCGGTGATAGTCCGCATAATCTCAGCAATGTATTGCTCCCGTAGGTTCGGCGATGAGGTTAAGTATCTATGGAAACGTGACAAGCAGTTGCTCCGTGAGATGACATTCTTCTCAGGATGGAATTTTCTGGGACGTGCCGGCTGGACTCTTTATGACGGAGGCGTGAACATACTACTTAATATATTTGGAGGAGTTGCGGTAAATGCTGCGCGTTCAGTGGCAATGAACGTAAAGAATATGGTGACTCAGTTTACTCTTGACACACTCTCCGGATTCCGTCCCCAGACCGTAAAATCTTATGGAGCCGGAAATTTCGACAGATTTGAGGAACTTGTGTTCAGCGCATCGAAATTCTGTTTTGTGGTTTCGGCTGTCATGGCTTTCACCTGTTCCATATTCTGTCACTTCCTCATCAGATTGTGGCTTGGCGAGATTCCCCCATACTCTGTTGATTTCGTTAAGGCTTTGATGCTTGCCTTTTTGTTGGGAGGCCCTAACTATGGAATCAATATGGTTTTTGACTCCTCGGCAAAACTCAAGACATTTGAAATCTGGACTATCACGGTCTTTGCAATTTCCTTGGGGGGAGGCTATCTTGTACTTCATTTTGGATTCCCTTTCTATCAGGTATTCATTGTTGCCGCACTGTGTGAGGTTATCCAGATGTTAGGTTCACTTATCCTTGCAAAACGTGAAGTAGAATTCCCGGCAGCACGATATTTCAGGAAAGTTCTGATCAGATGCTATTCAACCTGTGTCATTCTTTGCGTAGCATACGTAGGATTTAACCGCTTTTTTGTTGCTAATGAATCATGGTTAACCATGATTTGGGAGGGGGCGTTGGCGTTATTGTTCGTCCTTGCGGTCTGCTACCTCCTTGTCTTCAATAATAAAGAACGGACCATAGCACTTGAAATGGTAATGCATAAAATCCGCAGGAAATAAACAGGTTTAAATCTACACAGATGGAACGGAAGAAAGATATTCTCATACTGATGGCTTCGTTTGCAGGGGGTGGCGCCGAAAAGGTTATGATAGACCTTTTACGTCGCTTTGACAAAAATCGGTATAATATTACTGTTGCCGTGCTCTGGTGCTACGGTCCCCATCTGAAAAATGTGCCGGAAGATGTTGAACTGATACCTGTGTTTAATCGGGCCCCGAATTTTTTTGATACCCGTACCCGGTCATGGCGATTCATTCATAATCCGTTGTGGCGCCGTAAGTTGCTCAATGCACTCGGTGACCGAACGTTTGATGTGACCATTTCATTCATGGAAGGTCAGACGGCGTTGCTCCATTCTTACATCATGGATCGGGCACGGGTCAATATATCATGGGTTCATAGTGATATACATGCCGACTGGTGGTACAAGTTCCTGATGTCACGCCGTCAGGAAAGGGAAATCTACAGCCGGATGGATGCGGTCGTCTGCGTTTCTGAAGGTGTAAGGAGTGCTGTTGGAAAGGCTGTCGGACAACTTGATAACCTGCAAGTTGTGTACAACATAATTGATCCTCTGGAAATACATCGTAAGGCTGACGGGTTTAAGCCACGGAAAGATAACTTCACCATTGCCAGCATGGGAAGACTGCAACCTGAAAAGTGTCAGTACCGACTCATTGAGATGGCTGCAATATTGAAAAAAAGAGGACTGAAATTCAAGGTGTGGCTTCTTGGAGCAGGAAAGTTGGAGCAGGATTTGAAGCAGTTGGCTGAGAAGATGGGAGTAAATGACATAGTGGAATTTCTCGGATTTCAACAAAATCCCTATCCCTACCTCAAGGCTGCCGATCTGTTTCTGCTGACTTCCGATGCCGAAGGGTTCTCGTTGGCGATTTGCGAGGCCATGTGTCTGAACAAACCGGTGATATCCACACGCACTGCCGGACCGGGAGAACTTCTTGCAAATGGATCGGGTGTTCTGACGGGCAAAGATTCTGAAGAGATTGCAGATAATGTTGAAAAACTGATGCACGACAGCGATATGTATGCCGGTTATGCCGCAGCCGCACAGCGGAAAGCCCTCTCATTCTCACCTGACGATACAATGCGGAGAATATATAGTCTTTGGGAGGATAAGATATGAAAAAATTGCTGAAGAAAATATATTACAGGCTTATTGGCCATCCCGAACTCGAGTCGGGCGAATCCTATGTTGAGTGGATGCGCAACCGTGGCATCCGTGTGGGTAAGGGAACGAAGGTGATTGATCCCAAGAATATTAAGGTTGACACCACCCGTCCGGAACTCATCACCATTGGTGAAAATGTGTTGTTGCATGAGGGTACGGTGTTGATGACGCATGACTACGCATCGCGTGCGTTTGTCAATCGTGACGCCGAGTTTATCCCCTCCCACGGACGTATCAACATAGGTAATAATGTCTGGCTGGGCCGCGGGGTGACAATATTGAAAAATGTAACAATAGGGGATAATGTAATCATAGGTTTGGGTAGTGTCGTGTCAAAGTCCATTCCGTCAAACTCTGTGGCAATAGGCTCTCCTGCTCGTGTGATATGTACGTTCGATGAGTATCAGGAGCATCGCCGCAAGGATTTTTTAGATGAAGCCATTGATTATGCCATAGCGATATATGAATCCGGGCGCACTCCGGTGGCGGCGGATTTTGCTGATGACTATCCTGCTTTTGTTGACGGCAGCAACTGGCAGGAATATGATTTCCCTTATTCAAAGGTGTTTACTGATCCTCAGAAGTTTGAACGGTGGAAGAATCACCATAAGGCCCCGTTTCATGGGTTTGAAGAGTTCATGGCGGAGGTTGAGCGTGTACGTCAGTCACGTTGAAAAAGATCGCGGGTATACACCTTGCCGGCGACATCGTCAAGGGCCGTGTCATAGCGGTTGGCTATGATAACCCGGCTTGATTGCTTGAACTCCTCCAGATTGTTTACCACACGTGACCCGAAGAATGTGGACCCGTCCGGCAGGGTGGGTTCATAAATTATGACCTGAGCCCCTTTCGCCTTTATCCGTTTCATTACTCCTTGAATGGATGACTGTCGGAAATTGTCGGAGTTCGCTTTCATTGTCAGACGGTAAACCCCAACCACGCAAGGCTGCTGCTCGGAGTCGACATATTGATTGACACTGTAATAATCGTAGTAGCCTGCCATTTTCAAAATCCGGTCGGCAATGAAATCCTTACGTGTGCGGTTGCTTTCCACAATAGCCGTCATCATGTTCTGAGGCACGTCATAGTAGTTGGCCAGTAGTTGCTTCGTATCTTTCGGTAGACAGTAGCCGCCGTAGCCGAACGAAGGATTGTTGTAGTGAGAGCCTATACGCGGATCCAGGCCAACCCCTTCAATAATTGATTTGGTGTCAAGCCCTTTGACCTCTGCGTATGTGTCAAGTTCATTGAAGTAACTGACACGCAGTGCAAGATAGGTATTGGCAAATAACTTCACCGCTTCAGCCTCCGTAGCCCCCATATAGAGTACGGGAATATCCTTTCTCAAGGCACCTTCACAGAGCAGTCCGGCAAAAATTTCAGCCTTTTCTTTAAGAAACCGGGTGTCAGTGAGCGATTCTATAGCCAGGTTTTCAGCACGGTACTTTTCACCGGACTTGGTATCCGGAATACCGGCAATGATTCTGCTGGGGTAAAGGTTGTCGTAAAGCGCTTTGCTTTCACGGAGAAATTCCGGGAAAAAAAGTACGTTCATCCTTGTCTCACCTTTTGCGGCATAACGCCTGTATAGGCCCGAGCAGTATCCCACAGGGATTGTTGACTTGATGACCATCACTGCATCAGGATTCACACGGAGCACATTGTCGACGACATCCTCTATGTGGTGAGTGTCAAAACAGTTTGTGACCGGATCATAGTTGGTGGGAGTGGCGATTACAATGAAATCAGCATCGGCATACGCTGCATCCGCATCCATGGTAGCCTTCATATTCAGATTCTTCTCACGAAAGAACCGCTCGATGTACTCATCCTGAATGGGTGATACCCTTTGGTTGATGCATTCAACTTTATCCTTGATGACATCTACGGCCGTTACCCGGCAATGCTGTGCCAGCAGTGTGGCCACGCTCAGTCCTACATATCCTGTTCCTGCAACTGCTATTCTATACATGGCAACTATTTATGTTTGATAATGGTGTGAATAAGATTGCCGTCAACCAATTCTGTTTTTTCCGGAGCCAGTGGAATCTCCGGCGCGCTTTTCCCACCTGACTCTCCCAGGGTCACAGGTGACACTTCAACGCGGATTTTATCATATAATTGCTTGTTTATCAGAGTGGTGAGGAAGCGTGGCCCTGCCTCAGCCAATACTGAATTATAGCCACGTTTCATCAGGTCGGCCATTATCATTTCCGGTGTACATGGAACCATTTTCACCATTTCGGTCCCTGCCGGCGTGATGTCGGATTCCGTGTAAACAATCGGAGGTTGCTCTGATGAGGCAATAAGTGCTGCGTCAGGATTTAGTGAACCTTTGCGGTCAACGATGGCAATGCGTGGCGGTCGTCCTGATTTCCATAACCTGCAATCCATAAGAGGATTATCAGAGTTTACGGTTGCTGCTGTAGTCAACAGCACATCATGGTCCGAACGTAGTTTATGAACCAGTGTGGAGGTAAGTGGAGTTGAAAATTTCACCGGTTTCCCATCGGCGGACGCCATGAACCCATCAGCGCTCTGTGCCCATTTCAGGGTAATCAAAGGTCTATTATTGACAAATGCAGAGCGGAACGCAAGATTTTCAAGGTCAGCCTCTTCAGTAAGATTGTCACTGAGAAGTTCCACCTCGATTCCCGCCTCACGCAGAAGGGCAATCCCTTTTCCGTTTACTTTTGGAGAGGGGTCGGCGGAAGCGACAACCACACGTTTGATTCCCTTGTCAACCAGCATGAGCGCGCAAGGGGGCGTTTTCCCATAATGAGAGCAAGGTTCAAGGGTAACATACATTGTGGCATCTGCAATCAGATGTTCATCTTCAGGTTTGACGGAACGGATGGCGTTGACCTCGGCATGTCCTTCGCCGGCCTTTCTGTGTGAGCCCTCGCCTATGATACGGCCGTCCGCCACTATGACCGCACCTACGTGAGGATTGGGTGATGTGTTTCCCAGACCTAAATGTGCCAGTTGCAGGGCTCGTTGCATATATTTCTTATCGGACGGTGTCATGCTGGTCCTTGTGATTTCACGTCAACCTTGCCATTTTCCGGATTATGGGCAGTTGCGTTTATTGTTCTTGAATACCACTTGTTGTCAATACAAAGATACAGATTATTCCCTATGAAGGCGAAACCGCTGATATTGCCTGGAGCGGGGGAGGGGAGAATGACTCTCACCCTGCCGTTTTGGTCCAGCACCTGAATTCCGTCAGCGGTGGCGGCGTAGAGATTGCCGTTGTTGTCAAAGGCAAGTCCTGCAACATCGGGATTACTGAAGGATGTGTCGTGAAGCAAGTATGCCTTTCTTCGGTTTACGGGCTCTCCGTCCTCATTTTTGAATTCCGAATAGATCCACGAACTTCCGGGTTCCCATTCCACACGGAAATTTCCATCGGGGTATGTTGCCGCCAGGTCTGATGTTTCAGTCACGCCATCGCTAAGTTGCCACTCACCGGCTCCGTCAAGCAACACCGAGAGCATGTCATTTTCCGATCTTCCAGGAGTAATACCCTCCGGATATCCTTTCCACAGATATTTCATGGCTTCGGGAAACAGTATCGCACCGTTACGTATGCTATGGTTGCCGTCGTCCCACACTGTCATAAGATCATACCCTGCGAATTTTAGAGAAGAGGCGAGGAGCAGGTTTTGTTCATACCAATGACCGAACAGTGGGTTCCAGGCATCGTGGCTTCCGTCATGAATCACCAGCCGGAGCGGCTTTGGCTCTGTTTTGCGAACGAGTGCGGGAAGCAGGTCTCCTCCTCTCATTGAAACGTAGGTGCCGCATGTGGTGTAGACACGCCGGAACAGGTCCGGACGGTTCCATGCCACTACAAATGCGGCTATTCCACCTGAACTTGCACCTGAAATGGCGTGCATGTCAGGGTTGTCGGAGAAGTTTACGGTTTCTCCGGAATGGGACACCAATGAGCGTGCGGCGGGGAGCAGTTCCGTTTCAATGAAAGAGGCCATCCGTGAGTCAATGGCATCGAATTCATTGCTCCTGTTATAGTAAGTCATATCTCCAACCTTAATCGTTCCCGGCTGCAGATACACACCAACCGTCGGGGGAATGTCACCGGCGGATATAAGCGAGTCAATTACTTCCGGTGCATTATACAGAATACCGTCGAACCCAACGTAAAGTGCATTGTCGGCATTAGCATCATATCCTTCAGGGAGGGAAACTTTAAAGGTATGGACAGTTCCCGGATATATCACGGATGATTCGATTTTTCCTTCCAGAATTTCGTAAGGATAAGCGATTAACGGAAATACCGAGAGGAGAAAGGTGAGAATATTTTTCATTTTTCAGGTTCTGAGGGGGGCAGAATATAAGGACAATCGTCAGGATTGAATTTTCCGTCGCTTAGGTAAGTGTAGATTTTCATGCAAGCCCATGCATCCAGTGCGGCGTAGGCTTGTTGTGCGTCAGTCAGATGATCCGCCTCCCAGTTGGTCAGCCTCTGTGCTTTGGATATTCTTCCGTTGAAGATTATGGCATAGATTTTCTGGAGTGAATTGTCCGCTATGCCGAACTGCTTCACATAGTCCTGCAGTTCAACGAATCCTCCAGGTTCGAAAGGCGCTATGCGGTGCAGACAGCGGAAATCGTCGTTTACTGACAGTCCTATCTTGGTTATTTTATCATTCTGGAGAAAATCAATCAGAGGTTCTGACATCCCTATGTGGTTCAAGCGTAACAGGAAACATTCGTCAGGGGTGGACAGTTGCATCAGCGAGGGCTTGTGTACACACCCTTTGCGGAAAGAGGGGCGGGTTTCCGTGTCGAACCCCACCATGGACTGCTTGGCAAGCCATGAAATTGCCGAACGCGCGTCGGCCGCGTTATCTATGAGAATTGTCCGTCCCGGAAATGAGACGACGGGGAGAGTGGCTACTTGTTCTTTCGTTATTCCAAACATACTACAAAGTTAACCAAATTAGTTGGAGTTGGCAAAATTATGGCTAATTTTGTGGGAAAATGAGAAATTGATAATATGGCAAAGCAGGAATACATATTGAAAAACCGGGAGTGGCTTGATGCAAAGCGACGTGAACCGGATGTTAATGAACTGGATAAAGGAGTATGTTATAGGATTATTCGGCGTGGCAATCAGAAATCACCCGTCCCAAACAGGGGAAGTGTTGTGACCGTTCATTATACAGGCAGACTGATAAACGGCAAAACTTTTGACAGCAGCAGGGGAGGAGTGGCGCCTGCTTTCAGGTTGCGTGAACTCATTCCCGGATGGATCATTGCGTTACAGCAGATGCATATCGGTGATAAATGGGAGGTTTATATTCCGGCTGAACAGGGTTATGGAAAAATCACTCAGCCGGGAATACCCGGAGGTTCCACGCTTGTGTTTGAAATAGAACTCGCCGGGATAGCCTGATGCGGAATTATCTCATATGGATTTTATCTTCATCACATCCGCCTCAAAGGTGGAGCGGTTGATGGCACGGTTACGCAGGCGGTTGCGGTAGGAATAAATTGTGTTCACGGAATAGTTCAGCATGTGTCCTATGCGGTTTGAGTCATCCATGCCCAGACGTATCAGTGCAAGAATTCGGAGGTCAGTGTTGAGATGTTCACCGTTGATAAGGGAGAATTGATATTCAGGAAGAAGTAGTTTGTTGACCTCGGTGACGAAAGTGGGGTAGATGTGGAGAAAGGCGTTGTCAAACACGTCATAGAATTCCTTGCTCTGTTCCTCCATGAAACGTGACGACTTTGACAGTTTGTAGAGGTCATCGACTTTTCCCGCACCTATTTTTCTTCTGACAAGGAGGTTGAAAGAGTTCAGTTTGTCAATATAACTTGAACAAAGGATAAGGAACTGACTGATATAGATTTCCTTTGTGAGGTTGGCTCCTTCCAGGCGACGTTGCAGAGTTGTCTTGCGGTTAACCTGGCGTTTGAGGAATATCAGAGATATGGCAAGGAGGACCAGCAGCAGGCAAGCCGCTATCAGCAGATACTGCAGGAGGTGATAGGAGTGGGAATTCTGCCGTGAGTGAGCCTTCTCTATAAGGGGTAAGGTTTCCGAAATCTCCAGCACCCTGAGCGGTGCATGACAGGCCACCGCATTTTCCATCGCCACGGACAGGTAGTTGTAGGAATGACTCAGGTCATCACGATTGAAAAGGTAAACGCCAAGTTCCTGGAGTGAAGTCACCTCAAGAGTTGCGGAGATGATATCCGTGATTGCTGACCGCGTCAGATAGTAGATCCTCTCGTTCTCGTTGCCCTGTATTTTTGCTATGTCGGCCAGGTTGTGGCATACGCGTGCATAAAGGTTGCTGCTTGGTGAGATATGTTTGAGGAGGTTCAGGGATACTTCACGCGACTTCTGATACTGACCCTTGCGGAAAAGGTATTCCGCTTGGCAATACTGATATTGAGGGGATGACGGAGGAAGAATTTCAAGAAGTTTCCATTGTGCGTCAAGTTCCTTTTCTTTCCATATCTCGGCTTGCTGAGGTTGGGAACGATAGAAGGCGGATATGTAGTTGAACATCTGTCGGGCATTGTCGAGATAAAGTTCCTTCATCTCACGTGAGAAACCGGTGGTGTCAATGTTGTTGAATGTGTTTACAGTCTCCACGATATAGCCAGTCAGCGGAAGGTTGGCAAGGAGTTTGATTTTGAAGCATGTGGAGAGGGAGTCTTCGCCAAACTCAATGGCAGTGCTCATTGCCTCCCCGTAATAACTGAGAGTGGAATCAGTGTTGAATGCCGTATAAGCCTCTGATATCTGGTCCATTGCCTTGAACCATTCCTTGTCGCCGCGAGTCAGGAACTGCAGATGTGTTTTCAGCGAATCGATTTGATCGCGCCTGTTATCGATGTATTGTTCTCTGGATGCAAGGAAGTGATCAAGTTCCGAAAGTGATTTGCCTACAGGAGGGACAGCCGCGCCCGCCAAGCCGCAGACAATGCAAACAACTGCCGCGACAAGTGAAATACGTAGTGGCTCAATATTTAAATGGTGAAATCTCGGCATCCGTCTTCCGTTATATATATCAGTTTCAGTTTATGATTATTTATGTGATAGATCTTGTTTTTTAGTTCAATGACAATCTGATTGAAATTCTTTCCTGAAGGAAGTGGAATATTTTCGGGGATAAGGGCCAGCGGGGTGTTCTCAAAAACAGTTGCGGGAGTTTCAGTGGTGAACGGTTCAATCAGGAATCTCCCTTCGGAGATGGAGGTGATCAGAGAAAGTGGATGAAATTCCCCGTCGTATATCAGTAGACGGGCAAGAAAGCGGGTGGCAGCCATCATTTCTTCGATTTATCTCCGTATTTGAATGTTCGTTGCCTGAACCTGTAGCGGTACTGCTCTTTCGACAGACGTTTTCTCACCAGACTGACAGAGTCTACATAAAGAGTTTCTTCCGGGCGGATATTGAAAGAGGAGAATCCATAGACGTTCACCGGATTTCTCATGGAGTCGGCCACTATCGTCAGACGTTGCCATCCGTCGTGATTGAAGTCAGCGGAGATCATTTCCGTAGAGCCGTCGTCATAATCCATGAACAGAGCCATGGTAGCGTCGTCATGCTGGTTAAGTGTTTTGAACTGAAGGGTGTATGAGTCACCGGAAAGCCAGTTCTCATCAGAAGTGAGAAGGAATTTGAGCAAGTGTGAGGGTGAGTTTCCGTTCATTACGTAGAACGGCGATTCTGTCCATGCATTGACTGAGTCTCCGGCAAAAGAAGTGGAAACATGTGATATATCAATGCTGTTCATATCCGTTTCAAGCCGCTGGATAACTTCACCGTAAAGTTCCGCGAGGTCCTCGGTCTGACTTCCGTACCACATCAGAGAAGAGTCAAACTGCTCGGCGGTGACCCCATGCTTCAACAGAATTGACTGACGGAGAATCATTTTGGTGGAATCCGTGCGGAATTTCTGATGGTTCGCCTCCACGTATGCCTCTCCCTTGTGTATGTCAGTCATAAGGTCAACCATTTTGCTGCGTGAGATGACATTGTCAGGACGTGACGAGCAACCTGTCAGCATCGCAATGAAGATGACGGTGGTTAATATCAATATCCGATGTGTTGTCCTCATATCAGGCATATTGGGGTTAGTCATCGGTTTCGTCCACTGTTTTTTCTTTTTTCTCGGCTTCCCATAGGGTGGATATCTGGTTGCTGTAAAAAAGAATCAGTACAATGATTCCTACAGAGATGGCCGCATCAGCAATATTGAACACCGGTTGAAAAAAGGTGAAACGGTCACCTCCCACAAACGGCATCCAGTCAGGCCACATAAATGAGAAAAGAGGGAAATAGAGCATATCCACCACTTTGCCATGAAAGAGTGAGGCATATCCCCCGTCAGGCGGGAAAAGTTCTGCTACGGCCGGAGGTGCAGGGTTGTTGAAAATCAGTCCGTAGAACATAGAGTCAATGATGTTACCGGCTGCTCCTGCCACAATCAGTGCGAGGCATACCATATATCCCCACTTTAAACCGGGATTTTTTCGGATTCGCCACATATAATATATTATCAAGGCGACAACCACAATACGGAGAAGCGAGAGGAACAGTTTGCTCCCGAATTCCATTCCGAACGCCATTCCGTTGTTTTCAACGAACAACAGGTGGAACCATGAGGTCACTTCCACTGATTCTCCGAGGAAGAAGTGGGTTTTGATGTAGATCTTCACCAGTTGGTCCACAACAATGATAAAGAATATTATTAGTGCGGCGAGTGATGCTTTGGAAATTTTCATCTTGTAAGCGTTATGACCGGGGATGGCCGATACCATTGGTCAGCGTTTCTTTTCTGCAATTTTCTGGTCGATGGAGAGGGTGGCGTGAGGCACGGCACGCAGTCTTTCTTTAGGAATCAGTTCACCGGTAGCGCGGTCAATACCGTAGGTCTTATTCTCAATGCGCATAAGTGCGGCCTTAAGGTGCTGGATGAACTTTGCCTGGCGTTCGGCCATTCGTGTCGCCGCTTCCTTGCCGAGAGTGGAGGCGCCCTCCTCGAGTGCTTTGAATGTTGGCTCGTTGTGGTCCGTGGCAATCTCTGTCATGAGGTCGTCATATTCGCTCTGGGCTTTGTTAAGTTTCTCCAGGATAATCTCTTTGAATTCCTGAAGTTCCTCATCGGTATACCGGTTTTTCTGTTCCATGATATTGATAATGATTGGAGATGAAAGGAAGAATTGGCCGCTGCCGGAAACCTACTGCTTCCGGCAGCGGAACCTTATAATCTGTTATTTGTTAAGAGTCACTTTGATGTTGATGTCCACATCATTGATGTTGAGTTTCTCATCTTCAGCAGGATTCTCTACGGCTCCAACGGTGATAGAGTCAGCGAGAACCTGTCCGGCGATGTAGTCATTGAAACGCTTGACGGCTTCAGTAGTGAGTTCGTTTGGCTCGATGACAAGGTTTATGCGGTCAGTTATCTCGTAGTCACGTCCCTTGCGTATGTTCTGGATACGGTTGATAAGATCACGCGCTACACCTTCCTGACGCAGTTCCGGAGTGATGTTGATGTCAAGCGCTACGGTTACGTTACCTTCGTTGGCAACGAGCCATCCGGGTATATCTTCTGAAAAGATTTCCACATCTGCGGCATCTATTCCAACCTCAGTTCCATCAACCGGTATGGTCACTTTGCCTTCCCGTTCAAGGGTGTTGATCTGAGCCTGATCCATTGCCTGGATGGCTGCGGCAACCGATTTCATCTGTTTTCCGAATTTCGGGCCCAGTTTCTTGAAGTCGGGTTTCACGCGTTTCACCAAAGTAATCTCATCAGAGCCTACCACTTTTATATTCTTGACATTGACCTCTGTCATTATCAGATCTTTCATAGCCTCGATGTCGCGTTTCTGAGTTTCGTCAACTGCCGGAATCATCAGGAGACTGAGAGGCTGGCGGACAATCGCTTTGGCTTTTCGTCGTAAAGCAAGAACCATAGAAGTGATGGTCTGGGCGAGTTTCATGCGTTTCTCCAGTTCGGGGTCACTTTCGCCGGCTTCGGGGAATGTTGCAAGGTGTACTGACGTTGTGTTGCCGCGTGTCACGGAGGTGAGGTCGGTGTACAGACGGTCGGCATAGAATGGAGCGATGGGAGCCATCAGCAGGGCAACGGTTTCAAGGCAGGTGTAAAGTGTTTGATAAGCAGCCAGTTTGTCGGTGTTCATCTCGCCGCCCCAGAAACGTTTGCGGTTGAGACGCACATACCAGTTTGAGAGATTATCGTTGACAAAATCGTTTATGGCGCGTGCGGCACGTGTGGGCTCGTAGTCATCAAGTGAAGTCTCAACTTCGCGGATTAGGGTGTTGAGGAGCGAGAGAATCCAGCGGTCAATTTCGGGGCGCTCGCTGAAAGGCACCTGAGGCTCAGAGCCGTTGAACCCGTCAACGTTAGCATATAACGCGAAGAAAGAGTAGGTGTTATACAGGGTAGCGAACATCTTGCGTGAGAATTCAACCACTCCTTCGGGGTCGAATTTGAGGTTGTCCCATGGAGATGAGTTGGCGATCATGTACCAGCGTAATGGGTCGGAGCCATATTTTTCAATGGCGTCGAAGGGATTGACTGCGTTACCCAGACGTTTTGACATCTTATTGCCGTTCTTGTCAAGTACCAGACCGTTTGAGATTACGGTTTTGTAGGCCACCTTGTCAAAAATCATTCCTGCAATGGCATGGAGTGTGAAGAACCATCCGCGAGTCTGGTCGACACCTTCTGCAATGAAGTCTGCGGGATAGAGTTCACCTGAATCCAGACCTTCTTTGTTTTCAAAGGGATAGTGGATCTGAGCGTAGGGCATTGAACCGCTGTCAAACCACACGTCGATAAGGTCAAGTTCACGTTTCATGGGTTTACCTGAGGGGCTAACCAGGATAATGTCGTCAACGTAGGGACGGTGTAGGTCAATCTTTTCGTAGTTTTCTTTTGAATAGTCGCCCGGCACGAAACCGCGTTCCTTATAGGGATTTGATTTCATTACGCCGGCAGCAACAGCCTCTTCTATTTTGTTGTAAAGGGTTTCCACGCTGTCGATGCAGACTTCTTCCGAGCCATCTTCCGTGCGCCAGATGGGGAGTGGTGTACCCCAGTAGCGGCTGCGTGACAGGTTCCAGTCCTGGAGGTTCTCGAGCCATTTGCCGAAACGACCGGTACCGGTAGATTCAGGTTTCCATTTGATGGTGTCATTCAGTTCCATCAGGCGTTCGCGTACGGCGGTAGTCTTGATGAACCAACTGTCGAGCGGGTAGTAAAGGACAGGTTTGTCAGTTCGCCAGCAGTGGGGATAACTGTGAACATGCTTCTCGATTTTGAATACACGGTCCATTGACTTGAGTTCCATGCAGATTTCAACGTCGAGGGTTTCGTCGGTCTCTGATTTAGTGGGGTCGTATGCGTTCTTGACAAACTTGCCCTGCCACTTTGCGTAGAGGTCGGTATCGACCATCTTATTGACGAATTCGGGGTCAAGTTCATCAAGCATATAGAAACGCCCCTTCATGTCAACCATGGGGCGGATATTCCCATCCTTGTCAATGAGGTGCAGAGGGGGTATACCGTTCTGTTTTGACACACGGAGGTCATCAGCACCGAAAGTGCCGGCGATATGAACTATACCGGTACCGTCATCAGTGGTCACGTAGTCACCCACAATCACGCGGAATGCGCCTTCACCGGGATTCACCCATTGGAAGAGTTGCTGATAGCGCAGTCCTTCAAGTTCCTTACCCTTTTTCTGTGCTACAACCTGATAAGGAACAAGTTTGTCACCCTTGTTGTAATCCTCCAGAGGGAGATCCTTGGCTTTTGGATTGAACACCGAGGCCATCAGTGCGTCAGCCACAACCACAGTAATAGGATTCCCGGAGTAGGGGTTATACGTGCGTACAATATTATAAAGTATATCTCCACCCACGGCCAGTGCGGTGTTGGATGGCAAGGTCCAGGGGGTGGTGGTCCATGCCAGGAAGAATGGAGTTCCCCAGCCGGTCATCTCCTCAATGGGGTCGAGCGCAAGGAACTCGGCGATGCAGGTGGTATCCTTCACGTCGCGGTAGCAACCGGGCTGATTGAGTTCATGAGAACTCAGTCCTGTTCCGGCAGCCGGTGAGTAGGGCTGGATTGTGTAACCTTTGTAGAGGTATCCCTTGTCATAAATCTGCTTGAGAAGCCACCACACGGTTTCTATGTAGCGGTTGTCGTAGGTGATGTAAGGATTTTCCATATCCACCCAATAGCCCATGCTGTTGGTCAGGGTTTCCCACTCCCTTGTGTATTTCATCACCTCGCGCCGGCACGCTGCGTTGTAGTCGTCCACGGAGATTTTCTTGCCTATATCTTCTTTTGTGATGCCCAGAGACTTCTCAACGCCGAGTTCCACGGGCAGACCATGGGTGTCCCAACCCGCCTTACGTTTAACGTGAAACCCTTTCATCGTCTTGTAACGGCAGAATATATCCTTGATAGTACGCGCCATCACATGGTGTATGCCGGGCATACCGTTTGCTGAGGGAGGTCCTTCAAAGAAAACGAACGTTGGGTTACCTTCACGTATTTTCATGCTCTGCTCAAACAGATTCTGCTCATTCCAGTCGGCTAAAACCTCCTTGTTGATCTGTGAGAGGTTGAAAGAGTTGTATTCATTGAATTTTTTCATAAATACTTTCAGTTGCTATGGTTGGAGTTTAATTGTTACGGTTATTTTTTGATACCACCTTTTGTTCCGCCACCCATGGCGAAGATATTCTGGTCGTATGAAACGGTTTTGGAACCCTGGTCACGTTTGCGCTTGAGGGCCAGCGCCACCAGACGGTCCATCAGTCCCGGGAAGGTGAGTCCGGTTGCTTCCCAGAGGTAGAAAGAGAGTGAACCGGGGATAGTGTTTATTTCGTTGACGTAGATGTTACGGGATTTTCTGTCAACAATAACGTCCACGCGGCTTACTCCGTGACATGAGAGTACACGGAATGTTTCGCCGGCAAGGAATTTGATTTTCTCAGTTTCATCGGAGGGAAGTTCGGCGGGAATACGTTTCTGAGAAGCCTGCATCCCTTTGGCCCCTTTGGAGCCTCCCATGTATTTGTCTTCGTAGGTGAGGAAATCGCCGGTTTTGATAGGCTCTTCAAGGACTGACATGCGGTAGTCATCGCAGTCGCCCAGCACGGAGCAGTTTATTTCCTGCAGGTCCTCAACCATATCCTCTACAATGATACGGGTGGAATATTTTTCCGCGGTGTCGACACTCGCAATCAGTTCCTCGCGGTTCTTCGCACGGCTTATTCCCACACTTGAACCGAGGTTCGCGGGCTTGACTATAACGGGGTAGCCTATCTCTGATTCTATCTTCTCTATCAGATTGTCACGGTCGTTGAACCACTGGCGGTCAGTGAACCACACATAGTCAACCACAGGTATTCCGTTATCCTTGAGTATCATCTTCATGGTGATCTTGTCCATGCCGTTTGCCGATGAGAGAGTGTTGCAACCGGCAAACGGTATTCCAATGGATTCAAGAACACCTTCAAAGATGCCGTCCTCACCGTTTGAGCCGTGAAGAACGGGAATGACTACATCAAGTTTCGTTACCACATCTGAACCGAACATCGGCTTTTTTACCTTGTACAGGTTATAGTCGCCGTAGACCGGACGCATGTAAACCTCTGTGCATCGGCCAAGCAGTTCGTTGAGATTTTTGTAGTTTTTTACATCAAGCAGAGCATCGCCGGTGTACCATTTCCCCTGTTTGGAAATGTAGACCGGAGTGACATCATATTTGTCACGGTCAATGGCATGCATGGCCTGTGATGCGGAGATAACTGATATTTCATGCTCGGTGGAACGTCCGCCGAAGAATACTCCTATGTTGGTTTTCATACTTGTTAGGAATGATTATGCGATAATATATTTTTTAGCGCTCATAAGGGACGCTTGTAGTTTACTTGAAAGTGTCGGGGAGATCGTTTTCATACAGAACCGTATCACCCGGCTGAAGTATTGAGGAGAGAAGTCTTTGAGATTCAGTGAAGGAGGGAACCTCGTGAAGGTCCTCTTCCGGGAAGCCGGTGGATTTCACTCCCTGAGTAAGAGCCTCACGGTTATATTGCCCCACGATTATGGCTATATCAACGGATTTCCCTATGGTTTCACCCAGACGGCGATTCAGTTCAAACTGCTTCTCGCCCAGTTCTATCATGCCCGGGGTAACCACTATTCTCCTGCCTGAGGTCATGCGGCTCAGAACTTCAAGCGCCATACGCGACCCGTCGGGGTTGGAGTTAAACGCATCGTCAATGATGGTCACACCACCGGAGGTACGCTTCATGTTAAGACGGTGCTCCACCTGTTCTATCCTTTCAACGGCATATTTTATCTTCCGCCGGTCCATACCTAAACGTAATGCCACGATACATGCGGCTGTGAGGTTCGAGATGTTACATTCACCCACCAGTGCCGTGCGGAGAGTGAGATTCTGTCCGTCGGGACAATTGATTGTGAACACACTTCCCGTGGGGAGATACTCAATGTCGGTGACAATGTAGTCGGCACCCTCGGGATTGGATACCGCATAACGCAGTGCAGTGCAGTTGGTTACCGGACGGTTGGCAACGAAAGCGAAGTCATTGTTGAGAACCGCTATGCCGTCGGATGGGAGTGAGTCAACGAGTTCAAACTTGGTGCGCTGAACATTCTCGATTGATTTGAATGACTCAAGATGTTGCTCACCCACGGCGGTTACTATGCCCACCGATGGTTTGACAAGGTCACATATCTCCTTGATGTCGCCTATCTGTTTCGCGCCCATCTCCACTATGAACACCTCGTTGTAAGGCTTCAGATATTCCCTTACCGTACGTATCACTCCCATCGGGGTGTTGAAACTTCCGGGTGTCATGAGTGTATCGAACTCTTCCGAGAGGATGCGGTGCAGGTAATGCTTGGTGCTGGTCTTGCCGTAACTTCCTGTTATGCCTATGATTTTCAGATCAGGCATTGAACGGAGGATACCTGCGGCTTCATTGTAATATTTTCTGTTTATTGCCTTCTCAACCGGAGTCAGTATGAGGTTTGAAGCAATAATGAACAGAGGCGATACGAATAACGTTGCAAGAAGAATGGTTGCTGCGGCACGGGGCGCAGGGACAAGCCATATTGACGGCACGCCTGCAACCAGGATTACCAACGCTAAGGCGGTCAGAAAGATGCGCCATGCACGACGGGTCATCACCAGCGGCTTCTTGTATTTCCTGGTTGCCAGCCATAGGGTTATGGATGCGGCTATTATGGTGGCCACAGCACCAGTGAAAATGAACGGCAGATGGTTGACCATTACAAGGAACAGGGCAGCCAAGGCAAGCAGACGCATGAACGAGGTTGATTCATGGCTCTGTTTCGCCCACCGTGAATAGCGGTCGGGTCTGTAGGAATTCTGCTGGAACATCATCAGGTCGCGTCGGAGCGACATGACGTTCGCCGCTGCTGCGAAGATTATCAGAAGTATGGAAATTATCAGTGACAGATTGGATGGCATGGATTATGCATTTAGAAATGAGCGCAGGACTGCGGCGAACTGCGCGGGGTTATCGAGAAAACTGTAGTGACCGCACCCGGGAAAACTCACTAATCCTGCATCAGGAATAAGTTTCTCCATGGTTTTGGCATCGGACAGAGGAGTGGCTGTGTCATTCTCTCCCCATATCAGAAGGGTAGGGGCAGTGATTGAAGGCATTACGTGTTTCAGGTCCTCGTTGACAACCTTGCTGAGAATACGGCGCATCTGCGGGGTGGCATTGTTATAGTCGGCTGAACCTCGTTTCCCACGTAGCCGGTCAACCATTTTCATTCCACGCTCCTGTCCGAAAATGGTCGTCAGCACCTTGCGTGAGGCTTTGAATGAGTAAACCTTGTAGTAATATTTCAAAGAGCGACGCGGCTTCACACCTGCGGCGTCCACAAGGATAAGTTTGCCAACGGGGTTGCGTGACGCAAACAGCAGCCCCACGCGTCCACCGAAGGAGTGGCCTACCAGGGTCGGGTTCTGGATATTCTCAACCCTGACGAGTTCTTCAATCAGACGGGTATATTCCTCCACTCCCCACACGGCATCTGGCTCAGGTGACTGACCGAACCCCGGAAAGTCAACATTGTAGACCGTGTGAGATTCCACAGCCACACGCTCAATGGATGCCACCGTATCGCGGTTGCATCCCCATCCGTGCATGAGAATAAGAGGGTTTCCGCTGCCGCTGACGCGATAGTGCAGACTGTTTCCCTTGAATTGAAGTTCCTTATCCATAATACAGTGCAAATTTACTGATTTTTTTCATAATATGGGTACTTCTTTTTAATAATTTAGACCCGGTTCCCCAATATTTGTTAATACTGAGGTGGCCAATGGTAACTCATGCCACGGATAAGTAAGAATAATGATATGTAAGGATTTATATCCCAATTTATCCTAACATGTTATAAATGATTAAGACCCGGTTCCTCAGCATTAACAAATATTGGGGAACTGGGTTTTAGTATGCGCGATGACTTTTGGACTTTTTCGGACGGCTATACATTGCCGAACCGGCTTTAATGGAAAGGAGGATACATCCCGGTTGGGATGCATCCTCCTTATATGGTTGGATCAAATCAGACCGCTTATTGAAGTGTGCCGGCTTCAGCCTGCTGAATCATTGTTTTGTCAGCGGTGATGTAAATTTCCACACGACGGTTCATGGCGCGACCTTCAGGGGTGTCGTTTGATGCGATGTAGCCGGCCATTGGAATACCTTTGGCAGTCAGACGTGTGGGTGATACCCCGCAGTTAACCAGATATGCGAGAACTGAATCGGCACGTCCGTTGGCGACACGTTCGTTGACAGCCATTGTGCCCGTATTGTCAGTGTAACCGAAAATCTGTACGTTGGTGTTGGGGTTGTTGATCAGTGACTGTGCGAACTGTGCGAGTTCGTTCTTTGCGGACTGGCTGAGTGAAGTGCCGTTGGTGGGGAAGAGGATTCCGCTGCTGAAAGTCACCTTGATAGCCTGCAGGCCGTTGTCGTCGGTCACTTTTTCTACAGTTGCCGAGTTTGCGAGTTCCTGCTGGAGTTGCTGCTGCTGTTTGTCCATCTTACGACCGATAAGAGCACCCGCACCAGCGCCTACACCTGCACCGATGGCTGCACCGATGGCTGCACCCTTACCACCTCCAATCAGCGCGCCGAGACCTGCGCCGAGACCTGCGCCGCCACCGCCACCGATGAGGGCTCCTTTTCCAGTGTTGTTCATTGATGCACATCCGGTGAGCAACATGCTGACTGCCAGTGCTGACGCTGCGATTGATTTGAGATTTCTCATAATTTTCTATTTTTAAGTTAACGTGTTAATTTCTGGGTAAAGTTAAGAATAAAATCCGTAAGGATATATATTAACTACAAAAAAATAGGGTAATATGTTTTCGGAGATGTAAAAATTTCTATAATTTTGTGCTGAAATTTCTTGATATGAATCCGCAGGAGAAGTCAGAATCGGTGCGGAATACGGTTCTGTAAATCATGGCTTCCCGGTTTTGTCGGAGTTTAAAGTATTGAGAATAAACTGTTTATGAGTTTGATTACTGGTAACGGACAGCGGAACGTGTTTTTGGCACACTTGGCGGCTCTTTTCGCCGTTGCGGTGTGGGGAGCCACGTTTGTGTCAACCAAGGTTCTGCTTGAACAAGGTATGAACGCCGTGGAAATCTACATCTACAGGTTCCTGCTTGCCTATCTTCTTCTCATTCCATTCACTTGGCGGAAGATTTTTGCGAATTCTTTCCGTGATGAAATGCTGTTCCTCCTTTGCGGACTTACATCGGGAGCCATCTATTTCATAGCCGAGAATACGGCACTGATGTATACGATGGCCGGTAATGTGTCGCTTATCACCAGTATATCCCCTTTGCTGACTGTCCTTCTGATAGGGGCGTTTTACAAGAGCGAACGCCCTACAAAGGGTGTTCTTTTCGGATCGCTGATAGCGCTTCTGGGGGTTGGATGCGTGGTCTTTAACAGTGGATTCAGCATGCAGATTAAGCCGCTGGGTGATATGCTCGCCATGGGGGCCGCGTTCAGTTGGGCATTCTATTGCATAATCCTTCGCAAACTGAACATTAATTATTCCGCACTGTTCATAACCCGTAAGTCGTTCTTTTACGGTATAGTGACGGCTCTTCCGTTCATGCTTTTTGAAACGCACTACACCAGTCCGGCTCGTTTTCTCGAACCGGATATCCTTTGGAACATGCTCTTTCTGGGGCTTATAGCATCATTGCTATGTTACTTCCTTTGGGCGTTGGCAATGAAGGTTGTGGGAACGGTAAAGATCAACAATTACATGTATCTTCAGCCGGTGTTCACACTTATCCTCGCCTACTTTGTTCTGGCGGAACGCATTTCTGTTCTCGGTTACACCGGATGCTTCTTAATCCTTCTCGGACTCTATCTGAGTGAGAAACTTGGCAGGAAAAGGAAGATGTAGGAAGCCCGGAATCAATAAATAACTCCTATCCGTTTCCAGCATAGCCGATACCTCTTCCCTAAAAGCCCCGCGGAACGTAAGGGAGTTAAGTCCGATTTTATTTAGAAATCAGTAACTCTTTGTGTATACTCTTTGTGTATACAAAAAAAGAGATGCATCAGCATCTCTTTTTCTTTATGGTGGTATTAGGGGAAGATTCATCCGGGAAGATAAAGTTTTGACTTTATGTCGTAGACAGCCTCCTTTACGCGGAGCGTGGAGATGTCAACCGGAGATTCAGCCAACTGCTCCGGAGTGAACGGCTGACCGAAATGAATGTCAAAGACTTTATCGCGGTTACGGAACATTTCATAAGGAGTAAGGAGAATTTCAAGAGTGGTCTTGAACCCGAGTGCGCGGCGGAGATTCGCCATCTTGTAGAAGAGTGGGGAATTCAAACCGTCGAAATACAGAGGCACCACCATACGGTTATGCTGGATGCATTTTTTGACGAACATACGGTGCCATTTAGTGTCGCGTATGTATCCGCTCGGGGAGGGAAGAGAGCAGAACCCGGCAGGGAAAATCATCATGGGGGTGTCAGACTCAAACGCCTCATCCACAGCGCTTGCAGTGATTTTTGACTGGCTGCCGAACTTGTTGACTCCAAGAAATACCGGCCTAAGCGGTTTCACGTAGAGCAAAAGGTCGTTAACCATGAATTTCGCCGGGCGGTTATAGCGTTTGCTCAGATAATCAATCATGAGCATGCCGTCAAGTGCACCTAACGGATGATTGCCTACGAACAGTACTCGCGGATTGCTTATGTCAGGAAGCAGTTCCTCGTTGTGGAAACGCCCCTGTACATTGAGGTCTCGCAGAATGGCACGGCAAAAATCCACTCCTGAAAGACCCATGTTATTACGCAGCAGATCATTGAGTTTGTTCTGCTGGCATAAGTCTGAGAGTAATTTCAGAAGGGGGCGCGGAATATAGTCCCAATATTTGGGTAACCGCTCCTTAACAACCTGAGAAATGTTGATTTTTATTTGTTCAAAATCAGTGTCATTAATCATATTGCAAAGTTACGAAAAAATCATGGAATCGGTTAATTCCAATAGTTAATAATTATTATTGAGTATTGCATACGGTGAATTTTTTTGCGAAATTTGCACCCGAATTATTGTTTAAGATGACATTAGATGAACTGAAAACCGGTCAAAGCGCAATTATCCTGAAAATTCACGGCTACGGAGCATTCCGTAAGCGTGTGATAGAGATGGGCTTTACGAAGGGACGGAAGATCACCGCTGTCCTCTCCGCTCCGTTGCGCGACCCGGTGAAATATTCCCTGATGGGCTATGAGGTGTCGTTGCGCAGAAGCGAGGCTCAGTTGATTGAGGTGCTTCCTATCCGGGACAAAGCCAATGAGAAGATTGGTTCCGGTGAGGCTCATGCTACGGTTGAGGAAGGTGTCCTTAACGAGTATGAGGGGCAGACCCACACCATTAACGTGGCGCTGATTGGTAATCCAAACTGCGGAAAAACATCACTTTTCAATCTCGCCGCCGGTACCGCGGAACATGTCGGGAACTACAGCGGTGTCACTGTAGATTCTAAGACCGGACATTTCTCCTACCGTAATTACAGATTCAATATTGTCGATCTTCCCGGCACTTACTCTCTCTCAACTTATTCTCCTGAAGAACTTTACGTCAGACGTTATCTGAAAAACGAGCGGCCTGACGTGGTCATAAATGTTGTGGACTCTTCCAATCTGGAACGGAATCTGTATCTGACCACAGAACTGATTGATATGGACCGTCCTATGGTCATTGCTCTCAACATGTACGATGAACTGCAGAAGTCAAAAGTTAAACTTGACTATGAGACTCTGGGAGCCATGATAGGAGTGCCCATAGTTCCCACTGTTTCACGTAACGGAGAAGGTGTAAATGAACTGCTTGACACCGTTATCAGCATCTATGAGCAGTGTCACACTGCTGTCCGTCACGTACACGTCAATCTGAGCCGCGACCTGGAGATGTCGGTGGCAAGGCTGAATGAAATCATCAAGGGCGATCCTGCTGTTGACAAACATTTCTCGCACCGCTATCTTGCAATAAAGATGCTTGAAAGGGACAGGGAGATAGAGGATATGCTGAGCGGATCTGCATGTTATCCAAAACTGAAGGTGATACGTGACCACGAACTGAAAAGACTTGAAACTTTCCATGATGATGATGTGGCGGCCATGATTGCATCGGAAAAATATGGCTTCATCGCCGGTGCGCTGGCCGAGACAATGGACCGCAGGAATTTCAGTGAGCGGGTGACCACTCAGGTAATTGACTCATTGGTGACGAACCGTTATGTGGGATATCCGCTGTTCATCATCATAATGTTCATTATGTTCTGGGCTACCTTCGCACTCGGGCAGTATCCCCAGGAGTGGATAGAATACGGAGTGTCGGCACTCGGTGATCTCGTCAGACACCTGATGCCCCACGGCGCTCTGCGTGACATGATCGCTGACGGCATAATCGGTGGTGTCGGAGGTGTGATTGTTTTCCTTCCCAACATCTTGATTCTTTATTTTTTCATTTCCCTGATGGAGGACACGGGATACATGAGCAGGGCGGCCTTCATCATGGACCGGGCCATGCACAAGATAGGGCTGCATGGGAAATCGTTCATCCCTCTGGTGATGGGATTCGGCTGCAACGTCCCCGCCATAATTGCGTCAAGGAGCATAGAGAGCCGTAGCAGCCGAATTATAACCATACTGATAAATCCGTTCATGAGTTGTTCGGCCAGGCTACCTGTATATGTGCTGATGATAGGTACATTCTTCAGTAAATACGCCGCACTGGTGTTCATAGGACTATATCTGCTCGGCATACTGATGGCTGTTGTGACTGCAAGAATGTTGCGCCGGCTATGGTTTAAGAAAGACGAGACACCTTTTGTGATGGAACTCCCCCCTTACCGTATGCCCACCATGAAATCTACCCTTATCCACATGTGGGCTAAAGGTTATGAATACCTGAAGAAGATGGGTGGGATAATACTTGTGGGTAGCATAGTGGTCTGGGCCTTGAATTATTTCCCTCTTAAGCATCAACTCACTGAAGAAGAACGGATAGAACATGTTGCAACGGAGAATGACAAAGTGGATGAGCAGGATTCCTATCTTGAGATGATGGGAAAGACCGTCAACCCGGTGATGGAACCGTTAGGATTCTCCTGGCGGGCAACCGTTGCAGCCATAGCCGGTCTGCCGGCTAAAGAGATTGTTGTCTCAACTTTAGGCGTCCTTTACACCGGTGAGGAGAATACGGAGATTACTGAAACTCTGGAACATAGGCTCACCACTCCCTCCGCTGTAACCGGAAAACCTGATTTCACACCGGCGTCGGCACTGGCTTTCATAGTATTCATCCTCCTTTACTCACCATGTATAGCCACAATTACTGCCATTGTCAGGGAAACCGGATCGTGGCGCTACGGAGTTTTCTCTGTATTCTATAACACCGCTATGGCGTGGTGTGTGGCATGGTGTGTATATCACCTCGCATTGATTCTCTGATTATGTCACATAAGAATATTTTCCATACCGCAGCCGATCTGCTGACTGCCTTGGCTAAGGTGACGTTAGGGTCGCACCGTTCTGCAATACCCCGTTATGGTGAAGATGGCAGACGTTTGATCATCATGGGGAACGGGCCATCGCTGCGTCAGACTATTGCAGACTCGGCCGACATATTGCGTCAGACAGATACAATGGCGGTGAATTTCGCGGCGAACTCACCGGAATTCTTCACGCTTCGTCCGCGATACTACATTCTTGCTGACCCGCACTTCTTCGTAGCAGATCAGAATGAGAATGTCAGAAAGTTATGGAAGAATCTCGGCTCCGCTGACTGGAAGATGACAATTTTTGTCCCTTTCGGAACTAAACTGACGGAAGAAATAAGGCATGAGGTGGTCAGATTCAATGCTGTGGGTGTAGATGCCCCTGAGTGGCTTGAAAACAAACTTTTCGCCATGCAAAGGGCCATGCCGCGTCCTCGTAATGTGCTTATTCCTGCTATAATGCTTGGAATATGGATGGATTATAAGGATATTGTGATTGTTGGAGCGGACCACTCCTGGATGCGTACTTTAAGTGTTGACTCTGAAAACCGCATCATTTCCGTTCAACCTCATTTCTATAAAGAACCTGAAGGTGAACAGAAACGTGTGAACAGTGAATATGAGGGGTACAGGTTGCATCAGATAGTCCATTCGTTCTACGTGGCTTTCAATGCCTACCATCAGATTGCACGATATGCCAAAACAAAGGGGATAACGATTTATAACGCTACCCCCGAAAGTTTCATTGACGCTTTTGAACGTCGTACACTTTAGAAACTGTTTAAATTTTTCCACATATCGAAAAAGTGGTGTACCGGACCATGTCCGTGACCGATGGCATATTCAGCACCGGCAGATATAGCCCCTGTGATATATTCTTTGGCCGAGCGCACCGCATCGGTCAGTTCATACCCTCGCGCCAGATACGACGCCACGGCTGACGAAAGTGTGCATCCTGTGCCGTGGGTATTGACTGTTGACAGACGTGGTGAGGATAGTTCTGTTACCGTATCATCTTCGGCGTTATAGAAAATGTCGGTCAGCACACTTTCGCTGAGATGTCCCGCTTTAAGCAACACCGACACGCGCTTCCCCTGAGATAACTCTTCAGCGGCCCGGCGCAAATCTGACTGACGGCTGATCGGTCTGCCAAGAAGTATCTCCGCCTCCGGTATATTCGGGGTAATGACTCTCGCCGAGGGGATCAGCACATCACGCAGAGTGGCCACTGCATCATGCATCAGCAGCGGGTCGCCCGAGGTGGCAACCATCACCGGGTCAAGCACCACTCCTCCCGGAATATCATAGTTCCTCAGAGTGTCATGCACTGCCAAAATAAGTTCCGATGAGTGGAGCATCCCTATTTTTACGGCATCCGTTCCAATATCATCAAGGCATGACTTTATCTGTCCACGTACAAAATCCACCGGAATGGGGTGTACACCGGTCACACCGACTGTGTTCTCATCAACAACGGCTACCACGGCTGACATGCCGTAGCACCCCAAGGCTGAGAATGTTTTCAGGTCAGCCTGTAATCCTGCTCCTCCGCTCGGGTCACTTCCCGCAATGGTCAGTGCGCGGTAATATTTTTTCTTTGTTAAATTTTCCATTGTTCTTTGTTGTAGGCGCTATCCCAGAACATCCATTCCATCCGGGCGCATTTAATGAATATCGAGGTCATATCCCTGCGGATCTCTTCACTTGCCGTTTCTGCCAACTGATCGCATATCTCCACCGCACGGCGCGTGGATTCAGCGAATGTGGGGTCAGCGTAGGTGGAAATCCATCGGGCGTATGGATTCTCGGCGAGGTCTGTCACGGAGAGAATATACTCACCCACACGCTGATATATCCAAAAACAGGGTAACACGGCTGCAGCCTCCACCTCTACCGGTGCAACTCCCTGCGCACGGAGCAGCGTCGTATAGAGCATACAGGCGGGAGTCATCTCAACCTCTGACATATCAACATCCTTCAGGAACACACCATGCATCTGTCGCTCCACCTCAATCCCATCCAATGCGAATCTCAGAAAACTCTCCATCTGATCTTTTCTCCTTATTCTTGACGCTATGTGGGCAAGATTGGCTGAATAACCGTCCAGATAAAGGGCATCCTGCATCAGATAGAACATGAACTTATCCTCCGGAAGTGTCCCCTCGGCAAGTTCTTTCACAAAAGGGAGGTTGAGGATACTCGCATAAATCCCCTCAATCTCGCCCCATGCTTCATCGCTCCATTTCATCATTTGTAGGCTATTACGGCAACATAATCTCCACGGTCATATCCCTCCGACGGTTCTTCTGCCATCTGTTCGGAATATAACGGGTGTGTGGTGAGTGTCTGCATGAACTGCATATCATTGAACCCGGCCTGCTCCAGCACACTGATTTTCTCGGCGGTGGTACGCCAGTTCGCCACATTGACAAACTCAATGGGGTAGGGGTCAGGGGGATAGACTCCTTCAAGCAGCGGATGATTCCATGTTCCGACAGCCTTGGCGAGATTGTACATCAGTCCGTAGGAACTCTCCTTGGGTACATCAATCAGCACTATCTTCCCCCCTTCGGGAAGGGCATCATACACTTTCTTCACCACTGACGCAAGGTCTGTGATATAACTCGGACTACCGTTGAACAGGATTGTGTCATATTCTTCTTTCCCATAATACGCTTCCTCAGCAGTACTCTCAGTGACATTCATCCCCCGCTTGCGGGCTATTTCGGCCATTCCGGAAGAAGGCTCGACACCATCTTTTACCACTATCCCGAACTTCCCGGCAAGTATCTTTTCAAACAATCCGCTGCCGCACCCCACGGAAAGTATTCTTTCCGACCCTTCAAGCGTTGCAGCCACAAGCCGTGCTTCCGACTCCAGAACGTTGGGGTTAGCCAGAAACCATGCGTCATACTCAGCCGCATATTCATCAAATCCTTTTCCCATTATAAATCAATTATTTCAGTTTTTAATGTTTTTATATCTATTGTAAAAAGGCGTCCGTCAAGCAGTTCGCCGAATCCCGCTATAAGTTTTATCGCTTCTGCCGCCTGAATGGTACCGATTATTCCCGGAACTGCTCCAATAACACCGTTCACACCACGGGGCAATGCGCATAGTGTTTCACGGTCGGGATAAAGATCGGAGTAGCGGCATTTTCTGTGATAATTAAACACCGACACCTGTCCGCGGAACGCTCCTATGGCACCGTGTACCCACGGTTTGCCGGTTTCAATGCACGTATCATCGATAAGGAAACGTGTGGCATAGTTGTCGGTGCAGTCCATGACAATATCATATTTTGATATTATCCCTATTGCATTCTCCGGGGTAACTCCTTCGGGATATAGGTCAAAACGGGTGGCGGAGGATTGGCTTTTCAACCTCTCGGCAGCGACAGTCACCTTAGGCAATCCAACGGTTGCCTCGGTGTAGAGTACCTGACGCTGCAGGTTGCTCAGCGACACCGTGTCATGATCCATCAGTCCTATCCTTCCAACACCGGCACCTGTGAGGTATGTGGCGACAGCAGAGCCGAGTCCACCTACTCCAATAATCAATACGGAGGCTTCCCCAAGTTTGCGCTGCCCGGTCTCACCAATCTCAGGGAGCATAATCTGGCGGGAGTATCTTTCCTGTTCCATCAATCGAAAATTTTGTCCCAGTCCTTCCATACCACTTCGTACCCAACCTGTTTAATGGCCGCTTCTACCTCCGCCGGCGAACGTTCATCACTCACGGCAAACTGTTCCAGCGACTGCGGATTCACGGCATAGCCTCCCGGATCGGTTTTGGAGCCCGCACTCATGGAGGTGGCTCCCAAGGTGGCTATATTATTACGGAACTCCGGACGCTCGCGTGTGGAGAATGATATATCCACATCGTTGTCAAACAGTCGGAAGGCAAAGGTTAGTTGCGCCAGTTCCCGGTCAGTCATAACCACATTGGGCTGGAAGCCACTCTCTGACGGGCGCATGCGGGGAAAGTTGACACTGTAGCGCGTGCGCCAGTAGTGTTTACGCAGGTAAAGCAGGTGACGGGCCATCATGGTCACATCCGTGCGCCAATCCTCCAGTCCTATCAGTACACCCATACCTATCTTATGTACCCCTGCTTGACCCATACGGTCATATCCGTTCAGACGCCATTCAAAGTTTGACTTCATACCCGCCGGATGATATTTATTGTAGTTCGCCCGGTTGTAGGTCTCCTGGAAGCATACCACACCGTTCAGCCCTGAGTGGGTCAGTCGTTCGTAATCCTCAGCAGAAAGGGGCATAACCTCAATGGTGAGATTGTTGAAATAGGGACGGCACACCCCAAGCGCATTCTCCAGATAATCCACTCCTGCAACACGCGGATTCTCCCCGGTCACCAAAAGCAGATTTTCAAACGGACCGAGACGCTTGATAGCCTCGCACTCCTCTTTTATCTGTTCCGGAGTCAGCACTATTCGCTCAAACTTGTTATGACGGTTGAAACCGCAGTAAACACATGAGTTTGAACATGAATTGGTGATATACATCGGTATGTACATCGAAATGGTTTTACCGAACCGCTTCTGTGTGATGCGGCGCGATGCCACGGCCATCTGCTCCAGATATGGAGCGGCGGCAGGTGAGATAAGAGCCATGAAATCGTCAACGGTCAGACGCTCTTTTGACAAAGCCCTGAGAACATCGTTCTCGGTTTTCGCCATTATAGCCGACGTGGTCTCATCCCAGTCATATTTCTGTAGTTCTTCTGAAAACATAGGTTTAGTCGAGGAATGAGGTAAGGGGACTTGAAGCCTCGGCATGACGCAGCACAGCACCAAGACCTGCTTCATAGGCCTGACGTCCTGCTATTACTGCCATTCGGAACGCATCTGCCATAGCCACGGGGTCACCTGCCACGGCAATGGCAGTGTTAACCAACACGGCATCAGCACCCATCTCCATAGCCTCGGCTGCATGAGATGGTGCACCCAATCCGGCATCAACCACCACCGGCACATTGCTCTGCTCGATGATGATTGAAAGAAGTTCACGTGTCACCAACCCTTTGTTAGTGCCGATAGGAGCCGCAAGTGGCATCACAGCGGCACTACCAACCTCCTCCAGACGTTTGCACAGTACGGGGTCGGCCTGAATGTAAGGGAGTACCTTGAACCCCAACTTTGCTAATTCCTCGGTCGCTTTCAGTGTCTCCACCGGATCAGGGAGCAGATATTTGGGGTCGGGATGAATCTCAAGTTTAATGAAATCGGTGCCGAATGCCTCACGTGCCAATTGGGCGGCAAGCACTGCCTCGGCAGCATTTCTTACACCCGACGTGTTGGGCAGAAGTCGTATCCCGTCACCGCTGACATGTCGCAGCATATCATCTTCGGCATTGGTCATGTCAATACGTTTCATCGCCACTGTGACCATCTCTGTCTGCGAGGCACGGATAGCCTCTGCCATCTCTTTGTTTGAACGGAATTTACCTGTGCCCACAAACAGACGTGAGCCGAAAGTGCGTCCGCCGATAATAAGTTTACTCATATTTTTTTTAATGTATTAATTATTCTCTTTGTTATTTCCTCAGGCGACACGGCATTGAGAATCGTGCCGGAAACGGCAATCCCGCTGACTCCGGTCTGCATCAGCGGTTCAATATCGTCAAGGGTAATGCCACCGATAGCCACCACCGGGACTGCTCCCGGAATAGCGTTATACTGTTTCATTATCCTCTCGTATCCTTCAATTCCAAGTACCGGACTCAATTTCTTCTTCGTTTCGGTGAAACGAAACGGACCAAGACCTATGTAGTCGGCACCGGCCGCGGTTGCGTTAATCATATCTTCGAGAGTGTTGGCTGTGGCACCGATGATATAATCGTTCCCGAGAATACTGCGTGCCTCGGTCACCGGCATGTCCATTTTCCCTAAATGCACCCCGTGGGCACCGGTCTCCCTGACCAGTTCCACATGGTCATCCAAAATCAGTTTGGCACCGTAGGACAGGCATAACGGTGCTATTTTGTGCGCCATCTCGATAATCTCTTCCGCCGTGGCATCCTTCATTCTTAACTGAATCCATCGGCATCCCCCCTTGATGGCTTCCAAGGCACCATCGGCTTCATCAAACCGCGGATTTCTGTGGGTTATAAGTTGGAGCATAATGTTGTAATTCTTCTGATTATTTCTTCTGTTGTACCCTCCCAGATGTAACCGAGCATCGCTGCCGAACTGAATCCCATATCGCGCAGCGTCGCCATCCGTTCGGGTGTGACACCCCCTAATGCAACCGCTCTCTCGTCAAGCATACCGCTGCGGAACGCTCCCCGGATAACTTCGTGGGTGAGGGTGGGATAATAACCCTGTTTTGATATACTGGAGAAAACCGGACTGAGAAAGTAGTAATCGAGATTATAGCACCCCTCCTCACTTATTGCGTGACACGACTTGCTCAGAACACCGCTGAACTCCCGTAGAACATATCTGTGGCGCCCGTTGAGGTGAATCCCCGTGCCATATTCCTGTGCGAGTTCATGACAGTCGTGGAGCGATAGTTGCGGTAGATATTCCGGAGATATGGAGTCCAGCAGCCGACGTGTGCCATCCGATTGTAGTTGTGGGTGACGGATATGAACACGTGTTACACCCGCTTTTAGCAGACAACCTATTATAAACGGTTCATTCTCAATCTGTTCCTCCGGAGTGATGACATACAGTTTCATCCGCCGCACACAGCCTGAATGACAGTAATCTTCATATCGGCATAAAGCGGCGTATCACCCCACATGTCACGTCGGATAACTTTGTTGTCGACGGCAACAGCAACCCCCGGACGCTCAAGTTCAAGCACACGCAAAAGTTCTGCCAGCGTAGTTGCGGTACCACACTCAGCAGCCTGATGATTGATAAAAACTTTCATTATTACGATCAGATTTATGAGGAGTGCCGTCAATGTGACGGAAACAAAGTGAAGTAAAAAATTATCCATGAACAAGTCCTTTCGTCGGTACTAACCGCGTCAAGTTCACAGGGTATAATCTCAGCCCCCGATCGTCGGTGGGGCACCCCTCTTGTTAAACTTCACCGCAAATTTAAATCAAATTATTCATTCCTCCAAAGATTTTTAAAATCTTTTTTATACCAGGTTCCCCAATATTTGTTAATGTTGAGGACGCATATCGCTGAGAGATTTTTGGCTTGTGATGAAGGAGCGTAGCCGTAGTTACGTGACTGAAGAACAAGGCAAAAAGCGCCGGTGAGATGCGGTGGTAAGGTAACTTTTTGCCACAGTACACAATTACAAGTGCCAAAATTCGGTTATATGATTTTAATCATTTATAACATGTCAGGATAAATTGGGAAATAAATCCTTACATGTTATTATTCTTACTTATCCGTGACATGAGTTACCATTGACCGCCTCAGTATTAACAAATATTGGGGAACCGGGTCTTAATGATTCTCAGCACATTAAAATAAAAGTTATTAACATTCTGCATGAATCTGAAAAAATTATTGTAACTTTGTACGGTTTTCCCGTGTGTCGTAACGGAGCATTATTGTAATGTAGCGGCCGGGGGGATGCCGCAACGTTGAGTTATAAACCATTAATATCTTGCGCATGCGTCAACCCAAACTTGCCACTCTTGTTCTTGAAGATGGCACAACTTTTGAAGGCAAATCCTTCGGATACGAGGCTCCAGCAGCCGGCGAGGTGGTTTTCAATACCGCCATGACAGGGTATCCCGAAAGTTTGACCGATCCCTCTTACGAAGGGCAGATTTTAGTCACCACCTATCCCATTTTAGGAAATTACGGAGTTCCCCCTTGCGGAACCAAGGATAAAGTCAGCGAATATTATGAAAGCGACCACATCCATGCCAAAGCCATTGTAGCACAGGATTATTCCTGGGAACATTCCCACTGGCAGGCCGACCGTTCTCTTTCCGAGTGGCTCATTCAGGAAAAAATTCCCGGTATATATGACGTGGACACACGTGCACTTACCAAGCATTTGCGTGAAAAAGGCTCTATGCTTGGTAAGATTGTAATTGAAGGGGGTGAGGATATCGACTTCTACGATCCTAATCTTGAAAATCTGGTGGCAAAGACAAGTTGCAAGGAGCCGGAGGTTCATGGAGAGGGTGAGAAAACGGTTGTCCTCGTTGACTGTGGAACCAAACACAACATCATCCGCTGTCTGACAAAGCGCGGCGTGAAGGTTATCAGAGTTCCCTGGAACTATGATTTTACTCAGATTCCTTACGACGGACTGTTCATCTCAAACGGACCAGGTAATCCTGATCTTGCCGAAGAAACCGTCCAACTGATACGCAAGGCAATGAAAACAGGTAAGCCTATATGTGGTATATGCATGGGAAACCAGTTGCTGGCGAAAGCGGCCGGAGCGAAAACCTTCAAACTCAAATACGGTCACCGCAGCCATAATCAGCCTGTGCGGCTGGTTGGAACCGAAACATGTTTCGTAACATCACAGAATCATGGATTCGCGGTTGACTCAGATACTCTTCCCGAGGATTGGGAGCCTATGTTCATTAATATGAATGACGGAACAAATGAGGGTATACGCCATAAAACGCTTCCCTTCTTCTCTGCCCAGTTCCACCCCGAGGCATCTTCCGGTCCTAAGGACACAGAATTTATTTTTGACAAATTCATCAGCATGTTGAAGTAGATTATGATCGATAAAAATATAAAGAAAGTTTTGCTGTTAGGGAGCGGTGCTCTCAAGATCGGTGAGGCCGGCGAATTTGACTACTCCGGTTCACAGGCACTCAAAGCAATGAAGGAGGAGGGCATAACAACCGTATTGATTAACCCCAATATTGCAACGGTGCAGACCTCCGACGGTTTTGCTGACAAAATCTACTTCCTCCCCGTTACTCCCTATTTCGTGGAGAAGGTCATTGAAAAGGAACGTCCTGACGGAATTCTCCTTGCTTTCGGCGGACAGACTGCGCTGAACTGCGGTGTGGCACTCTACGAATCAGGCGTACTGGAAAAATATAACCTGAAGGTTTTAGGCACTCCCGTACGTGCTATCATGGACACGGAGGACCGCGAACTATTTGTTAAGAAACTTGATGAAATCGATGTCAAGACCATTAAGAGTGAGGCTGTCAGCACCGTTGAGGATGCGCTCAAGGCTGCTGAAAAACTCGGCTACCCGGTGATTGTCCGTGCCGCTTACGCTCTCGGCGGACTCGGCAGCGGCTTCTGCGATACTCCGGAGGAACTGGTGGCACTTACAGAAAAGGCTCTCTCTTTCTCTCCACAGGTGCTTGTTGAGAAATCACTGAAAGGCTGGAAGGAAGTTGAGTACGAAGTTGTCCGTGACTGCTATGACAACTGCATCACGGTCTGCAACATGGAGAACTTTGACCCGTTAGGCATACACACCGGTGAAAGTATAGTTGTGGCTCCTTCACAGACCCTGACGAATGAGGACTACCACTATCTGCGCTCTCTGGCAATAAAGATCATACGCCACATTGGAATTGTGGGCGAATGTAACGTGCAGTATGCTTTCGACCCCAAATCAATGGACTACCGTGTCATTGAGGTGAACGCACGTCTGAGCCGTTCATCGGCACTGGCTTCCAAAGCAACCGGATATCCTCTTGCATTCGTGGCCGCAAAACTCGGGTTGGGTTATGGACTCTTTGATCTGTCAAATTCAGTAACTAAATCAACCTCTGCGTTCTTTGAGCCGGCTCTTGACTATATAGTTGTTAAGATTCCACGATGGGATCTTGGAAAATTCCACGGTGTTCGTCGTGAGATCGGCTCATCAATGAAATCTGTAGGTGAGGTGATGGCCATAGGGCGCACATTCGAGGAAGCAATCCAGAAAGGTCTGCGCATGATAGGGCAGGGGATGCACGGATTCGTAGGCAACCATGAACTGAAAATCAACGATGTAGATCATGATCTTGCCGAACCTACTGACAACCGTATCTTTGTGATAGCAAAGGCAATGTCTCAGGGCTACACTGTGGAACAGATCCATGCGCTTACCAAAATAGACCGCTGGTTTCTCTACAAACTCAAGAATATCATCGACACTGCCGACGCGCTGCGCCAGTACACCGACATCCGGTCTCTCACTCCCGAACTCCTGCGATTGGCAAAGCAGCAGGGCTTCAGCGATTTCCAGATCGCACGCGAAGTGAAAAAGGAGAAATTCCACAGTTATACCGATTCTGCCGCTGTGCGCAGTTTCCGCCTCGACATGGGAATCCGTCCCGTTGTAAAGCAGATTGATACACTTGCTGCGGAATACCCTGCGATGACCAATTACCTATACCTGACATATAACGGCACTCAGAACGATGTGGAGTATCTGCATGACCACCGCTCTATTGTGGTTCTCGGCTCAGGTGCATACCGCATAGGCAGTTCAGTGGAGTTTGACTGGTGTTCGGTGAACGCCCTTCTCACTGTCAAGCAGCAGGGGTGGCGCTCGGTGATGATCAACTATAATCCGGAAACCGTGTCCACTGACTATGACATGTGTGACCGCCTCTACTTCGACGAACTCACCTACGAGCGAGTGATGGATATCCTTGAACTGGAACAGCCTCACGGAACAATACTCTCTGTTGGCGGACAGATACCGAATAACCTTGCGACTCGACTGGATGAGGCAGGTGTTAACATTCTCGGTACCACCGCTCAGAGCATCGACAACGCCGAAGATCGTCATAAATTCTCGGCAATGCTTGACCGTCTGGGCATTGACCAGCCCCGCTGGCGCGAACTCACGGATATGAAGGATATCCACAAGTTCATTGAAGAGGTTGGATTTCCGGTACTTGTCCGTCCCAGTTACGTCCTTTCCGGAGCGGCAATGAACGTATGTTCGAATGATGAGGAACTTGAACGGTTCCTTAAACTGGCGGCTAATGTGTCAAAGGAACACCCCGTTGTGGTAACTGAATTTATCCGTCACTCAAAAGAGGTGGAGATGGATGCCGTAGCCAAGAACGGTGAGATAATCGTGTATGCCATCTCCGAACATATCGAGTTCGCCGGCGTTCATTCAGGCGACGCCACAATATGCTTCCCTCCTCAGAAACTTTATGTTGAGACGGTGCGCCGTATAAAGAAGATTTCATCACAGATTGCCAAGGCATTGAATATTACCGGTCCGTTCAATATCCAGTTCCTTGCAAAGAACAACGAAATCAAGGTTATAGAGTGTAACCTCCGTGCATCTCGTAGTTTTCCCTTCGTCTCAAAAGTCTTGAAAATCAACTTTATAGATATCGCAACCAAGGTTATGCTTGGTCTGGATGTGGAGAAACCTGCCAAGAACGTGTTTGACTTCGACTATGTCGGCATCAAGGCTTCGCAGTTCTCATTCTCCCGTCTGCAGGGTGCCGACCCCGTGTTGGGTGTGGATATGTCATCAACCGGCGAAGTGGGATGTATCGGTAACGACACCAATGAAGCAATTCTCAAATCTATGCTCTCCGTAGGTCACCGTATTCCCAAACGCTCCGTGCTCCTCAGCACCGGTTCTGCAAAACAGAAAACCGAGATGCTCGATGCAGCACACCGCCTGCACGAAAAGGGATTCCTCATTTATGCCACAGGCGGAACTCACCGCTTCCTCGCGGAAAACAATATCCCGTCCATTGAGGTATACTGGCCCAGCGACCCTGACCGTCATCCGCAGGCGCTTGAGATGCTTCATAATAAAGAGATCGATATGGTGGTCAACATACCCAAGAACCTTACTTCAACAGAATTAAGTAACGGTTACCGCATCCGCCGTGCTGCCATTGACCTGAACGTCCCCTTGATTACAAATGCCCGTCTGGCTTCTGCCTTCATCGGTGCCTTCACATCCCTCCCTGTTGAAGAAATTGAAATTAAGGCCTGGGACGAATATCAATAAATCAGAAGCATTACAAAAAGAAAGGTTGCGATTCAGTAATGAACGCAACCTTTCTTTTTTGTATGCCCGTAGGGAGTCGAACCCTAATCGAAGGAACCGGAAACTCCTGTTCTTACGAGTTTAACCCCCTATGGGCGAGAATTTTAGCTTACTGCGTCTTGCGCCACTGAACCACATTTGAGCCACAACTGCAAAAAACTCGCTTTTTGCTGCTCTCACATGGAGAGGCGTTTGACGCTGCAAAGTTACTACTTTTTTTTGGTAAAATCAACATAGCGAGCGTATTTTATGCTTGCATGAGGGTTGGAGTTTACAATATCCAACTCCACACGCTTGCACCCCCAGCGGAAGAAAAGGAAACGCTTGGGCACTCGGTGGGCTACTATGAGGAGGCTGTCATTACTCTCAAATTCTCCCTCAAAGTGGCCGCTGGTATCAATGCACCCACTGGCACGCACCCAGCCATCGTTAAACTCAAAGCACTTTAGAGTGTCAAGCCTCGCCAGCATGGGCACATACACAATGCTGTCCTTAACCTCTGTTCGCACCTCCACCTTGGTTTGTGAGCTGGAGGCAATAACCTGCTGGAGCCGTTTTGTCTTTATGCCCAGCCGCTCCACCTCGGCCTTGAGGTCGGCACACTGGGTTTCAAACTCGGAGGCTGTGAGCTGGAGCCGCTGCACCTTGGCTGCATTCTCTCCTGCCTCGGTCTTGTATAACTCAACATCGGCCATGAGTGCCGACTGGTTGCCATGCAGCCGCTCATTGTCGGCCTTGAGCTGCTGGCAGCGGTGTATGGCACCGCCAGCAACCGCCAGCAGTGCCACAATAGCAATTAGTAGATACTTTTTCATTTGGCTACGCTTTTTATGTAGTTAAGTATGCCCTCAACATGGAGCTGGGCAATGGCAGCCTTGCCCTCATCGGAAAGCAGGTACTCCATATCGCTCTTGTTGTCTTGGAAAAGTGACTCCGTAAGTACAGCAGGGCATTTGGTGCCAGTAAGCACGGTAAACTTGGCCTCATAATCGGGGTCTCCATCGCTCCAGTCGGCACGGAACGGCACCTGCTTGGGGTCATAAGCACCCTTGGCCTGCAATACGCGGAACCGCTCGGCATAAGGAGCCAGCACGGTATTGGCTGCGTTCCACAGGCACGTTGCAAGTGCATCGGCCTTGGTAATTCTAGGCGATGTGTAAACACACCAGCCGCCAGCAGTTTTCCAGCGGCCATCAGCTCCAGCCGCATTGCAGTGGAGGCTCACGAAAATGCAGTTGGCGGTGCCGTACCTGTTGCATAAGGCATTGGCTCGGTTGCACCGCTCTTTGAGGCTGATGTCTTTGTCCTCGGTTACTATTCGGATAGCCTCAATGCCATGGGCTTTTAACTGCTCCTGTAAGAGCAGGCCAACCTCACGCGCCCACTTATATTCAAGGAGCTGCCTGTCGGGGCTACACTTGCCAGCGGTATTAACACCGTGGCCATTGTCAATAATTACTATCATTTCACTGGGGGTTAATTGTGTTGAACTCGGTGGTAAAAATCTATTTTTATCCGCTTATATACAGCCTCCACATTAGTGTAAGCTCGGCCATTATTAACGGTGTCATTGTAAACCTCCTTTTCCACTACCTCGGCCACCCACTCAATCCATTGCACATTTGCATAGCTGGAGAGCGTGCGGCCTCGGTACAAAAAGCTATCAAGGCGGCTGTTTCTATCCTCATGCAGGTTCTCAATGAGAGTGCGTATTTTGGCCACGGTGGCCGCTCGGTCTGCAATGTGGTTTTCCTCACGCACGCGCTTAATAATGCGGCATACGCGCTCTATAGCAAGGTCAAAGCATATACTTGAGAGGTTTTTAACCTTTAACAGAGTTTCGGGGCGTAACCCCTCGGATATGTCGTTGAGCATTTCGTTCTGCTTGCGCGTTTCTGCCAGCAGGTCGGCATTAACCTTGGCATTACCCTTAATCATGCCGTCAATAATGCTCTTAAACCACTTGAAACAGGCCACCCATAATAACCCTGTGAGTACAAGGAAAAAGGCGGCAGTAATAGCCATCATGCCATAATTGGTAATGCCATGGGCTACGGAGTTTACATCTTCAACCATATTAGCGTCTTTGTTTCATGTAACTGCGCTTTTTAATGAGGTACATATTGAGCGCATCCACATCTTCCTGCGACACGGCCTCCCTTGCACTGCGGAACTCAAAGCCAGCCATATCTCGGATAAACACCACCTTTATAATGGTATGGAATGGGAAACGTAATTTGGGATTTTGTAGCGTTTTGAGTAGCTTTTTACTGCTTGTCCAAAACGCCGTTTCTGCCTCCTCAAGCTCCCACTTAAATTTTACTACGGTGCGTTTGCCATTCTCGGTTTCTACGCCGTGGGAAAAGCCAGTACACCAAATAGGCTTGTTTATTACCTCATCAATACTGGGGTAATCGCCTGTAGGGCGTTCAGAGCTTGCGTCTTCTCCTTGCAGCGAGAAATCGGCAAAATCAAATGTTTCCTCTGCCATATTTATGTTGCCATTATGCTAAAGGTATGTTGTGGAGTTTACAATCGGCATCCACCATAGCGCGGAGTGCCTTGCGCTCTGAAAGGAAATCAAGGTAGGGCTGCTTTTTGGCCTCATCCTCTATGCCCAGCATAGCGGCGTTGTAGTCGTTGAGCAGCTTGGCCTCCTCGGTGCTGCTGTACTTGGCAGCAATGAGGTTTTCCAGTATGGTATTGGCCGTAACTGGAGCAGCCACCAGCAGGCTGTCATACACGTTTACCTTAACCTTTTTGCCCTCCTCATCGGCACGCTCCTCAATGTGCTGGTTGTGGTTGTAGAGCGTTGTGCCTTTGATGCGGTCAATCACATCAAACGTGGGCTGTGCCTCGGCACTGGTGATGCCCACTCTCAAGTTTTCTTTACTCATTGGGTTTAACTGGTTTATTGTTAATTGTAATATGCGTTCAAAATGCTCTTTAGAGCAGTGTTGTAGCCAGCCATAATGTGCGGCCAGCTCCATTTTAACCTCATGCTCCTGCGTAATGCCATAGCGTTTTTGCACTTGGCGCAACTTACGCCAGTAGGTCATAAGTATGCTTCTGCGAGCCAGCACATTGTAATGGTTGCTCTTGTAGCCCACGAAATCAATAGAGCGAGCATCTACAGGGAAAATTTGCCAGTTGCCTTTTATGGTCAGCTCCAGCTCCCTTAACAGGTAAGCCTCAATTTGCTCAAATACCCAGTGCAAAGCCTCCTTATTGCCACACAGGAAAACCATATCATCCATGTAGCGGAAATAATACAGGCGTGCATGAAAGAGCTTTTTAACCATTGGCGTTAGCCACTCCTTTACCCAGTGGTCAAATGGTGTTAGGTACCAGTTGGCAAAATGCTGGGAGGTAAGGCGGCCAATAGGTATGCCCTCATTGCCCTCGGTGCTATCTACTATTGTATCCATGAGCCAAAGCAAATGCCTATCGCCATAGCTTTTGCGGAAAATCAGTTTGAGTTTATCATGCTTTATGGTGTCATAATAATGGTGTACGTCTAATTTTAAGCAGTATTTTGTACCCTTTTTATCCTTTTGCAATGTACGGTTAAGGTCGCGGAGGCAAGCATGAATACCTCGCCCTTTTATGCAGGCGTAGGTATTGGCAATAAAGAGTTTACGCAAATCATCTTCAATAACATCAATGAGGCAGTGGTCAATTATGCGGTCGGGCATGAGCTTGGCTATTTTTAGCACTCGCGTTTTAACCTTGCCGCCTGTTTTCTCCTTAATGATTTTCTTTGTATAAGGAGAGGGTATGTACTTGCGCTTATCAAGCAGCTCCCATACCTCGGTTATTGCCTCAATAAAGCCCTCGTTTAGTAGCCGCTGCACATCGTGCCTGTGCCGCTTACCCCGTATGGTGTTTAGGGTTGCGTGCAGCACGTTTTGAGGGTCGCATACTTTCCAGTAGCTGTTGTTATCGTAGCTGTGGTAAATTTTATGTGCCATTGCTGTTATAAGAGCTTTCGCGCTCGCGGCTGGTGCCGCGCTCTACTCGCACTTTACAATCTCCATATTCTTTTGCCAGTAACCAGCCCCACTAATGCTGGGGCGTGGCTACTCTTGAGAGGCATGGTCTTGGTGGGGTTGTTGAGTGGCCTATACTCCCGAAAGAGCGTAGAACCGAAAAAGTAATAAACGGTATAAGGGGGAAACCATAATTCGCATTCGTATTCGAACACCGATTACTCGTATTCGCACAGCGGACACCCGAATTCTCCGCATTATTCGCATTAGCAGCAGAGAGGAGCTTCCCGAAACCACCGCAACCGCGTTTTTGACCGAAAGCCGTAACGCTTGCTATGGTAATGGCCATGGCCACGCACCGCTCAAGGCGGTGCTTTAGGGGGATTGTTCATTTCTATATTGTTTTGAGTTACTTTTTCACTTTGTTATGCTGCCAGCTTTTCAAATGCCCTCGGAGGCCGAAAATTCAAGGCACAGGGGGAAACCACAACCCGCAAGCGTAATCGAACACCGATAACTCGTATCCGCACAGCGGACACCCGAATTCTCCGCACCATGCGCAGTAGCAGCAGAGAGGAGCTGTCTCCAGCCCTCCTCGTTGTTATCATCTGTAGCAGGGTAAGAGTGCCACCAGTAATCGCCGTAGTTTTTATTGGCAGCTCCACCTACAACGCTGTTGGGGAAAGTCCAGCCATTAGCATACCCCATTTCGGAGATATAGCCAGCGTTTACAGGCACGGCTCCCAGCTCCTCATAACCTGCCAGCGTGCGCACTCGGTCATTGGCAGGGTTGGCAAACTGGGCAGGGTCATTGCAAAGGAAAATAAGGCCATCGCCTCCGTCACTGGGCTTGCTGTACCATACGCGCACATCATCGTTATGCTCCCACATATACCTTTGCGGAGCCTCCCAGCCACGGTAACTGGCCACCTGTACCACTTTATCCACGCCTGTTTTCCAGTTCTTAATGGTATAGTCCACCACGCCAGTATTGTTGCCCAGCTTGGCAGTTACGCCACAAGGGATAAATGGATAGTAGCCGTTATATGTGTTCCACTCGGTACCATTTACCAGTGTGCCCATACCCAGCCCACCCTGCGCAAAACCATCTTCTGTTTTGGCAGAGTTAAATGCAGTATCGCTGCTCAAATCGCCAAACTCAATGGCCATGAGCCAGCTCATTTCTTCGCGGAAATGCCAGCCTCCAAAGTGCCACATGGCACCCAGCGAGCGGCAGCGTGTGCGGAACGTGGCCATGTTGGCACTGGCACTACTCATGGGCATACCCTGCACAGAGCGGTAGGTGCCATCCCATGCCGTTTGGTTGTTGCCCCCTCGGTACTCGGCAGCATTACTGGTAAGCTCCAGCAAGCCGTTGGCATCACGCTTGAGTGAGCCGTCTGCATTCCACTGGAGGAAAGAGGCACAGGTGGGCAGGTTGGTTGTACGGTTACAGGTAGCGAGCCATGGGGAGCGCGACCGCTCTTTCATGTGGATAAATCCAGGCAGTGGCACCTCGCTAATGGCTACCAGCATATAATCGCCATCAAACTCAATGCGGCGGTAATAGTCGGGCTTGTAGAGCTGCACAATGCCGTCAAGGGCATTAAGGCGAGCCGCACCGCCTCCCTCCTTGAGGGTGCTGTCGTTGGCTCCCAGCCAGTAATTAACACTGCCATCGGCATTGGCTATGTAACGCCGTATGCGCTTTTGTATGGGCAGCGAGCGGTGCAGGTCAAGGTTGCCCACGCGCTCCAGCTTGCCATCAGCTACGCAATGCCCTCCGTTCTTGAGGTTAATGCGTATGCCATACCACGAATCTTTGTAGGGGAATTGTGGCACGGTGTTTCCTATTCCTATAAGTGTACCCATGTTATTTGGTATTTACAATTAGTTGTGCTGCGCTACCTGCACCCCAGTAAATATCGTAGCTGTTAAGCAGCTCCTCACTGGGGGCTATTTCAACAATGCAAAGCTCTACCCAGCCATAAAGAGTTACAGGCACCTCGCTAAACTCCTCCTCGGCATAGAGCTTGCAGTTAAGCAATACATCACGCTCCATGGTGGAGAGAGTTTTGGGGCGTACATAGACTGAAAAGGGCTTGCTCTCCTTGAGCCTAAAGCCATTGGAGAGGCTGCTGATTTTGCCCTTGGAAACGATACGGCCTGCGCTCATTTCGGGGCTGATATAGTTATTGTTATACTTGTTGCTCATTGTATAGTCGTTAAAAACAGGCTCAAAAGTAACTAAAGCGTACCATATAAGTACGCTTTAGCTGTCCTAACTTTTGAAAGTGAGGCCATTTTGGTTACTAACCCCAGTTATTCCACTCCTGTGTGTTATTAATCATAAACATAAAGCTCCCATCGTTAGAGGTCGCATCGTCACTCAAACCAACCTCAAAATAAGAGCTTTGTTTGTTGAGTAGAGAGGCTTTTATGTAGGCGGTGCTTTTAGCGGTATTCTCGCCATAACTCCAACCTGTACCCTGTAGCCACACCATGTAATCATCCTTGCTGGAGAACCAACTGGAGGGGAACGAAACCTTGTAGCGGCCTTGTGATACTCGGCTAACCGTTAGCTTGGAGCCATCAACCGTCATGCTCTGTATTGTTGCACTGCTGCTGGTACCTGTTACGGAGCCTGTGGCTAATACCTTAAATGTGGAGCCATACATTCTATCAGTATATGCATCAATGCAGTTAAGCACAATCCAACCATAAAAGGTGTTACCTGTGCCGTAGCCTACAAGCTCCACAACCTGCCTGTTAAGTACCAGTTTGCTCTTACGCACGCCATCAATATAAAAATACTTGCCGCTCGGCGCATCTATTCCTACTTCGCCACGCGATATTGAGCCATTCCAGTAAAAATTAGCAATTAACAGGCGGCGGCCTATTTGCTCGGCATCCCATGGGAGGCTGAAAGCAGCAGTCCAACCCTCACTGGTGGAGTACATGGCAACATTATCGTTGTACTTGGTATCAAAACTCCCCGACACAAGGGTAAATTTATTGCGCATGGAGCCTTGTATTAGCACATCCTTAAACGTGCCGCTGGTGGCATTGATAACGCCTGTAATCTCCGCATCCTTGGCCTTAAACTTACCATTGTGGTAAATTATGGTCATACCAGCTTTTGTGCCAGCCAGTGCCTCCGCATAGGTACCACCGAAATATGCAGCAATCTCATCGCGGTTGTTATACATGGCTTTCAAGCCAGCACTCTCAACCCACTCACCGCTCTGCTGGAGTGCGCCCAGCTTAAAGAACGTGGAGAGTATAAGGCCGCCCTCAATTTGGGTGTAGTTCTCGGTTATTGCCTTGAGTAAATCCTTGCTGGCAGCTATCTGCGCATTAATCTCTTGGCTGCTCTCATTCCATTCGGGTGCCTTGTTGCCCTCTACCAGTACAAACTTGGTAAAGTAGCAATAGCTAAAGGTTGCGGCGGTAGTTATGTAGAGGCGAGAGTTTACACTGCTCAAATTGTTGGCCGTAAAGGTATAGCTTACACGTTGCCATTTGGTTGTGGCTGTAAAGTCCTTGAGAGCGGCCACTACATTGCCGCCATTGCCATCCATTATGCCAACGCGCAAAGTAACGGTGCCACTGGCCTTAACCCAAAATGCCACGGTGTAGGTTACGCCATTTACAAACTTACCTTGAGGCAGGAGTATGTTGCCGCCTGCGGCTTTCATGCCTGTACCAAAGTACCACCAGCCAGTAGCATTTGACTTGGTTACTCTCAATACTTTGCCCATGGTAGCCTCGGAGAAAAGCGATAAGGTTCCAGTTTGGCCAGCACTGCTGTTTACGCTCAAACTCCAGCCTGTGCTTTCCTCAAAAAATGCGCCATTGCCTATGTAGTTGCCACCACCCATTTCAATGCTATCAACATAGCCCTTACTTATAGCATCAAGCAGGTTGGTGCGCTCGGTGTAGTAGGCATTGAAATTGGCATTGTAGGTGGTTTTATCAACCGTGCTGTTGCTGCTCATGCTGGCCAATATGTTGTTGGTATAAGCCAACAGAGTGCTATAGGCTGCATCAAAAGAGGTGGTGCTGATGCTTGCTAACTGGGCACGCGCCTTAACGGTTGAATAGTCCACTTTAATATTGGCCATCTCATCCTTGAGAGTTATTTTTTCAGCAGGTGTAATAATGCTGTCGCTGGCCAAATCGGTAAGCTGCTGGAGTGCTTTGTTTGCCTGCGTATCATCGGTGTAACCTGCATCTTTCCACTCACTTGCAACGTAGCGTGTGCCGCTGGTGTTCTCTCGGCTCTTTATACAGATTTTGAATTTGTAGCTATCCAATGTTACCCACAAATCGCCCTCCTTGTATGGGCTTTGCGGAGTGCTGGCAGAGTTGGCAGTAACAAATACATGGTTTTTACTGCCTGCCAAATTGAGGGCGTTATTGGCAGCTAATATGGCTTGGCCTACGCCTGTACTCGGCACCTCCTGCCAGCTATACACCCATTGGCGCACTAATTGGCCATTAACAATAGAGGAGCGGCCAATACGGCTGTATCGGTACTCAAGGCCAGTATTGGTATCAGTATAGACATCGCCTAAATGAGCGGTGCGTGTGTCCTCATCAGTCCACTGGTTTGCAGGTGCATTTGATAATGTTGGCGGCTCCGTGCCAAACCAATACTCAACGGCTCCGTCTATTTGGTCTTGCATACTGGCCAGCAACTCGCTCAACCCTGTAATTTCATCGTTTGTAGAGTTGATTTGCTGCTCCAGCTCGTTTATACTCATCAACTCGCCACTGGTGGAGCGGAATTTAATGCGGCCTCCAATCTCTCCATTATCAAGGTCAAAGTATGTGCTTTTGTCTATACTCTCAATGCGGCCACAATTTATGCAGCGGCCTGTAATGCGTGTAGCTCCGTATGTTGTTGTTACCTCCCTGTAGCCATTGTAAACGGAGGAGAGAACACCTACAGGAAAATAGTAGTTGGTGCCAACCTCGGTGGCATATTTGGTGGCAGAGATAATAAAGGAGCCAGTGGTGCCAGCCTTGGGGCACACAGCATAAATATAGAGGGCGGCACTGGTGTTGAGTGTTACCTGTAGGCCATTCATAGCCCATGTGCGGTCAGTTTCCTCAATGGCATAGTGTATGAGCTGGCCGCTGGCAGAGGTTATGCGTATGTAGTTGGGGTTAGGTTTTCCACTTACGGCAGCATTGGCCTCAATGAAGATATTGCGGAGGACAAACTGGCCTGCACGGTTGCCAACACTCAACATGAGCGTTTCAATGGAGCTGGGGCGTATGTTGGTGGGGTCAAAATAACCATCGCCATCAAACACCATGCCCAGCAACTCCTGTGTAGTACGCCAGTTGGCTCTTGCTCTCGCAACATTGGTAAGGTCGTTTAGTACCACAATGCGGCCTAACTCGGCATTATCCTCCAAAAGCTGCTGGATAATACTAACCTCTACCGTATCACTCAAGGTTACTTTATACTTGTATGGGTCGGCATAGCAATCGCGTGTAAAGCCCTTAATGCGTATGGCTTTATCCACGTTAATATCCGTGTCTTTTATGGGTAGGTAATCGCCCACATTAAACAGGTTTACAATGCCAGCCTCGCTGCCAAACTTACGCTTTAGCTCCAGCGAAGAAAGCTCAAGCTCATACTCAACCTTGGGCTGGCTATCCTGTGCTAAATCCTTTTCTCCAGCAGCTTTTAACTCGGCCTCTGCATCTACTACATAGGGGTCGTTAGGCATAACAATATCGAGCAGCACATACTCTGCATTTTTCTCAATAGTGTATGCTCGGCCATCGGGTATTTTAAGCCCTCGGCTATCCTCGTACAGGTTGAGAGTAAATGTTTTGGTTGCAGAGTCAAATTTGGCTACCTCAAACTGGTAGCCCGACAGGTTGCAGTTGCCTACAAATTTAACCTTGGCACAAGTGCCCTCCATGAGCCAGCGAGTTTGCCCACTCTCATCTTTCTCATTTAGGTCAAACATGGTATTATCCACAAACTTGAGGCCATCGCCAGCTACCAGTGAGGTAACTTTGCCTGTACGGTGTGGGTAAATATCTTCGTATGTGCGGCTGCCCTCCTTAATACCAAAGGCGGCTACAGCGGCACGGTTCTCGATGTAGCTTTCCTCATTATCTCCAATGCGGAGCCTCAAAGCACCGTTGCGATACTTACTGGTAATATTGCGCGTGCTACCCTCAAGGTACAGGCGAGTAATAATGTTGTTGCTGTTTACATTCTTGCGTGTGAGCTTATACACACCGCCGCCTCGGCCAAAGGTAAATGAGGCTGGAAAGAGCCGCCCCACTTTGCGGATATGGAGCCTAAAACGCTTGGTGGTTAATGCCTCAATCTCAAACTCCAGTTTGTTATCCTTACATACACGCTGCAATACCTCAAGGCAATTTTCATTACTGAAAGAATATTCTTTGTGTTCGGTTTCGGGGCACTCTCCCAGCTCCCACATCTCATTTAGAGAAATGGCCACACGGTTTATATTGCTAATGAGCAGTCGCATGAGGAGCCGCATATTGGCTACAATGGGAAACTCGGCACTGGGGTTGTGGCCAGCAGCGTCAGCATTACGGTACTGGGCATCTATGAGCTTGTACTGCAAGCCCTCAAATACCATGGTGTTCTCAAATTTACGCTCGCTGATTTTGGTAGGCTCATTTACTTTATTGAGAGTGTATTTGCTACCGTAAATCTCAATATAATCGCCCACCACCAGCTCCAACGGCTCCGCGCTGGAGGTCTTTATTGTTACCGTGTCCTCTCCCAGCAGCTCACGCTTTTGCTCTGCACTTTTTACGGTGCAGAGCTTTGCAAAGCTGTCAAGTCGGTAGCGCACGGTGCCATTGCGCTTGTAAATTACAATTTCTGCCATACAATAATTGCATTGGTGCTAAATGCCTCAATCTCCTCAATTACGCCAGTAATAACTGCGTAATACTCGCCATTGTCGGTATAGTCATGTGTTACGGTTACATTGGTGCCGCATACGTCTTGGGTAGTTGTACCATCGCCCCAGTATATGTTTACCAGCTTGGTAGTGGTAATGGTTATGCTAATGCGCTTGGTGGCCTCGCTGGTTTTCATGTGCTTTAGCACTCGCTTTACTGGTTCGGGTTCGCGCAAAGAGAGTGTAAACGTGCCAATCATGCGCTTGTCGTTCCACTCCTTGTCTATGTTGGTTGCATCGGGCAGGTAAACCTCATAAATGAGGGGTTTGGTGGGGTGTATATCTACCGTCAAGCGGTGCAGCCCTGCGGCACATGGCTCTGCATTTACAATGGAGCTGGCCGCCTTGTGCTTGGCATGGAACTGGGCGATAAATTCCTGTGCCGCCTGCACAAAGGCCATTTTACCACCTGCGCTGTCAATAAAGCACTCCAGCGTTATCTCCCTTGCCTCAAAGCGTGGCCGTGTAAGGTCAATGGCCTCGCCATGATAGCCATCAAACTCAACCTTTAAGGGGTCTTTCATCTTGAGGCCATCCATGAGGCCACGGCATTTGCTGACAAATACGCCGTAGGTCTTGAAATCTATGCCATCAAGCAGGTATGCAAGCTGCTTGGTATTATCCAGCTCTCCCATAAGCTCCTCCTGTGTGAGGGCTTTTTGGTACAGCTTCAGCTCATCAACGCAACCATGCCCCAGCTCTGTGTTATAGCAATCTTGGCATACATTTATGCCAATGGGGTTGCCATAACTGGTGGGTACGGTTGCACGCTCCAGCAGTGAGCCATTGAGGTACACACACAGCACCGTGCCATCGCGTGTGAGCGTAACATAATACCATGTGTTAGGCTGGAGATTAACGACACACTTGTAGTAGTGGTCAATGCCGCTGTAATTAACCAGCACTATGAGGTTGTCGCTTACCTCATGGAGCTTAACCCATGCGCACAGGGTAAATGAGCCATTGAGGTTAAGCACACTGGGTGACACCTCGCATTTGGCGGTGCCATCGTAGTTAATGCAGTTGCCCTGCTTGCCTGCCTCAAAATGGGCATTGGTAAGCACGCCATCTGCGCGGTTGGAGCTGAAATCGTATGTGGTTACGGCTCCCTCTGCCTCATCAAAGGGCAGGTGTAAGACTAAATATTGTTCCTGTGCCATACTGGGTTATTTATAAGTTTCTGTATCATGGAGCGTACAGGTGGCACACTCGGCATGGCCACTTACCTGTACCTTACTATTGCCATACTGGTTTATGTAAACCTTTGCATCGGGGCTGGCAATAACCACCTCCACGCTGGAGTTTTCAAAGCAATCAATATGCAGGCGGCTGTGCCCTGTAGCAATAACTTTGAGCTTGCTATTGTGGCGAACCCAGCACAGGTGTATATTGTACTGGGAGCAGGTAATTGAGGCATCGCAATCGCCTACAAATGCGTTGCGCCGTAACGGCTCCACCTCGCCCACGGTATCAATAAAGCCGCCATACTTTGCTGCCTCTACACCCATATAGGAGCGCATAAAAGCTATGTCGGGAAAATCCTTTTTTACACACTCCTTTATGTAGTAAAAATAAGCCTCCACAAGCCTGCTGGTATGGTTGCGGCTGTTATGTACTCGGCTCAAGCTCTCAACACAATGGCCATGCGCCATGAGCTGCTGTAAATGCTTTAATCGTTCCATACGCTCTACTGGGTTATGCAATGCCTTTAGCCCTCAATGGGTCGCTGGCTATTAAAGACCTTAAATTCTCAAGAGTGGTGCCAATGGCACGCAGATGGGTGTTGGCGGCTCCAGTGTTGGTTTGTATGCCTGCAAGATATGTGAGAGCTTGGCGAATGTTGTTGTCAATGCTCAACATGGAGCTGTTAAACTCCTGCTGGAGCATGAGCATTTCCATTTGCCGTATGCGCATTGTGGTAAGCTCGCCAGCCACCATGCTTGCGGTATCCTCCGTGCAGCCTTTTATCTGCCCCTCCAGCGTTTCCTTGGTGCCGTCTATATCATCGCTGAAATCCTTGAAATACTCCTCAAAACTTTGCAGCCCCTCGGTAAACGCATTGCCAGCGTTCTGCAACATACGTTTCCACTTGGCAAAGTCAAAGCCAGCCACGCTATTGTTATGGGCACCCATATAGGAGGCCAGTGCCTCTGTAAACTGATTTACAATCGGCTCAATGAGCTTTAGCTTGAGGGAGTTTTTAACGGCATTGGCAATGGTTGTGTTCCATACCTCTTCAAAGCTCTGTGCGCTGTCCTCCATATTGCCAAATGCAGTTGCCCATACATCGGCCAGCTCATTTGCCAAATCTCGGAAATTGGTTTGCACAAGGCTCTCCGTTATTTGCTTTTCTATGTCGGCAATATCACGCGCTGCCTGCTCGGCACTGGCCAAATACTCCTGTACCTTGTTATCATCGCGGTCTTTGCTCTTTTTACTCTGCTCAAGGCGTGCAAGCTCCTTGTACTCCTGCTGCTGTTTTTTAAGGTTCTCAATGGCCTTGCGCTGCTCCTTGTAGTAGTCCTCGCCCACAGCATTATCCACGCGCCATGTTATTTCACTATATACGCGCTGTAATGCCTTGAGCTGCTTTTCATGCTCGGCCATTTCTCGCTTTATGCGGCGGCTGGTGCTATCAAACAGGGATATGGCAGAGGTAATGAGGCCAATGCCGCCCTGTATAATATCCATGGGGTTACTGCTGGCAATACCCTTGGCAAGCTGGGCGGCTCCACCTATCATGTTGCTTATATCGCCCAGCATTTCCTGTGTAACCTCATCGCCAGCAAGCCCCAGCTCCTTGAGGCCATTAACCACGCTGTCAAAGCCCTCTTTCACAAACTCAATGCTCCCTGCAATGCTCTCAAACATTTGGGAGAACTTTTTGCTCTTTTCGGGGGTATTATCGGCAGTAGCGTTATAGGCTTTTATGGAGGTTACAAGCAACTTGAAGGGGTTTTTGCTCCCCTCAACTTGCCGCTGCAACTCCTCAAGCTGCTGGGTAAGGCGTGCCTTAATATCAACATCGCCAATGGCATCAACTTGTTTTTTGAGGTCTGCCAGTATGGTGTCAAAGGCACTGCTGCTTAAATACTGGGCATTGGCAAAGAGCTGTTTCCAGTTGTCTGTTGCCTGTATGCGTGTGGCATCTATCTCTGCCACGGCCTTACGGCGTGCCTTTTCTGCAACCTCTGCCTGCTGGGTGTAACCATGCTGTCGGAGCCATGTTATTTCCTGCTCAAACTTTTGCTCTGTTTCAAGCCTTAACTGGGCATTGGTTTTGTATGTCTCAAGGAGCTGCTTTTGCAACTGCTCGGTAGTTTGGGTAATTTGGCGGTCAATCTCCTGTATTGCCTTGGCTCTATCCTCGCCTATGAGATTGCCCTTGCCCTGCTGCAATTCCATTTTGCGCTTGGCAAGCGTAGAGAGGTAATCGCCCAGCGTTTTGCTGTCCTCCTTGGCTTTGGTTAGAGCCTCGGAGAATTTCTCCATCTCGGTCTTCACACCCTGCACTTGGCGTAGCTGCTCTTGGTATGCAATGAGGGCGTTGCCGTCTGCCTCTGTAATGGTGCCATTATCCATTTGAGTTTGGAGGGCGGCAATTTTACCCTTTAACCATGCCTCATAAGTGTTGCCCTGCTCAACAAGAGAGGCGTATTGTCTGTTAGCAACCTCGGTGCCGTATGCTTCTATCCATTTGTAATATTGGGTGTATTGCTTTTTACGTTCCTCAATTTCGGTGCTAACAAGGTCACTACGCTCAATCTCATAGCTGGCATTTTCATTGGCACGCAGCTCCTCATATTGCGCAACGACATCGGCAGGCATAGCCTTTTTGGCAGCCTTGTATTTCTCCTCAAGCTCTTTTTGCTCTTTGTCAATGCGAGCCAGTTCTTTGCGGTGCTGTGCCTCCAGCTCGGCCTGCCTTTTCTCAAAGCCATCTTTAATTAGAGCCAGTCGGCTTTGCTCAACCTCCAGCCCTAAATCAATAACTTTTTGGTCAATGGCTTTTTGTGCATCGGCCACCTTTTTAGCAGCACTCTGTGCGGCATTGCCAGTCTTGGGGAGGCGAGCATTGAGAGTGTTAATTTGGTTGTTATACTCTTTCCATGCAGCACTGCCCAGCGTAACACCAGCACGCAAATCCTTGAGGCGTTTAACCTCATCATTTATGCCGTTCTCGGTATTGAGGTTGTTTTGCTGTTTGGTTATCTCGCCCTTAACTGCATTGAGCATGGAGAGGGCATTTTCAAAGCCGTATGTTTGGCACTCAATGGTAACGGTGGAGCCGCTTAACTGGCCGACCAGTTTATGCAACTCCTCAAGGCTCAATGTTGTAATGTCAATTTGCTCCTTAACCTCATTGTCAATGGGCTGGCCGCTAAACATACCTGCCACCTGCTGCTCAATAATGGCCACGTTGGCCATACACTGCTGGCTGTCGGCAATGGTGTTATCCACAAAGGTTTTTACAACGTCTCGGAACTCGCTTAACTCCTCGCCAGTTGCGCCTGTTGTTTCCTGTATGCGAGTAAGTATGTCGTTAATGAGCCTATCGTGTGCCTCGGTGTATGCGGTACCTGTGAGCTTGGCCAGCTCCTCTGCTCCCTGCACGGCACGCACCTGTACGCTTGCCCATAGTGCATCAGTAGCGTTGCGTATATTGTCAGAGGCGTGTTCTACCGACTGGTAAGCCTGTGTGTAAATATCGCCAGCATACACGGTACTCATTTCAATGCGGTGGAAAGAGGCATCTTTCGCCTCATTGATAAGTTCTTCCAGCCTCTCCTCTTGTTTAGCTGTGAGTTTACCCTGTCCCTCCTCAATGTATTTGGCCTTGAGCTTGGCGGCAGTGCTACGCTCTACAGCCTCAATAAGCTCATCATGCTTTCTAATTTGAGCCTCCAGTGCTGCATTTTCCTCCAGTATGGCAATTTTATGCTCCTCGCAAAGCTGGTTTACCTTTGCCAGTGCATCCTTGTACTCCTTGGAGCTGCTGGAGCTGTTTTTGAGGATAGAGAACCACAGGTTCATTTTGCTGTAGCTCTCCGATACGGCCTCATTAAACTCTCCCTGTATCTTTGTGGCTTCCTCCTCCTCTTTGCCAAACATCATAAGCACGCTAATGAGCGTTGTGGCAGCGGTAATAATAGCCGTAATGGGGTTGGCTATCATGGTTGCCCACAAAGCCTTTAATTTGGCGGTTAAGAACGTGGTGGCGGTACTTAACAGGCCGCTTGTGGTAGCCTGCATGGTATCGCTGGCAGCTTTCGCTTTGCCTGCAATACTTGCCTGCTGGGTTGCAAGTGTGGCAATCCTTTGTGTGGCGGCCTCCTTGGCCGTGCGTGTGGCCTTGAGGTCGCTGATAATAATGCTGTGCTGCTTGAGCTGGTTATGTTGCTGCTCCTTGAGCATGGCAGCGGCCTCGGCGTTACCCTCGGCATTGGCCAGCGCAATCTGCACACGGGTATGCTCTATTTTGTTTTGGCTGATACGGTACTCCTGTAGGAGTGTAGCCTGTTTCTGCTTGAGTGCGGCAGCCTCGGCTCGGAGAGTTGCCATCTGTGCGGCATTCTCCTGTTGTTGTGCCCTAATGGTGTTCTCAATGGCCACAACATACTGGGTGCTGTTGCGTGTGAGGTTCTGCTTGGCCAGTGCCTGCTGCTGGTCGGCTGTAAGTATGCTTTCGGCAGCGGCCAAATACTCAATACTGGTGTTATTGAGGTTTAGACGGCTCAAATATAGAGCCTGTTCCTGTGTGAGCAAACCCTGTATGGCCTGCACCTTGAGGCCACGCAATATGTTTTCCTGCTGCTCAAGAGTAAGCGTTTTTTGCAGCTCTGCGCTGTATGCCTGCTCTGCAACGGTTAATGCTCCCTGCTGTGCGACATAAGCCTTGCCATTAACAACAAGGCCACCCATGAGGAGTGTGCGAGCTTTGAGAACTAAATTATCCAGTGTGGCCATGCGCGTGCTGTTGCCATGAGCTATAGCTACAGCAGCCGTGGCCACTTTGTAGCTGCCATATACAGCAATGAGTGCGCCCATAACCTTGAGGCATTTATCGTAGTTTTCCACCAGTGTAGCCACGGCAGAGATACCACCCGACAAAATGCCCTCCATGTTGGTGCCCATTTCATTGAGCATCATATCCCATGCGTCTTCAAGGTTGGAGATTTGGCCAGTAAGAGATTTTGATTGCTCCTCCATGAGGCCAAAGAACATACCACCCTCATTTGTGAGGTTTTCAATAACCTTTTGAACTTCGGGGAAACCAATTTGGCCAGCCGTAACCATGTTGTTAATCTCGGTTTCAGACTTACCCAGTACCTTTGTAAGCTCCTGCACAAGCGGTATGCCGCGCCCCATAAACTGCCTTACGTCTTGGGTAAAGAGCCGCCCCTGTACCATGGTGGTACCATAGAGCATTGTGAGGTCGTTAAGGGGTATGCTCAAGCCGCTGGCAATGTTGCCCAGCCGCACAAGAGTATCGTTTACCGTTTCGGCACTCTCGCCATAGGCAAGTAGTTGCTTTGCGCCATTGGCTATACCCTGCAAGTCAAAGGGAGTGGTGGCAGCAGTTGTTACCAGTTGCCCCATGAGGTTTTGCGCTTTCTCGGCACTCCCCAGCATGGTACCAAAGGCAATTTCCAACTGCTGGAACTCGCCACGCACTGAAATCATATCGGACACCCAGCTCTTGAGCATGGCAGTAACGGCCAGCCCAGCTACAGCCTTGCCAATATTGCTAAAGCTCTGCACAATATCGGTGGAACTCTCCTCAACGGTGTCCTTAAACTGCATAATGCGCTGCTCATCACGCGCCAGCATTTCGTTTATATTGCTGTCGCGGATAAGTACGTCAAAGGCTAATGCTCCATTGTTATTTTCCACTATGAAAGGCTGTTAATATAGTTTACAAAATCATCTACATTGTCTTCGGTCAGCTCAATATCTCCGCTATCAAACTGGCTCTCGCTGGCTCCTCCTGCCTGCTCCTCCTCATCATCGTAGCGAGCTTGGTCGGCCAGCATACGCTGCACAACTGCCCATGCAATTCCTTTAGTGAGGTACTCCCACGTCCAGTGAAAGTATGCGCATATTGCCCCACGCTGGCCATACAGGCTATTTAATCCTGTTGGCTCTCTATGCGACTCGGAATTGTTGTCCTTGCGCTGGATAACAATCGCATAGAGTTTATAAAATCCGCTAAATTGTTTGTGAGGTCAATGGCCTGCACCAGCTCCCACAGGGTGCTGTTCTTGAGCCAGTGAGAAAGGAACTCGGTACGCTCGGAGAGCTTTTTTTCATTCTCCCAGTCATTGCCCAGTGTGGCAATGGCCACAATGCGAGCCATGCGCCTGTTATGCTTGGCAAAGAGCTTGCGAGCCTCCTGTCGGGGGTTGCCCTTTATCTGCTCCTCATCCATAGCAAGCTCAATATACTCAAGGGAGAGGCGGTCGAGCGTGTAGGCTGTAGGCTCTTTGATGATAAACTCTACCTGCTTTTCCTCCCTTACAACTTGCTTTTTGGTAAGGAGCCGCTGGAGGTGGCGGTAACGCGGTATGCGCACCACTTTATCCTCATAGTAATCTACCGTAAAACTTATGCCTTGGCCTATGAGTAGGCGCAACTCTTTTTTCTCGGCCTCCATGGCCTCAATTTCCTTTAGCTTATCTTCCTGCTGCATTTGGTTGGAGATTAAAAAGCCCACCACGCACCTTTTGCGTGTGCATAGTGGGCTTGGGGTTGATTGTTATGGGTGCTTGGGTTAGGTGCTGGATTTGGCAGGGAATGTGGCCGTCTTTTTGCGTGCTCTCATCGTTTTCACGCCAGCCTTGGTGGGCTTGAGCGGAGTAACGGTAAAGTCCACAAGGTTAATGCCCTGAGCTGACATATCAGCGTTAAGCACGGCCTCAATGTCGGCACGCGGTATGGTGTAAACCAAACCGATTTCGGGCACAACTCGGATACTGGCCTCAATATCCTCATCGGTATCGCTCCAGCTCCATTCCATGTCATCGCCAGTGCCAGTTGTCTCGCCACCCAAATAGGCTTTGAGGAACGTGGGGTCGGGGTCCATTATGGAGAAAGTAAGGATAGGCACCTTTTTACGCTTGCGGCGTGCTTCGGGTGCGCTCTGCCCCTCCTCATAATGCTCTGTTACCTCGGCCTTTTCCTGCGTCATTTTGCAGGTGTTTTGGTAGGTCTTGCCGATTTTGCTGTAGGCAGTAGCCTCGCCGCCATCAGCAGCGATTTTGCCAACCTGTATTTCCGAAAGACCCAGTGTAATTACTCCCATGTTGGTAATAGTTTATGAGTTATGAAAATTAAAGCGTATTTTGAACCAAATGCGGTGGCAATTAAGGGCAGCCTCCTCTATTACATCCTGTGCAACACACTCAAACGACCAGCCATTTTCACAGTAGTATTTTTTGAGTGAGGCGTATGCAAGCCCTGCAAGCTGCTTGATACGGTCGCTCGCGGCCTCCGTGTCTGCTGGCTCGCTTGCGTGTGTTGTGCAGGTGTTAATGTCGGGTACATAGATATTCACATTGCTGGTGCCAAACTGCACGCTGCCACTCTCAATGGAGAGGCTGCTGATAACGCAATCCTCTACCTTGGGGGGCTGGTTGCGCTGGGGCTTTTTGCTCTTGGTTATAGAGCCTGTAAGCTGCTTGGCCAGCTCGGATTGAGTTAGCACCACATAGAGTATATCATCTTGCAGCGTGTTAAACTGCATATCCTCTTGCAATGGAATTTCTTCTACCTTTTTTGCCATGCTTAATTGGCGTTTTTATAAATTTGAGTTTTGAGCATTTGCATGAGCTTGGGAACTCGCTGGAGGGCGTAACGCTCTGCGCTATCCAGCACATCCTTGTTAAGGCTCTCTACATAGTGGGCATAGTGCATACCAGCTACCACAATGAGGGCGTAGCCCTTTGTAAAGCGTTTTGCCAGCTCCTCTGCAAGAGCTTGACCTTGGAGAATACCCTTGCCGTTTGCTGCATCAATTACCTTGGAGGCCACGCGCTCCTCAAAGTTTTTGCAGATTATATCGCCATTCTTTACCAGCACATAGCCAATAGAGTTGCGCAAATTTCCTGTAATGTCGTTATAGGTTCCTTGCTCCCTCGCAATCTTTACGCACTCCTCGCCAATAAACTGCATAACCGTTTCAATGGCTCGGTGTACGCGCAGTGCGTACTCGGCAAAGGTGTTGTGTACCTCGCCTTTGCCAAAGGCAGCACTAAACCCATATTTTGCCATAATGCTTATAGCGTTTGTATCGCATTACTTTGCCCTCCACCTGTACCGTGCCATCCGCGCCCAATACTCGGATTTGGGCGTTTACTGGCACGGCAGGGGCGTTGGCAGGAAAGAAAATGTTGGAACTCTTGTTGATGGCACGCGCTGCAACCGTTGAAACCTCCTCGCCTCCATCGCTCGGCTCCTCGCGGCACATGGTTAGTGTTCTCCACTCGGAGGTACCACCCACCAAATCGCCTACGTCATTGCGCTCGGCCTCGGTGGTTACAAGCATTTGGAGTGTATCGGTATATCGGCTGGCCATGGCTTAAAATCTGTTTGAGGCGTGCGTTAGCGTTGTTACCGTTTCGGGCAGGAACTCCTCTACAGGCACCCCAGCCTCGCGGCACAGGAACGCAATGCGCTCCTTGAGCTTGTCATTGTAGCTCTGCGACCACTCGGCCTCTTTCTCACTGGAGAGTGAGAGGTATTTAACCAGTACCAGCACTGCTGCCAGCGCAATAACGCGGTCGTTGTCGGGGGTGTAGTCCTCCTTTGCGGCCAGTGTAGCACCAGCACGCTTGCAAGCGGAGAGCAGAGCCTTTTCAAGCTCCAGCTCATTATCGCCGCTGCAATAGGGTAATACCTCGCTGGCTATTGCCTGTAGATTGTTCATGCTCTATTCGGGTTTAGGCGTTTTCCTCTGCGTTGCTCTTGGCATTAGCTGCCTCAAGGTTACGCACGCGGTAATTGACAATGCCCTCAATCTCGGTAATGGCAGGGAGCGCACGCCAGCTTGCCTGTGTGTACTCGCCTGCCTGCTGGCCTGTGCTTTCGCCAACCTGCCACTTGGCCACGCGAATGCCATGGTCGGCATCCATGTAGGTTACATCGGGTTCGGGGATAATGCTGTTATCCTCAAATGCAGGCTGCACCTCGCCGATTATGCCAGCAGGCTTAAAGCACAGCACATCATCGTTGTAGGGGTTGATGAGCGTTTCCTTACGTTTGCCATCCTCGGCCACAGAGTTGCGCTTGTTTACGATGGTAAATGCAGGCAGCTCAAAGGCAGCAAGCATATTGGTAAGCTCCACAGGGGTTACAGGCTGCCCCGACTTGTCGCTGCCCTTGATAGCACGGCGCACGGAGGGCAGGTTGATAAGCCAGTAGTACACGGAGGGGGAGATAAGAGTTTCTCCAAACGAAATGCCTTTGTTAGCAAAGGTGTAACGAATGTCGGCAAGCTCCTCAAAGGGGTTAATCTTGCTCTCGTTGCCTTTCTCCCACGCCGTAGTTGCCACAAGTTTGTTGGCATCGGGCATATCGTAGTCCACCTTGTAGCGGCGGCCATCGGGGTTATTGAGCTGGGGCTTGAACTCGGCCACACCGCCATTGGAGAGAGCTTGCAGGATAATGTGGTCGGCAGTATCCTTACAGCCCAAATATGCTTCACGCACATCCTTAATAAGCAGCTTTTTGACCTGTGCCATTTTCTGCTGGTCGGTGTAGCGTGGGCTTTCCAGTACCTCCAGCAACTTGCGGAGGTTGTCGGCAGACATGGGGAACTTATGACCCATGCGCGGGATTTCGCCCTCAAAGGTGGTAAAACCATCAGTGGGGCGTGTAGGAGTGGCCGCATTGTTGCCGATAACGCTTGCCATAAAGCGCACTCTGTACTTTGACTGGAGTGTCTTACAGGTAAGCCCCATTTGAGGCAGGTTAAAGTCAAACCAGCGGTCAACGTAAAGCTGCTCAAAGAGAGCCTTCTGCTGCTGGCTGGCCGTGTCAAACATGATTTTGAGGGTGGCCAGCAGGCTCACAGGAATAGTGGGTAAATTTACTTTGTTAAAAATTGACTCCATGTGTTACCTCCTTTCGGTTTTAGAGCGACTGGGTATAGGCTACCTTGGTACCCTTGAGCAGGTTGCCCTCAAGGTACTTGGCAGGCACAGGGGGCACGCGGCGAGCGTAAATCTCGCCACAACCGCTGTCGCGTGTAACATTGATTTGGGTATCGGCCAGCTCCTCCTTGACCTCGGCACTCTCGTAGGTGTCAATGGTAATGCTGTTGGGTTCTGCCACCAGCTTTACGTTGGTGCCATCAGCCACAACCTCAAAGAGTGCGGAGCCTACTGCAAGACCAGTAATGGCCTTGGAAAGCGTAATCTCCATGCCAGCCTCGGTGTTGGCCACCGCTGTGATGCTGGGGGAGTTTGCGAGAGTGGCAGAGAGGTCGCTTTGCACCGTATCGCCCACCATAAACAGGGGCTTGCTGAACTCATCTGCCTCCAGCGTTACCTTTTTGGCATCGGTACCAATGGCCACTACTCGCGCACTCTTGATGAGCTTGCCGTAACGTGTGGCCTCGTTTACACAGGCCAGCGTGCCAAAGGGAACCAAAGCACCAACAGGCAGGTTGGTTTGAGCAGGGTCAAGCGTAAAGCCTCCTGTAACCATTACAGGGGGCTGGGTGCTGCACGGACGGGTGCCACCATAGCTTCTTTTCTTGGGTTTCATTGCTCTGTGATTAATTAGTTTGTTTTTACCTCACACTCGGCAAGCAGCTCCTTGGCCATGTCTGCCTCTGCCTGTTTCTGCGTTTCCGCAGCCACATCTTTGCTGGCAGGCTTTAAGCCTCGGTCTACAAGGCTCTGCTTGTACCTGCCCAAATAATCTGCCACATCGGCATCTTCGGGAATGGTTACAAACTCCATGTCGGCCTCTGTAAGACCCAGCTTTTTGGTCTCGGTGGCAATGAGGTTGTCGCGGTTGCTCTTTGCGAGCTGTGCCTGCAACTGGGAAATAGTTGTGGCCTGCTCATCAAATTTGGTTTGGAACTTGGCGGTTACTGCCTCCACAATAGCCTCCACGTTGGCCTCAAGCGGTTTCTCGGTGGGCGGTGTTGCAGGGGGAGTGTTAGGCTTTTTGCCCTGCGCCCATCGGGTAGCCTCGGCCTGCATGGCTTTAAGGACAGGCAGGTACTCATTTGCGCGTTGCTCAATAGCCTCATCGGTCGCATCTTCTCCCAGCCCATTGCTTGCTATGGTGGCAATTTGCTGGATAGAATCCTTGGAAAGCCCCATGTCCGTGCATTTGGCCTCCAATACCTGTAAAAGTTTTTTCTTCATTGCTCTACTTGCTTTAAGTGTTCGCTGCAAAGGTAATCAGTAATTTAATATGCGTACAAATACTGAACGCCTAATTTTTGAAAGTAATTCAACCTCAATTCACTGCGAATATTGTTAAAGACTGTTAAATATTGCGGATTTTTGGCTTGAAAGTTTGGTATCTTAATTCTTTCCACTAACTTCGCAGCGTACAAAATATGAACGCTTTTAGAAAATAAAAAAATCAAATATATGTTACAGCACGAATTTGAGAGCCGCGTAGGCATTGAGGTAAGCGCAAAAGAGTATGCCGCCATTGAGCAGGTTTACATGAGCAGCGATGTAGAAAAGGATGAGTTTTGCAAGCTGTGGGCAAAAATGAACCGTGTGCGCATTGCCAATGCTAAAGCCCAGCAAAAAGCCGCCGCCCAGTTTAAGGCACTCCGCATTGAGGAACAGGTAATTGTAAAAATGCTGGAGTTAGCAGAGCAGCGAGCTAACAACACAGGCTGCACGCTCCCTGTTAGCGACACCAACATTGATGCAAACAAGGTACGCGCACGCTACGAAGAAGCAGACGGCTTTACGGTGTATTTGGTATTGCGTGATACAGGAGCCGCAATTACTCACACCTATACAGAGGCCATGAATGAGGCAAAGGCTTTTAGCTCAAGCAATCCTACGGTTTATGAGTTTTTTGGCAACCGCACACTTAACCATGGCTACTACAAAGTTGCTGGCTACACCTCTAACCCGAAACAAATATTTTAACACATAAATACTTACAGCTATGATGATGTGCAGTGTATATGACAAGACCACCCAAAAGAGCGAAACCTTTTGCAGCGTGGCAGCCGCTAAAAAACGTATGAAACAACTCCTCAAAGAGGGGCATGAGGTAAGCGGCAGTAAGACTAAAGTTTACTCAAACGGCGATTGGGTACCGTGCGGAGAAATAACCCTTACAGGCTCCAATGCCGTATTTGTAGCCAATACCAAACAAACTAAAGCAGGATATTAACTAACACGGGGCTGGGCTGGCCAGCCCCATAACAAACAAAAATATGAACGCAGCACGCAGAAAAGAACTTAACAAGCTCATTGAGCAGCTTGAGGATATTAAGAGCCAAATTGAAAACCTCCAGCAGGAGGAACAGGACTCATACGACAACCTCCCCGAAAGCCTACAGGACAGCGAGCGTGGCGAGCGTATGCAGGAGGCCGCAGATGAGCTGGAGAATGCAGCCAGCAGCGTAGATGAAGTAATTGACTACATTAACAACGCAATAGAGCAATAACCATGGCAAAGAGAGTTAAGGCAAAGGCTCGCGTAAAGGTTATAACCGAATTTGGCAAATGGTGCCTTATGGAGATACGCGGCCTCAAGGAGGGCACAGAGCTTGAGGGCAGTTACAACCCTCGCAACAAAGCATTTGATTTTAGCTGGAATGGGCAAGACGCTATGCTTTGGGTAGGGCAAAATGCAGAACTAATAACAGAATAACAATATGGCACAGGAAAGAAATAACACAGCCCTTGTGGCTACCACGCTCACGGCAGAGCAACAGCAGTACCTCAACGACATGGCCGCTTATGGCAAGAGGTTGCAAGAGTTAGCCTACAACTCGGTAGGCAAATGGGTGGCGGCAGGCTATGCCGATGGCAGAAATAATGTTGCAGGTATGTATTGCTATTGCGGCATGGGCAAAGGTTACAAGGGTGCGCCCATTGTGCCTGCCAGCGGTAATGCTGTAGTGTTTGCCTCAAAGGAGGCTGCCCAGCGTAAAGCCAGCCAGCTCAAGTATCAAAACGGCAGAGGCGAGCGCATACGGCTCACGGTAATACCTGCAAACGATTACTTTTGGCTGCTCTTTGATGATTTATGCAATACCATGAGCGTAGCAGAGCGCATGATGGTAGAGAACAATAAAAGCAAGTAATAATACTGGGGCTGGAGTAGTAGCCAGCCCCACAACACAAATAACCATGGCAAGAGATAGCAAAACAAAGCAGCTTAACGCACAGCTCCAAATAGTACGCCTTGATGGCCTCAAGTTTAAGGCACCCCTCGGCACAGCCAGCACTCGCGGCTGGGGGCTTTACATTGAGGGCAAGGGCTACCTCAAATTTAAGAGCGACACCGATTATGTGCCTTATGCTCCCTGTGGAGGCCGTAAAGCACTGGAGAGCATACTGGCCGCTGGTGGCCTCCTCAACTACGACAGCATTGAGTTTATTAACCCTGTAAAGTAATATATAACATCATAACAATATGGAACAAATAGAACGCAGAGCCTCTGTAATGGCTCTTAAACAACTGGCCTACCGTGCCACTCAAGGCACAAGTTTTGACCCCGACAAGCGCGGCGAAATGCTCCTCAATGATTGCGAAAAGGAGTTGCGCAGCTACACCTCCCAGCTCCCAGCAGAGCTGCATGAGCATTTTGAAAAGCGGTATCTTGAGCTATATTCAAACTGGCTCTCTGCAAGTAGCCGCTGTATCTCCAGCTTTATCACTGGACCTGCACGCTTTCCTGTGCGCCGTGCTGAAAGGTTGAGCTGCTGGGAGCGTAGCGCACGCGAAAAGCTGGATAGCTGGGCAGAGCGGTTTGTTAAGCGTGCCAACAGGCAGGCACGCCTCACTGGCTGGGAGGAGATTGCACGGCTGGAGGATAAGCTGGAAAAGCTCAAGGCGTGGCAGGAGCTTATGAAAGCCGCCAATAAGATTATCCGTAGCAACAAGTTCGGAGAGGTTGAAAAGGTTGATGAGCTGGTTGCACTCGGCATGAGCGAAAAGCAGGCCATGCTACTGCTTGAGGAACCCAAATACAGCTTTGAGCGCAGAGGTTTCCAAACATACCAGCTCACTAACAACAACGCCAAAATCAAGGACACAGAGGCACGCATTAAACGCCTCACAAATATTGCCAGCACTCCCGACCGCTCTATTGAGCTGGAGGGCGTAACGGTGGAGCTGTGCAATAGTGAGGAGCGCATAAGGCTGCACTTTGATGGCAAGCCCGAACCCGATATGATTGCCAAACTCAAGCGAGCTGCATTTAAGTGGTCACCGCGCAATATGGCATGGCAGCGACAGCTCACAAATAATGCCCTCTACGAAACAAAACGCCTGCTGGGTGTAGAGGAACTTTAATAACCCTGCCAGCGGAGTGTGCAGGCTCTCCGCTGGCTCTAATACTTACAACATGATTAAAGCATCAGAACAACAGATACAGGCGGCCATTGAGGCTATTAGCGCACGCTTACAGGAGCCGCAAATAAACCAGTACCGTAATGCTCCAGTAAAAGAGGGCTATACGGAGGCTCTGCACATATTGAGGGAGCGCATAGAGAGTTATGGAGGGATAAACAAACATTGCCACTCGGTACAAAGTAGAGCCATTGCGGTTTTGGCCGTTGATTTCCTCCGTGGAGATTGCACACATGAGGTACTTTGCAAGGTGCCCATAAAAAAGCTATAGCCATGGCAGAGGGAGGCAACACAGCAGTGGTGGTACTGCTCAAGGGTGCGCCCTATGAGGGCAGCCGCACATGGCTCTTTGGGAGCAAAAAGGCCATATATGACCACCTGCCCCAGCACTTGCTGGGCATTGGACTGGTAACATTGCAGAACCGCAACATTACCCGAAAGCCCTATGAGAATAACCTTTGTATAATTCAAAAACTGGAGGTGTTACGCGCCTCTCGCAAAAAGTAAGTAACAATGATAGGAGCAATAATCGGCGATATGGTGGGCAGCACTTATGAGTTTGCCCCCACAAAGAACTACAATTTTGAGCTGCTGCCAGCAGGTAGCACATACACAGATGATAGCATCATGTGCGTGGCCGTGGCCGATGCAGTAATGCACGGCCAACGCTTTGCCTCTGCCATGCGTGATTGGGGGCGTAGGTACCCCACACCAAAAGGCAGCTATGGCGGCAATTTCGCGGCATGGCTCCGCACAAAGAACCCTGCACCATATTACAGCTTTGGCAACGGCTCTGCAATGAGAGTGGCCGCTGTCGGCTGGGCTGGAGAGAACCTACTTGACGTGCAGCTAACGGCATACAATAGTGCAGAGTGTACCCACAACCACCCCGAAGGTATCAAGGGAGCCGTGGCCGTAGCTACTGCTGTTTACTTGGCTCGGTGCGGCCATACAAAGGCCGACATAAAGCAACGCATTGAGCAGCAGTTTAGCTACGATTTGAGCTTTGACCTGCTGGAACTCAAGCGCACATACAGCTTTAATGAGAGCTGCATGGGCACCGTGCCAGTGGCAATAAAGTGCTACCTTGAGAGCAAGGATTTTGAGGATGCAATAAGGCTGGCCGTGGCCATGGGAGGCGATGCGGACACTCTCGGTTGTATTACTGGAGCCATTGCTGAAGCTGGCTATGGCACCCACTCAATACCCACGCCACTCTTTGAGGCGGCCATGAATGAGTTACCAACCGACATGAGGGAGGTGGTAGTGGAATTTATAGAGCGGTACCAGCGTTAAGCGCACTGGTAATTAGATTGTTTAGGTTGCTGGCCAAATGGGGATATAATTGCCTCATTTGGCCTGCTTTGTTTGGTATATTCAAGAAAACCGACTAACTTTGCACTCATATTGAGCTACAGGGGTAGCTCTAAAGACATAACACATTAGCCAACTGCTCGCAAAATCACCACAACCGTAAGCAATGGGCTAAAAAAATGTAACTCACTATGGGTGTAGTGTATCTACGCACAGCGTAGGACTATGCCATGTGAGTTACAGGGTTGTGGTGACCCTTGCGAGCAGGTGGCATCAGTCCTACGCATTTTTGCCTACGCAGAGCTGCTGCCATGCTGGCGCAAAATTAGGCAATAACACCAAACAACCCACAAGGCTAATGAAACAATTTTTGAAAGTAACAGCAATGGCAGCCTGCCTGTTCCTCGGAGCTTGTGCCAGAACTCCCCAGCAGCAAGCGGAGGCACTTATTGAGGAGTATATGCAGAGCCATCTAAAAGACCCTGCCAGCTATGAGTGCATACACATGGGCAATCTCGGCAATGTAACGCCTATGAGTACGGCATTGGAACTAATAGAAAAGGGGTGTAAGGAGCATGGCTATCCCAACGATAGTATTAACCCCATGCTGGCACGTTTTAGAGCCATGAGAGAGCAGGAGGGCAAAGACCCTTACGAACTCCTCGGTTACACTCTTACGCTCAAGTATCGCGCCAAAAACTCCTTTGGAGGCAATGAGATACAAGAGAATGAGTTTATTTTCAATAAGGAGCTGACAACGATAGAGGCCGTAAAATAGGCTTTCTTCCAAAAGTTAGGCACAACTTATGCAGGTGCGTGCGCGTTTTATGATTAACTTTGCAGAAAATTTCGCGCATGAGCCAGCAAGATACTAAATACCTGTACTACAAAGGCGAGCGCACCAACCCTTTTGAGGAGATTAACGACAAGCAGGGGGCGTGGTGCGAGCGTTACAACGATACGGCCTCAATGCTGTGGTGTTTTGAATACCACTGGGCAAACGGCTGGGCAAAATACTCCCAGCTTGAGGAGCGTAACCCCAGCTATTATTTTGAGCTGCACAAAGAGCCTCAAAAGGAGTTTGGCAGCATACTGGAGGCATTACAGGTATTTGCATTGCACAGCTATTCGGGAGCCTTGAAAAACGGCTCAAAACGCTGGGTGCAGTATGTGTATGAGAATGGCATGGCAGAGCGTTTCTACAAGCCGCTGCACAACATTGTGCCAGCAACGGAGGTACCCAGTTATCTACACTGGTACCATGGGGAGGCTCAAGACCCCTATACGTTAGACACTCGCGGCACTCGGAGCTTTTGGTGGGATTTTGAAAAGAACTGGTACACCACTACAGAGGAGCCGACACAAAAAACATGGGAGGAGCATTTGCATAACTGGTTCGTGCGTTGTGTGGATAAGCAGTGGGCAGCAATACCCGAAAAAGAGCAGGAGCGGCTGCTGGCAGCCTACAAAGCTGGAGAGAGGTTACAAGATTAAACTATCTCCTCCAACTCAATACACCAATCGCCAACTTTACCCAGCCCTCGCGTTTTACACTGGTACGGAGCTTTAAGCAATCTAAATTTACTGCCAGCTCTAAATGTAATCTCACTCTCGCCACCCCCAAAATAACCTACTTTGTGTATATCTACGCCAGTTTTGCCGTAGATTTTCATTATTACACGCTGCCCTTTGGAGGCATGAACTATGCCGTCAGCGAAATGGTCGGCGGTATGTATGCTTGTTGTAGAGCTGGTGGGTGCAACCATTTGCCATGTCTTATCCTTGCTGTGCCATGCCTGCATAATACTCTCCCAAAAGGCATCTTTTGCAGGGTTGGCAATAGCATCGGGGTATATGTTTAGACCTCGGTATGTTACGCCGTTATAGCGTGGCATACTCTCAATGGCCTTATTGATGGCAGCCTTGAAATTGGCAAGCAACTGCTCAACATCAGCCTTAACGGCAGCATCAGTAATGAGGCTAACCTTACTTGCTCCATACAGGTAATCGCATATAAAGTTGGAGCTTTGAGTAAAGTTTGTTATCAGCGACAGCTCGCGTGCGCTCACATTACCACCCATGGCCTTAATCTCCTTTGCAAGTTGCTCACAGGCCGCTTTTCTACCAAACCAGTTTTCACCGCCAATCTTTTTACTCCAAATACCCCATGGCTCACTGGGAGCTGTAGGATTTACAGGAGTATGGCTAAAATACTCCTTAATGGCCTTTTGTACCTGTGCCTCGGTAAGCCCATCTACATTTGCCAGCGTTGGCTGGAGGCTCGCATAACGCTCTCCTAATTGCGCAGTAAAGTCTGCCAGCCGTTGCATGGCAGAAATAACATTATAGTCGCGCTCATTGCCACTGGCCGCTGTAAGAGCTTTTTCATACTCAAACACCAGCTTATCCCTCTGTGCCTTGTCAGCGGCGGTATAGAATTGCTCAATATCGTAACCACCACCGCCTTTCTTGCGGAGCCGCGCCAGCCTCTCCTTGGTAAGCCTATCTACCTCTTTTTGCACCTCGGCCAGCTTGGTTTTTATAGCAGCCTCATTTGGGTGTGCCGCGCCAGTAAGGTTTTGCAGCTCCATTACAAGGTTCTTAACCTTTGCGCTCTTGGTCGTTTGAGCAAACACCACCACTGCATCTATATCGGGCTGTATGGCATTGAGGGCAATTTTGGCCTTGTACTGCTCCTCCAGCTTTTCAAAATACTCAATAAACTTGCCTGTGGTAGGGTATTTTGTGGGGTTGAGCTTGGCATAATATAGTTCCTTTTGAATAACCTTTTGCAGGAACAGCTCATCGGTGGAGTAAATGCTACTCTTGGCCATGTGTTTGCTCCAGTTGGCCATAAAGGTTTTTGCATCCACCTCTCCAAACTCATTAACCAATCCCCACATTGTAGGTTGCTCGGCATACTCGGCCACTGCAATCTTTTTGGCTGCTGCCATTTCCTTTGCCAGCTTTTTAGTGGCGGCCTGTATCTCGGAGGCAGTGCCATTAGCCACCACGCTCTCCAGTGCTGCGGTATCAATGCCCAGCAGGTCATAATGTCCCTTGCTGGCAGCTCCCAGTACGTTGTTGGCCACCTTAACCGCTTTGTTGTATGCTGCCACCTCGGCCTTGGCTTGAGCCTTGGCCGCCACAACCTCCTTAACAAAGTTGCTGCCATCATCTGTTAGCTCCAAATGGTAGTGCGTTACCTGCGTGGCCTTTCCTCCTCGCACAAGGGTTTTAACCTCGGTGCTTACGACCTTGAATTTGGTATTGGGGAGGAGCATGGCAGTAGGCTCTCCATTTGCCATGGTTTGCAGGTATCGGCTGCCCTTTGGCAAATCAAGTATGCACACTGCGCCACTATCAGCCCCGACAAGGCCATTTTCAAGCGCAGCAGAGCAAAGTTTGCTGTAATTCGTGCCAACATACCTGCTGGCCGTAAAAGTGGCTGTATCGCCACTTATCGCAGCCTCCAGCGTTTGCTTATCGAGAGCCACCATGAATTTGCCATTAGTCTTGGTTGCAAACTTGGCCTGTGTTGCAATATGCTCCATCTCTGCAAGCTGTTCGGGAGTGCAGTATTGTGCCAGTAAGTTGTTGCCCTTGGCAGCCTCGGCCAGTAGGTTTGCAAGCTCGCTGGGGTCTGTGAGCTTTGCCAGTTCCTCAAACTGCACACCGTTTGGAGTTACGGCAGTAGATAGAGGAAAGCCACCAGCCTTGCCAGCCTCTACAAAGTTGCTGGCCTCGGCAAACTCCTTGGCTGTGGCAGTTTGCATTTTGGTAAACTCATTAAGGTCTATCTCGGCTTTACCCATGAGCTTGCCAAAATTGGCCAGCCCAGCCTCATTTTTGTACTCATCAACCCACCGAAAGCCTTTGGCAATATTGCCGCCTTTGTAGTTCTCACGGATAAAGTATGGGAGGCTTTGAGCTGCCTGTATGCGCTCGGAGTTCTCGGCTATCCAGTTTGTAAACTGGGGCGGCATATCTGTAACCATGCCAGCAGGTGCAAAGCCCTCGGTGTCCTCGCCTCGGAGTATTTGCCCTGTCAGCTCCTCCAGTTCCTCATCACTGCAAAGGAGGGGTACAATGTAGCAATAGCAGTGAGGGTGCCAACCCTCAAACATAAACTCTTTGGGATAGGTGCCAGCTAAATCATCGCAAATGTCACGGCAGGGGTGGTTTTTGCTCATTTTGACCTCAAACCCACATACAAAATTGAGCTGTTGCCAGCGAGTAATATCCGCATGGCGGTAGGCCATATTTGTTTCTGTGCGAGTGAGGCGCATGGCGTTTTTGTAGCTGCTCCTGTAAACACCTGTGCCAGTATGGTAATCCTTGGGGTTTGCATCAACCCAGTAAAAGCTGTCGGTGTCCTTGTCGTAGCACCTACGTTTCCACTTGCGGCCATAAATGGGGTTGCCCTCTGCATCCTCGCCCTTTTTGTAGCGAAAGCGGCGAAATAAATCATCGGGGTTTTGCAGGTACTCCCTTACCTGCCTGCTCAAGGTGTCGGCACTCATGCCTTGCCCCAGCCCCAAATCCAGCGCAGCCTCAAGGTCGGTGCGAGCTTGCCCCACATAACGCCACACGCGCTGTGAGAGGTCAAGCCCTGCATCCTGCCTTGAGAGGAATGCCTGCATGGCCTGTTTGTTGCGCTGGAAAAACCGCGCATAATGGTTATCCTCAATACTGGCCTTGCCAAACAACCCCTTAACCAGTTTGTCGGTGGTGTCATTGGCATAGTTCCATTCTCTCACAATGTTGCCACGGATAGAGCGGTACACCTCCGCATAAAGCTGGCGCAGCTTTTTATCTACCTTGGGGGCTATATCGTAATCGGCAAAAGCAAATGGTTTGCCCTCCTCCAGCTCCAGCCCCTCACACATGGCCACAATCTCGCCAATACGTTTTTGGAACGTATCGCGCACGGCAAGCGCATACCACTCTGTGCGCTTGCCCAGTTTGCTGTAAACCTCTTTCCAGTTAATGTTTGCCATAGGGTTTTATTTATAAATAGTGGGGCTGGTTGGAAAATGTGTGAAAACGCGGTTACTGGTAGTTAAAAACATTGTTTTTGGCTGTCTCCTCCTCTTTGGCTTCTTTCTCGGCCTGCTCATTAGAAATGCGCTCTTTTTCACGCTGTTTGTCGCGCACAAGGGGGTTAAGCTCTATAAATGTTTCATTACTCATGCCACCTGCATTTTTAGTCTTGACAGCATTGGAAATTGCTTCCTCAATATCCTCCCCAAACGGCTCTTGGTACTCATGTTGCACCAGTAACTGCTCAAGCTGGGCACGCATGGGAATATTGAGTACCTTGGAGAGTATGGCAATAATGAGGTTGGCAATGCGCATAAGATACTCATCGTGTGACTCTTTACGCATGGAGGCTTTAATGTCTGCCAACACCATCATTTGCTTGAGAGCCTTGGCTGATACGTTAGTAAGGCGGCTCATGCTCTCAAAATCAATATTGGGGGTAAAGGTTTCACGAAATATGTGCCGTTCATTATCATCGCTCTCTTGCTTTTTAAGCTCGCTGGCGGTGTCGGGTGTGAGGTAGCGCAGCTCTCCCTTTTCGCCCAGCACATAGAGCTTATTTTCGGTGTCCTTGTCGGGCAGAGAATTAACCACATCAACGGTGGCCACAAGAGCTGGGTCGGCCATGTAGTCGTTTACATCGGCTGTACGGCTCTTAACGTATTCCTGTCGCTCAATGAGGTGGTTGGCACCATCCCACTCTGTTTCCTGCTCAAGGAGTATTACAGGCTTTTTGCCACAGAAATTAACCTCTCGCTCCACCTGCCAGCCAAAATTTTTACGCTTGCAGTGGTATGTGTAGTTATCAGTGAAAACATCCACATAATAGGCTGTAGTATTGCCACGCTCACGCATATAATACCCACGCGCAAAATACAGGAGGCGGTCTACATGGTCTTTTATGTAGTATAAATCATCGCCCAGCGATTTAGCCAGCACCTTTATAAGGCAGTCGGCTTTACCATCGCTATTTTGGTAGCAATGGAACAGCAGCGCACTCTTGGTCTCGGCACCAGCCAAACGCTTTGCCTGCCTAATGCGAGCGTTAAAATGAGTGGTACGGATAAAGTCGGTAAATGCTTTGTACGCAGCATCTGTGTTTTGGCTACTCTGCACCCATTGCACAGGACGGCCATAAATAAACACAACGGCCATTTCGTTTATGTACTTGGCATAAGAGAGAGGAAGCCGCCAGCGTTTAACCCATCCCTTGAAATTGCCATCTTTATCATAAATAGGCTTATCCATGCGCTGCATTATGGGGTGCTGCTCCAAATTGTACTGCTTTAGAGCCTCAAGCTGCTTGGGGTTGTCGCAGGTCATAAGAGCAAGCGCATCGCCTATGTTGTGAGCCTCCAGCAGCTCCTCAAACGACTGCTGGTAGCCGACAGCCGTTTTTAATTTGCTTTGAACGTAATTAAAAAAACTCATATCGTGTTACTTTTATGTGCTACAATAAGCCTGCAAAGCTGCCTTTGGTTATGCCCTCGGGCAGCTCTCTCGGCGCAATAAGGAAATACTCAATGGCGTAGTAGAGCAAATCCACAAACTCATCATGTGTTTGTGTGGGGAACCCTGCAATCTCCTCCACAAAGTCCTCATTCCATTCGCCCTCTACCAGCACCACGCGGCCACACTCAACCTTTGGGCTACAGGTACACAGGCGCACACCCTTGCTGTCTATTGGCGTGGGTGTCTTGGTAACATTGAGGTCAGTGCTAACCTTGAGCTGCTGCACCACACTTATGCCGTTGGCCTTGGGTTCTATGCGCAGTGTACTGGTGCGCTTGTTAAAGCCCCATGCCTTGCAGTATTCGGGCAGGAACGCAATGAGGTCGGGGAATGTTTTCCACACCTTTTTGGCATGGAGTATGTAAAGCTGCTGGCCAATTTTGCAGGCGGCCAGTATGCCGCTGGGGTCATTATCGCCCTTGCGGTGTTTCTCATCAAAAGCAGTGTCAAGGAAGAAATGCACTGTGGCATTGCCACGCATGGCCTCAAACTGGGCACGGCTAATGTACTGGAACCACTTTTTCTGTATAATGTTACCCTCCTCGCTGGCAGGTCTCTGCTCATACTGGCCTGCATAACCTCGTGTGCCCAAATCAATGCGAGCCTCGGCCAATACCTCTGCATCAAGGCGCACAGGGTCAAGGAGGCCGTTAATGTATCGGTCGCGCAGCACCACTGGGGTTACGTTGGGGGAAAGCTCGGCAGGGAGGCAAATGTGCCTTATCTTGTCGGCTTTCTTTTTGAGCAGGTAGCCTGTTACATCCTCCTCATGGAGCCGCTGCATAATGGTTATGGTGGGGGTGTTCTTTTTGTTTACCTTTCGTGTGGAGAGCGTTTTGGTAAACTCCACTGCCTGCTGCCTCAATGGCTCACTCTCTGCCTGTTTAGGGTTTTGGGGGTCATCGTTTATTATGAGGTGGGCGTGTTTACCAGTAACAGCGGACCCTGTACTGGTTACATACCTATCTCCTCCAGCCGTGTTGCCATAAAAGCCCTTACCGCTCTTGTCCCTACGCATAACCACTTCGGGGAACAGCCGCCTGTATTTCTCGCTGGTAATAATATCCTTACTCTTGGAGGCGTGGTCAATGCTCACATCGCTGGAGTAGGAGCTGGAGATAATGCGCAGGCTTGCATCTTGAGTCCATAGCCATGCTGGGAACATAATGGTTACAATAGTGCTTTTGGTAGTTCCTGGCGGTATGTTGATAAGGAGGTCATAAGGTTTTGGCTGGCGGCCTACAATGTAGGTGGCCAGCTCTTGCAGCTCATCGCACAGGTACTTTATGTGCCAGTTAAATACTGGTTCTTCGGGTATAATAACAGCCCAAAAAGTTTCTACAAACCTGTAAAAACTTTTCCTGCACATGAGAGCCTGCACTTTATCCAGCAGCTCATCAGTAAGCTCTATGTTACTGGGCTTTTTTGTCACGTTTAGCAGCAATGGCGTAGAGGGTTGCCAGCTCATCCTCTGTAAGCTCCTCTACGGTTATGGTGGTGTTGGTTGTTGGTGGGTTAAGAGGCTGGCCGTTGGCACCAGTAACCTCTTTGCGGTCGGGAGCATACAGCCCCAGCAGCTTTGCGCGGTACTCCAGCAGCTTGCGTATCTCGGAAATGTAGCCTACATGGCCGTAGTTGGTTACATTCTCGCGGCTCTGTATCTGCTTTATGTACGGGGAGGGTATTTTGCGCTTGCCCTTGAGCTGGCCATCCTCGCCCTCGGAGGCTGGCACCTCAAAATGGCCGCGCTCTTGCCGCTGCCTTACCTGCTCAAAATCTGTCTTGGATTTCTCCCATGCCTCATACAGCTCTGCAATGAGCATATCGACACGCGCCACCTCAAGCTGCACCCACTCCTCGGTGTTTTGGTTGTTATCCTCTCTCCATTGCTGGAGCAGCAGCTTGAGGTCGCTGTGTATGGTAAATGTGCTTACCTTTTTGGGGAGCTGGAGGCGAGCCGTTACTGCCTCCGCTATTTGGCGCACACTCTTACCCTGTAGGCGTAGCTCGGACACGATTTGCAGGCGTGCCTCGCGTATCTGCCTACGCTTTTGGGTAGAGCGTTTGTTTATTTCTGTTCCGTCTAATGGCATATCCTGTGAGGGGTTAATGGTTAATAGCCTTAATGAGCTTGCGCAGGGGCTTGGCTAAATATGAGAGCAACCCCTGCCAGCGTATGCGCAAAAGCCTGTAGTGGGCAATAATGCTGTGTTCCTTGCTCTGCTCATTGGGCTGGGGGTTAAACCTTGAGAGGAGCGAAAGGAAATGCTGGTACTTATCGCCGTTGCAGCTTGCCAGCTCAATGTAAGTGCGGCCATGTTCGGGGAATGTATGCACGGCCAAATGGCTCTCTGCCAGCAACCACAGGCAAGTGTAGCCTTGAGGCTGGAAATGATGCTCTACAACCTCCAGCACGTTAAAGCCACACAGGGAGAGCATGGTGTCAAACAGGTGGCGCAGGTCACTCGGTTGTGTCGTTGTTATCCATGCCGAATGCTGCCAAATCTTCGCTTGCATAAGTAATTTCGTTATAGGTTGTTGGTATGGCTTTAATATCGCCCTTGTAGAACACCAGCACATTTTGGTGGCACTTGCCCACCTTACGGTTGCGCATATACCTCTGCACACGCTGGGGGAGTGTGCCTATAGGCTCCACAATAATGCACTCGTTATAGAGCGGCATACCATGAGCCTTAAACATTCGCTTTATATCGCCCACAAAGTCATAATAGTAGCCCTCTTTGTCGCGTATATCGCCCACCACAATTACAGCAAAGCGGTTTTGTTTGAGGCAGGTAATGGCATTGGCAAAGGCGTTTTCCAATATGCCCAAAAATGCCTCATAGGTGGGTTGGTTGCTCGCATCATTGGGCTTGTCGCTGTAAACCTCAAGGTCGTAGTACGGAGGGCAGCTAAAGAGCAAATCCTGTGAGCCAGCCGCAATGTGCTTGGCTACGTTCTGCCCATCATCGCAAATGTAGTGTGCGCTCATGCCCTCAACGCGCTCATTGTTGAGCCTTGCCTGCTCCTCGCGTAGCTCAATGCCTGTAAAGCTCATGCCCAGTGTGGCGGCCACATAGCCAAATACGGTATCGCCAGCAAAGCAATCAAAGGCCGCGCCTCCCTCCATACCAAACCATCTGCAAACAATCTCGGCCATTACTGGGTCAAGCAGGCTAACACCGTTGTTGATGGTGGCCATGCAGTTTGTTTCGCCGTCTGCCAGCGTGCCCTCTCGGCTCTCGCCAAAGTCGGCGATGCGCTCACGCCACATGGCTTTGCGCTGCCTCCAGTAGCCCTGTCGGGTGTCAAGTATGGTAAACGGTGGTGCAATAAACTTGTCGGAGAGGCTGCCATGCTTGCCACTCTCGGAGCTGGAGCCAGCAGAGCCGTTGCCCTCGGCCTCGCCTCCATTGTCGGGCTGCCAGCAGTCAAGCCCCCACTCCTCAAGCTCCATCGGCTCCCACTCATTAGCGAGCATATCCCAATCCCATGCTCCATAAGAGAGGTTATCCTTAATGATAAACTCTCGCTTCTCCTCCTCGGAGAGCTGGGAGGCGTGCAGTATCTCCACCACTGGAGCCTTGAGCCACTTTGCCCAGTAGTTGCGCAGGTTCTCACGCTCCAGCTCGGTTTTTTGCGCATACCCATTGCATTTGCCCAGCATCATGTTTACCTCGGCAGGGCGCATTTTGGATATGGCAATGAGGGCACGGAGGCGCATATTGCCGCCCAGCACAATATTGGCCTCATCTACAACCACAGGGCGCAGGTGCAGCATCTTGGGGAACATCAGCAGGCTCTTTTGGAGCTGTTCAAATTTATCCTGCTCAATGCCGCGTGGGTTCGCCTCATTGAGTATTATATCGGTTATTGGTACAAGGGGGCTTTTGGTCATATCGTTTTACACATTTGCGTTTTAGGTGGCAAAGAAAACAATAAAAGCGCACAATATATGTACGCTTTTAGTCCAAAGTTTGAAAGTAGCCTCTATTTTACCATAAACGCCTCTTTGCACACCTGCATAAAGTCCTCAAGGCTCCTGCAAATGTGGTACTCATGCCCCAGCCGTTGCACATTGCGCTGGAACTCCTTTTGCGTTTCCTGCTGGGTGCCTTTTGGGGTTTTCATCTCAACAAATACCACCTTGCCCTTACCAACCAGCACAAGGTCTGCAACTCCTGCCAGTGCGCCCTCCTCCTTGAGCTTAACCGCTGCTGGGGAGTAGGTGGCTATTGCGCCAGTTTTGGTTTGCACCGTTTTCTTCGGCCTCTTGCTGCCATTAGGCACTGCAAAGCACACAAGCCGTGGAAACTGGTAGCGAAACCATGTAACACAGGCCACCTGTATGTTGTGTTCTTGCTCGCTCATCATGGCTAAAATGGCAAATCGGGTTCCTGTTGTGGGTAATAGCCCCCATAATTGGCCGCTGTCTGCGTTTCTTGGCTCTGCTGGTATGATTGCACACCTTGAGGCTGATATTGCGTTGTCGGGGCTGTGTCGGCCTGCTGTGCAGCGTTTTCTCTTTCTCCTCCTCCAGCTCCATTACTGGAGAGCAACACAATGTTGGAGCAAACCACCTCCGCAACATAACGCTTTTGATGTGTGTCCTTGTCCTCATAGTTGCGGTAGCGCATTTTGCCTTCAACATATACCTGCTGGCCTTTTGCAAGGTAACGTTCTGCAATGGTGGCCATGCCTCCCCATGCAACAATGTTGTGCCATTCTGTTTTTGCGGCCACCTGCTTGCCCTGTTGGGTTGTGTAGGCTGGCTCGGTTGTGGCGAGTGTAAATGTGGCTACCTTTGCACCACCATCCAGCACTCTTACATCGGGCTGTTTGCCCAAATTGCCTATAAGCTCAATTTTGTTTAAGCTGCCCATATTAGTATTATTACTTACTTATAGTATTATTATATATTATTACACACATACTGCAATATACTTACTGCTGTATTAGGAGCTGGCAGAGGGGTTAAAACGTAAGCCGCTTGTAAACCTCATGCGTAAGCACAATATCATACAGAGTATCGTGCAGCCGCTCCTCCTCAATCACAATGCCCAGTTGCTCGGCCACGGTGCGGAGCTTGAAATCTTTCATCATGGGGCGTTGCTCCATGAGAGCCTGCGCTGCCAGCACCATTACATCAATGGCACTGCTCCAAAACCAGCTCCCAAAGTAGTTATCGCCATTTTGCACAAACCACGCACGGAGGAACTGGTTATCAAACGATGCATTGTTGTAGCCACAGAGGAAAAACTTGTCGGTCTTGTCGTACTTATCAACATACTTGCCCAGCAGTTTTGTAAACTCCTCCTTTACTCCCCACATGGGAGGGTAAGCCATAATTTGCTCTCGCGTTACACCAGCAACCTGTAGTGCCTCCTCCTCAATTTCAGCCTTGGGGTTGGGCTGTACTTTGTAGTTAAAAACCTCCTTGACTTCTCCGTCAATTACCACAATGCCGCTTAACTGGTGTATGCCATTGCGCCAGTATTTTGTGCCAGTGGTTTCAAGGTCGTAAAATACCTGTTTCATTGGTTTTGTATTATGTTGTTAAACTTGATTTTCATTCTTTCATGGGCGGCGGCAATATCCTGCTCGGCCAGCATGAGCTTGGCCTGTGCTTTTTGTAGCTGCTCATCGGTTGCAGGGTCAAAAAACAAATTGCCCTGCTGGCTGGCAATGTACTCCTCCACAGCTCGGAGCCGTTTTGTATGCTTGGCCTTGGCAGCCACCAGCCTGTTAATATCTTCCTGCCAGCCTACACGCCTGCCTTTGTATCGGTATTCATAGCAGTAGCAGGTGCTAACTGGAGCCTTGGGCTGCTCACAGGTGTAGCGAGCCACACGCCAGTTTATAACCCAGCTCCAACGCTCAAGCATGGCCACTGGCAGCTCATAGGTGTGCAGGGGTACGCGCTCGGAGCCTATGTTTCGCTCGATGGATATTCGCACCCACCGCTCCACCTCCAGCTCACGCTCGGCCTTTGCCTGTGCCTTGGCAAACTGGAGGTAGTCGGTGCCTATATCACTGCTGGATTTCAACTGCTGGCTCATGGTTGCGCATTATCTCCTGTGCCTTGTATGCTGCATAAGCCTCTATGCGCTTATCCAGTAGCAGTTCACTCTCGTTATTAACATAAGCATTTGCCACTCCCTCCAGCAGGTCAGCCTCATAACGGAGGTCGCGCACCCTGTCTTTTAATATGCCAATAGTGGCAGCTCGGTGGTCTTGCTGGCCAATGGCCTCTGCTTGTTTGAGAAATTCCTTTATCTCATTTGCACAATTTTGCACGGCCTCAATGAGGCTCTTGGATAATTTTACGGTAAATTTCATTGCTTAATCGGTTTAATCAAATAGAGTTGGCTGTTTCTTTATGCGAGTAAAACAATCAGAGTAATAAGTTATGGGAGCCAGCTCTATTTGGCCGCCAATAACATTTTGCTTATACTCTAATAGGCCGCAATTAGCACACTTGTAATGCCCCTCAAGGAAATTATTTCCATTGCTGTGAGGAGCCTTAACTGCGCCATGAGTTTTGCAGCGTGGGCAAGTAAATCGGTACTCAAAACCATCCTCGTAAATACTATTAGCGACAAATGGCCTCCAGCTCACGATTTTACCCAGCGTGGTGTTATTCTTTTTCATGCAAAAACACCCTGTAGTCCATTGCAGACCAGCCACCATGTGCCTCTATGCGAGCAATGCGCATATCGTGGAAATATGGTGGTATTACCAGCGGCTTGTTGCTGCCATGGTTATTATACTCAAAACTTGCTAATGCATCTTGGCCTAACCAGTTTTTGGGGTTAATGTAAACATTGCCCCATTCTCCTTTGCTGTTTACAAACTCAACAAACTGGGCAATGGTGCATGGTTGTCTCATCTCTATGCGGTAGGCACTCATGCAGTCACCATAAGGGCCACCTGTGCAAACAGGCTTAAAAAGTTCGGTAATGCTCATAACTCGGCCTCCTCTCCCTGTTGATTGCCTACTGCTGGGGCGCACTCATTGCAATAGAGTTTACCATTGAGCCATTGCCAGCCGCTTTCCAGTGCCTCCAGCTCTGCACCCTCGGCACTATCCCATGCCACAACCTCATCGCCAACTCCTTTACGCTGGCAGCGGTCGCACACTGCTTGATACATTGTTGTTTTTTCTATCATTGTTTTAGGCTTGAAATAATTTCTAACAAATCTTTAGGGAGATTGAGGATAGCCCAGTGGGTTACACGCTCTATGCCCAAATTTACCAGCATAGCACGCTGCCCTTGATATGCTCCATCTTGCCATGGCGCAAACTCAACGCTCACTCCCTCGGAACTTGCAATGAGCGTTAAATATTTGCCATCCTCTGCTGGATATTTTTGAGCGTCTACCCAGTTACAGGATTGTAATGGGTGATTATCTGCCCACTCGGCACCCATGCGAAAGCTCTCGGAGTGGTCGGGGTTATCGTTGTTGTGAGCTTGCAGGTAATTGTGATATGCCTCATATCCAGCACGGTCTATTTGCTCACTCCTTTCGGAAAATAATATTGCCATAGTAAGTAATTATTATATTATATACATACACCAGTAATAATACTTGCCTATGTAGTAGGCAGAGGGCGTGCGCCCTAATGGTAGCCTCTACGCACACAAAAAGAGCGTGTGCGGTGCCAGTATGGTTTGGCTCGGTGTGGCTTGCGTGCCGCTGGGTTGAGCTTGGGCTTGTAACCCCAGCCCTGCATTACCCATTGCTTAATCTCATGCCGCCACTCTCTTTCTGCATCACATAGGCACTGGAGTTTATCCATTTCCTGTGCCGCTTGTGATGCTATTATTTCCAGTTCTTGCAGAGCTTTTGCCTGTAACTGGAGGCTCCTAATAAAGTGCAGTTGAGCTTCGGGGAGTTTAACAATGTCCTCCTCTGTAAGCTCTCGCGCCTCAGCCTCTCCGTTCTCTACCTGCTCAATTATGTAGAGCTTATGGTCTTGGGAGTTTATTACTATTTCTCCCATGGCATTCTATCCTGTTTGGGGTCTGTTACTCGGTTGCAAATTCCCACATATTTGCGTAGCGGCAGCGGAATGAGTCTGCGTATAGCCTTACGCTGTTGCTGCGGTGTGTAAGGTTGTCGGTTTGTTTCAAAGCCTTTGTACCTACTCACTGCAATAAATATTTTTTCTGCTATTCTTCCTTTCATTTTACCTCGGTAATTAGTTTTACATCAGTGCGGCCAAACATTGCGGAGCTGGTTACAAAGCCCACGCTACGCCTCTCCAGTTCTACCTCATGCACTACATAGCCAGTGCGCACCTCAAAATCATGCACAAGCTCAGCAATGCGCTTTTCGCACTCCTGCTTGAGCTGTTTGGCCTCCTGTACGGTTATTTGTTCACTCATGCTTTTTCGGTTTTGTAATATGCGAGCCGCACCACATCGTATGTCTGCCCCAGCACCACAAAAATGTGAGTGGTGCCAGTGGAGAGGCCAGCCACTTTTATTGCAGGGCGCGAAACACCCTCAATTTGGCACCTGTCGTTTGCGCTGTCGCTTTGAAAGTGCCGCGAAAGGCATTTTATTAGCTCAATGTAAAAAGGCTCTCCAAACGCCTCTTTTAGCTTATCTCGGTTGCGTAGTGCGTACCTCATGGGGCAGGGTGTATCTTTTACAGGATTGCCAGTAAAAACTTGGAGCGTGTAAAAGCTCCCTGTTACTGGCTCTCGCATGAGTTTATTTATTGCCATCTTGCGCGGCTTTAGTGTAACCCTCTACCATTTCCAGCACAACATCCGTTTGTGTGGCCACGGCCTCTATTGAGGCGCGGCAGCATAATACGTCTGTAACCACATCATCACTTAACTCCTCACGCAGAGCCATGGCCTGTTTTAATGCCAAACTGGCTTTCTTGAGAGCCTTGAGGAGTTTTACATGAGCAGGCACATCGTTGTTGTCTGCTGTACGCTTACCAGTAGCCTTTGCATTGGTTACGGCAGCACTCACAGCAGCCACCTGTGCGGCCTCATTCTCCTTGTTTTGGCCTACAATCTCACGCACGGCATTGGTGGAGATTTCGCCACGCTCAAGGCTCTGCTGAATTTCGGGTGCCAGCTCCATGAGGCTCAAGCAGCGGCATACGAATGTGGGGCTTTTACCAAACTTGGCCGCTATCTCGGTCTGTGTGTAGCCAAAATCCCTAAAGCGGTTAAACATTATGGCACACTCATACTCGGTAAAGTTCTTGCCCTCATTGCGCATCATCTGCTGCACAAGCTGCTCCTCCTCGCTGGTATTGCGCGGCAGGAAAATAGCCTTAATTCGGGCAATGTCGGCACCCTCGGCAATAGCAGCGAGAGTGGCGCGTAACCTGCGCTCTCCATCCACCAGCCTGTAACGCTCGGTGCCGTCTGCTGCCTTGGTAGGTATAACCGTAATGGGGTTAAGCACTCCATTGAGCTTGATTTGCTCTTTCAGCTCATCAATGGCAAACTCCCTGCGCACATTAAAGCCTGCCACTACATCTACATTGCGCGGGTCTATTTGGTAAATATCCGTGCGCTTGGTTGCATTTATTTCACTCATAGTTTGTTATTGTTTGGGTTATCAGTCATTTAATCATTAGCTCCAGTAACGTGTTGGCCACCATGAGGAGCAACACAGCGGCCAGTATGCCGCAAAAATCTGCCAGCAAATCCCACCAGCACCAGTGATTGCCAGTAGCATTTTTATCTCCATACTCCTTGCCCAGTGCCAGCCCAGCAGAGAGTGCAATGCCAACGGCACAACCTGTCTGTAAGCTGCTACTTGTGAGCCATGCGGCACAGCTCAATACCAGTGTGGCAATGAGGCACACGCAAAAGTGCTTTATCTTATCTTGCTGTATCATTTTCTGTTATGTTTCCTTAACTTGTAATTATTCTTGTTCTTTTTGTAAAACTTTTTGCGCCTTTCCACCCACTCCAAATTATCAAGGCTCAAATGCTCATAGTTGCCGTCTTTTACATTGGGCTTGTAGCCTGCTGGCTGGGGGCAAACAAAAGCCTCCAGTACCAGTTTAGCTACCACCATGAGCTTGTAATTATCCCCACTGCGCAATGTTACCCTCCTCATGCCATAGCCAGCAACAAAGCGCAGAGGTGTGTGAGTGCCAATTTTACGCACTATTCCCATATTGCTAACCTCGTAGCCAGCATAGCCCTCAACAGGTTTCCACATTTCGTTTTCCATCGCCAGTGTGGGTATTACAGGTTAGTAGCGCATATCGGTAAAATGGAGTATTACACCCTCAAACTGGCTTACTCCCTTGAGGAACCAGTAATACCAATCCCAGTAGCTCAAGCCATCATTTTTGGAGAGCTTGGCCGCTCCTTGCTCAATGAGCTTGCCATCAACCATAATGGCTGGCTCATGGTCGGCTCCCATGCGCGTTATCTGCACACGCTGCACTCCCAGCTTTGTGAGGCGTGCCACCTCCACCTGCTGCGAGCGGTAGGGCTTGCCACTCCACACACGGATTGATAGCTCCATTTTGCCTGCATTTATCTGCTCGGCACGCTTTGCCCATAGCTCATAATTGGAGCGTATGGTGTGGAGCTTGGTGCCACTCTTGAGCTTTTCTACAAACTCCGTGGGCAGCCCATCCTTGGGGTGTCCTTTTTGGTATTGCTGGCTCAATGTAAGCACAGCCACTTTTTTCTTTTCAGTTGCCATATTTTAGGGGTTAAGTGTTCGTTATATGTACGCTTTTAGGGTTTAATAAGCCTTACCATGCTTGTAGGGTCTGCTTGCATTGTAGAGCATTTTGTGCCTTATATGCCACGTCAAATCAATGCCCAGTTGCTCTGCCAGCCATTTAATTTGCACAAGCGAGCAGGCAATGCGGTGGTAGGTTGTAAGAGTGCGGCACAACACGCACTCCATAATGTTGCCTATGTTCTCGGTAAAACTCTTTTCAATGCTTACCATGCTGTTGTAGTTCCCAGCAAAGGGCTTACTGAAATCATAGTTGTAAGCCCCTGCAATATCCAGCAGGCGTATGGCCGCATCTGCCAGCTCATCCTCCACGGTGTCCTTTATGCGAGCCTCAAAATTAGAGAGGAAATGCACATTGCCAGTATGGAAAATTTGAGGGCTGCACCATGTGCCAGCAGGTATGGGATTGGGTATGTGTGCCCACTTATTTTTACGGTCGGCCTCAACGGCTTCGGCCAGCTCACACACCACAAGGGTAAGGAAATGCTCGGTGCTGGGCTTATCCTCCCACCAGCCATGTTTTAGGCTATTGGCGTGTATGTCGGCGGCCAGTTGGTTGCAGTTTATCCTACTCATTTCGCTGCCTCCAGTTGTTTGTGGTACCTGTTATCTCCCAGCTCGCTCTGCATGGCCAAAATGGCGGCTATCCTGCGGAGCTTGGCAGGGGTTAAATCCTCCTCTCTTGCATCACGCTCTGCCTGCTCCTCCTCGGAGAGAGTGCGGAAGATGTTATGCTTATTGACGTAAGCCTCTACAATGGTGTCCTGCATTGCAGCCAAATCCTTGAGGAAATTAGCCTTGTGCCACTCAAAGAGGCTGGAAAGCTCGGCATACTGGAGCGGTGTTAAATCCACTGCAATAGTGTTGCGAGAACGCTTAAAGTAGCTTAACGAGCCAACGCCAGTAACAACTCCATGGCATTGCACAAAGAGAGTGAGCATATACTTATATCTGCCAATCTCAAAAGTATAGCGTTTCTTTTCCTCAACACAAAGCACCTCCTCAAGCGTTACGCCATACTGGGCGCAAATACGCTCAATGGCTCGCTTGGCGGCCTCTGCCTCGCCTTGGTAGCCCTTTTCGGCAAGAGCTTGGAGCTTCAGCAGCTTTTGCTTAATGCTCTCATACTGGTTACTATTTTTATCCATAATCATATTTTGTTGTAAATACTGCTAATTTGGCTGTCATTTGGCCGCTGTCGCATTTTGTTGCTCCGAATGGTAACTTATACCACCCACGGCCTTAAAGTGCGACAATCGGGCTGATTTTGGCCTTGTCGGGCGTTTTAGCGTCTGCTGCCACCTCCCACTGGCACTATGTTGTAGGTCTTAAACCTGTCTATTAGCCTCCCAAAGCCATCTTTATACTCCTCCTTGAGCTGTTCAACCGTTAGGTTGGTGGTAACATGGGCAAATTTGTGGTAATGCACCCATATCTCATTGCGAGCGTGCAAAAACTGGTTTGTGAGGAGCTTGGTATCCATTCCAAAAAAGGTTATGCTGTCGGTGCCAATATCGTTTAGGCAAATGTTTACTGGCTTACACTGAAAACCCCTGTTTTCCTCCTCATAGTAGGTATAGCGGTCAAGGTTGTTATGCAGAGTGTAGTAGTTTACCATTTGCGTTACACTCAAGTTGTAAAAAGCGCGTGGGTTCTTGGTATAGTGCAGATACTCGGAGAATATTTGCATGAGCAGCGTTTTGCCAGTGCCCACCTCGCCCTGTAGCATGAGGTGCTTATGGAGCTTGTAATTTCTGTCAGGAAAAACCTCCTCGGCCAATGGGCAGCCGTTAAAGTAGTAGAGTAAAAAGCGCAAAATTTGGCGGTTGTTATCATCTACCACAAACTGCCTGCGCTGGTGTGCCAGCACAACATTGTTGGCTATCCACATGAGCATTCGGGCATGGGCTTGGAAAATATCCTCATTCTCCAACTGGGCATTAACCATGGCCTCCTTGCGCATTTCCTTTGTGGCCGCCTCAATGCCTCGGTTGAGCATAATAATATTCTGCCTTAACAGCTCCTTTTCCTCGGCTTTTCTTTGTTCCTCCTCGGTTTGGGGCTGCGCGGCCATGCGTGCCTCATGCTCTTTGCTCATAGCCTCCACCAGCTCGCGATCCTTACGCTGTCGGGCATACTCCTGTGCCTCCCTTACAGAGCGCACGGTGTCGGCTACTGCGCTGCCTATGCTTGTAATTTCTGCCATTGTCGTTAGGTTATTTGTCTATACTGCCAAAATCCGACCATGCGTAATCATTGCCAGTAGGAGGCATGGGGGCTTTAGGCTCTTGAGAGCTGGCAGGAGCGTTTATTACTGGCAGCTCCTCCGTCCAGCGGCGTTGGTTTATCCATGTTTGCAGGTGTGGCCATTGGGAAACCCATTTGCCTGCTGCCTCGGCAGCGGCATTGTACTCCTCCAGCCTTTGTAATGCTGGCATGAGGAGCGGCACAATTTCGCGCCAGTTCGGGTTTTTCTTTTTGAAATTCTCAAACTCCTCTTTGCGGCCACGTTTGCGGCCTTTGTAGGCTTTGCGGAACTCCTCAAACTGCTGCTCAAGCTCGCTGCTCGGTTCGGCTGGTTTGGGAGCGGTTTTTACTTGAGGCTCCACTGGCTCTGTATGCACGGCCTCTGCATTTTGCGATTTTTGCGAAAGAGTATTTATTATACTCTCTAATAAGTTAATTTCTTCTTTCTTTTCTATAGATAATAAACTATATATATATTCTTGAATGTTGCCAATTTGTTTGCCATTGTGCTTGCCATTTGTTTGCCAAACAATTTGCAATAACTCCGTTAATTGCTCTGATGTTAAGCTAATTGAGTTTGCCATTTGTTTGCCAAAATCAGCACTCTCACTTTGCCAATCACCTTGCCATTTGTTTGCCATTTGTTTGCCAAAATCTTGAGCCATACCCCCTGCATCTTCCAATAAGTCAGCAGGTTTTGTTTGCCCTTTGTTTGCCAATTCCTCATTTTCAAACTGGTACTCATTGTAATTGGTAATTGTAATAATGCTGTACTTTGCGCGTCCCTCAATTTGTATCTCGCCACTCTTGGCAAGCAGCTCAAGCCTATAGCGAACCTGTTTAATGGTCAGTCCAGTGTTATCTGCGAGCTGGGCAATGCTTGTTACCAACTGCCCAGCCTTAAATACCATGCCTTTCCACCTCCAACCCTCATCGCTGTTGGCCATGAGCAGCAAATGCACAAAGAGGGAGAGAGTGAGAGCATCGCCTGCCCACTCCCAATTCAGCATTTGCCTGTGTAGCTTTATCCAGCCTTTGTTTGCCATGTGCCGTGTCGCTGTTTTTAAGCCCCCTGTCACGCTTTTGGGCGCAACAGGGGTACTGGGTTATTGATTGGTTACTTTTCGGCCTCTGTCGGGCATTTGTCGGCCAATTTTACTGGGTACACATCCATGATGGGTGTTTCCTTAATGCAGAGGGCATTGAAATCGGCCATGGTGTCCTTCATGGTTGCATCAAAGCGGCTCATTGCATCGTGCAGGTCGTTGGCTGCCAGCAAGAGCCTGCTGGCCGTCTTTTTCTCCGTGGCCGTGCGCTCATCAAGCGTTACAAACTCCACTTTGCACTCATACCAGCGGTCGGCATCATCGGCAAACACCACCTCGGAGTAATTCACACGCTTAATGCCTGCCACCTCAAACTCTCCGCTAATGTAGGGGGTAAGTTCCTCCACAATGCGTGCCTCGGCCTCCGTAAAGGAGAGCGCATCCACAAGGTATGGCTCGGTAACTTTTTTGTTGGTGCCGTTTTCCTGCATTTTGTCGTAACGCACCTTACATTCAAACCACTTGCTCATGCCTCGGCCTCCTCCTTAACCTTAATGCCGTAGCACTGGAAAATCAGAGCCTCAAACTGCTCTGCAACATACTCGGCCTTTTCCTTGCTGTTAAGCACAAGGGGGAAACCATAAAACGCATCCGTATACGAACACCGATAACTCGTACTCGCACAGCGGACACCCGAATACTCCGCAGTAGTCGCAAAAGCAGCAGAAAGGAGCTTAATGCCCTGTCTTTTACGCTCGTCCTCGCCCATGTCGGCAAGCTCCTGCTTGGTGTAAAACCAGTATATCGGGCACCATGTAGTGCCGTTCTCATCGTACTGCTGGCCGTTGTTGAGAGCCTTGCAGATAACCATGAGCTTGTAGGCCGCGCTGGCCATTTGCAGTGCCTCCTTGTCGCAGTCGGGAGTGCCACTAATCAAATGCTCACTCATGCCTAAATGGCGGCAGGCATCGCCGTAGGTTTTTATGGAGCGGAAATTAAACTTGAAAGCATCTGCTCCAAAAAGCTCTCTCAAAACCTCTTTGGTTTCTTCGCTGGCAGCATTGTAGTATTTTACTGCATCAGCCTTATTTGCTGTTAATTGTTCCATTCTTAATGGTTTTGTTATTTATTAAATCTCTTAATGCTATTTGTGCGAGCCGTATTTTGTTGGCCAGCCGTAGGCTATTGGAGGGTATTGCCTTGAGGTTGGCAATATGCTGCTCCAGCACCTCCTCAATGAGCTTGGCGTTAGCCTCGGTTATGCGCCTCATAATGGCCTGCGGTTAATGTCTATTACCATGCCTGCGCTGGCAGCATATACACGCTTACCAGTAGCGGCCACGGTACGGTCTATAAACTGCGCCTCATCGCTGTTGCCATCGCTCAAGTGTACAAGTACAATGTTTCGTACAGCCTTGAGTGGGTTGCGCCGCAAAAAGGCTATGGTGTTGCCAATCTCCATGTGGCTTGTAAGGAGGCGGTCGCGTAACATGGCTGGCAGCCTCCCAGCGGCAATATTGGCCTCCAATCGCTCATCACAATAGTTGGCCTCAACAAGGTAGTGGTTTACGTCTGTAAAAGTGTGCTGGCAGGCGTAGGTGTCAGTAAAAAACACCAGCTTGCCGCACTCCTCATGGCATACCACATACCCCACACATGGCACATCGTGCATTACACCAAAAGGGTATATCGTAAAGCCTCCAGCTCTGTAGCCTTTGCCCTCCTCAACGGCCATGCAGTTGCGGCTTATACTCTTGGCCTCAAGCGTTGCCTGTAAGGCCAGCACCTTAATGCCAGCCTCGGCATATTCAGCCGCATATCCTGCATGGTCATTGTGAGAGTGGCTAACTATGCAGCCCACAACCTTTGGGAAGTTGTCAAAGCCAATGGCACGCTTTACCTCCTTGAGCTTAATGCCAGCCTCTATCACAAGGCTCTCATGCTTTCCGTCCAGCACATAGGCATTGCCCTTGGAGCTGGAGCCGATAACTTTTAGCTGCATAGTCATTACGGTTTAGAGTGGGCATTTACGGCCAGCAGCCTTGGGCTTGGGGGCGGCGGTAGCTGTGGCAGGTTCGGGTTGTAATACCTCTCCAGTAGCAGTATCTACCACCTCGGAGGCAGAGGCCGTTACGTCAATGTAGGGAGTAGTGGGGAGCGGTTCATGGGTGCCAGTGGAGAGCTGGGCGGCATCACGCTCTGCCATGGCCTCATCGGGGCGTGCCTCCTCATCCTCATCTTCGGAGGCTCCCAGCTCAACCTTGCAGGCGCGAGCAATCACGGTTTTCTTACACATTTGGTCGGTAAAGTTCTTATGCGCACCGCTCTGCCCCTTGGCTGCTCCCTGCTCCCATGATTTGCGGATTTGTGCAATGGTCATTACCTCAATGTGGCGGCTGCCATCTTTCATAACCACCACTGCATAGGCACCTATAATTTTGTTGATGTCAATGTTTGAAAGGTTGGTTTCGTGGCTCTCAAGCTGGTACTGGCCATTCTCATCTACGGAGTAGGCAAATTTATCGCCCTCGTAAATTACTTGCGGATGCACATCGGCAATCTCCGTGTCGCGCTTGGCTCGCATGAGCTTGCCACGGTAGTCCTCCCAAAATGAGAGCTGGTTTCCAGTAACTATAAAATAGCACTGCTTTTTGGCCACGCTCAAGCCCTTGATAACCATTTCAAGGAAGCAGTTACAAATGCTCTCCCTTGTGCATACATCAACTGCTGGGCGGTTGTTTTTGTCTGTTACCGTTTGCAGGTAGAGCCATGCCAGTTTTACGGCATTGCCTGCATGGTAATTGGCTGGCAGAACCAGCTCGCCAGCCTCAGTCATGGCCGATACGCGAGTTAATACCATGTCGGCTGTTTCCTCTTGGAAACGCTTTAACGCTCCTGCGCTTTGCGAGAGGGGCACGTTGCTTGGCTGTGCCGCCTGTGGGGTGTTGTTTGTTGTGTCCATTTCTTTCCTTGTTTACAGGTTAGTGTTTAATTATTTGGAGTTGTTTATCTCGGCTAACTATGAGCTGTATGCACTGGCTCAACATGGGGAGAGGGTCGTTAATACTCTCCACGTTATCGATAAAGCACGGCACATAGGTATCGTTAAAGCGGCAAATGGCATTTATAATGTCAATGCCAGCATTAACCCTGTCGGCAGCATTGAGGTCGCGGTATGGTACACCGCCAATGCAGCACTCACAGGTGGGAGTAATTGAGCCATTCAGCTTACGGTCAAACATAGTAAATGTTACCACGCTGAAAAGCTGGTTTACGCGCTGCTCAAGCGCATCAATATTTGCAAGCTGGAATTCTTTTGCGGCCTCCTCCTTGCCCTCCATTACGGAGAGCTGGGCATTTAGCTTTTTCTCCTCATCCTCCAGCTCCTTAATGCGCTTGTTGGTGTTGGCTATAAGAGTACGCACGTTGAGTTTGTCGCGGAGGCTGTCGCGTTTGACCTGTAATGTGGCCTTATCCTCCTTGAGGCTGGCAATAATACTGGCCTTTGCAGCAACCTCGGCATTTTCGCTCGGCTTTTCCAGTTCAGCCGTGCGGCGGTCGGCCTCCTGCTGGAGCTTTGTAATCTCCGCATCCCCAGCAATACGCTGGTTGGCAGAGATAACCACCACGGCCATTGCAGCCTCCAGTGCGCTCTGCTCTTTTGTAAGCTGGGCAGTAAGCTCTTTTATGCTCTTGTCGGCCTCCGTAATCTCGGCCTCATATTTGGCCTTGCGTTGCTTAATTTGTGTGGCCTCGGCCTCAAGGTTGGCCATGGTCTGCTCATGGTGGCGATTAAAATCAGCCTCCATGTTTGCTATTTTAGCAGCCTTATCGGCAGCCTCAAACTCCCTGTGGCAGGTAGGGCAAACCAAACGGCTCTCATCAATCACAAATTCCTCCTCATCGGCCGCATCCCAGCGAGTACGGAAATCCTCTGTGGCCTTTTCAATCTTGGCCAGTTCTTGCTGGGCGAACTGCTTGCGCTCCTCCTCGGCTGTAATACTGCGCTTGAGAGAGGCTATTTTGTTCCTATGGGTTGAGCAGGCCGTTTCATACTGGAACTGCTCCTGCTGGTATGCTGTACGGTGGTCATTGGAAAGCTGGAGTATTTTTGCCTTGAGCTGGTTGATATTGTTACGCTCGGCACGCTTTGCAGCCTCCTCGCCATCTACAACCTTGCTGTTGTCGGCAATCTCCTCATCAATGCGCTCCATGGCATTTTCAGTAGCGGCTATCTCGGCCTCTATTTGTGCCCAGTTAGTGTCTGCCTCCGCATACTTTGTGAGGTTGTTGCGCTGCTCCTCAATGCGTATGGGGTACTGCTTGAGCTTTTCCTTAATCTCGTTAATGCAATAGCCCATGTGCTTTAGGTAGTCCTCAAGGCTGGTGTCGTGCAGCTCGTTTAGCACATTCATAAACTCCTCTTTTTGGCTGGCCACCTCGGCCATGCTGGGCACTACAACCATTTTAGAAAGAAGCTCACGCTGTATGTTGGCTTGCAGGTTGGGGAAATAGCTGGGGTTAGTAATTGTTTGGAAGAGGCCACGCTTGCACAGCCCATCTACATAGGCTTTGTAATCAGTTTCAGTGTACTTTTGGCCATTGATGTAATACTCGGAGGGGAGAGAGAGGGTTTGTTCATTCTTGCCCTTTGTCTTAGTCCATTTCTCAATGAGGCAGCGTTTAAGCTCTACCTGCTGGCCGTCCACCTCCAGCATAACCGTTACCTCATGGGGCAGGTCGGGTATTACTTTTCCGTTGGCATCTTTTGTGCGTATGCCAAAAGAGCTGCGCCCCTCGCTGTTCTCGCCATGCACACACCAGCCAAATGCATCTGCAATGGTGGTCTTGCCAGTTTTGTTTGCTCCCAGTATCTGTGTGAGCGTGGGGCTAAACTCCACTATGCGCTCACCCAGTATGCCCTTAAAATTAAGGGTTTTGAGCCATAAGATTTTTATTATCATAAGTCTTGCAGGTTGTTATAAGGTTGTACCTCTAAAAATATCTTCTCTAATAGCCTCCTCAACTGCGAGTGCTTGCAGTATCTCTGCCTTGGAGTATATGAGGGGGCTGTTTTGCTTTGTGCCCTTGCGGCGTGGCTTGAGAGTGCCGTCTTGCACTTTGCGCTTTAGCCATGCCTCGCCATGCTCCCACTGGCCGCCAAACTCCGTATCACGCTTGCGCAAAAATGCGTATGCTTGGCGTTGGGTAAGTTGGTCGCTCTTTGGCTCCAGTGTAGCAATGGCCTTGGCAGCCCCACACGCGGCCACATTTTGCAAAAATTTGCGCACTTTGTATTGCTCATTCTCCATGCTGCTGTGCTTTACAAGTTACCTGTTAAGAGGAGAGCAGCGGTAACTGCTGCCACAAATCCGAAAATGAAAATCGCCACCTCCTTAAACTGGTCTTTGCGCTTGAGCTGGTTTGCATACTCCTCTACACCCAGCAGGAGGCATTCGTACTCTTTTACTGGCATTTTGCCGTAATAGGCATTTACGGTATGGCCATCAACCAATACCAGCACCTCGCCACGTTTAAGGTTTGCCTCAACCTTTACACGGTCGGTAAAAGTGTGTACCATGAGGCTCTTTGCCGTTTCAAACTTGGTTTCCCAGTTGTATTTTTTCTTGCCCATATACTTGTTATTTATTGTTACTGAAAAGGTTGTTGGTAGCTGCGTATCGGTTAAACTCGGCCATGTTGTGTAGCCCCAATTTTCGCAAACTTGCTTTGCGGTGGTTGGCCACGGTGTTAATGCTGATATAAAGGAGGTCGGCAATATCGCCATCGTTCTTACCCTCATAGCACAGGCGCATAACCTCAAGCTGTCGCTCACTCAATTTGCTGTCAAAAGCTGGCTGGCACAGGAGCTGGTCATGCTTACACTCTCCACGCAGAGGGCAGCTAACAAACTCAAAATTGAAATTCCATTGTGCGTCTATGTCTATGGTGTTGTCGTACACGCCAAAATTGCACTTGATAAAGCGGCGCACGGCAAGGAAATCACGGTAATGTTTATTACCCTCGCTCCCTCGGTAAATCTCCATGAGAGCCTTGTATGCCGTGGGGTAATACTCCATAATTACGCCTAAAAAGGCTTGTATAAAATCGCTGTCGCTGGGCTTTAACTGGCGTTCTGCCTCGCCCTGTTCTTTCAGCGTTACCTCTCCTTCAGGAGTGGTGTAAAACTCTATTGCTCGCATTGTACTTTAGGGGGAAAGAGGGTTGTTACTGGTATCTGCAAATGCTCCGCAATGAGCTTTTGCTTTAGAGCATCGGGGCGTTGCACTCCCGATATCCACATTCTCACTGTCTGCTGGTGTACGCAACACAGCTCCGCTATGCTTTCTACAAATGCCTGCTTGGGTGCCTTTGTAGCTGGAGGCAGTTTGCGGTAAATATCGCCAAACTCAAGAGTGGCATAGTCCGCAGGGGTCAATTTTTCCATTTTTGGCTGTAAAATGGTTGTCAGTGTCTCCATTTTTTGTTATTTTTGCATCGTTAATATATTTTAGTGATGCAAATATACAACCAAATCTGCTGTCGTTCCAAATATTTCGACAACTTTTTTTGAAGTATTTTTGCGGTAAATTATTTAATCTGTTATGGGTCAGCAAAATAGCGTTGGCGAAAAAATTAAGGAATATTTTAAGGCACAGGGCATTTCTCAACGGAATGCCGCTGAAATGCTCGGTACTACCCAGCAAGTAGTTGGCAGCCTGCTTAATGGCAGGAGGTTTGGTCGGCGCACCGCTGAAAAGTGGCATGAGGTGTTTGGCTTTAACCCTGCATGGCTCATTACTGGAGCTGGAGATATGTTTGAGATTGACAGCAAAAATGAGTGTACCGCAAAAACTGCTGTCACTATCGGGGCGGATGCAGTAGCCAGTGAGGTGCTAAAGTTAATTACCAATGGAGAGCTTTATCCTGCCTCCGTAGTAAAAGCCAAAGATGAGTTGATTGCAGAAAAGGACAAGGAGATACAGCGACTAAACAGGGAGCTGGGAGCCTTACGCAATGAGCTGGAACAAAAACGGCAAAAAAGCCTGCACACCTCCCACATGGTTAATCAAGATGCAGAAGTATTGGCTGAATTGAGTAAATGATTATGGAATATAAAAGCCTATTTGCCGTTGCGGAGGGTTTACTGCTGGCTTTGCTCAAGGGCAAACCAGTAAATGTTAGCTCGCTCAATAATGCCCTCTTGAGTGTTAATATTGCCATTGATAATGCCTCGGTACTGGGAGAGCCAGTAAATGAGCTTGAGAGTATGCGGAGAGAATTACTAACTATACGCAAAGCTGTGTGGTATGCGAACAGAGGAGAGTAGAGCCATTGACAATGCTATCAAAAAGCGTTTTTTTGAGGCTATCGGTATGCTCATGGCCAGCAAAGCCTTGAGAGGGCGGCAAACCTATTGCAGGCTGCACGATATAAACAAACGGCACTTTTATGAACAGGAAAAAAATATTGAAAAGGCCATACTCAAACCTTACTGGCTGGTGCCACTGGTAGCCTACTACAATATAAATGCAGAGTGGCTGCTTACTGGCAAAGGTGGTATGTTTAAGCCAGCACCCAAACCACGAAAAGAAAGGGCTGGCAGGTATAAGAACCCACCAGCCCCAGCGGCCGCTCCTTTGCAGGGAGAGCTTAATCTTGAGGAGCCTTAAAGCCTACCAGCTCCAGCACTCGCCTGTTGGCCTCATCCTGCTTGCTGTAGTCTTTATCCAAATAAATATCCGTTATGCGCATTTGCTCATCCACATGGTTTAATGCCTCATGTATGGTGGCTTTGTCAATGTTTGCCTTGTTGCGTGCCAGTGTAGCCCATGTGTGGCGAGCTGCGTAAAACTCCAAATCGGGTATCTCTATCCCCTCCATGGCTCCAATGAGCTTTAGCCCTCGGTTAATATAGCCATTAAAGCCATTGGAGGTAGTATAACGGAGGTGGAAATCAAAAACACGTTGCCCTGTTGGGTCACGGTATTTCTCCACCAGCGGCATTACACATGGCTCTATCTTTATGCTAATTGTTGCGTGGTCGGCACGCCTGCTGGAGGTTTTTGTGCGCTGGTAAGTAATGCGGTCACCCTCAATGCAGGTGCAGTTATACAAATCAACGCTATTCATGCCAATTAGGCCAAAGGAGAGCAGGAACATATCGCGTGCCAGCTCTTGCCTTGAGGTTGGGTACTTTGCGCTGTTTTGGTAGCCAACGCGGCGCGGCACTCGCATAATGGCCTGTAGTTGCTCAATGCTTATGGAGCGTTTGCGAGTGAGAGGAGGGCGCGGCACTTGGAAACGCTTAAATGGGCTTAACGGTATGCGTATAATGCCTGCATCTTCATCATTATACATGGCTTTCGCCTTGTTGTGGAGTATGCGGATATTACCCAAATATAGGGAGGGCGCACGCTCTCCTTTTGTCCTGTTTGGGCGTGCTGGCTCATTCAGTAGGAATTTGCAGAAATCAGTGAGGAGTTTAACCGTAACCTCATGTATTGAGAGGGTGTCGCGTTTTAGGAAGCGTACCAGTGCATTTACAGCACTCTCATAGCTGTGCGCTGTGCCAACTCTGCCAGCCGCCTCTGTCTCTTTAATTACCTGTCGGGAAAAGGCAATAAAATCAAGCTCAAATATTCCGTTATTCCTGTTGTAGTTCTGTATGTAGTCCACCACTTGCTCAATGCTCATTACATTGGCTCTCTCAATGGGCAGAGTGGCCACAATTTTTTGGTAGCCATCAATCGTGCGCTTGAGTGTGTCATTGACTTGGGCGTTCTTGATTTTAAGCCCTCGCGTTAAATCCTCCTTTGTTACAAATATGGAGGTGGGCAGGTGTTTACGCTTTCGGTTGTGCGTAACTCTAATTTTTACGTTGTATGTGCCATCTTCTTTGCGGTGGTGTGCATATACAACGGCCTTAAATGTTGTACTCATTACGTTGTTTTCTTGCAGGTTATATGGCTTGAAAGCTCCATTTGTGGCTCACAACATTTTTAGCTGTGTTGCATTTTGAGCCACATTTGAACCACAAACCGCTGCAAATTTCGCCATAATGAGCCAAAAGTGCAGAAACAAAGAGAGCCAACTTTTGAAAGTTAGCTCTCTTTTGTACTCCCGAAGGGAATCGAACCCTTATCATTGGAACCGGAATCCAGTATTCTATCCATTGAACTACAGGAGCTTACGTTATTTTTGGTTTTGACAAACTCTTTTGCCAATTTTGCGCTTTGTTAAAAATGTGCTATATTTGCATATAAGCACCGGAAACTCCTGTTCTTACGAGTTTAACCCCCTATGGGCGAGAATTTTAGCTTACTGCGTCTTGCGCCACTGAACCACATTTGAGCCACAACTGCAAAAAACTCGCTTTTTGCTGCTCTCACATGGAGAGGCGTTTGACGCTGCAAAGTTACTACTTTTTTTTGGTAAAATCAACATAGCGAGCGTATTTTATGCTTGCATGAGGGTTGGAGTTTACAATATCCAACTCCACACGCTTGCACCCCCAGCGGAAGAAAAGGAAACGCTTGGGCACTCGGTGGGCTACTATGAGGAGGCTGTCATTACTCTCAAATTCTCCCTCAAAGTGGCCGCTGGTATCAATGCACCCACTGGCACGCACCCAGCCATCGTTAAACTCAAAGCACTTTAGAGTGTCAAGCCTCGCCAGCATGGGCACATACACAATGCTGTCCTTAACCTCTGTTCGCACCTCCACCTTGGTTTGTGAGCTGGAGGCAATAACCTGCTGGAGCCGTTTTGTCTTTATGCCCAGCCGCTCCACCTCGGCCTTGAGGTCGGCACACTGGGTTTCAAACTCGGAGGCTGTGAGCTGGAGCCGCTGCACCTTGGCTGCATTCTCTCCTGCCTCGGTCTTGTATAACTCAACATCGGCCATGAGTGCCGACTGGTTGCCATGCAGCCGCTCATTGTCGGCCTTGAGCTGCTGGCAGCGGTGTATGGCACCGCCAGCAACCGCCAGCAGTGCCACAATAGCAATTAGTAGATACTTTTTCATTTGGCTACGCTTTTTATGTAGTTAAGTATGCCCTCAACATGGAGCTGGGCAATGGCAGCCTTGCCCTCATCGGAAAGCAGGTACTCCATATCGCTCTTGTTGTCTTGGAAAAGTGACTCCGTAAGTACAGCAGGGCATTTGGTGCCAGTAAGCACGGTAAACTTGGCCTCATAATCGGGGTCTCCATCGCTCCAGTCGGCACGGAACGGCACCTGCTTGGGGTCATAAGCACCCTTGGCCTGCAATACGCGGAACCGCTCGGCATAAGGAGCCAGCACGGTATTGGCTGCGTTCCACAGGCACGTTGCAAGTGCATCGGCCTTGGTAATTCTAGGCGATGTGTAAACACACCAGCCGCCAGCAGTTTTCCAGCGGCCATCAGCTCCAGCCGCATTGCAGTGGAGGCTCACGAAAATGCAGTTGGCGGTGCCGTACCTGTTGCATAAGGCATTGGCTCGGTTGCACCGCTCTTTGAGGCTGATGTCTTTGTCCTCGGTTACTATTCGGATAGCCTCAATGCCATGGGCTTTTAACTGCTCCTGTAAGAGCAGGCCAACCTCACGCGCCCACTTATATTCAAGGAGCTGCCTGTCGGGGCTACACTTGCCAGCGGTATTAACACCGTGGCCATTGTCAATAATTACTATCATTTCACTGGGGGTTAATTGTGTTGAACTCGGTGGTAAAAATCTATTTTTATCCGCTTATATACAGCCTCCACATTAGTGTAAGCTCGGCCATTATTAACGGTGTCATTGTAAACCTCCTTTTCCACTACCTCGGCCACCCACTCAATCCATTGCACATTTGCATAGCTGGAGAGCGTGCGGCCTCGGTACAAAAAGCTATCAAGGCGGCTGTTTCTATCCTCATGCAGGTTCTCAATGAGAGTGCGTATTTTGGCCACGGTGGCCGCTCGGTCTGCAATGTGGTTTTCCTCACGCACGCGCTTAATAATGCGGCATACGCGCTCTATAGCAAGGTCAAAGCATATACTTGAGAGGTTTTTAACCTTTAACAGAGTTTCGGGGCGTAACCCCTCGGATATGTCGTTGAGCATTTCGTTCTGCTTGCGCGTTTCTGCCAGCAGGTCGGCATTAACCTTGGCATTACCCTTAATCATGCCGTCAATAATGCTCTTAAACCACTTGAAACAGGCCACCCATAATAACCCTGTGAGTACAAGGAAAAAGGCGGCAGTAATAGCCATCATGCCATAATTGGTAATGCCATGGGCTACGGAGTTTACATCTTCAACCATATTAGCGTCTTTGTTTCATGTAACTGCGCTTTTTAATGAGGTACATATTGAGCGCATCCACATCTTCCTGCGACACGGCCTCCCTTGCACTGCGGAACTCAAAGCCAGCCATATCTCGGATAAACACCACCTTTATAATGGTATGGAATGGGAAACGTAATTTGGGATTTTGTAGCGTTTTGAGTAGCTTTTTACTGCTTGTCCAAAACGCCGTTTCTGCCTCCTCAAGCTCCCACTTAAATTTTACTACGGTGCGTTTGCCATTCTCGGTTTCTACGCCGTGGGAAAAGCCAGTACACCAAATAGGCTTGTTTATTACCTCATCAATACTGGGGTAATCGCCTGTAGGGCGTTCAGAGCTTGCGTCTTCTCCTTGCAGCGAGAAATCGGCAAAATCAAATGTTTCCTCTGCCATATTTATGTTGCCATTATGCTAAAGGTATGTTGTGGAGTTTACAATCGGCATCCACCATAGCGCGGAGTGCCTTGCGCTCTGAAAGGAAATCAAGGTAGGGCTGCTTTTTGGCCTCATCCTCTATGCCCAGCATAGCGGCGTTGTAGTCGTTGAGCAGCTTGGCCTCCTCGGTGCTGCTGTACTTGGCAGCAATGAGGTTTTCCAGTATGGTATTGGCCGTAACTGGAGCAGCCACCAGCAGGCTGTCATACACGTTTACCTTAACCTTTTTGCCCTCCTCATCGGCACGCTCCTCAATGTGCTGGTTGTGGTTGTAGAGCGTTGTGCCTTTGATGCGGTCAATCACATCAAACGTGGGCTGTGCCTCGGCACTGGTGATGCCCACTCTCAAGTTTTCTTTACTCATTGGGTTTAACTGGTTTATTGTTAATTGTAATATGCGTTCAAAATGCTCTTTAGAGCAGTGTTGTAGCCAGCCATAATGTGCGGCCAGCTCCATTTTAACCTCATGCTCCTGCGTAATGCCATAGCGTTTTTGCACTTGGCGCAACTTACGCCAGTAGGTCATAAGTATGCTTCTGCGAGCCAGCACATTGTAATGGTTGCTCTTGTAGCCCACGAAATCAATAGAGCGAGCATCTACAGGGAAAATTTGCCAGTTGCCTTTTATGGTCAGCTCCAGCTCCCTTAACAGGTAAGCCTCAATTTGCTCAAATACCCAGTGCAAAGCCTCCTTATTGCCACACAGGAAAACCATATCATCCATGTAGCGGAAATAATACAGGCGTGCATGAAAGAGCTTTTTAACCATTGGCGTTAGCCACTCCTTTACCCAGTGGTCAAATGGTGTTAGGTACCAGTTGGCAAAATGCTGGGAGGTAAGGCGGCCAATAGGTATGCCCTCATTGCCCTCGGTGCTATCTACTATTGTATCCATGAGCCAAAGCAAATGCCTATCGCCATAGCTTTTGCGGAAAATCAGTTTGAGTTTATCATGCTTTATGGTGTCATAATAATGGTGTACGTCTAATTTTAAGCAGTATTTTGTACCCTTTTTATCCTTTTGCAATGTACGGTTAAGGTCGCGGAGGCAAGCATGAATACCTCGCCCTTTTATGCAGGCGTAGGTATTGGCAATAAAGAGTTTACGCAAATCATCTTCAATAACATCAATGAGGCAGTGGTCAATTATGCGGTCGGGCATGAGCTTGGCTATTTTTAGCACTCGCGTTTTAACCTTGCCGCCTGTTTTCTCCTTAATGATTTTCTTTGTATAAGGAGAGGGTATGTACTTGCGCTTATCAAGCAGCTCCCATACCTCGGTTATTGCCTCAATAAAGCCCTCGTTTAGTAGCCGCTGCACATCGTGCCTGTGCCGCTTACCCCGTATGGTGTTTAGGGTTGCGTGCAGCACGTTTTGAGGGTCGCATACTTTCCAGTAGCTGTTGTTATCGTAGCTGTGGTAAATTTTATGTGCCATTGCTGTTATAAGAGCTTTCGCGCTCGCGGCTGGTGCCGCGCTCTACTCGCACTTTACAATCTCCATATTCTTTTGCCAGTAACCAGCCCCACTAATGCTGGGGCGTGGCTACTCTTGAGAGGCATGGTCTTGGTGGGGTTGTTGAGTGGCCTATACTCCCGAAAGAGCGTAGAACCGAAAAAGTAATAAACGGTATAAGGGGGAAACCATAATTCGCATTCGTATTCGAACACCGATTACTCGTATTCGCACAGCGGACACCCGAATTCTCCGCATTATTCGCATTAGCAGCAGAGAGGAGCTTCCCGAAACCACCGCAACCGCGTTTTTGACCGAAAGCCGTAACGCTTGCTATGGTAATGGCCATGGCCACGCACCGCTCAAGGCGGTGCTTTAGGGGGATTGTTCATTTCTATATTGTTTTGAGTTACTTTTTCACTTTGTTATGCTGCCAGCTTTTCAAATGCCCTCGGAGGCCGAAAATTCAAGGCACAGGGGGAAACCACAACCCGCAAGCGTAATCGAACACCGATAACTCGTATCCGCACAGCGGACACCCGAATTCTCCGCACCATGCGCAGTAGCAGCAGAGAGGAGCTGTCTCCAGCCCTCCTCGTTGTTATCATCTGTAGCAGGGTAAGAGTGCCACCAGTAATCGCCGTAGTTTTTATTGGCAGCTCCACCTACAACGCTGTTGGGGAAAGTCCAGCCATTAGCATACCCCATTTCGGAGATATAGCCAGCGTTTACAGGCACGGCTCCCAGCTCCTCATAACCTGCCAGCGTGCGCACTCGGTCATTGGCAGGGTTGGCAAACTGGGCAGGGTCATTGCAAAGGAAAATAAGGCCATCGCCTCCGTCACTGGGCTTGCTGTACCATACGCGCACATCATCGTTATGCTCCCACATATACCTTTGCGGAGCCTCCCAGCCACGGTAACTGGCCACCTGTACCACTTTATCCACGCCTGTTTTCCAGTTCTTAATGGTATAGTCCACCACGCCAGTATTGTTGCCCAGCTTGGCAGTTACGCCACAAGGGATAAATGGATAGTAGCCGTTATATGTGTTCCACTCGGTACCATTTACCAGTGTGCCCATACCCAGCCCACCCTGCGCAAAACCATCTTCTGTTTTGGCAGAGTTAAATGCAGTATCGCTGCTCAAATCGCCAAACTCAATGGCCATGAGCCAGCTCATTTCTTCGCGGAAATGCCAGCCTCCAAAGTGCCACATGGCACCCAGCGAGCGGCAGCGTGTGCGGAACGTGGCCATGTTGGCACTGGCACTACTCATGGGCATACCCTGCACAGAGCGGTAGGTGCCATCCCATGCCGTTTGGTTGTTGCCCCCTCGGTACTCGGCAGCATTACTGGTAAGCTCCAGCAAGCCGTTGGCATCACGCTTGAGTGAGCCGTCTGCATTCCACTGGAGGAAAGAGGCACAGGTGGGCAGGTTGGTTGTACGGTTACAGGTAGCGAGCCATGGGGAGCGCGACCGCTCTTTCATGTGGATAAATCCAGGCAGTGGCACCTCGCTAATGGCTACCAGCATATAATCGCCATCAAACTCAATGCGGCGGTAATAGTCGGGCTTGTAGAGCTGCACAATGCCGTCAAGGGCATTAAGGCGAGCCGCACCGCCTCCCTCCTTGAGGGTGCTGTCGTTGGCTCCCAGCCAGTAATTAACACTGCCATCGGCATTGGCTATGTAACGCCGTATGCGCTTTTGTATGGGCAGCGAGCGGTGCAGGTCAAGGTTGCCCACGCGCTCCAGCTTGCCATCAGCTACGCAATGCCCTCCGTTCTTGAGGTTAATGCGTATGCCATACCACGAATCTTTGTAGGGGAATTGTGGCACGGTGTTTCCTATTCCTATAAGTGTACCCATGTTATTTGGTATTTACAATTAGTTGTGCTGCGCTACCTGCACCCCAGTAAATATCGTAGCTGTTAAGCAGCTCCTCACTGGGGGCTATTTCAACAATGCAAAGCTCTACCCAGCCATAAAGAGTTACAGGCACCTCGCTAAACTCCTCCTCGGCATAGAGCTTGCAGTTAAGCAATACATCACGCTCCATGGTGGAGAGAGTTTTGGGGCGTACATAGACTGAAAAGGGCTTGCTCTCCTTGAGCCTAAAGCCATTGGAGAGGCTGCTGATTTTGCCCTTGGAAACGATACGGCCTGCGCTCATTTCGGGGCTGATATAGTTATTGTTATACTTGTTGCTCATTGTATAGTCGTTAAAAACAGGCTCAAAAGTAACTAAAGCGTACCATATAAGTACGCTTTAGCTGTCCTAACTTTTGAAAGTGAGGCCATTTTGGTTACTAACCCCAGTTATTCCACTCCTGTGTGTTATTAATCATAAACATAAAGCTCCCATCGTTAGAGGTCGCATCGTCACTCAAACCAACCTCAAAATAAGAGCTTTGTTTGTTGAGTAGAGAGGCTTTTATGTAGGCGGTGCTTTTAGCGGTATTCTCGCCATAACTCCAACCTGTACCCTGTAGCCACACCATGTAATCATCCTTGCTGGAGAACCAACTGGAGGGGAACGAAACCTTGTAGCGGCCTTGTGATACTCGGCTAACCGTTAGCTTGGAGCCATCAACCGTCATGCTCTGTATTGTTGCACTGCTGCTGGTACCTGTTACGGAGCCTGTGGCTAATACCTTAAATGTGGAGCCATACATTCTATCAGTATATGCATCAATGCAGTTAAGCACAATCCAACCATAAAAGGTGTTACCTGTGCCGTAGCCTACAAGCTCCACAACCTGCCTGTTAAGTACCAGTTTGCTCTTACGCACGCCATCAATATAAAAATACTTGCCGCTCGGCGCATCTATTCCTACTTCGCCACGCGATATTGAGCCATTCCAGTAAAAATTAGCAATTAACAGGCGGCGGCCTATTTGCTCGGCATCCCATGGGAGGCTGAAAGCAGCAGTCCAACCCTCACTGGTGGAGTACATGGCAACATTATCGTTGTACTTGGTATCAAAACTCCCCGACACAAGGGTAAATTTATTGCGCATGGAGCCTTGTATTAGCACATCCTTAAACGTGCCGCTGGTGGCATTGATAACGCCTGTAATCTCCGCATCCTTGGCCTTAAACTTACCATTGTGGTAAATTATGGTCATACCAGCTTTTGTGCCAGCCAGTGCCTCCGCATAGGTACCACCGAAATATGCAGCAATCTCATCGCGGTTGTTATACATGGCTTTCAAGCCAGCACTCTCAACCCACTCACCGCTCTGCTGGAGTGCGCCCAGCTTAAAGAACGTGGAGAGTATAAGGCCGCCCTCAATTTGGGTGTAGTTCTCGGTTATTGCCTTGAGTAAATCCTTGCTGGCAGCTATCTGCGCATTAATCTCTTGGCTGCTCTCATTCCATTCGGGTGCCTTGTTGCCCTCTACCAGTACAAACTTGGTAAAGTAGCAATAGCTAAAGGTTGCGGCGGTAGTTATGTAGAGGCGAGAGTTTACACTGCTCAAATTGTTGGCCGTAAAGGTATAGCTTACACGTTGCCATTTGGTTGTGGCTGTAAAGTCCTTGAGAGCGGCCACTACATTGCCGCCATTGCCATCCATTATGCCAACGCGCAAAGTAACGGTGCCACTGGCCTTAACCCAAAATGCCACGGTGTAGGTTACGCCATTTACAAACTTACCTTGAGGCAGGAGTATGTTGCCGCCTGCGGCTTTCATGCCTGTACCAAAGTACCACCAGCCAGTAGCATTTGACTTGGTTACTCTCAATACTTTGCCCATGGTAGCCTCGGAGAAAAGCGATAAGGTTCCAGTTTGGCCAGCACTGCTGTTTACGCTCAAACTCCAGCCTGTGCTTTCCTCAAAAAATGCGCCATTGCCTATGTAGTTGCCACCACCCATTTCAATGCTATCAACATAGCCCTTACTTATAGCATCAAGCAGGTTGGTGCGCTCGGTGTAGTAGGCATTGAAATTGGCATTGTAGGTGGTTTTATCAACCGTGCTGTTGCTGCTCATGCTGGCCAATATGTTGTTGGTATAAGCCAACAGAGTGCTATAGGCTGCATCAAAAGAGGTGGTGCTGATGCTTGCTAACTGGGCACGCGCCTTAACGGTTGAATAGTCCACTTTAATATTGGCCATCTCATCCTTGAGAGTTATTTTTTCAGCAGGTGTAATAATGCTGTCGCTGGCCAAATCGGTAAGCTGCTGGAGTGCTTTGTTTGCCTGCGTATCATCGGTGTAACCTGCATCTTTCCACTCACTTGCAACGTAGCGTGTGCCGCTGGTGTTCTCTCGGCTCTTTATACAGATTTTGAATTTGTAGCTATCCAATGTTACCCACAAATCGCCCTCCTTGTATGGGCTTTGCGGAGTGCTGGCAGAGTTGGCAGTAACAAATACATGGTTTTTACTGCCTGCCAAATTGAGGGCGTTATTGGCAGCTAATATGGCTTGGCCTACGCCTGTACTCGGCACCTCCTGCCAGCTATACACCCATTGGCGCACTAATTGGCCATTAACAATAGAGGAGCGGCCAATACGGCTGTATCGGTACTCAAGGCCAGTATTGGTATCAGTATAGACATCGCCTAAATGAGCGGTGCGTGTGTCCTCATCAGTCCACTGGTTTGCAGGTGCATTTGATAATGTTGGCGGCTCCGTGCCAAACCAATACTCAACGGCTCCGTCTATTTGGTCTTGCATACTGGCCAGCAACTCGCTCAACCCTGTAATTTCATCGTTTGTAGAGTTGATTTGCTGCTCCAGCTCGTTTATACTCATCAACTCGCCACTGGTGGAGCGGAATTTAATGCGGCCTCCAATCTCTCCATTATCAAGGTCAAAGTATGTGCTTTTGTCTATACTCTCAATGCGGCCACAATTTATGCAGCGGCCTGTAATGCGTGTAGCTCCGTATGTTGTTGTTACCTCCCTGTAGCCATTGTAAACGGAGGAGAGAACACCTACAGGAAAATAGTAGTTGGTGCCAACCTCGGTGGCATATTTGGTGGCAGAGATAATAAAGGAGCCAGTGGTGCCAGCCTTGGGGCACACAGCATAAATATAGAGGGCGGCACTGGTGTTGAGTGTTACCTGTAGGCCATTCATAGCCCATGTGCGGTCAGTTTCCTCAATGGCATAGTGTATGAGCTGGCCGCTGGCAGAGGTTATGCGTATGTAGTTGGGGTTAGGTTTTCCACTTACGGCAGCATTGGCCTCAATGAAGATATTGCGGAGGACAAACTGGCCTGCACGGTTGCCAACACTCAACATGAGCGTTTCAATGGAGCTGGGGCGTATGTTGGTGGGGTCAAAATAACCATCGCCATCAAACACCATGCCCAGCAACTCCTGTGTAGTACGCCAGTTGGCTCTTGCTCTCGCAACATTGGTAAGGTCGTTTAGTACCACAATGCGGCCTAACTCGGCATTATCCTCCAAAAGCTGCTGGATAATACTAACCTCTACCGTATCACTCAAGGTTACTTTATACTTGTATGGGTCGGCATAGCAATCGCGTGTAAAGCCCTTAATGCGTATGGCTTTATCCACGTTAATATCCGTGTCTTTTATGGGTAGGTAATCGCCCACATTAAACAGGTTTACAATGCCAGCCTCGCTGCCAAACTTACGCTTTAGCTCCAGCGAAGAAAGCTCAAGCTCATACTCAACCTTGGGCTGGCTATCCTGTGCTAAATCCTTTTCTCCAGCAGCTTTTAACTCGGCCTCTGCATCTACTACATAGGGGTCGTTAGGCATAACAATATCGAGCAGCACATACTCTGCATTTTTCTCAATAGTGTATGCTCGGCCATCGGGTATTTTAAGCCCTCGGCTATCCTCGTACAGGTTGAGAGTAAATGTTTTGGTTGCAGAGTCAAATTTGGCTACCTCAAACTGGTAGCCCGACAGGTTGCAGTTGCCTACAAATTTAACCTTGGCACAAGTGCCCTCCATGAGCCAGCGAGTTTGCCCACTCTCATCTTTCTCATTTAGGTCAAACATGGTATTATCCACAAACTTGAGGCCATCGCCAGCTACCAGTGAGGTAACTTTGCCTGTACGGTGTGGGTAAATATCTTCGTATGTGCGGCTGCCCTCCTTAATACCAAAGGCGGCTACAGCGGCACGGTTCTCGATGTAGCTTTCCTCATTATCTCCAATGCGGAGCCTCAAAGCACCGTTGCGATACTTACTGGTAATATTGCGCGTGCTACCCTCAAGGTACAGGCGAGTAATAATGTTGTTGCTGTTTACATTCTTGCGTGTGAGCTTATACACACCGCCGCCTCGGCCAAAGGTAAATGAGGCTGGAAAGAGCCGCCCCACTTTGCGGATATGGAGCCTAAAACGCTTGGTGGTTAATGCCTCAATCTCAAACTCCAGTTTGTTATCCTTACATACACGCTGCAATACCTCAAGGCAATTTTCATTACTGAAAGAATATTCTTTGTGTTCGGTTTCGGGGCACTCTCCCAGCTCCCACATCTCATTTAGAGAAATGGCCACACGGTTTATATTGCTAATGAGCAGTCGCATGAGGAGCCGCATATTGGCTACAATGGGAAACTCGGCACTGGGGTTGTGGCCAGCAGCGTCAGCATTACGGTACTGGGCATCTATGAGCTTGTACTGCAAGCCCTCAAATACCATGGTGTTCTCAAATTTACGCTCGCTGATTTTGGTAGGCTCATTTACTTTATTGAGAGTGTATTTGCTACCGTAAATCTCAATATAATCGCCCACCACCAGCTCCAACGGCTCCGCGCTGGAGGTCTTTATTGTTACCGTGTCCTCTCCCAGCAGCTCACGCTTTTGCTCTGCACTTTTTACGGTGCAGAGCTTTGCAAAGCTGTCAAGTCGGTAGCGCACGGTGCCATTGCGCTTGTAAATTACAATTTCTGCCATACAATAATTGCATTGGTGCTAAATGCCTCAATCTCCTCAATTACGCCAGTAATAACTGCGTAATACTCGCCATTGTCGGTATAGTCATGTGTTACGGTTACATTGGTGCCGCATACGTCTTGGGTAGTTGTACCATCGCCCCAGTATATGTTTACCAGCTTGGTAGTGGTAATGGTTATGCTAATGCGCTTGGTGGCCTCGCTGGTTTTCATGTGCTTTAGCACTCGCTTTACTGGTTCGGGTTCGCGCAAAGAGAGTGTAAACGTGCCAATCATGCGCTTGTCGTTCCACTCCTTGTCTATGTTGGTTGCATCGGGCAGGTAAACCTCATAAATGAGGGGTTTGGTGGGGTGTATATCTACCGTCAAGCGGTGCAGCCCTGCGGCACATGGCTCTGCATTTACAATGGAGCTGGCCGCCTTGTGCTTGGCATGGAACTGGGCGATAAATTCCTGTGCCGCCTGCACAAAGGCCATTTTACCACCTGCGCTGTCAATAAAGCACTCCAGCGTTATCTCCCTTGCCTCAAAGCGTGGCCGTGTAAGGTCAATGGCCTCGCCATGATAGCCATCAAACTCAACCTTTAAGGGGTCTTTCATCTTGAGGCCATCCATGAGGCCACGGCATTTGCTGACAAATACGCCGTAGGTCTTGAAATCTATGCCATCAAGCAGGTATGCAAGCTGCTTGGTATTATCCAGCTCTCCCATAAGCTCCTCCTGTGTGAGGGCTTTTTGGTACAGCTTCAGCTCATCAACGCAACCATGCCCCAGCTCTGTGTTATAGCAATCTTGGCATACATTTATGCCAATGGGGTTGCCATAACTGGTGGGTACGGTTGCACGCTCCAGCAGTGAGCCATTGAGGTACACACACAGCACCGTGCCATCGCGTGTGAGCGTAACATAATACCATGTGTTAGGCTGGAGATTAACGACACACTTGTAGTAGTGGTCAATGCCGCTGTAATTAACCAGCACTATGAGGTTGTCGCTTACCTCATGGAGCTTAACCCATGCGCACAGGGTAAATGAGCCATTGAGGTTAAGCACACTGGGTGACACCTCGCATTTGGCGGTGCCATCGTAGTTAATGCAGTTGCCCTGCTTGCCTGCCTCAAAATGGGCATTGGTAAGCACGCCATCTGCGCGGTTGGAGCTGAAATCGTATGTGGTTACGGCTCCCTCTGCCTCATCAAAGGGCAGGTGTAAGACTAAATATTGTTCCTGTGCCATACTGGGTTATTTATAAGTTTCTGTATCATGGAGCGTACAGGTGGCACACTCGGCATGGCCACTTACCTGTACCTTACTATTGCCATACTGGTTTATGTAAACCTTTGCATCGGGGCTGGCAATAACCACCTCCACGCTGGAGTTTTCAAAGCAATCAATATGCAGGCGGCTGTGCCCTGTAGCAATAACTTTGAGCTTGCTATTGTGGCGAACCCAGCACAGGTGTATATTGTACTGGGAGCAGGTAATTGAGGCATCGCAATCGCCTACAAATGCGTTGCGCCGTAACGGCTCCACCTCGCCCACGGTATCAATAAAGCCGCCATACTTTGCTGCCTCTACACCCATATAGGAGCGCATAAAAGCTATGTCGGGAAAATCCTTTTTTACACACTCCTTTATGTAGTAAAAATAAGCCTCCACAAGCCTGCTGGTATGGTTGCGGCTGTTATGTACTCGGCTCAAGCTCTCAACACAATGGCCATGCGCCATGAGCTGCTGTAAATGCTTTAATCGTTCCATACGCTCTACTGGGTTATGCAATGCCTTTAGCCCTCAATGGGTCGCTGGCTATTAAAGACCTTAAATTCTCAAGAGTGGTGCCAATGGCACGCAGATGGGTGTTGGCGGCTCCAGTGTTGGTTTGTATGCCTGCAAGATATGTGAGAGCTTGGCGAATGTTGTTGTCAATGCTCAACATGGAGCTGTTAAACTCCTGCTGGAGCATGAGCATTTCCATTTGCCGTATGCGCATTGTGGTAAGCTCGCCAGCCACCATGCTTGCGGTATCCTCCGTGCAGCCTTTTATCTGCCCCTCCAGCGTTTCCTTGGTGCCGTCTATATCATCGCTGAAATCCTTGAAATACTCCTCAAAACTTTGCAGCCCCTCGGTAAACGCATTGCCAGCGTTCTGCAACATACGTTTCCACTTGGCAAAGTCAAAGCCAGCCACGCTATTGTTATGGGCACCCATATAGGAGGCCAGTGCCTCTGTAAACTGATTTACAATCGGCTCAATGAGCTTTAGCTTGAGGGAGTTTTTAACGGCATTGGCAATGGTTGTGTTCCATACCTCTTCAAAGCTCTGTGCGCTGTCCTCCATATTGCCAAATGCAGTTGCCCATACATCGGCCAGCTCATTTGCCAAATCTCGGAAATTGGTTTGCACAAGGCTCTCCGTTATTTGCTTTTCTATGTCGGCAATATCACGCGCTGCCTGCTCGGCACTGGCCAAATACTCCTGTACCTTGTTATCATCGCGGTCTTTGCTCTTTTTACTCTGCTCAAGGCGTGCAAGCTCCTTGTACTCCTGCTGCTGTTTTTTAAGGTTCTCAATGGCCTTGCGCTGCTCCTTGTAGTAGTCCTCGCCCACAGCATTATCCACGCGCCATGTTATTTCACTATATACGCGCTGTAATGCCTTGAGCTGCTTTTCATGCTCGGCCATTTCTCGCTTTATGCGGCGGCTGGTGCTATCAAACAGGGATATGGCAGAGGTAATGAGGCCAATGCCGCCCTGTATAATATCCATGGGGTTACTGCTGGCAATACCCTTGGCAAGCTGGGCGGCTCCACCTATCATGTTGCTTATATCGCCCAGCATTTCCTGTGTAACCTCATCGCCAGCAAGCCCCAGCTCCTTGAGGCCATTAACCACGCTGTCAAAGCCCTCTTTCACAAACTCAATGCTCCCTGCAATGCTCTCAAACATTTGGGAGAACTTTTTGCTCTTTTCGGGGGTATTATCGGCAGTAGCGTTATAGGCTTTTATGGAGGTTACAAGCAACTTGAAGGGGTTTTTGCTCCCCTCAACTTGCCGCTGCAACTCCTCAAGCTGCTGGGTAAGGCGTGCCTTAATATCAACATCGCCAATGGCATCAACTTGTTTTTTGAGGTCTGCCAGTATGGTGTCAAAGGCACTGCTGCTTAAATACTGGGCATTGGCAAAGAGCTGTTTCCAGTTGTCTGTTGCCTGTATGCGTGTGGCATCTATCTCTGCCACGGCCTTACGGCGTGCCTTTTCTGCAACCTCTGCCTGCTGGGTGTAACCATGCTGTCGGAGCCATGTTATTTCCTGCTCAAACTTTTGCTCTGTTTCAAGCCTTAACTGGGCATTGGTTTTGTATGTCTCAAGGAGCTGCTTTTGCAACTGCTCGGTAGTTTGGGTAATTTGGCGGTCAATCTCCTGTATTGCCTTGGCTCTATCCTCGCCTATGAGATTGCCCTTGCCCTGCTGCAATTCCATTTTGCGCTTGGCAAGCGTAGAGAGGTAATCGCCCAGCGTTTTGCTGTCCTCCTTGGCTTTGGTTAGAGCCTCGGAGAATTTCTCCATCTCGGTCTTCACACCCTGCACTTGGCGTAGCTGCTCTTGGTATGCAATGAGGGCGTTGCCGTCTGCCTCTGTAATGGTGCCATTATCCATTTGAGTTTGGAGGGCGGCAATTTTACCCTTTAACCATGCCTCATAAGTGTTGCCCTGCTCAACAAGAGAGGCGTATTGTCTGTTAGCAACCTCGGTGCCGTATGCTTCTATCCATTTGTAATATTGGGTGTATTGCTTTTTACGTTCCTCAATTTCGGTGCTAACAAGGTCACTACGCTCAATCTCATAGCTGGCATTTTCATTGGCACGCAGCTCCTCATATTGCGCAACGACATCGGCAGGCATAGCCTTTTTGGCAGCCTTGTATTTCTCCTCAAGCTCTTTTTGCTCTTTGTCAATGCGAGCCAGTTCTTTGCGGTGCTGTGCCTCCAGCTCGGCCTGCCTTTTCTCAAAGCCATCTTTAATTAGAGCCAGTCGGCTTTGCTCAACCTCCAGCCCTAAATCAATAACTTTTTGGTCAATGGCTTTTTGTGCATCGGCCACCTTTTTAGCAGCACTCTGTGCGGCATTGCCAGTCTTGGGGAGGCGAGCATTGAGAGTGTTAATTTGGTTGTTATACTCTTTCCATGCAGCACTGCCCAGCGTAACACCAGCACGCAAATCCTTGAGGCGTTTAACCTCATCATTTATGCCGTTCTCGGTATTGAGGTTGTTTTGCTGTTTGGTTATCTCGCCCTTAACTGCATTGAGCATGGAGAGGGCATTTTCAAAGCCGTATGTTTGGCACTCAATGGTAACGGTGGAGCCGCTTAACTGGCCGACCAGTTTATGCAACTCCTCAAGGCTCAATGTTGTAATGTCAATTTGCTCCTTAACCTCATTGTCAATGGGCTGGCCGCTAAACATACCTGCCACCTGCTGCTCAATAATGGCCACGTTGGCCATACACTGCTGGCTGTCGGCAATGGTGTTATCCACAAAGGTTTTTACAACGTCTCGGAACTCGCTTAACTCCTCGCCAGTTGCGCCTGTTGTTTCCTGTATGCGAGTAAGTATGTCGTTAATGAGCCTATCGTGTGCCTCGGTGTATGCGGTACCTGTGAGCTTGGCCAGCTCCTCTGCTCCCTGCACGGCACGCACCTGTACGCTTGCCCATAGTGCATCAGTAGCGTTGCGTATATTGTCAGAGGCGTGTTCTACCGACTGGTAAGCCTGTGTGTAAATATCGCCAGCATACACGGTACTCATTTCAATGCGGTGGAAAGAGGCATCTTTCGCCTCATTGATAAGTTCTTCCAGCCTCTCCTCTTGTTTAGCTGTGAGTTTACCCTGTCCCTCCTCAATGTATTTGGCCTTGAGCTTGGCGGCAGTGCTACGCTCTACAGCCTCAATAAGCTCATCATGCTTTCTAATTTGAGCCTCCAGTGCTGCATTTTCCTCCAGTATGGCAATTTTATGCTCCTCGCAAAGCTGGTTTACCTTTGCCAGTGCATCCTTGTACTCCTTGGAGCTGCTGGAGCTGTTTTTGAGGATAGAGAACCACAGGTTCATTTTGCTGTAGCTCTCCGATACGGCCTCATTAAACTCTCCCTGTATCTTTGTGGCTTCCTCCTCCTCTTTGCCAAACATCATAAGCACGCTAATGAGCGTTGTGGCAGCGGTAATAATAGCCGTAATGGGGTTGGCTATCATGGTTGCCCACAAAGCCTTTAATTTGGCGGTTAAGAACGTGGTGGCGGTACTTAACAGGCCGCTTGTGGTAGCCTGCATGGTATCGCTGGCAGCTTTCGCTTTGCCTGCAATACTTGCCTGCTGGGTTGCAAGTGTGGCAATCCTTTGTGTGGCGGCCTCCTTGGCCGTGCGTGTGGCCTTGAGGTCGCTGATAATAATGCTGTGCTGCTTGAGCTGGTTATGTTGCTGCTCCTTGAGCATGGCAGCGGCCTCGGCGTTACCCTCGGCATTGGCCAGCGCAATCTGCACACGGGTATGCTCTATTTTGTTTTGGCTGATACGGTACTCCTGTAGGAGTGTAGCCTGTTTCTGCTTGAGTGCGGCAGCCTCGGCTCGGAGAGTTGCCATCTGTGCGGCATTCTCCTGTTGTTGTGCCCTAATGGTGTTCTCAATGGCCACAACATACTGGGTGCTGTTGCGTGTGAGGTTCTGCTTGGCCAGTGCCTGCTGCTGGTCGGCTGTAAGTATGCTTTCGGCAGCGGCCAAATACTCAATACTGGTGTTATTGAGGTTTAGACGGCTCAAATATAGAGCCTGTTCCTGTGTGAGCAAACCCTGTATGGCCTGCACCTTGAGGCCACGCAATATGTTTTCCTGCTGCTCAAGAGTAAGCGTTTTTTGCAGCTCTGCGCTGTATGCCTGCTCTGCAACGGTTAATGCTCCCTGCTGTGCGACATAAGCCTTGCCATTAACAACAAGGCCACCCATGAGGAGTGTGCGAGCTTTGAGAACTAAATTATCCAGTGTGGCCATGCGCGTGCTGTTGCCATGAGCTATAGCTACAGCAGCCGTGGCCACTTTGTAGCTGCCATATACAGCAATGAGTGCGCCCATAACCTTGAGGCATTTATCGTAGTTTTCCACCAGTGTAGCCACGGCAGAGATACCACCCGACAAAATGCCCTCCATGTTGGTGCCCATTTCATTGAGCATCATATCCCATGCGTCTTCAAGGTTGGAGATTTGGCCAGTAAGAGATTTTGATTGCTCCTCCATGAGGCCAAAGAACATACCACCCTCATTTGTGAGGTTTTCAATAACCTTTTGAACTTCGGGGAAACCAATTTGGCCAGCCGTAACCATGTTGTTAATCTCGGTTTCAGACTTACCCAGTACCTTTGTAAGCTCCTGCACAAGCGGTATGCCGCGCCCCATAAACTGCCTTACGTCTTGGGTAAAGAGCCGCCCCTGTACCATGGTGGTACCATAGAGCATTGTGAGGTCGTTAAGGGGTATGCTCAAGCCGCTGGCAATGTTGCCCAGCCGCACAAGAGTATCGTTTACCGTTTCGGCACTCTCGCCATAGGCAAGTAGTTGCTTTGCGCCATTGGCTATACCCTGCAAGTCAAAGGGAGTGGTGGCAGCAGTTGTTACCAGTTGCCCCATGAGGTTTTGCGCTTTCTCGGCACTCCCCAGCATGGTACCAAAGGCAATTTCCAACTGCTGGAACTCGCCACGCACTGAAATCATATCGGACACCCAGCTCTTGAGCATGGCAGTAACGGCCAGCCCAGCTACAGCCTTGCCAATATTGCTAAAGCTCTGCACAATATCGGTGGAACTCTCCTCAACGGTGTCCTTAAACTGCATAATGCGCTGCTCATCACGCGCCAGCATTTCGTTTATATTGCTGTCGCGGATAAGTACGTCAAAGGCTAATGCTCCATTGTTATTTTCCACTATGAAAGGCTGTTAATATAGTTTACAAAATCATCTACATTGTCTTCGGTCAGCTCAATATCTCCGCTATCAAACTGGCTCTCGCTGGCTCCTCCTGCCTGCTCCTCCTCATCATCGTAGCGAGCTTGGTCGGCCAGCATACGCTGCACAACTGCCCATGCAATTCCTTTAGTGAGGTACTCCCACGTCCAGTGAAAGTATGCGCATATTGCCCCACGCTGGCCATACAGGCTATTTAATCCTGTTGGCTCTCTATGCGACTCGGAATTGTTGTCCTTGCGCTGGATAACAATCGCATAGAGTTTATAAAATCCGCTAAATTGTTTGTGAGGTCAATGGCCTGCACCAGCTCCCACAGGGTGCTGTTCTTGAGCCAGTGAGAAAGGAACTCGGTACGCTCGGAGAGCTTTTTTTCATTCTCCCAGTCATTGCCCAGTGTGGCAATGGCCACAATGCGAGCCATGCGCCTGTTATGCTTGGCAAAGAGCTTGCGAGCCTCCTGTCGGGGGTTGCCCTTTATCTGCTCCTCATCCATAGCAAGCTCAATATACTCAAGGGAGAGGCGGTCGAGCGTGTAGGCTGTAGGCTCTTTGATGATAAACTCTACCTGCTTTTCCTCCCTTACAACTTGCTTTTTGGTAAGGAGCCGCTGGAGGTGGCGGTAACGCGGTATGCGCACCACTTTATCCTCATAGTAATCTACCGTAAAACTTATGCCTTGGCCTATGAGTAGGCGCAACTCTTTTTTCTCGGCCTCCATGGCCTCAATTTCCTTTAGCTTATCTTCCTGCTGCATTTGGTTGGAGATTAAAAAGCCCACCACGCACCTTTTGCGTGTGCATAGTGGGCTTGGGGTTGATTGTTATGGGTGCTTGGGTTAGGTGCTGGATTTGGCAGGGAATGTGGCCGTCTTTTTGCGTGCTCTCATCGTTTTCACGCCAGCCTTGGTGGGCTTGAGCGGAGTAACGGTAAAGTCCACAAGGTTAATGCCCTGAGCTGACATATCAGCGTTAAGCACGGCCTCAATGTCGGCACGCGGTATGGTGTAAACCAAACCGATTTCGGGCACAACTCGGATACTGGCCTCAATATCCTCATCGGTATCGCTCCAGCTCCATTCCATGTCATCGCCAGTGCCAGTTGTCTCGCCACCCAAATAGGCTTTGAGGAACGTGGGGTCGGGGTCCATTATGGAGAAAGTAAGGATAGGCACCTTTTTACGCTTGCGGCGTGCTTCGGGTGCGCTCTGCCCCTCCTCATAATGCTCTGTTACCTCGGCCTTTTCCTGCGTCATTTTGCAGGTGTTTTGGTAGGTCTTGCCGATTTTGCTGTAGGCAGTAGCCTCGCCGCCATCAGCAGCGATTTTGCCAACCTGTATTTCCGAAAGACCCAGTGTAATTACTCCCATGTTGGTAATAGTTTATGAGTTATGAAAATTAAAGCGTATTTTGAACCAAATGCGGTGGCAATTAAGGGCAGCCTCCTCTATTACATCCTGTGCAACACACTCAAACGACCAGCCATTTTCACAGTAGTATTTTTTGAGTGAGGCGTATGCAAGCCCTGCAAGCTGCTTGATACGGTCGCTCGCGGCCTCCGTGTCTGCTGGCTCGCTTGCGTGTGTTGTGCAGGTGTTAATGTCGGGTACATAGATATTCACATTGCTGGTGCCAAACTGCACGCTGCCACTCTCAATGGAGAGGCTGCTGATAACGCAATCCTCTACCTTGGGGGGCTGGTTGCGCTGGGGCTTTTTGCTCTTGGTTATAGAGCCTGTAAGCTGCTTGGCCAGCTCGGATTGAGTTAGCACCACATAGAGTATATCATCTTGCAGCGTGTTAAACTGCATATCCTCTTGCAATGGAATTTCTTCTACCTTTTTTGCCATGCTTAATTGGCGTTTTTATAAATTTGAGTTTTGAGCATTTGCATGAGCTTGGGAACTCGCTGGAGGGCGTAACGCTCTGCGCTATCCAGCACATCCTTGTTAAGGCTCTCTACATAGTGGGCATAGTGCATACCAGCTACCACAATGAGGGCGTAGCCCTTTGTAAAGCGTTTTGCCAGCTCCTCTGCAAGAGCTTGACCTTGGAGAATACCCTTGCCGTTTGCTGCATCAATTACCTTGGAGGCCACGCGCTCCTCAAAGTTTTTGCAGATTATATCGCCATTCTTTACCAGCACATAGCCAATAGAGTTGCGCAAATTTCCTGTAATGTCGTTATAGGTTCCTTGCTCCCTCGCAATCTTTACGCACTCCTCGCCAATAAACTGCATAACCGTTTCAATGGCTCGGTGTACGCGCAGTGCGTACTCGGCAAAGGTGTTGTGTACCTCGCCTTTGCCAAAGGCAGCACTAAACCCATATTTTGCCATAATGCTTATAGCGTTTGTATCGCATTACTTTGCCCTCCACCTGTACCGTGCCATCCGCGCCCAATACTCGGATTTGGGCGTTTACTGGCACGGCAGGGGCGTTGGCAGGAAAGAAAATGTTGGAACTCTTGTTGATGGCACGCGCTGCAACCGTTGAAACCTCCTCGCCTCCATCGCTCGGCTCCTCGCGGCACATGGTTAGTGTTCTCCACTCGGAGGTACCACCCACCAAATCGCCTACGTCATTGCGCTCGGCCTCGGTGGTTACAAGCATTTGGAGTGTATCGGTATATCGGCTGGCCATGGCTTAAAATCTGTTTGAGGCGTGCGTTAGCGTTGTTACCGTTTCGGGCAGGAACTCCTCTACAGGCACCCCAGCCTCGCGGCACAGGAACGCAATGCGCTCCTTGAGCTTGTCATTGTAGCTCTGCGACCACTCGGCCTCTTTCTCACTGGAGAGTGAGAGGTATTTAACCAGTACCAGCACTGCTGCCAGCGCAATAACGCGGTCGTTGTCGGGGGTGTAGTCCTCCTTTGCGGCCAGTGTAGCACCAGCACGCTTGCAAGCGGAGAGCAGAGCCTTTTCAAGCTCCAGCTCATTATCGCCGCTGCAATAGGGTAATACCTCGCTGGCTATTGCCTGTAGATTGTTCATGCTCTATTCGGGTTTAGGCGTTTTCCTCTGCGTTGCTCTTGGCATTAGCTGCCTCAAGGTTACGCACGCGGTAATTGACAATGCCCTCAATCTCGGTAATGGCAGGGAGCGCACGCCAGCTTGCCTGTGTGTACTCGCCTGCCTGCTGGCCTGTGCTTTCGCCAACCTGCCACTTGGCCACGCGAATGCCATGGTCGGCATCCATGTAGGTTACATCGGGTTCGGGGATAATGCTGTTATCCTCAAATGCAGGCTGCACCTCGCCGATTATGCCAGCAGGCTTAAAGCACAGCACATCATCGTTGTAGGGGTTGATGAGCGTTTCCTTACGTTTGCCATCCTCGGCCACAGAGTTGCGCTTGTTTACGATGGTAAATGCAGGCAGCTCAAAGGCAGCAAGCATATTGGTAAGCTCCACAGGGGTTACAGGCTGCCCCGACTTGTCGCTGCCCTTGATAGCACGGCGCACGGAGGGCAGGTTGATAAGCCAGTAGTACACGGAGGGGGAGATAAGAGTTTCTCCAAACGAAATGCCTTTGTTAGCAAAGGTGTAACGAATGTCGGCAAGCTCCTCAAAGGGGTTAATCTTGCTCTCGTTGCCTTTCTCCCACGCCGTAGTTGCCACAAGTTTGTTGGCATCGGGCATATCGTAGTCCACCTTGTAGCGGCGGCCATCGGGGTTATTGAGCTGGGGCTTGAACTCGGCCACACCGCCATTGGAGAGAGCTTGCAGGATAATGTGGTCGGCAGTATCCTTACAGCCCAAATATGCTTCACGCACATCCTTAATAAGCAGCTTTTTGACCTGTGCCATTTTCTGCTGGTCGGTGTAGCGTGGGCTTTCCAGTACCTCCAGCAACTTGCGGAGGTTGTCGGCAGACATGGGGAACTTATGACCCATGCGCGGGATTTCGCCCTCAAAGGTGGTAAAACCATCAGTGGGGCGTGTAGGAGTGGCCGCATTGTTGCCGATAACGCTTGCCATAAAGCGCACTCTGTACTTTGACTGGAGTGTCTTACAGGTAAGCCCCATTTGAGGCAGGTTAAAGTCAAACCAGCGGTCAACGTAAAGCTGCTCAAAGAGAGCCTTCTGCTGCTGGCTGGCCGTGTCAAACATGATTTTGAGGGTGGCCAGCAGGCTCACAGGAATAGTGGGTAAATTTACTTTGTTAAAAATTGACTCCATGTGTTACCTCCTTTCGGTTTTAGAGCGACTGGGTATAGGCTACCTTGGTACCCTTGAGCAGGTTGCCCTCAAGGTACTTGGCAGGCACAGGGGGCACGCGGCGAGCGTAAATCTCGCCACAACCGCTGTCGCGTGTAACATTGATTTGGGTATCGGCCAGCTCCTCCTTGACCTCGGCACTCTCGTAGGTGTCAATGGTAATGCTGTTGGGTTCTGCCACCAGCTTTACGTTGGTGCCATCAGCCACAACCTCAAAGAGTGCGGAGCCTACTGCAAGACCAGTAATGGCCTTGGAAAGCGTAATCTCCATGCCAGCCTCGGTGTTGGCCACCGCTGTGATGCTGGGGGAGTTTGCGAGAGTGGCAGAGAGGTCGCTTTGCACCGTATCGCCCACCATAAACAGGGGCTTGCTGAACTCATCTGCCTCCAGCGTTACCTTTTTGGCATCGGTACCAATGGCCACTACTCGCGCACTCTTGATGAGCTTGCCGTAACGTGTGGCCTCGTTTACACAGGCCAGCGTGCCAAAGGGAACCAAAGCACCAACAGGCAGGTTGGTTTGAGCAGGGTCAAGCGTAAAGCCTCCTGTAACCATTACAGGGGGCTGGGTGCTGCACGGACGGGTGCCACCATAGCTTCTTTTCTTGGGTTTCATTGCTCTGTGATTAATTAGTTTGTTTTTACCTCACACTCGGCAAGCAGCTCCTTGGCCATGTCTGCCTCTGCCTGTTTCTGCGTTTCCGCAGCCACATCTTTGCTGGCAGGCTTTAAGCCTCGGTCTACAAGGCTCTGCTTGTACCTGCCCAAATAATCTGCCACATCGGCATCTTCGGGAATGGTTACAAACTCCATGTCGGCCTCTGTAAGACCCAGCTTTTTGGTCTCGGTGGCAATGAGGTTGTCGCGGTTGCTCTTTGCGAGCTGTGCCTGCAACTGGGAAATAGTTGTGGCCTGCTCATCAAATTTGGTTTGGAACTTGGCGGTTACTGCCTCCACAATAGCCTCCACGTTGGCCTCAAGCGGTTTCTCGGTGGGCGGTGTTGCAGGGGGAGTGTTAGGCTTTTTGCCCTGCGCCCATCGGGTAGCCTCGGCCTGCATGGCTTTAAGGACAGGCAGGTACTCATTTGCGCGTTGCTCAATAGCCTCATCGGTCGCATCTTCTCCCAGCCCATTGCTTGCTATGGTGGCAATTTGCTGGATAGAATCCTTGGAAAGCCCCATGTCCGTGCATTTGGCCTCCAATACCTGTAAAAGTTTTTTCTTCATTGCTCTACTTGCTTTAAGTGTTCGCTGCAAAGGTAATCAGTAATTTAATATGCGTACAAATACTGAACGCCTAATTTTTGAAAGTAATTCAACCTCAATTCACTGCGAATATTGTTAAAGACTGTTAAATATTGCGGATTTTTGGCTTGAAAGTTTGGTATCTTAATTCTTTCCACTAACTTCGCAGCGTACAAAATATGAACGCTTTTAGAAAATAAAAAAATCAAATATATGTTACAGCACGAATTTGAGAGCCGCGTAGGCATTGAGGTAAGCGCAAAAGAGTATGCCGCCATTGAGCAGGTTTACATGAGCAGCGATGTAGAAAAGGATGAGTTTTGCAAGCTGTGGGCAAAAATGAACCGTGTGCGCATTGCCAATGCTAAAGCCCAGCAAAAAGCCGCCGCCCAGTTTAAGGCACTCCGCATTGAGGAACAGGTAATTGTAAAAATGCTGGAGTTAGCAGAGCAGCGAGCTAACAACACAGGCTGCACGCTCCCTGTTAGCGACACCAACATTGATGCAAACAAGGTACGCGCACGCTACGAAGAAGCAGACGGCTTTACGGTGTATTTGGTATTGCGTGATACAGGAGCCGCAATTACTCACACCTATACAGAGGCCATGAATGAGGCAAAGGCTTTTAGCTCAAGCAATCCTACGGTTTATGAGTTTTTTGGCAACCGCACACTTAACCATGGCTACTACAAAGTTGCTGGCTACACCTCTAACCCGAAACAAATATTTTAACACATAAATACTTACAGCTATGATGATGTGCAGTGTATATGACAAGACCACCCAAAAGAGCGAAACCTTTTGCAGCGTGGCAGCCGCTAAAAAACGTATGAAACAACTCCTCAAAGAGGGGCATGAGGTAAGCGGCAGTAAGACTAAAGTTTACTCAAACGGCGATTGGGTACCGTGCGGAGAAATAACCCTTACAGGCTCCAATGCCGTATTTGTAGCCAATACCAAACAAACTAAAGCAGGATATTAACTAACACGGGGCTGGGCTGGCCAGCCCCATAACAAACAAAAATATGAACGCAGCACGCAGAAAAGAACTTAACAAGCTCATTGAGCAGCTTGAGGATATTAAGAGCCAAATTGAAAACCTCCAGCAGGAGGAACAGGACTCATACGACAACCTCCCCGAAAGCCTACAGGACAGCGAGCGTGGCGAGCGTATGCAGGAGGCCGCAGATGAGCTGGAGAATGCAGCCAGCAGCGTAGATGAAGTAATTGACTACATTAACAACGCAATAGAGCAATAACCATGGCAAAGAGAGTTAAGGCAAAGGCTCGCGTAAAGGTTATAACCGAATTTGGCAAATGGTGCCTTATGGAGATACGCGGCCTCAAGGAGGGCACAGAGCTTGAGGGCAGTTACAACCCTCGCAACAAAGCATTTGATTTTAGCTGGAATGGGCAAGACGCTATGCTTTGGGTAGGGCAAAATGCAGAACTAATAACAGAATAACAATATGGCACAGGAAAGAAATAACACAGCCCTTGTGGCTACCACGCTCACGGCAGAGCAACAGCAGTACCTCAACGACATGGCCGCTTATGGCAAGAGGTTGCAAGAGTTAGCCTACAACTCGGTAGGCAAATGGGTGGCGGCAGGCTATGCCGATGGCAGAAATAATGTTGCAGGTATGTATTGCTATTGCGGCATGGGCAAAGGTTACAAGGGTGCGCCCATTGTGCCTGCCAGCGGTAATGCTGTAGTGTTTGCCTCAAAGGAGGCTGCCCAGCGTAAAGCCAGCCAGCTCAAGTATCAAAACGGCAGAGGCGAGCGCATACGGCTCACGGTAATACCTGCAAACGATTACTTTTGGCTGCTCTTTGATGATTTATGCAATACCATGAGCGTAGCAGAGCGCATGATGGTAGAGAACAATAAAAGCAAGTAATAATACTGGGGCTGGAGTAGTAGCCAGCCCCACAACACAAATAACCATGGCAAGAGATAGCAAAACAAAGCAGCTTAACGCACAGCTCCAAATAGTACGCCTTGATGGCCTCAAGTTTAAGGCACCCCTCGGCACAGCCAGCACTCGCGGCTGGGGGCTTTACATTGAGGGCAAGGGCTACCTCAAATTTAAGAGCGACACCGATTATGTGCCTTATGCTCCCTGTGGAGGCCGTAAAGCACTGGAGAGCATACTGGCCGCTGGTGGCCTCCTCAACTACGACAGCATTGAGTTTATTAACCCTGTAAAGTAATATATAACATCATAACAATATGGAACAAATAGAACGCAGAGCCTCTGTAATGGCTCTTAAACAACTGGCCTACCGTGCCACTCAAGGCACAAGTTTTGACCCCGACAAGCGCGGCGAAATGCTCCTCAATGATTGCGAAAAGGAGTTGCGCAGCTACACCTCCCAGCTCCCAGCAGAGCTGCATGAGCATTTTGAAAAGCGGTATCTTGAGCTATATTCAAACTGGCTCTCTGCAAGTAGCCGCTGTATCTCCAGCTTTATCACTGGACCTGCACGCTTTCCTGTGCGCCGTGCTGAAAGGTTGAGCTGCTGGGAGCGTAGCGCACGCGAAAAGCTGGATAGCTGGGCAGAGCGGTTTGTTAAGCGTGCCAACAGGCAGGCACGCCTCACTGGCTGGGAGGAGATTGCACGGCTGGAGGATAAGCTGGAAAAGCTCAAGGCGTGGCAGGAGCTTATGAAAGCCGCCAATAAGATTATCCGTAGCAACAAGTTCGGAGAGGTTGAAAAGGTTGATGAGCTGGTTGCACTCGGCATGAGCGAAAAGCAGGCCATGCTACTGCTTGAGGAACCCAAATACAGCTTTGAGCGCAGAGGTTTCCAAACATACCAGCTCACTAACAACAACGCCAAAATCAAGGACACAGAGGCACGCATTAAACGCCTCACAAATATTGCCAGCACTCCCGACCGCTCTATTGAGCTGGAGGGCGTAACGGTGGAGCTGTGCAATAGTGAGGAGCGCATAAGGCTGCACTTTGATGGCAAGCCCGAACCCGATATGATTGCCAAACTCAAGCGAGCTGCATTTAAGTGGTCACCGCGCAATATGGCATGGCAGCGACAGCTCACAAATAATGCCCTCTACGAAACAAAACGCCTGCTGGGTGTAGAGGAACTTTAATAACCCTGCCAGCGGAGTGTGCAGGCTCTCCGCTGGCTCTAATACTTACAACATGATTAAAGCATCAGAACAACAGATACAGGCGGCCATTGAGGCTATTAGCGCACGCTTACAGGAGCCGCAAATAAACCAGTACCGTAATGCTCCAGTAAAAGAGGGCTATACGGAGGCTCTGCACATATTGAGGGAGCGCATAGAGAGTTATGGAGGGATAAACAAACATTGCCACTCGGTACAAAGTAGAGCCATTGCGGTTTTGGCCGTTGATTTCCTCCGTGGAGATTGCACACATGAGGTACTTTGCAAGGTGCCCATAAAAAAGCTATAGCCATGGCAGAGGGAGGCAACACAGCAGTGGTGGTACTGCTCAAGGGTGCGCCCTATGAGGGCAGCCGCACATGGCTCTTTGGGAGCAAAAAGGCCATATATGACCACCTGCCCCAGCACTTGCTGGGCATTGGACTGGTAACATTGCAGAACCGCAACATTACCCGAAAGCCCTATGAGAATAACCTTTGTATAATTCAAAAACTGGAGGTGTTACGCGCCTCTCGCAAAAAGTAAGTAACAATGATAGGAGCAATAATCGGCGATATGGTGGGCAGCACTTATGAGTTTGCCCCCACAAAGAACTACAATTTTGAGCTGCTGCCAGCAGGTAGCACATACACAGATGATAGCATCATGTGCGTGGCCGTGGCCGATGCAGTAATGCACGGCCAACGCTTTGCCTCTGCCATGCGTGATTGGGGGCGTAGGTACCCCACACCAAAAGGCAGCTATGGCGGCAATTTCGCGGCATGGCTCCGCACAAAGAACCCTGCACCATATTACAGCTTTGGCAACGGCTCTGCAATGAGAGTGGCCGCTGTCGGCTGGGCTGGAGAGAACCTACTTGACGTGCAGCTAACGGCATACAATAGTGCAGAGTGTACCCACAACCACCCCGAAGGTATCAAGGGAGCCGTGGCCGTAGCTACTGCTGTTTACTTGGCTCGGTGCGGCCATACAAAGGCCGACATAAAGCAACGCATTGAGCAGCAGTTTAGCTACGATTTGAGCTTTGACCTGCTGGAACTCAAGCGCACATACAGCTTTAATGAGAGCTGCATGGGCACCGTGCCAGTGGCAATAAAGTGCTACCTTGAGAGCAAGGATTTTGAGGATGCAATAAGGCTGGCCGTGGCCATGGGAGGCGATGCGGACACTCTCGGTTGTATTACTGGAGCCATTGCTGAAGCTGGCTATGGCACCCACTCAATACCCACGCCACTCTTTGAGGCGGCCATGAATGAGTTACCAACCGACATGAGGGAGGTGGTAGTGGAATTTATAGAGCGGTACCAGCGTTAAGCGCACTGGTAATTAGATTGTTTAGGTTGCTGGCCAAATGGGGATATAATTGCCTCATTTGGCCTGCTTTGTTTGGTATATTCAAGAAAACCGACTAACTTTGCACTCATATTGAGCTACAGGGGTAGCTCTAAAGACATAACACATTAGCCAACTGCTCGCAAAATCACCACAACCGTAAGCAATGGGCTAAAAAAATGTAACTCACTATGGGTGTAGTGTATCTACGCACAGCGTAGGACTATGCCATGTGAGTTACAGGGTTGTGGTGACCCTTGCGAGCAGGTGGCATCAGTCCTACGCATTTTTGCCTACGCAGAGCTGCTGCCATGCTGGCGCAAAATTAGGCAATAACACCAAACAACCCACAAGGCTAATGAAACAATTTTTGAAAGTAACAGCAATGGCAGCCTGCCTGTTCCTCGGAGCTTGTGCCAGAACTCCCCAGCAGCAAGCGGAGGCACTTATTGAGGAGTATATGCAGAGCCATCTAAAAGACCCTGCCAGCTATGAGTGCATACACATGGGCAATCTCGGCAATGTAACGCCTATGAGTACGGCATTGGAACTAATAGAAAAGGGGTGTAAGGAGCATGGCTATCCCAACGATAGTATTAACCCCATGCTGGCACGTTTTAGAGCCATGAGAGAGCAGGAGGGCAAAGACCCTTACGAACTCCTCGGTTACACTCTTACGCTCAAGTATCGCGCCAAAAACTCCTTTGGAGGCAATGAGATACAAGAGAATGAGTTTATTTTCAATAAGGAGCTGACAACGATAGAGGCCGTAAAATAGGCTTTCTTCCAAAAGTTAGGCACAACTTATGCAGGTGCGTGCGCGTTTTATGATTAACTTTGCAGAAAATTTCGCGCATGAGCCAGCAAGATACTAAATACCTGTACTACAAAGGCGAGCGCACCAACCCTTTTGAGGAGATTAACGACAAGCAGGGGGCGTGGTGCGAGCGTTACAACGATACGGCCTCAATGCTGTGGTGTTTTGAATACCACTGGGCAAACGGCTGGGCAAAATACTCCCAGCTTGAGGAGCGTAACCCCAGCTATTATTTTGAGCTGCACAAAGAGCCTCAAAAGGAGTTTGGCAGCATACTGGAGGCATTACAGGTATTTGCATTGCACAGCTATTCGGGAGCCTTGAAAAACGGCTCAAAACGCTGGGTGCAGTATGTGTATGAGAATGGCATGGCAGAGCGTTTCTACAAGCCGCTGCACAACATTGTGCCAGCAACGGAGGTACCCAGTTATCTACACTGGTACCATGGGGAGGCTCAAGACCCCTATACGTTAGACACTCGCGGCACTCGGAGCTTTTGGTGGGATTTTGAAAAGAACTGGTACACCACTACAGAGGAGCCGACACAAAAAACATGGGAGGAGCATTTGCATAACTGGTTCGTGCGTTGTGTGGATAAGCAGTGGGCAGCAATACCCGAAAAAGAGCAGGAGCGGCTGCTGGCAGCCTACAAAGCTGGAGAGAGGTTACAAGATTAAACTATCTCCTCCAACTCAATACACCAATCGCCAACTTTACCCAGCCCTCGCGTTTTACACTGGTACGGAGCTTTAAGCAATCTAAATTTACTGCCAGCTCTAAATGTAATCTCACTCTCGCCACCCCCAAAATAACCTACTTTGTGTATATCTACGCCAGTTTTGCCGTAGATTTTCATTATTACACGCTGCCCTTTGGAGGCATGAACTATGCCGTCAGCGAAATGGTCGGCGGTATGTATGCTTGTTGTAGAGCTGGTGGGTGCAACCATTTGCCATGTCTTATCCTTGCTGTGCCATGCCTGCATAATACTCTCCCAAAAGGCATCTTTTGCAGGGTTGGCAATAGCATCGGGGTATATGTTTAGACCTCGGTATGTTACGCCGTTATAGCGTGGCATACTCTCAATGGCCTTATTGATGGCAGCCTTGAAATTGGCAAGCAACTGCTCAACATCAGCCTTAACGGCAGCATCAGTAATGAGGCTAACCTTACTTGCTCCATACAGGTAATCGCATATAAAGTTGGAGCTTTGAGTAAAGTTTGTTATCAGCGACAGCTCGCGTGCGCTCACATTACCACCCATGGCCTTAATCTCCTTTGCAAGTTGCTCACAGGCCGCTTTTCTACCAAACCAGTTTTCACCGCCAATCTTTTTACTCCAAATACCCCATGGCTCACTGGGAGCTGTAGGATTTACAGGAGTATGGCTAAAATACTCCTTAATGGCCTTTTGTACCTGTGCCTCGGTAAGCCCATCTACATTTGCCAGCGTTGGCTGGAGGCTCGCATAACGCTCTCCTAATTGCGCAGTAAAGTCTGCCAGCCGTTGCATGGCAGAAATAACATTATAGTCGCGCTCATTGCCACTGGCCGCTGTAAGAGCTTTTTCATACTCAAACACCAGCTTATCCCTCTGTGCCTTGTCAGCGGCGGTATAGAATTGCTCAATATCGTAACCACCACCGCCTTTCTTGCGGAGCCGCGCCAGCCTCTCCTTGGTAAGCCTATCTACCTCTTTTTGCACCTCGGCCAGCTTGGTTTTTATAGCAGCCTCATTTGGGTGTGCCGCGCCAGTAAGGTTTTGCAGCTCCATTACAAGGTTCTTAACCTTTGCGCTCTTGGTCGTTTGAGCAAACACCACCACTGCATCTATATCGGGCTGTATGGCATTGAGGGCAATTTTGGCCTTGTACTGCTCCTCCAGCTTTTCAAAATACTCAATAAACTTGCCTGTGGTAGGGTATTTTGTGGGGTTGAGCTTGGCATAATATAGTTCCTTTTGAATAACCTTTTGCAGGAACAGCTCATCGGTGGAGTAAATGCTACTCTTGGCCATGTGTTTGCTCCAGTTGGCCATAAAGGTTTTTGCATCCACCTCTCCAAACTCATTAACCAATCCCCACATTGTAGGTTGCTCGGCATACTCGGCCACTGCAATCTTTTTGGCTGCTGCCATTTCCTTTGCCAGCTTTTTAGTGGCGGCCTGTATCTCGGAGGCAGTGCCATTAGCCACCACGCTCTCCAGTGCTGCGGTATCAATGCCCAGCAGGTCATAATGTCCCTTGCTGGCAGCTCCCAGTACGTTGTTGGCCACCTTAACCGCTTTGTTGTATGCTGCCACCTCGGCCTTGGCTTGAGCCTTGGCCGCCACAACCTCCTTAACAAAGTTGCTGCCATCATCTGTTAGCTCCAAATGGTAGTGCGTTACCTGCGTGGCCTTTCCTCCTCGCACAAGGGTTTTAACCTCGGTGCTTACGACCTTGAATTTGGTATTGGGGAGGAGCATGGCAGTAGGCTCTCCATTTGCCATGGTTTGCAGGTATCGGCTGCCCTTTGGCAAATCAAGTATGCACACTGCGCCACTATCAGCCCCGACAAGGCCATTTTCAAGCGCAGCAGAGCAAAGTTTGCTGTAATTCGTGCCAACATACCTGCTGGCCGTAAAAGTGGCTGTATCGCCACTTATCGCAGCCTCCAGCGTTTGCTTATCGAGAGCCACCATGAATTTGCCATTAGTCTTGGTTGCAAACTTGGCCTGTGTTGCAATATGCTCCATCTCTGCAAGCTGTTCGGGAGTGCAGTATTGTGCCAGTAAGTTGTTGCCCTTGGCAGCCTCGGCCAGTAGGTTTGCAAGCTCGCTGGGGTCTGTGAGCTTTGCCAGTTCCTCAAACTGCACACCGTTTGGAGTTACGGCAGTAGATAGAGGAAAGCCACCAGCCTTGCCAGCCTCTACAAAGTTGCTGGCCTCGGCAAACTCCTTGGCTGTGGCAGTTTGCATTTTGGTAAACTCATTAAGGTCTATCTCGGCTTTACCCATGAGCTTGCCAAAATTGGCCAGCCCAGCCTCATTTTTGTACTCATCAACCCACCGAAAGCCTTTGGCAATATTGCCGCCTTTGTAGTTCTCACGGATAAAGTATGGGAGGCTTTGAGCTGCCTGTATGCGCTCGGAGTTCTCGGCTATCCAGTTTGTAAACTGGGGCGGCATATCTGTAACCATGCCAGCAGGTGCAAAGCCCTCGGTGTCCTCGCCTCGGAGTATTTGCCCTGTCAGCTCCTCCAGTTCCTCATCACTGCAAAGGAGGGGTACAATGTAGCAATAGCAGTGAGGGTGCCAACCCTCAAACATAAACTCTTTGGGATAGGTGCCAGCTAAATCATCGCAAATGTCACGGCAGGGGTGGTTTTTGCTCATTTTGACCTCAAACCCACATACAAAATTGAGCTGTTGCCAGCGAGTAATATCCGCATGGCGGTAGGCCATATTTGTTTCTGTGCGAGTGAGGCGCATGGCGTTTTTGTAGCTGCTCCTGTAAACACCTGTGCCAGTATGGTAATCCTTGGGGTTTGCATCAACCCAGTAAAAGCTGTCGGTGTCCTTGTCGTAGCACCTACGTTTCCACTTGCGGCCATAAATGGGGTTGCCCTCTGCATCCTCGCCCTTTTTGTAGCGAAAGCGGCGAAATAAATCATCGGGGTTTTGCAGGTACTCCCTTACCTGCCTGCTCAAGGTGTCGGCACTCATGCCTTGCCCCAGCCCCAAATCCAGCGCAGCCTCAAGGTCGGTGCGAGCTTGCCCCACATAACGCCACACGCGCTGTGAGAGGTCAAGCCCTGCATCCTGCCTTGAGAGGAATGCCTGCATGGCCTGTTTGTTGCGCTGGAAAAACCGCGCATAATGGTTATCCTCAATACTGGCCTTGCCAAACAACCCCTTAACCAGTTTGTCGGTGGTGTCATTGGCATAGTTCCATTCTCTCACAATGTTGCCACGGATAGAGCGGTACACCTCCGCATAAAGCTGGCGCAGCTTTTTATCTACCTTGGGGGCTATATCGTAATCGGCAAAAGCAAATGGTTTGCCCTCCTCCAGCTCCAGCCCCTCACACATGGCCACAATCTCGCCAATACGTTTTTGGAACGTATCGCGCACGGCAAGCGCATACCACTCTGTGCGCTTGCCCAGTTTGCTGTAAACCTCTTTCCAGTTAATGTTTGCCATAGGGTTTTATTTATAAATAGTGGGGCTGGTTGGAAAATGTGTGAAAACGCGGTTACTGGTAGTTAAAAACATTGTTTTTGGCTGTCTCCTCCTCTTTGGCTTCTTTCTCGGCCTGCTCATTAGAAATGCGCTCTTTTTCACGCTGTTTGTCGCGCACAAGGGGGTTAAGCTCTATAAATGTTTCATTACTCATGCCACCTGCATTTTTAGTCTTGACAGCATTGGAAATTGCTTCCTCAATATCCTCCCCAAACGGCTCTTGGTACTCATGTTGCACCAGTAACTGCTCAAGCTGGGCACGCATGGGAATATTGAGTACCTTGGAGAGTATGGCAATAATGAGGTTGGCAATGCGCATAAGATACTCATCGTGTGACTCTTTACGCATGGAGGCTTTAATGTCTGCCAACACCATCATTTGCTTGAGAGCCTTGGCTGATACGTTAGTAAGGCGGCTCATGCTCTCAAAATCAATATTGGGGGTAAAGGTTTCACGAAATATGTGCCGTTCATTATCATCGCTCTCTTGCTTTTTAAGCTCGCTGGCGGTGTCGGGTGTGAGGTAGCGCAGCTCTCCCTTTTCGCCCAGCACATAGAGCTTATTTTCGGTGTCCTTGTCGGGCAGAGAATTAACCACATCAACGGTGGCCACAAGAGCTGGGTCGGCCATGTAGTCGTTTACATCGGCTGTACGGCTCTTAACGTATTCCTGTCGCTCAATGAGGTGGTTGGCACCATCCCACTCTGTTTCCTGCTCAAGGAGTATTACAGGCTTTTTGCCACAGAAATTAACCTCTCGCTCCACCTGCCAGCCAAAATTTTTACGCTTGCAGTGGTATGTGTAGTTATCAGTGAAAACATCCACATAATAGGCTGTAGTATTGCCACGCTCACGCATATAATACCCACGCGCAAAATACAGGAGGCGGTCTACATGGTCTTTTATGTAGTATAAATCATCGCCCAGCGATTTAGCCAGCACCTTTATAAGGCAGTCGGCTTTACCATCGCTATTTTGGTAGCAATGGAACAGCAGCGCACTCTTGGTCTCGGCACCAGCCAAACGCTTTGCCTGCCTAATGCGAGCGTTAAAATGAGTGGTACGGATAAAGTCGGTAAATGCTTTGTACGCAGCATCTGTGTTTTGGCTACTCTGCACCCATTGCACAGGACGGCCATAAATAAACACAACGGCCATTTCGTTTATGTACTTGGCATAAGAGAGAGGAAGCCGCCAGCGTTTAACCCATCCCTTGAAATTGCCATCTTTATCATAAATAGGCTTATCCATGCGCTGCATTATGGGGTGCTGCTCCAAATTGTACTGCTTTAGAGCCTCAAGCTGCTTGGGGTTGTCGCAGGTCATAAGAGCAAGCGCATCGCCTATGTTGTGAGCCTCCAGCAGCTCCTCAAACGACTGCTGGTAGCCGACAGCCGTTTTTAATTTGCTTTGAACGTAATTAAAAAAACTCATATCGTGTTACTTTTATGTGCTACAATAAGCCTGCAAAGCTGCCTTTGGTTATGCCCTCGGGCAGCTCTCTCGGCGCAATAAGGAAATACTCAATGGCGTAGTAGAGCAAATCCACAAACTCATCATGTGTTTGTGTGGGGAACCCTGCAATCTCCTCCACAAAGTCCTCATTCCATTCGCCCTCTACCAGCACCACGCGGCCACACTCAACCTTTGGGCTACAGGTACACAGGCGCACACCCTTGCTGTCTATTGGCGTGGGTGTCTTGGTAACATTGAGGTCAGTGCTAACCTTGAGCTGCTGCACCACACTTATGCCGTTGGCCTTGGGTTCTATGCGCAGTGTACTGGTGCGCTTGTTAAAGCCCCATGCCTTGCAGTATTCGGGCAGGAACGCAATGAGGTCGGGGAATGTTTTCCACACCTTTTTGGCATGGAGTATGTAAAGCTGCTGGCCAATTTTGCAGGCGGCCAGTATGCCGCTGGGGTCATTATCGCCCTTGCGGTGTTTCTCATCAAAAGCAGTGTCAAGGAAGAAATGCACTGTGGCATTGCCACGCATGGCCTCAAACTGGGCACGGCTAATGTACTGGAACCACTTTTTCTGTATAATGTTACCCTCCTCGCTGGCAGGTCTCTGCTCATACTGGCCTGCATAACCTCGTGTGCCCAAATCAATGCGAGCCTCGGCCAATACCTCTGCATCAAGGCGCACAGGGTCAAGGAGGCCGTTAATGTATCGGTCGCGCAGCACCACTGGGGTTACGTTGGGGGAAAGCTCGGCAGGGAGGCAAATGTGCCTTATCTTGTCGGCTTTCTTTTTGAGCAGGTAGCCTGTTACATCCTCCTCATGGAGCCGCTGCATAATGGTTATGGTGGGGGTGTTCTTTTTGTTTACCTTTCGTGTGGAGAGCGTTTTGGTAAACTCCACTGCCTGCTGCCTCAATGGCTCACTCTCTGCCTGTTTAGGGTTTTGGGGGTCATCGTTTATTATGAGGTGGGCGTGTTTACCAGTAACAGCGGACCCTGTACTGGTTACATACCTATCTCCTCCAGCCGTGTTGCCATAAAAGCCCTTACCGCTCTTGTCCCTACGCATAACCACTTCGGGGAACAGCCGCCTGTATTTCTCGCTGGTAATAATATCCTTACTCTTGGAGGCGTGGTCAATGCTCACATCGCTGGAGTAGGAGCTGGAGATAATGCGCAGGCTTGCATCTTGAGTCCATAGCCATGCTGGGAACATAATGGTTACAATAGTGCTTTTGGTAGTTCCTGGCGGTATGTTGATAAGGAGGTCATAAGGTTTTGGCTGGCGGCCTACAATGTAGGTGGCCAGCTCTTGCAGCTCATCGCACAGGTACTTTATGTGCCAGTTAAATACTGGTTCTTCGGGTATAATAACAGCCCAAAAAGTTTCTACAAACCTGTAAAAACTTTTCCTGCACATGAGAGCCTGCACTTTATCCAGCAGCTCATCAGTAAGCTCTATGTTACTGGGCTTTTTTGTCACGTTTAGCAGCAATGGCGTAGAGGGTTGCCAGCTCATCCTCTGTAAGCTCCTCTACGGTTATGGTGGTGTTGGTTGTTGGTGGGTTAAGAGGCTGGCCGTTGGCACCAGTAACCTCTTTGCGGTCGGGAGCATACAGCCCCAGCAGCTTTGCGCGGTACTCCAGCAGCTTGCGTATCTCGGAAATGTAGCCTACATGGCCGTAGTTGGTTACATTCTCGCGGCTCTGTATCTGCTTTATGTACGGGGAGGGTATTTTGCGCTTGCCCTTGAGCTGGCCATCCTCGCCCTCGGAGGCTGGCACCTCAAAATGGCCGCGCTCTTGCCGCTGCCTTACCTGCTCAAAATCTGTCTTGGATTTCTCCCATGCCTCATACAGCTCTGCAATGAGCATATCGACACGCGCCACCTCAAGCTGCACCCACTCCTCGGTGTTTTGGTTGTTATCCTCTCTCCATTGCTGGAGCAGCAGCTTGAGGTCGCTGTGTATGGTAAATGTGCTTACCTTTTTGGGGAGCTGGAGGCGAGCCGTTACTGCCTCCGCTATTTGGCGCACACTCTTACCCTGTAGGCGTAGCTCGGACACGATTTGCAGGCGTGCCTCGCGTATCTGCCTACGCTTTTGGGTAGAGCGTTTGTTTATTTCTGTTCCGTCTAATGGCATATCCTGTGAGGGGTTAATGGTTAATAGCCTTAATGAGCTTGCGCAGGGGCTTGGCTAAATATGAGAGCAACCCCTGCCAGCGTATGCGCAAAAGCCTGTAGTGGGCAATAATGCTGTGTTCCTTGCTCTGCTCATTGGGCTGGGGGTTAAACCTTGAGAGGAGCGAAAGGAAATGCTGGTACTTATCGCCGTTGCAGCTTGCCAGCTCAATGTAAGTGCGGCCATGTTCGGGGAATGTATGCACGGCCAAATGGCTCTCTGCCAGCAACCACAGGCAAGTGTAGCCTTGAGGCTGGAAATGATGCTCTACAACCTCCAGCACGTTAAAGCCACACAGGGAGAGCATGGTGTCAAACAGGTGGCGCAGGTCACTCGGTTGTGTCGTTGTTATCCATGCCGAATGCTGCCAAATCTTCGCTTGCATAAGTAATTTCGTTATAGGTTGTTGGTATGGCTTTAATATCGCCCTTGTAGAACACCAGCACATTTTGGTGGCACTTGCCCACCTTACGGTTGCGCATATACCTCTGCACACGCTGGGGGAGTGTGCCTATAGGCTCCACAATAATGCACTCGTTATAGAGCGGCATACCATGAGCCTTAAACATTCGCTTTATATCGCCCACAAAGTCATAATAGTAGCCCTCTTTGTCGCGTATATCGCCCACCACAATTACAGCAAAGCGGTTTTGTTTGAGGCAGGTAATGGCATTGGCAAAGGCGTTTTCCAATATGCCCAAAAATGCCTCATAGGTGGGTTGGTTGCTCGCATCATTGGGCTTGTCGCTGTAAACCTCAAGGTCGTAGTACGGAGGGCAGCTAAAGAGCAAATCCTGTGAGCCAGCCGCAATGTGCTTGGCTACGTTCTGCCCATCATCGCAAATGTAGTGTGCGCTCATGCCCTCAACGCGCTCATTGTTGAGCCTTGCCTGCTCCTCGCGTAGCTCAATGCCTGTAAAGCTCATGCCCAGTGTGGCGGCCACATAGCCAAATACGGTATCGCCAGCAAAGCAATCAAAGGCCGCGCCTCCCTCCATACCAAACCATCTGCAAACAATCTCGGCCATTACTGGGTCAAGCAGGCTAACACCGTTGTTGATGGTGGCCATGCAGTTTGTTTCGCCGTCTGCCAGCGTGCCCTCTCGGCTCTCGCCAAAGTCGGCGATGCGCTCACGCCACATGGCTTTGCGCTGCCTCCAGTAGCCCTGTCGGGTGTCAAGTATGGTAAACGGTGGTGCAATAAACTTGTCGGAGAGGCTGCCATGCTTGCCACTCTCGGAGCTGGAGCCAGCAGAGCCGTTGCCCTCGGCCTCGCCTCCATTGTCGGGCTGCCAGCAGTCAAGCCCCCACTCCTCAAGCTCCATCGGCTCCCACTCATTAGCGAGCATATCCCAATCCCATGCTCCATAAGAGAGGTTATCCTTAATGATAAACTCTCGCTTCTCCTCCTCGGAGAGCTGGGAGGCGTGCAGTATCTCCACCACTGGAGCCTTGAGCCACTTTGCCCAGTAGTTGCGCAGGTTCTCACGCTCCAGCTCGGTTTTTTGCGCATACCCATTGCATTTGCCCAGCATCATGTTTACCTCGGCAGGGCGCATTTTGGATATGGCAATGAGGGCACGGAGGCGCATATTGCCGCCCAGCACAATATTGGCCTCATCTACAACCACAGGGCGCAGGTGCAGCATCTTGGGGAACATCAGCAGGCTCTTTTGGAGCTGTTCAAATTTATCCTGCTCAATGCCGCGTGGGTTCGCCTCATTGAGTATTATATCGGTTATTGGTACAAGGGGGCTTTTGGTCATATCGTTTTACACATTTGCGTTTTAGGTGGCAAAGAAAACAATAAAAGCGCACAATATATGTACGCTTTTAGTCCAAAGTTTGAAAGTAGCCTCTATTTTACCATAAACGCCTCTTTGCACACCTGCATAAAGTCCTCAAGGCTCCTGCAAATGTGGTACTCATGCCCCAGCCGTTGCACATTGCGCTGGAACTCCTTTTGCGTTTCCTGCTGGGTGCCTTTTGGGGTTTTCATCTCAACAAATACCACCTTGCCCTTACCAACCAGCACAAGGTCTGCAACTCCTGCCAGTGCGCCCTCCTCCTTGAGCTTAACCGCTGCTGGGGAGTAGGTGGCTATTGCGCCAGTTTTGGTTTGCACCGTTTTCTTCGGCCTCTTGCTGCCATTAGGCACTGCAAAGCACACAAGCCGTGGAAACTGGTAGCGAAACCATGTAACACAGGCCACCTGTATGTTGTGTTCTTGCTCGCTCATCATGGCTAAAATGGCAAATCGGGTTCCTGTTGTGGGTAATAGCCCCCATAATTGGCCGCTGTCTGCGTTTCTTGGCTCTGCTGGTATGATTGCACACCTTGAGGCTGATATTGCGTTGTCGGGGCTGTGTCGGCCTGCTGTGCAGCGTTTTCTCTTTCTCCTCCTCCAGCTCCATTACTGGAGAGCAACACAATGTTGGAGCAAACCACCTCCGCAACATAACGCTTTTGATGTGTGTCCTTGTCCTCATAGTTGCGGTAGCGCATTTTGCCTTCAACATATACCTGCTGGCCTTTTGCAAGGTAACGTTCTGCAATGGTGGCCATGCCTCCCCATGCAACAATGTTGTGCCATTCTGTTTTTGCGGCCACCTGCTTGCCCTGTTGGGTTGTGTAGGCTGGCTCGGTTGTGGCGAGTGTAAATGTGGCTACCTTTGCACCACCATCCAGCACTCTTACATCGGGCTGTTTGCCCAAATTGCCTATAAGCTCAATTTTGTTTAAGCTGCCCATATTAGTATTATTACTTACTTATAGTATTATTATATATTATTACACACATACTGCAATATACTTACTGCTGTATTAGGAGCTGGCAGAGGGGTTAAAACGTAAGCCGCTTGTAAACCTCATGCGTAAGCACAATATCATACAGAGTATCGTGCAGCCGCTCCTCCTCAATCACAATGCCCAGTTGCTCGGCCACGGTGCGGAGCTTGAAATCTTTCATCATGGGGCGTTGCTCCATGAGAGCCTGCGCTGCCAGCACCATTACATCAATGGCACTGCTCCAAAACCAGCTCCCAAAGTAGTTATCGCCATTTTGCACAAACCACGCACGGAGGAACTGGTTATCAAACGATGCATTGTTGTAGCCACAGAGGAAAAACTTGTCGGTCTTGTCGTACTTATCAACATACTTGCCCAGCAGTTTTGTAAACTCCTCCTTTACTCCCCACATGGGAGGGTAAGCCATAATTTGCTCTCGCGTTACACCAGCAACCTGTAGTGCCTCCTCCTCAATTTCAGCCTTGGGGTTGGGCTGTACTTTGTAGTTAAAAACCTCCTTGACTTCTCCGTCAATTACCACAATGCCGCTTAACTGGTGTATGCCATTGCGCCAGTATTTTGTGCCAGTGGTTTCAAGGTCGTAAAATACCTGTTTCATTGGTTTTGTATTATGTTGTTAAACTTGATTTTCATTCTTTCATGGGCGGCGGCAATATCCTGCTCGGCCAGCATGAGCTTGGCCTGTGCTTTTTGTAGCTGCTCATCGGTTGCAGGGTCAAAAAACAAATTGCCCTGCTGGCTGGCAATGTACTCCTCCACAGCTCGGAGCCGTTTTGTATGCTTGGCCTTGGCAGCCACCAGCCTGTTAATATCTTCCTGCCAGCCTACACGCCTGCCTTTGTATCGGTATTCATAGCAGTAGCAGGTGCTAACTGGAGCCTTGGGCTGCTCACAGGTGTAGCGAGCCACACGCCAGTTTATAACCCAGCTCCAACGCTCAAGCATGGCCACTGGCAGCTCATAGGTGTGCAGGGGTACGCGCTCGGAGCCTATGTTTCGCTCGATGGATATTCGCACCCACCGCTCCACCTCCAGCTCACGCTCGGCCTTTGCCTGTGCCTTGGCAAACTGGAGGTAGTCGGTGCCTATATCACTGCTGGATTTCAACTGCTGGCTCATGGTTGCGCATTATCTCCTGTGCCTTGTATGCTGCATAAGCCTCTATGCGCTTATCCAGTAGCAGTTCACTCTCGTTATTAACATAAGCATTTGCCACTCCCTCCAGCAGGTCAGCCTCATAACGGAGGTCGCGCACCCTGTCTTTTAATATGCCAATAGTGGCAGCTCGGTGGTCTTGCTGGCCAATGGCCTCTGCTTGTTTGAGAAATTCCTTTATCTCATTTGCACAATTTTGCACGGCCTCAATGAGGCTCTTGGATAATTTTACGGTAAATTTCATTGCTTAATCGGTTTAATCAAATAGAGTTGGCTGTTTCTTTATGCGAGTAAAACAATCAGAGTAATAAGTTATGGGAGCCAGCTCTATTTGGCCGCCAATAACATTTTGCTTATACTCTAATAGGCCGCAATTAGCACACTTGTAATGCCCCTCAAGGAAATTATTTCCATTGCTGTGAGGAGCCTTAACTGCGCCATGAGTTTTGCAGCGTGGGCAAGTAAATCGGTACTCAAAACCATCCTCGTAAATACTATTAGCGACAAATGGCCTCCAGCTCACGATTTTACCCAGCGTGGTGTTATTCTTTTTCATGCAAAAACACCCTGTAGTCCATTGCAGACCAGCCACCATGTGCCTCTATGCGAGCAATGCGCATATCGTGGAAATATGGTGGTATTACCAGCGGCTTGTTGCTGCCATGGTTATTATACTCAAAACTTGCTAATGCATCTTGGCCTAACCAGTTTTTGGGGTTAATGTAAACATTGCCCCATTCTCCTTTGCTGTTTACAAACTCAACAAACTGGGCAATGGTGCATGGTTGTCTCATCTCTATGCGGTAGGCACTCATGCAGTCACCATAAGGGCCACCTGTGCAAACAGGCTTAAAAAGTTCGGTAATGCTCATAACTCGGCCTCCTCTCCCTGTTGATTGCCTACTGCTGGGGCGCACTCATTGCAATAGAGTTTACCATTGAGCCATTGCCAGCCGCTTTCCAGTGCCTCCAGCTCTGCACCCTCGGCACTATCCCATGCCACAACCTCATCGCCAACTCCTTTACGCTGGCAGCGGTCGCACACTGCTTGATACATTGTTGTTTTTTCTATCATTGTTTTAGGCTTGAAATAATTTCTAACAAATCTTTAGGGAGATTGAGGATAGCCCAGTGGGTTACACGCTCTATGCCCAAATTTACCAGCATAGCACGCTGCCCTTGATATGCTCCATCTTGCCATGGCGCAAACTCAACGCTCACTCCCTCGGAACTTGCAATGAGCGTTAAATATTTGCCATCCTCTGCTGGATATTTTTGAGCGTCTACCCAGTTACAGGATTGTAATGGGTGATTATCTGCCCACTCGGCACCCATGCGAAAGCTCTCGGAGTGGTCGGGGTTATCGTTGTTGTGAGCTTGCAGGTAATTGTGATATGCCTCATATCCAGCACGGTCTATTTGCTCACTCCTTTCGGAAAATAATATTGCCATAGTAAGTAATTATTATATTATATACATACACCAGTAATAATACTTGCCTATGTAGTAGGCAGAGGGCGTGCGCCCTAATGGTAGCCTCTACGCACACAAAAAGAGCGTGTGCGGTGCCAGTATGGTTTGGCTCGGTGTGGCTTGCGTGCCGCTGGGTTGAGCTTGGGCTTGTAACCCCAGCCCTGCATTACCCATTGCTTAATCTCATGCCGCCACTCTCTTTCTGCATCACATAGGCACTGGAGTTTATCCATTTCCTGTGCCGCTTGTGATGCTATTATTTCCAGTTCTTGCAGAGCTTTTGCCTGTAACTGGAGGCTCCTAATAAAGTGCAGTTGAGCTTCGGGGAGTTTAACAATGTCCTCCTCTGTAAGCTCTCGCGCCTCAGCCTCTCCGTTCTCTACCTGCTCAATTATGTAGAGCTTATGGTCTTGGGAGTTTATTACTATTTCTCCCATGGCATTCTATCCTGTTTGGGGTCTGTTACTCGGTTGCAAATTCCCACATATTTGCGTAGCGGCAGCGGAATGAGTCTGCGTATAGCCTTACGCTGTTGCTGCGGTGTGTAAGGTTGTCGGTTTGTTTCAAAGCCTTTGTACCTACTCACTGCAATAAATATTTTTTCTGCTATTCTTCCTTTCATTTTACCTCGGTAATTAGTTTTACATCAGTGCGGCCAAACATTGCGGAGCTGGTTACAAAGCCCACGCTACGCCTCTCCAGTTCTACCTCATGCACTACATAGCCAGTGCGCACCTCAAAATCATGCACAAGCTCAGCAATGCGCTTTTCGCACTCCTGCTTGAGCTGTTTGGCCTCCTGTACGGTTATTTGTTCACTCATGCTTTTTCGGTTTTGTAATATGCGAGCCGCACCACATCGTATGTCTGCCCCAGCACCACAAAAATGTGAGTGGTGCCAGTGGAGAGGCCAGCCACTTTTATTGCAGGGCGCGAAACACCCTCAATTTGGCACCTGTCGTTTGCGCTGTCGCTTTGAAAGTGCCGCGAAAGGCATTTTATTAGCTCAATGTAAAAAGGCTCTCCAAACGCCTCTTTTAGCTTATCTCGGTTGCGTAGTGCGTACCTCATGGGGCAGGGTGTATCTTTTACAGGATTGCCAGTAAAAACTTGGAGCGTGTAAAAGCTCCCTGTTACTGGCTCTCGCATGAGTTTATTTATTGCCATCTTGCGCGGCTTTAGTGTAACCCTCTACCATTTCCAGCACAACATCCGTTTGTGTGGCCACGGCCTCTATTGAGGCGCGGCAGCATAATACGTCTGTAACCACATCATCACTTAACTCCTCACGCAGAGCCATGGCCTGTTTTAATGCCAAACTGGCTTTCTTGAGAGCCTTGAGGAGTTTTACATGAGCAGGCACATCGTTGTTGTCTGCTGTACGCTTACCAGTAGCCTTTGCATTGGTTACGGCAGCACTCACAGCAGCCACCTGTGCGGCCTCATTCTCCTTGTTTTGGCCTACAATCTCACGCACGGCATTGGTGGAGATTTCGCCACGCTCAAGGCTCTGCTGAATTTCGGGTGCCAGCTCCATGAGGCTCAAGCAGCGGCATACGAATGTGGGGCTTTTACCAAACTTGGCCGCTATCTCGGTCTGTGTGTAGCCAAAATCCCTAAAGCGGTTAAACATTATGGCACACTCATACTCGGTAAAGTTCTTGCCCTCATTGCGCATCATCTGCTGCACAAGCTGCTCCTCCTCGCTGGTATTGCGCGGCAGGAAAATAGCCTTAATTCGGGCAATGTCGGCACCCTCGGCAATAGCAGCGAGAGTGGCGCGTAACCTGCGCTCTCCATCCACCAGCCTGTAACGCTCGGTGCCGTCTGCTGCCTTGGTAGGTATAACCGTAATGGGGTTAAGCACTCCATTGAGCTTGATTTGCTCTTTCAGCTCATCAATGGCAAACTCCCTGCGCACATTAAAGCCTGCCACTACATCTACATTGCGCGGGTCTATTTGGTAAATATCCGTGCGCTTGGTTGCATTTATTTCACTCATAGTTTGTTATTGTTTGGGTTATCAGTCATTTAATCATTAGCTCCAGTAACGTGTTGGCCACCATGAGGAGCAACACAGCGGCCAGTATGCCGCAAAAATCTGCCAGCAAATCCCACCAGCACCAGTGATTGCCAGTAGCATTTTTATCTCCATACTCCTTGCCCAGTGCCAGCCCAGCAGAGAGTGCAATGCCAACGGCACAACCTGTCTGTAAGCTGCTACTTGTGAGCCATGCGGCACAGCTCAATACCAGTGTGGCAATGAGGCACACGCAAAAGTGCTTTATCTTATCTTGCTGTATCATTTTCTGTTATGTTTCCTTAACTTGTAATTATTCTTGTTCTTTTTGTAAAACTTTTTGCGCCTTTCCACCCACTCCAAATTATCAAGGCTCAAATGCTCATAGTTGCCGTCTTTTACATTGGGCTTGTAGCCTGCTGGCTGGGGGCAAACAAAAGCCTCCAGTACCAGTTTAGCTACCACCATGAGCTTGTAATTATCCCCACTGCGCAATGTTACCCTCCTCATGCCATAGCCAGCAACAAAGCGCAGAGGTGTGTGAGTGCCAATTTTACGCACTATTCCCATATTGCTAACCTCGTAGCCAGCATAGCCCTCAACAGGTTTCCACATTTCGTTTTCCATCGCCAGTGTGGGTATTACAGGTTAGTAGCGCATATCGGTAAAATGGAGTATTACACCCTCAAACTGGCTTACTCCCTTGAGGAACCAGTAATACCAATCCCAGTAGCTCAAGCCATCATTTTTGGAGAGCTTGGCCGCTCCTTGCTCAATGAGCTTGCCATCAACCATAATGGCTGGCTCATGGTCGGCTCCCATGCGCGTTATCTGCACACGCTGCACTCCCAGCTTTGTGAGGCGTGCCACCTCCACCTGCTGCGAGCGGTAGGGCTTGCCACTCCACACACGGATTGATAGCTCCATTTTGCCTGCATTTATCTGCTCGGCACGCTTTGCCCATAGCTCATAATTGGAGCGTATGGTGTGGAGCTTGGTGCCACTCTTGAGCTTTTCTACAAACTCCGTGGGCAGCCCATCCTTGGGGTGTCCTTTTTGGTATTGCTGGCTCAATGTAAGCACAGCCACTTTTTTCTTTTCAGTTGCCATATTTTAGGGGTTAAGTGTTCGTTATATGTACGCTTTTAGGGTTTAATAAGCCTTACCATGCTTGTAGGGTCTGCTTGCATTGTAGAGCATTTTGTGCCTTATATGCCACGTCAAATCAATGCCCAGTTGCTCTGCCAGCCATTTAATTTGCACAAGCGAGCAGGCAATGCGGTGGTAGGTTGTAAGAGTGCGGCACAACACGCACTCCATAATGTTGCCTATGTTCTCGGTAAAACTCTTTTCAATGCTTACCATGCTGTTGTAGTTCCCAGCAAAGGGCTTACTGAAATCATAGTTGTAAGCCCCTGCAATATCCAGCAGGCGTATGGCCGCATCTGCCAGCTCATCCTCCACGGTGTCCTTTATGCGAGCCTCAAAATTAGAGAGGAAATGCACATTGCCAGTATGGAAAATTTGAGGGCTGCACCATGTGCCAGCAGGTATGGGATTGGGTATGTGTGCCCACTTATTTTTACGGTCGGCCTCAACGGCTTCGGCCAGCTCACACACCACAAGGGTAAGGAAATGCTCGGTGCTGGGCTTATCCTCCCACCAGCCATGTTTTAGGCTATTGGCGTGTATGTCGGCGGCCAGTTGGTTGCAGTTTATCCTACTCATTTCGCTGCCTCCAGTTGTTTGTGGTACCTGTTATCTCCCAGCTCGCTCTGCATGGCCAAAATGGCGGCTATCCTGCGGAGCTTGGCAGGGGTTAAATCCTCCTCTCTTGCATCACGCTCTGCCTGCTCCTCCTCGGAGAGAGTGCGGAAGATGTTATGCTTATTGACGTAAGCCTCTACAATGGTGTCCTGCATTGCAGCCAAATCCTTGAGGAAATTAGCCTTGTGCCACTCAAAGAGGCTGGAAAGCTCGGCATACTGGAGCGGTGTTAAATCCACTGCAATAGTGTTGCGAGAACGCTTAAAGTAGCTTAACGAGCCAACGCCAGTAACAACTCCATGGCATTGCACAAAGAGAGTGAGCATATACTTATATCTGCCAATCTCAAAAGTATAGCGTTTCTTTTCCTCAACACAAAGCACCTCCTCAAGCGTTACGCCATACTGGGCGCAAATACGCTCAATGGCTCGCTTGGCGGCCTCTGCCTCGCCTTGGTAGCCCTTTTCGGCAAGAGCTTGGAGCTTCAGCAGCTTTTGCTTAATGCTCTCATACTGGTTACTATTTTTATCCATAATCATATTTTGTTGTAAATACTGCTAATTTGGCTGTCATTTGGCCGCTGTCGCATTTTGTTGCTCCGAATGGTAACTTATACCACCCACGGCCTTAAAGTGCGACAATCGGGCTGATTTTGGCCTTGTCGGGCGTTTTAGCGTCTGCTGCCACCTCCCACTGGCACTATGTTGTAGGTCTTAAACCTGTCTATTAGCCTCCCAAAGCCATCTTTATACTCCTCCTTGAGCTGTTCAACCGTTAGGTTGGTGGTAACATGGGCAAATTTGTGGTAATGCACCCATATCTCATTGCGAGCGTGCAAAAACTGGTTTGTGAGGAGCTTGGTATCCATTCCAAAAAAGGTTATGCTGTCGGTGCCAATATCGTTTAGGCAAATGTTTACTGGCTTACACTGAAAACCCCTGTTTTCCTCCTCATAGTAGGTATAGCGGTCAAGGTTGTTATGCAGAGTGTAGTAGTTTACCATTTGCGTTACACTCAAGTTGTAAAAAGCGCGTGGGTTCTTGGTATAGTGCAGATACTCGGAGAATATTTGCATGAGCAGCGTTTTGCCAGTGCCCACCTCGCCCTGTAGCATGAGGTGCTTATGGAGCTTGTAATTTCTGTCAGGAAAAACCTCCTCGGCCAATGGGCAGCCGTTAAAGTAGTAGAGTAAAAAGCGCAAAATTTGGCGGTTGTTATCATCTACCACAAACTGCCTGCGCTGGTGTGCCAGCACAACATTGTTGGCTATCCACATGAGCATTCGGGCATGGGCTTGGAAAATATCCTCATTCTCCAACTGGGCATTAACCATGGCCTCCTTGCGCATTTCCTTTGTGGCCGCCTCAATGCCTCGGTTGAGCATAATAATATTCTGCCTTAACAGCTCCTTTTCCTCGGCTTTTCTTTGTTCCTCCTCGGTTTGGGGCTGCGCGGCCATGCGTGCCTCATGCTCTTTGCTCATAGCCTCCACCAGCTCGCGATCCTTACGCTGTCGGGCATACTCCTGTGCCTCCCTTACAGAGCGCACGGTGTCGGCTACTGCGCTGCCTATGCTTGTAATTTCTGCCATTGTCGTTAGGTTATTTGTCTATACTGCCAAAATCCGACCATGCGTAATCATTGCCAGTAGGAGGCATGGGGGCTTTAGGCTCTTGAGAGCTGGCAGGAGCGTTTATTACTGGCAGCTCCTCCGTCCAGCGGCGTTGGTTTATCCATGTTTGCAGGTGTGGCCATTGGGAAACCCATTTGCCTGCTGCCTCGGCAGCGGCATTGTACTCCTCCAGCCTTTGTAATGCTGGCATGAGGAGCGGCACAATTTCGCGCCAGTTCGGGTTTTTCTTTTTGAAATTCTCAAACTCCTCTTTGCGGCCACGTTTGCGGCCTTTGTAGGCTTTGCGGAACTCCTCAAACTGCTGCTCAAGCTCGCTGCTCGGTTCGGCTGGTTTGGGAGCGGTTTTTACTTGAGGCTCCACTGGCTCTGTATGCACGGCCTCTGCATTTTGCGATTTTTGCGAAAGAGTATTTATTATACTCTCTAATAAGTTAATTTCTTCTTTCTTTTCTATAGATAATAAACTATATATATATTCTTGAATGTTGCCAATTTGTTTGCCATTGTGCTTGCCATTTGTTTGCCAAACAATTTGCAATAACTCCGTTAATTGCTCTGATGTTAAGCTAATTGAGTTTGCCATTTGTTTGCCAAAATCAGCACTCTCACTTTGCCAATCACCTTGCCATTTGTTTGCCATTTGTTTGCCAAAATCTTGAGCCATACCCCCTGCATCTTCCAATAAGTCAGCAGGTTTTGTTTGCCCTTTGTTTGCCAATTCCTCATTTTCAAACTGGTACTCATTGTAATTGGTAATTGTAATAATGCTGTACTTTGCGCGTCCCTCAATTTGTATCTCGCCACTCTTGGCAAGCAGCTCAAGCCTATAGCGAACCTGTTTAATGGTCAGTCCAGTGTTATCTGCGAGCTGGGCAATGCTTGTTACCAACTGCCCAGCCTTAAATACCATGCCTTTCCACCTCCAACCCTCATCGCTGTTGGCCATGAGCAGCAAATGCACAAAGAGGGAGAGAGTGAGAGCATCGCCTGCCCACTCCCAATTCAGCATTTGCCTGTGTAGCTTTATCCAGCCTTTGTTTGCCATGTGCCGTGTCGCTGTTTTTAAGCCCCCTGTCACGCTTTTGGGCGCAACAGGGGTACTGGGTTATTGATTGGTTACTTTTCGGCCTCTGTCGGGCATTTGTCGGCCAATTTTACTGGGTACACATCCATGATGGGTGTTTCCTTAATGCAGAGGGCATTGAAATCGGCCATGGTGTCCTTCATGGTTGCATCAAAGCGGCTCATTGCATCGTGCAGGTCGTTGGCTGCCAGCAAGAGCCTGCTGGCCGTCTTTTTCTCCGTGGCCGTGCGCTCATCAAGCGTTACAAACTCCACTTTGCACTCATACCAGCGGTCGGCATCATCGGCAAACACCACCTCGGAGTAATTCACACGCTTAATGCCTGCCACCTCAAACTCTCCGCTAATGTAGGGGGTAAGTTCCTCCACAATGCGTGCCTCGGCCTCCGTAAAGGAGAGCGCATCCACAAGGTATGGCTCGGTAACTTTTTTGTTGGTGCCGTTTTCCTGCATTTTGTCGTAACGCACCTTACATTCAAACCACTTGCTCATGCCTCGGCCTCCTCCTTAACCTTAATGCCGTAGCACTGGAAAATCAGAGCCTCAAACTGCTCTGCAACATACTCGGCCTTTTCCTTGCTGTTAAGCACAAGGGGGAAACCATAAAACGCATCCGTATACGAACACCGATAACTCGTACTCGCACAGCGGACACCCGAATACTCCGCAGTAGTCGCAAAAGCAGCAGAAAGGAGCTTAATGCCCTGTCTTTTACGCTCGTCCTCGCCCATGTCGGCAAGCTCCTGCTTGGTGTAAAACCAGTATATCGGGCACCATGTAGTGCCGTTCTCATCGTACTGCTGGCCGTTGTTGAGAGCCTTGCAGATAACCATGAGCTTGTAGGCCGCGCTGGCCATTTGCAGTGCCTCCTTGTCGCAGTCGGGAGTGCCACTAATCAAATGCTCACTCATGCCTAAATGGCGGCAGGCATCGCCGTAGGTTTTTATGGAGCGGAAATTAAACTTGAAAGCATCTGCTCCAAAAAGCTCTCTCAAAACCTCTTTGGTTTCTTCGCTGGCAGCATTGTAGTATTTTACTGCATCAGCCTTATTTGCTGTTAATTGTTCCATTCTTAATGGTTTTGTTATTTATTAAATCTCTTAATGCTATTTGTGCGAGCCGTATTTTGTTGGCCAGCCGTAGGCTATTGGAGGGTATTGCCTTGAGGTTGGCAATATGCTGCTCCAGCACCTCCTCAATGAGCTTGGCGTTAGCCTCGGTTATGCGCCTCATAATGGCCTGCGGTTAATGTCTATTACCATGCCTGCGCTGGCAGCATATACACGCTTACCAGTAGCGGCCACGGTACGGTCTATAAACTGCGCCTCATCGCTGTTGCCATCGCTCAAGTGTACAAGTACAATGTTTCGTACAGCCTTGAGTGGGTTGCGCCGCAAAAAGGCTATGGTGTTGCCAATCTCCATGTGGCTTGTAAGGAGGCGGTCGCGTAACATGGCTGGCAGCCTCCCAGCGGCAATATTGGCCTCCAATCGCTCATCACAATAGTTGGCCTCAACAAGGTAGTGGTTTACGTCTGTAAAAGTGTGCTGGCAGGCGTAGGTGTCAGTAAAAAACACCAGCTTGCCGCACTCCTCATGGCATACCACATACCCCACACATGGCACATCGTGCATTACACCAAAAGGGTATATCGTAAAGCCTCCAGCTCTGTAGCCTTTGCCCTCCTCAACGGCCATGCAGTTGCGGCTTATACTCTTGGCCTCAAGCGTTGCCTGTAAGGCCAGCACCTTAATGCCAGCCTCGGCATATTCAGCCGCATATCCTGCATGGTCATTGTGAGAGTGGCTAACTATGCAGCCCACAACCTTTGGGAAGTTGTCAAAGCCAATGGCACGCTTTACCTCCTTGAGCTTAATGCCAGCCTCTATCACAAGGCTCTCATGCTTTCCGTCCAGCACATAGGCATTGCCCTTGGAGCTGGAGCCGATAACTTTTAGCTGCATAGTCATTACGGTTTAGAGTGGGCATTTACGGCCAGCAGCCTTGGGCTTGGGGGCGGCGGTAGCTGTGGCAGGTTCGGGTTGTAATACCTCTCCAGTAGCAGTATCTACCACCTCGGAGGCAGAGGCCGTTACGTCAATGTAGGGAGTAGTGGGGAGCGGTTCATGGGTGCCAGTGGAGAGCTGGGCGGCATCACGCTCTGCCATGGCCTCATCGGGGCGTGCCTCCTCATCCTCATCTTCGGAGGCTCCCAGCTCAACCTTGCAGGCGCGAGCAATCACGGTTTTCTTACACATTTGGTCGGTAAAGTTCTTATGCGCACCGCTCTGCCCCTTGGCTGCTCCCTGCTCCCATGATTTGCGGATTTGTGCAATGGTCATTACCTCAATGTGGCGGCTGCCATCTTTCATAACCACCACTGCATAGGCACCTATAATTTTGTTGATGTCAATGTTTGAAAGGTTGGTTTCGTGGCTCTCAAGCTGGTACTGGCCATTCTCATCTACGGAGTAGGCAAATTTATCGCCCTCGTAAATTACTTGCGGATGCACATCGGCAATCTCCGTGTCGCGCTTGGCTCGCATGAGCTTGCCACGGTAGTCCTCCCAAAATGAGAGCTGGTTTCCAGTAACTATAAAATAGCACTGCTTTTTGGCCACGCTCAAGCCCTTGATAACCATTTCAAGGAAGCAGTTACAAATGCTCTCCCTTGTGCATACATCAACTGCTGGGCGGTTGTTTTTGTCTGTTACCGTTTGCAGGTAGAGCCATGCCAGTTTTACGGCATTGCCTGCATGGTAATTGGCTGGCAGAACCAGCTCGCCAGCCTCAGTCATGGCCGATACGCGAGTTAATACCATGTCGGCTGTTTCCTCTTGGAAACGCTTTAACGCTCCTGCGCTTTGCGAGAGGGGCACGTTGCTTGGCTGTGCCGCCTGTGGGGTGTTGTTTGTTGTGTCCATTTCTTTCCTTGTTTACAGGTTAGTGTTTAATTATTTGGAGTTGTTTATCTCGGCTAACTATGAGCTGTATGCACTGGCTCAACATGGGGAGAGGGTCGTTAATACTCTCCACGTTATCGATAAAGCACGGCACATAGGTATCGTTAAAGCGGCAAATGGCATTTATAATGTCAATGCCAGCATTAACCCTGTCGGCAGCATTGAGGTCGCGGTATGGTACACCGCCAATGCAGCACTCACAGGTGGGAGTAATTGAGCCATTCAGCTTACGGTCAAACATAGTAAATGTTACCACGCTGAAAAGCTGGTTTACGCGCTGCTCAAGCGCATCAATATTTGCAAGCTGGAATTCTTTTGCGGCCTCCTCCTTGCCCTCCATTACGGAGAGCTGGGCATTTAGCTTTTTCTCCTCATCCTCCAGCTCCTTAATGCGCTTGTTGGTGTTGGCTATAAGAGTACGCACGTTGAGTTTGTCGCGGAGGCTGTCGCGTTTGACCTGTAATGTGGCCTTATCCTCCTTGAGGCTGGCAATAATACTGGCCTTTGCAGCAACCTCGGCATTTTCGCTCGGCTTTTCCAGTTCAGCCGTGCGGCGGTCGGCCTCCTGCTGGAGCTTTGTAATCTCCGCATCCCCAGCAATACGCTGGTTGGCAGAGATAACCACCACGGCCATTGCAGCCTCCAGTGCGCTCTGCTCTTTTGTAAGCTGGGCAGTAAGCTCTTTTATGCTCTTGTCGGCCTCCGTAATCTCGGCCTCATATTTGGCCTTGCGTTGCTTAATTTGTGTGGCCTCGGCCTCAAGGTTGGCCATGGTCTGCTCATGGTGGCGATTAAAATCAGCCTCCATGTTTGCTATTTTAGCAGCCTTATCGGCAGCCTCAAACTCCCTGTGGCAGGTAGGGCAAACCAAACGGCTCTCATCAATCACAAATTCCTCCTCATCGGCCGCATCCCAGCGAGTACGGAAATCCTCTGTGGCCTTTTCAATCTTGGCCAGTTCTTGCTGGGCGAACTGCTTGCGCTCCTCCTCGGCTGTAATACTGCGCTTGAGAGAGGCTATTTTGTTCCTATGGGTTGAGCAGGCCGTTTCATACTGGAACTGCTCCTGCTGGTATGCTGTACGGTGGTCATTGGAAAGCTGGAGTATTTTTGCCTTGAGCTGGTTGATATTGTTACGCTCGGCACGCTTTGCAGCCTCCTCGCCATCTACAACCTTGCTGTTGTCGGCAATCTCCTCATCAATGCGCTCCATGGCATTTTCAGTAGCGGCTATCTCGGCCTCTATTTGTGCCCAGTTAGTGTCTGCCTCCGCATACTTTGTGAGGTTGTTGCGCTGCTCCTCAATGCGTATGGGGTACTGCTTGAGCTTTTCCTTAATCTCGTTAATGCAATAGCCCATGTGCTTTAGGTAGTCCTCAAGGCTGGTGTCGTGCAGCTCGTTTAGCACATTCATAAACTCCTCTTTTTGGCTGGCCACCTCGGCCATGCTGGGCACTACAACCATTTTAGAAAGAAGCTCACGCTGTATGTTGGCTTGCAGGTTGGGGAAATAGCTGGGGTTAGTAATTGTTTGGAAGAGGCCACGCTTGCACAGCCCATCTACATAGGCTTTGTAATCAGTTTCAGTGTACTTTTGGCCATTGATGTAATACTCGGAGGGGAGAGAGAGGGTTTGTTCATTCTTGCCCTTTGTCTTAGTCCATTTCTCAATGAGGCAGCGTTTAAGCTCTACCTGCTGGCCGTCCACCTCCAGCATAACCGTTACCTCATGGGGCAGGTCGGGTATTACTTTTCCGTTGGCATCTTTTGTGCGTATGCCAAAAGAGCTGCGCCCCTCGCTGTTCTCGCCATGCACACACCAGCCAAATGCATCTGCAATGGTGGTCTTGCCAGTTTTGTTTGCTCCCAGTATCTGTGTGAGCGTGGGGCTAAACTCCACTATGCGCTCACCCAGTATGCCCTTAAAATTAAGGGTTTTGAGCCATAAGATTTTTATTATCATAAGTCTTGCAGGTTGTTATAAGGTTGTACCTCTAAAAATATCTTCTCTAATAGCCTCCTCAACTGCGAGTGCTTGCAGTATCTCTGCCTTGGAGTATATGAGGGGGCTGTTTTGCTTTGTGCCCTTGCGGCGTGGCTTGAGAGTGCCGTCTTGCACTTTGCGCTTTAGCCATGCCTCGCCATGCTCCCACTGGCCGCCAAACTCCGTATCACGCTTGCGCAAAAATGCGTATGCTTGGCGTTGGGTAAGTTGGTCGCTCTTTGGCTCCAGTGTAGCAATGGCCTTGGCAGCCCCACACGCGGCCACATTTTGCAAAAATTTGCGCACTTTGTATTGCTCATTCTCCATGCTGCTGTGCTTTACAAGTTACCTGTTAAGAGGAGAGCAGCGGTAACTGCTGCCACAAATCCGAAAATGAAAATCGCCACCTCCTTAAACTGGTCTTTGCGCTTGAGCTGGTTTGCATACTCCTCTACACCCAGCAGGAGGCATTCGTACTCTTTTACTGGCATTTTGCCGTAATAGGCATTTACGGTATGGCCATCAACCAATACCAGCACCTCGCCACGTTTAAGGTTTGCCTCAACCTTTACACGGTCGGTAAAAGTGTGTACCATGAGGCTCTTTGCCGTTTCAAACTTGGTTTCCCAGTTGTATTTTTTCTTGCCCATATACTTGTTATTTATTGTTACTGAAAAGGTTGTTGGTAGCTGCGTATCGGTTAAACTCGGCCATGTTGTGTAGCCCCAATTTTCGCAAACTTGCTTTGCGGTGGTTGGCCACGGTGTTAATGCTGATATAAAGGAGGTCGGCAATATCGCCATCGTTCTTACCCTCATAGCACAGGCGCATAACCTCAAGCTGTCGCTCACTCAATTTGCTGTCAAAAGCTGGCTGGCACAGGAGCTGGTCATGCTTACACTCTCCACGCAGAGGGCAGCTAACAAACTCAAAATTGAAATTCCATTGTGCGTCTATGTCTATGGTGTTGTCGTACACGCCAAAATTGCACTTGATAAAGCGGCGCACGGCAAGGAAATCACGGTAATGTTTATTACCCTCGCTCCCTCGGTAAATCTCCATGAGAGCCTTGTATGCCGTGGGGTAATACTCCATAATTACGCCTAAAAAGGCTTGTATAAAATCGCTGTCGCTGGGCTTTAACTGGCGTTCTGCCTCGCCCTGTTCTTTCAGCGTTACCTCTCCTTCAGGAGTGGTGTAAAACTCTATTGCTCGCATTGTACTTTAGGGGGAAAGAGGGTTGTTACTGGTATCTGCAAATGCTCCGCAATGAGCTTTTGCTTTAGAGCATCGGGGCGTTGCACTCCCGATATCCACATTCTCACTGTCTGCTGGTGTACGCAACACAGCTCCGCTATGCTTTCTACAAATGCCTGCTTGGGTGCCTTTGTAGCTGGAGGCAGTTTGCGGTAAATATCGCCAAACTCAAGAGTGGCATAGTCCGCAGGGGTCAATTTTTCCATTTTTGGCTGTAAAATGGTTGTCAGTGTCTCCATTTTTTGTTATTTTTGCATCGTTAATATATTTTAGTGATGCAAATATACAACCAAATCTGCTGTCGTTCCAAATATTTCGACAACTTTTTTTGAAGTATTTTTGCGGTAAATTATTTAATCTGTTATGGGTCAGCAAAATAGCGTTGGCGAAAAAATTAAGGAATATTTTAAGGCACAGGGCATTTCTCAACGGAATGCCGCTGAAATGCTCGGTACTACCCAGCAAGTAGTTGGCAGCCTGCTTAATGGCAGGAGGTTTGGTCGGCGCACCGCTGAAAAGTGGCATGAGGTGTTTGGCTTTAACCCTGCATGGCTCATTACTGGAGCTGGAGATATGTTTGAGATTGACAGCAAAAATGAGTGTACCGCAAAAACTGCTGTCACTATCGGGGCGGATGCAGTAGCCAGTGAGGTGCTAAAGTTAATTACCAATGGAGAGCTTTATCCTGCCTCCGTAGTAAAAGCCAAAGATGAGTTGATTGCAGAAAAGGACAAGGAGATACAGCGACTAAACAGGGAGCTGGGAGCCTTACGCAATGAGCTGGAACAAAAACGGCAAAAAAGCCTGCACACCTCCCACATGGTTAATCAAGATGCAGAAGTATTGGCTGAATTGAGTAAATGATTATGGAATATAAAAGCCTATTTGCCGTTGCGGAGGGTTTACTGCTGGCTTTGCTCAAGGGCAAACCAGTAAATGTTAGCTCGCTCAATAATGCCCTCTTGAGTGTTAATATTGCCATTGATAATGCCTCGGTACTGGGAGAGCCAGTAAATGAGCTTGAGAGTATGCGGAGAGAATTACTAACTATACGCAAAGCTGTGTGGTATGCGAACAGAGGAGAGTAGAGCCATTGACAATGCTATCAAAAAGCGTTTTTTTGAGGCTATCGGTATGCTCATGGCCAGCAAAGCCTTGAGAGGGCGGCAAACCTATTGCAGGCTGCACGATATAAACAAACGGCACTTTTATGAACAGGAAAAAAATATTGAAAAGGCCATACTCAAACCTTACTGGCTGGTGCCACTGGTAGCCTACTACAATATAAATGCAGAGTGGCTGCTTACTGGCAAAGGTGGTATGTTTAAGCCAGCACCCAAACCACGAAAAGAAAGGGCTGGCAGGTATAAGAACCCACCAGCCCCAGCGGCCGCTCCTTTGCAGGGAGAGCTTAATCTTGAGGAGCCTTAAAGCCTACCAGCTCCAGCACTCGCCTGTTGGCCTCATCCTGCTTGCTGTAGTCTTTATCCAAATAAATATCCGTTATGCGCATTTGCTCATCCACATGGTTTAATGCCTCATGTATGGTGGCTTTGTCAATGTTTGCCTTGTTGCGTGCCAGTGTAGCCCATGTGTGGCGAGCTGCGTAAAACTCCAAATCGGGTATCTCTATCCCCTCCATGGCTCCAATGAGCTTTAGCCCTCGGTTAATATAGCCATTAAAGCCATTGGAGGTAGTATAACGGAGGTGGAAATCAAAAACACGTTGCCCTGTTGGGTCACGGTATTTCTCCACCAGCGGCATTACACATGGCTCTATCTTTATGCTAATTGTTGCGTGGTCGGCACGCCTGCTGGAGGTTTTTGTGCGCTGGTAAGTAATGCGGTCACCCTCAATGCAGGTGCAGTTATACAAATCAACGCTATTCATGCCAATTAGGCCAAAGGAGAGCAGGAACATATCGCGTGCCAGCTCTTGCCTTGAGGTTGGGTACTTTGCGCTGTTTTGGTAGCCAACGCGGCGCGGCACTCGCATAATGGCCTGTAGTTGCTCAATGCTTATGGAGCGTTTGCGAGTGAGAGGAGGGCGCGGCACTTGGAAACGCTTAAATGGGCTTAACGGTATGCGTATAATGCCTGCATCTTCATCATTATACATGGCTTTCGCCTTGTTGTGGAGTATGCGGATATTACCCAAATATAGGGAGGGCGCACGCTCTCCTTTTGTCCTGTTTGGGCGTGCTGGCTCATTCAGTAGGAATTTGCAGAAATCAGTGAGGAGTTTAACCGTAACCTCATGTATTGAGAGGGTGTCGCGTTTTAGGAAGCGTACCAGTGCATTTACAGCACTCTCATAGCTGTGCGCTGTGCCAACTCTGCCAGCCGCCTCTGTCTCTTTAATTACCTGTCGGGAAAAGGCAATAAAATCAAGCTCAAATATTCCGTTATTCCTGTTGTAGTTCTGTATGTAGTCCACCACTTGCTCAATGCTCATTACATTGGCTCTCTCAATGGGCAGAGTGGCCACAATTTTTTGGTAGCCATCAATCGTGCGCTTGAGTGTGTCATTGACTTGGGCGTTCTTGATTTTAAGCCCTCGCGTTAAATCCTCCTTTGTTACAAATATGGAGGTGGGCAGGTGTTTACGCTTTCGGTTGTGCGTAACTCTAATTTTTACGTTGTATGTGCCATCTTCTTTGCGGTGGTGTGCATATACAACGGCCTTAAATGTTGTACTCATTACGTTGTTTTCTTGCAGGTTATATGGCTTGAAAGCTCCATTTGTGGCTCACAACATTTTTAGCTGTGTTGCATTTTGAGCCACATTTGAACCACAAACCGCTGCAAATTTCGCCATAATGAGCCAAAAGTGCAGAAACAAAGAGAGCCAACTTTTGAAAGTTAGCTCTCTTTTGTACTCCCGAAGGGAATCGAACCCTTATCATTGGAACCGGAATCCAGTATTCTATCCATTGAACTACAGGAGCTTACGTTATTTTTGGTTTTGACAAACTCTTTTGCCAATTTTGCGCTTTGTTAAAAATGTGCTATATTTGCATATAAGCACCGGAATCCTTTATTCTATCCATTGAACTACGGGCACATTGTGGTTTCTTTTGCAAATTTAAGCCTTTTTTTTTATTTAGGCAAGGTTTTTTTCGTAGATTTGTATTCCTAAATGATTTGATATGGATGTCAGAATAGACCGGACTTGGAAAAATCTCCTGAGCGACCAGTGGGAGCAGCCATATTTCGGGTACCTCACGGATTTTGTACGTGAGGCTTACCGGCGCACTACCGTTTATCCCCCCGCCGGAAAAATTTTCGCAGCCTTTGATTCTTGTCCCGTTGACAAGGTAAAGGTTGTAATTCTTGGTCAGGATCCTTATCACGGACCCGGGCAGGCCAACGGTCTATGCTTTTCTGTGGCAGACGGTGTGGAGATTCCTCCTTCGCTGGTCAATATCTTCAAGGAGATACATGACGACACCGGTGCTCCAATACCCGCAACCGGAAATCTTGAACGCTGGGCGAGCCAGGGAGTGCTTCTTCTCAATGCCACACTTACTGTAGAGGCTCACCGTGCCGCCTCTCATCAGGGAAAAGGGTGGGAGGAATTCACCGATGCGGTCATACGCCATTTGAATGAAAACTGCTCAGGACTGGTATTCATGCTCTGGGGCAACTATGCCATACGAAAAGGGGCGTTGATTGACCGTTCACGTCATCTGGTTCTAACCTCGGCTCACCCTTCACCCCTTTCGGCTTACAGGGGATTCTTCGGAAATCATCATTTTTCGCTTGCCAATGACTATTTGCTGAAGCAAGGGAAGGAGGTAATACAATGGTGATGAAACGGATGGTGCTTACGCTGGCGATGTTCTGTGCCGTGGTGTTCCTGCATGCAGTCCCTGTCAACACAATGACATCCATCTTCAACCCTCAGTTCAGATCATTGCAGGTAAAGGTCAATGACAACATTTTCCTTCCTCCGGTGCTGCTTCTCGAAGGGGGCGACAGAATGACCATTGAATTTGATGAACTTGCAGAAGATAACCGCTATCTGCGTTACTCCCTTCAGCACTGTAATGCTAACTGGCAGCCTTCCGCTCTGGCTGAATCGGAGTATCTGTCCGGATTCAACGTAGCAGATGTCGATGAGTTTGACTTCTCGCAGGCCACTGCAACACATTATGTCCATTACCGTATCAACCTTCCCGGCTATGATATGCGACCGCTTGTTTCGGGGAACTATCTTCTGAAAGTGTATGACCGTGACCATCCCGACGAAATTCTGCTTCAGGTGAGATTTTCTGTTGTAGAGCAGAGGGTAGGGATAGGGTCAGATATATCCTCGCGTACTGACATAGACATTAACCGCTCTCACCAGCAACTGTCGTTGACAGTTGATTGCACCGGTGCCGGCATACAGTCACCTTTTTCTGACCTCAGACTTTATGTGCAGCAGAACCGGCGTCTTGACAATGAAGTAATGTTGTCACACCCCATGCGGGTGGTTGGAAGAACCGCCGTCTATGAGCATCAGCGTGAACTGATATTCCCTGCAGGAAACGAGTTCCGACGCTTCGAGACCGTTACTCTAAATTTCCCCGGGATGAGGGTTGAACACACCGGGTTCTATGACCCCTATTATCATGCGGCACTCCAGACGGATGAGTCAAGAAAGTCTTATCAATATGACTCCACACAGCATGGCCGGTTCCTTTTGCGTAACGCCGAGACTGACGGTGACTCCGAAACAGAAGCCGACTATGTTGTCACACACTTCACTCTCTATGCCCCTGAACTCGTGGGACAGACCATTTTCCTAAACGGAGATTTCGTCAATCAGAACTTCAATCAGGAGTCGCAGATGGTATATAACCCTGACACCGGACTGTTCGAGCGCAACATGTTGCTCAAACAAGGTTCATATAACTATCAGTACCTCACAGGAACACGGTCACCCTCGGGAAGCCGGACGGAATCAGTAGAAGGAGATTTTTATGAGACCAATAATGAATATACAGTTAAGGTATATACCCGTTTACCCGGCGAACGATACGACCGGCTTATAGGGTATGCCGTTTTTTATTATGGAAACTGAAGAATCTGTTATGCTTGAAATTCAAAATACACTCGTATCGCTTGACCTTGTGGAGCGGTTCTTTTGCTGTGATCTGGAAAAATGTCTTGGCCAATGTTGCATCGACGGTGATGCCGGAGCGCCCATAACCGAAGATGAGAAAAGGAAGATAGAGGAGATTCTTCCGGAAATCTGGAATGACCTTTTGCCGCAGGCACAGGAAGTTATCCGTGAACAGGGGGTGTCATACGTTGACGAGGAAGGTGACCTCGTGACCTCAATTGTCAACGGTCAGAATTGTGTATTCACAACTTTCGGTAAGGACGGACTATGTCTGTGTGCGATTGAAAAGGCGTGCCGTGAGGGTAGGATAGACTTCCTCAAACCCTCCTCATGTCATCTTTATCCCGTCAGACTGACCACATATCCCTCATTCACCGCGGTGAACTATCACCGCTGGAAAATTTGTAAGTGTGCGGAGATACTCGGAAAGAAAGAGGGACTCAGGGTCTACCAGTTCCTGAAAGGACCGCTGACAGCCCGCTTCGGTCAGGAGTGGTACGACGAACTATGCCTTGCCTGCGAAGCATACCTCGCCGAGTACGGCGAATAGAATAATACCGAAAAAACAAGAGGGTGTGTCGAAATGAAAAATTTTGACACATCCTCTTAAGGTTTGTCAGAATAGGTCAGATGCAAGGCGCTGAGGATGAGGCTGATGGGAGCATACCTAAGTATGTGACCGAAGCCGCTTCCGAAAGCAACGCCGCAGATGGCTTATTATGACACACCCGCATGACTGTTTACTTTCTCCCTCGGCGAGTTTTCTTCTTATCACCACCTTTGTTTTGTGTAGCCGAATTTTTTTTCACCGGCAGTTTCTTTTCCGTTCCTGCGAGCACAAAATCAAGTTGTTTTTTATGGACATCGGCTCTGGCGACCACTACTTTCAGACTGTCACCTAAACGGAATCTGTTACCATGGCGACGTCCAATAAGGCACTGTGTCTTTTCATCGAAATCATAGTAGTCATCCGCAAGATCACGTACAGGTATAAGGCCTTCGCAAAGATTCTCGTCAAGTTCCACATAAAGTCCCCACTCGGTAACACCGGTGATAATACCTGTGAACTCCTCGCCCAGATGTTTGCTCATGAATTCCACCTGTTTGTACTTGATGGACGCACGCTCCGCATTTGCCGCGAGTTGTTCCTGGTTGCTCGAGTGCTTGCACTCTTCGTTGAGTTTGTCAAGACTGACGGCACGTCCTCCGTTGAGATAACGTTCAAGCAGACGGTGAACCATCATGTCGGGGTAACGGCGGATAGGAGATGTGAAGTGGGTGTAGTAATCGAATCCGAGGCCATAGTGACCGATATTGTCGGTGGAGTAAATAGCCTTGGCCATGGCACGGATAGCCAGAGTGCCTAAGTAGTTCTCCTCCGCTTTTCCTTTGATATCCTCAAGCATACGGTTGACCGATCTGTTGATGTCGCGCGGATCACCTTTGGTTTTGATTTTATATCCGAACCCTTTGGCCAGTTGAGCCAGATCCATCAGTTTCTGCTCATCAGGTTTGTCATGTACACGATACACGAACGGTTTCGGTTTCTTCTTTCCCCTGGGGTCACCTATGGTTCTCGCAACTGTTTTGTTGGCCAGCAACATGAACTCCTCAATCAGTTTGTTGGAATCTTTCGACTCTTTGAAGTACACACCTAACGGAGTGCCGTTCTCATCGATATTGAACTTCACTTCCGGACGGTCAAATTCCACGGATCCGTTTTCCATACGTTCCTTTCGCATGATTTTGGCCATCTTGTCAAGTTGAAGTATTTCCTCGGCGAAATCACCTTTTCCCGTTTCAATGACTTCCTGTGCCTCCTCGTAGGTGAACCTGCGGTTGCTGCGGGTTACTGTCCTTGCAATCTTGCTGTCAACCACTTTTCCGTTCGGAGTCATCTCGAATATGCACGAGAACGTCAGTTTGTCCTCATCGGGGCGGAGAGAGCATATTCCGTTGCTGAGATGTTCGGGGAGCATGGGAACCACACGGTCAACCAGATATACCGATGTGGCGCGTGACGCGGCCTCCTTGTCAAGAGTTGAACCGGGCTGAACGTAATGGGTGACATCTGCTATGTGTACGCCAACTTCGTAATTGCCGTTTTTCAGTTTACGGATTGAGAGGGCGTCATCGAAGTCCTTCGCATCCTTAGGGTCGATGGTGAAAGTGGTGACATCACGCATATCGATGCGGGAGGCCACTACATCCGGAGTTATCCCTGCCTCTATTTTCTGGGCGGCACGGTCAACGGATTCCGGATATCGGTACGGCAGTCCGAATTCTGCCAGAATGGCGTGAATCTCAGCGTTATTCTCTCCGTTGCGACCGAGCACATCCACTATTTCGCCAACGGGATTTTTTGCATCGTCAGGCCATTCAAGGATTCGTGCTATCGCTTTGTCGCCATCTTTTCCGCCACGAAGTTTTCCTCTTGGAATCAGTATGTCGGTGGCAAGGAACTTTGAGTCGGTGACAAGCATCGCCACATGACGTGACACTTTCAGAGTGCCAATGAACACCTGGTCTTTTTTTTCTATGATTTCAATCACTTCGGCTTCAGGTTCAACGCCACGTCGGGTTGCCGCTATGTTCACTCTCACACGGTCGCCGTTGAGCGCGTGCATGGAGTTGCGTTCCGCCACATTTATCGATTCCTGGTCATCGTCAAGCAATACACTGTTCTTGCCGTTGCTGCGGCGTACGAAAGTGCCTTCGGCCACAGATGTTCGCTGAGGTACTTTATACATGCCGGGAGCAACCTCGATCAGAGCGCCGTCAAAAGCCATCTCGGCCAGAATCAGAGCGATGCTCCTCAGTTGCATGGGCGAGCCTATTTCAAGAGCATGCCCAACCTGTTTGTAGTTGAATGTCTTGTTGTCCTGGAGAGAGACAAACATATTTATTTTCGCGCGTAAGCGGTCTTGTGCTTTAGTAGTTGATGAACGTGCCATACAATATTAATGATTTTATGTTAAAACACCCGTTCAGGGTTAAATGTTTTGGTTATGAGTTAATAAACTGTCAAAAAGAAGTCAGGGCAACGGTATTGAATTACTCCCCCGCTGCCCTGACCGTATTTTGTTGTGATTACGCGTCGATATTTGCGTAAGTTGCGTTGCTTTCTATGAAGTCGCGGCGTGGCCCCACATCCTCACCCATCAGCATGGAGAATATTCTGTCAGCCTCGGCTGCGTCACTGATGTTCACCTGTTTCAACATACGGTGCTCCGGCGACATGGTTGTGAAGCGAAGTTCTTTTTCTGACATCTCACCGAGACCTTTGTAACGCTGGACGGTGGCCTGTCCGTATTTGTCGATGAACGACTGGACCTGCTGGTCAGTCCAGCAATATTCCTCGTTTTTGCCTCGTTTGCATTTATACAACGGGGGAGTGGCAAGATAGAGGTAGCCGTTTTCTATTATGGGGCGCATCTTCCGGAAGAAGAAGGTCATCAGCAATGTGGCTATGTGAGCCCCGTCGACGTCGGCATCGGTCATGATGATGATCTTGTGGTAGGCAAGACGTGAGAGGTTCGCTTCCTTGGGGTCATCCTCTGTTCCTATGGTGACACGCAATGCGCGGAACAGGTTGGTGATTTCCTCATTGTCAAAGATTTTGTGTTCCATAACTTTCTCTACATTGAGGATTTTACCACGGAGAGGGAGGATAGCCTGGAACTTTCTGTCGCGTGCCTGTTTGGCTGTACCACCTGCGGAGTCTCCCTCCACAATGAAGATTTCGCAGTCTTCAGCCGTGCGTGATGAGCAGTCGGCGAGTTTTCCCGGGAGACCTCCTCCGCTCAGGGGTGATTTACGCTGTACGCTCTGGCGGGCTTTATAGGCGGCGTTACGGGCCTGTGCGGCAAGAATGACCTTTTCAACAATGGTTTTGGCCTGACGGGGATTCTCTTCCAGATAATTCTTCAGCGCGTCGCTCACGGCTGTCTGTACGGCACCAATCACTTCGTTGTTTCCCAGTTTGGTTTTGGTCTGACCCTCGAACTGAGGTTCCATCACTTTTACGGAGATAACGGCAGTCAGACCTTCGCGGAAGTCATCAGAAGCAATTTCCACCTTCGCTTTTTCAAGCATCTTGTTATCCTCGGCATATTTCTTGAGGGTAGATGTCAGACCGCGGCGGAAGCCTGTCAGATGTGTGCCTCCTTCTATTGTGTTGATATTGTTTACGAAGGAATATACGTTTTCGTTATAGGTATTGTTGTAAGTCAGCGCTACTTCAACGGGGATACCCTGGCGCTCGGTGTTCAGGTGAATGACATCCTGAATGAGCGATTCTTTGTTGGAGTCAATGTAAGTCACGAACTCGCTTAGTCCGTTGGCCGAATAGAAAACCTCTTTCTTGGGGTTACCCTCTTCGTCAAGCACGCGTTTGTCTGTCAGGGTAAGGGTAATGCCTGCATTGAGGAACGCGAGGTCTCGGAGGCGGTTGGCAAGGGTATTGTAGTCATATACCGTCACCGTGAAGATTGACTTGTCCGGAAGGAAGGTGATCGATGTTCCGGTGTGGTCACTTTCACCCACAATCATAAGGTCTGTGGTGGGTTTACCGCAGGAATATTCCTGGACGTAGGCTTTGCCGTTGCGGTGCACTTCGGCACGGAGATAGGTGGAGAGCGCGTTCACGCAGGACACGCCAACGCCGTGCAGACCTCCTGATACCTTATAAGAGCCTTTGTCGAACTTACCGCCGGCGTGAAGCACGGTTAGAACCACTTCAAGCGCGCTCTTATGTTCTTTCTCATGCATGTCAACCGGGATGCCGCGCCCGTTGTCTATCACCGTTATGGAATTATCCTCGTTGATGGTCACGTCAATGTGGGTGGCGTAACCTGCGAGGGCTTCGTCTATTGAGTTGTCGACTACTTCATAAACAAGGTGGTGCAAACCTTTGGCGCTGATATCACCTATATACATTGCGGGGCGTTTGCGCACTGCTTCAAGTCCTTCAAGTACCTGAATATTACTGGCGCTGTACTCCTCTTGCTTTTCTGCCATAATGATTGTTCCGTTTATTTTAAATATGTCTACAAAGTTACGAAAAAACTCTGAGATATGAAAATTTTTAACTACCTTTGCACTCCGAAAAGGTAAAAAGAATATGCAGAACATCCGTAATATTGCAATCATTGCGCATGTGGACCACGGCAAAACCACTCTGGTGGACAAAATGCTGCTTGCGGGCCACTTATTCCGTGACAATCAGGCTACAGGCGAACTCATTCTCGATAACAACGACCTGGAACGCGAACGCGGCATAACAATTCTTTCTAAGAACGTTTCCATAAATTACAAAGGGTACAAGATAAATATCATTGACACTCCGGGGCACGCTGACTTCGGTGGTGAGGTTGAACGCGTACTGAATATGGCCGACGGTTGTCTGCTGCTTGTGGACGCCTTTGAGGGCCCTATGCCTCAGACACGCTTCGTGCTTGAAAAAGCAATTAAAATGGGATTGAAACCTGTAGTGGTGATTAACAAGGTCGACAAGCCCAACTGCCGTCCGGATGAGGTGCAGGAGATGGTGTTTGACCTTATGTTCAGCCTTGATGCAACAGAGGACCAACTTGATTTCCCTACGATCTACGGATCGGCCAAGAACGGATGGATGAGCACTGACTGGCAGAAGCCGACGGAAGATATAACTGCTGTTCTTGACGCCATAATCGACTATATTCCTGCGCCTGAAACTCTTGAAGGTGACTCCCAGATGCTGATAACATCTCTTGACTTCTCGAACTATGTGGGACGTATAGCCATAGGGCGTGTTCACCGTGGCGAATTACGTGAAGGTCAGGATGTCGCACTCATTAAGAAAGATGGTTCGGTGGTACGTCAGCGTATCAAGGAACTGCATGTGTTCGAGGGTATGGGCAGGAAGAAAGTTGAATCTGTTTCCTCAGGCGACATCTGCGCTCTTGTGGGTATCGAAGGATTTGAAATCGGCGACACCGTGGCTGACATCAACAATCCCGAGGCACTCCCCCGCATTGCCATCGATGAGCCTACTATGTCCATGACTTTCACAATCAATGACAGTCCTTTCTTCGGGCGTGACGGCAAATATGTGACCTCACGCCATATAGGCGACCGACTTATAAAGGAACTTGACCGCAACCTCGCGCTCAGGGTGGAAAAGGCTGACCATGAAGATGTATGGACCGTGTTCGGTCGCGGCGTTCTGCATCTGTCCGTGCTGATTGAAACCATGCGAAGGGAAGGCTATGAACTTCAGGTGGGCCAGCCTCAGGTAATTATCAAGGAAATCAACGGCGTCAAGTGTGAACCTGTTGAACTCCTGACAATTAACGTCACTGAGGAGTATGCCAGCAAAATGATAGATATGGTCACACGCCGCAAAGGTGACCTTATATCCATGACGAGCCAGAACGATAGAACCCACATGGAGTTCGTGATTCCTTCCCGCGGCATCATAGGCCTGCGTAACAATGTCCTGACCGCATCTGCCGGAGAGGCCATCATGGCGCACCGTTTCCTGGAATATCAACCTTGGAAAGGTGATATCGACCGTCGTACAAACGGTTCGCTCATTGCAATGGAGGGGGGTACGGCCTACGCCTATGCCATTGACAAACTCCAGGACCGCGGACGCTTCTTCATCTTCCCCCAGGAGGAGGTTTATGCCGGTCAGGTTGTGGGTGAAAACGCCAAGGACAACGATATTGTGGTTAATGTCACCAAGAGCAAGAAACTCACGAACATGCGTGCGTCAGGTGCTGACGACAAGGCCCGTATCATACCGCCCGTGGTGTTCTCGCTGGAGGAAGCGCTCGAGTATATCAAGGAAGATGAATATGTTGAGGTGACACCCCATCATATTCGTCTGCGCAAAATAATTTTGGATGAACTGGAACGCAAACGTGCCGGCAGATAATTATCGAATCAAATAAAAACGAACGGGTGGACTCATTGCAGGTCCACCCGTTTATTTTCATATCACCATAGTTCGTGGAACCTCCTCCGGATCATGGTTTGCGAACGATGCCACGCAGTTGGGCGAAAGCGACATCTGCCTTACCCACATCAGAGAACGGTAAGCCAGTTTCCTGTCAGCGCATATCCCCGGCAGAAGCATCTTGCGCCAGGCTTGTTTTCCGAATCCGGCGTCGGAATAAAACAGAACGAATTTGTCGTTATTCTTCAGCACAACGGCGGTCATGCCGCGGGTAAACCCCGGAAGGTGAACCAGTTGTAGCGTTCCGTCTCCGAAAAGGTCAAACGAGTTCCCAACCGGACCGCGACCGGTTTTGTCAAATGAGAATGTTGTAAGGTGGGCGTCGTTCCACAATGACGGCTGGTAGCGTAGCAAACGTGACCCGAAACGGTTTGCTGCCTTGAACTCGGTGTCGGAAACCATAATCCGGCGGGCGTCGGCCACACTTTCCAGTCCGCTCACCCTGTCAGGGCCCAGATGTGTAAGAATCACGTAGTCTATGTCGGACGGTCGGATACCCTGGGCGGACAACTGTTCATCAACGCTCTTTCTGCTGTCCACGCGCCCCTCGAAACTTATAAGTGAATTAATGGGAATGACCCGGTTGATTCCTTGCCTGCGCATACCCTCGGCTGTAGGCGACACCTTCCGGCTCCATCCCGTATCAATAAGTATGCGTCCCTTGGGATGTTCTATAAGATAAGTGGAAGCGGGAAGCCATACCTTGCGGTTCTCAGATACGGCAAAGCCGTTTGCAAACAGATAATCACCGTTACCGAAGGGCATCGAGGGCGACATAAGGGTGTTTCCGCAATGGAGAATAGAGAACTTGATCCTGCACATAACTTGACTTTATTTCGGGAGTTAAACCGGTGGCACCATTAGGAAACCTCCGTCATTTCCGCATAGTTGAGACGATTTGATAGACTTTATTAAGTAAACAACCGAATTGATGAAAAGTTTTAAGGAAAAATTTCGCTAATGTCCAAAAAAAATAATAACTTTGTGCCATAAACACTAATGAAACCATTTCTAATACATTAACAATACCAATCATGGCAGAAAAGAAAGAAAAATTGTTCGATCAGTTTCCTGCGGTGACCACTGAAGAGTGGCGTGCGAAGGTTGATGCCGACCTTAAAGGTGTCCCCTTTGAAAAGAAACTGGTTTGGAGAACAAACGAAGGCTTCAATGTGCAGCCGATGTACCGTGCTGAGGACATTGAGGATCTCAAAACCACTGACACCCTTCCCGGTGAATTCCCTTATGTCCGTGGTACACGTGACAACAACGACTGGCTCACTCGTCAGGAAATCCTTGAATCAGACCCCGTAAAGGCTAATGAAGTTGCCCTTGATGTTCTTACTAAAGGAGTAAACTCTCTTGGGTTCAAGGTTTCTGAACCTTCCGTTGCCACTGTCGAAACCCTCCTCAAGGGTGTTGACCTTGCTAAAGTGGAAATAAACTTCACCTGCTGCCCCGGCAAAGCGCTCGCGCTGGCCGAAGCCCTCGTGGAATACATCAAGAAAAACAACGCCGCAGAATCTTTCCGCGGTTCTATTGATTATAACCCTCTCCGTCCCGCTTTCCGTCACGGTAAAAATATTCCCGCTGACGCAGTTGAAACTGCCGTCAAACTGATTGCCGCCGTCAAGGATGTTCCCGCACTGCGTGTCCTCGCTGTTGACTCAGTGATTTTGAACTCTGCAGGTGCATACATCTTCCAGGAACTCGGATATGCTCTTGCTTGGGGCGCCGAATGGATGACCAAACTGACCGACGCAGGCCTCAAACCTGAAGAAGTTGCATGCCGCATCAAGTTCAACATGGGTGTTTCTTCAAACTACTTCATGGAACTCGCAAAATTCCGTGCCGCCCGTATGCTCTGGGCTCAGATTGTTGAACAATACAAGCCTGAATGTAAGTGTGCATGCAAAATGGTTTGCCACGCTTCCACCTCGCTTTTCAACCAGTCAATCTATGACGCTCATGTGAACCTGCTCCGTAGCCAGACCGAGGCTATGTCTGCCGCTTTGGCCGGTGTGGATTCAATCACCGTGGTACCCTTCGATACCCCCTACAAAACTCCCGACGCATTCTCAGAACGCATCGCACGTAACCAGCAGTTCCTCCTCAAGGAAGAAAGTCACCTTGACAAGGTGGTTGACCCCGCCGGTGGTTCATATTACGTTGAAACACTCACCGTTTCAATCGCCAAGGAAGCGTGGAAACTCTTCATTGACGTTGAGGATAAAGGTGGATTCTTCGCTCTCGTAGATAATGGTGAAGTTCAGGCCGCTGTTAACGAATCAAACAAAAAACGTCACGCTGACATGGCCCGTCGCAAGGAGATTCTCCTCGGAACAAACCAGTTCCCCAACTTCAACGAAATGGCTCTTGACAAAATCGAGAAAACCGAAGGTTGCGGCTGTGGCTGCGCTGAAGGTGGCGACGCTGCCAAAGCACTTAACTCATCACGTCAGGCTTCTGACTTTGAAACCCTTCGTCTGGCCACTGAAAAAGCATCTAACCGTCCTAAGGTGTTCATGCTCACAATCGGTAACCTGGCTATGCGCCTTGCCCGCGCTCAGTTCTCAAGCAACTTCTTCGGTTGTGCCGGCTATGAGATTATTGACAACATCGGTTTCAACACCGTTGAGGAAGGTGTGAACGCTGCAATGGAAAAAGGTGCTGACATCGTTGTTCTCTGCTCAAGTGACGACGAATATGCAGCCTTCGCTCCCGAGGCAAACACCCTCATTGACGGTCGCGCAGAATTCGTTGTTGCAGGTGCACCCGCATGCATGGAAGAACTTCAGGCAAAGGGTATCACCAACTTCATCCACGTTCGCAGCAACGTTCTTGAAACCCTGCAGGCATTCAACGCCAAATTATTAAAATAAGAATCTCCCATAAAGATATAATAATGAGACCCGATTTTAAAACCATCGATATAACTGCCGATGCTTTCAAAGCACCTCAGGCAGCACCCGTTGCGGGCGGCGAAGAATGGCTCACACCTGAACTTATTCCCGTTAAGCCCGTCTATACTAAGGATGATCTTCAGGGTATGGAACACCTCAACTACGTGGCAGGTCTTCCCCCCTTCCTCCGCGGACCGTACAGCGGCATGTACGCCATGCGCCCCTGGACAATCCGTCAGTACGCAGGTTTCTCAACCGCTGCTGAATCTAACGCTTTCTACCGTCGTAATCTCGCTTCCGGTCAGAAAGGTCTGTCAGTGGCATTCGACCTTGCCACTCACCGTGGCTACGACGCTGACCACGAACGCGTTGTAGGTGACGTAGGTAAAGCAGGTGTGTCAATCTGCTCGCTGGAAGATATGAAAGTTCTGTTCGACGGTATACCCTTGAACAAAATGTCTGTGTCAATGACCATGAACGGTGCCGTTCTTCCCGTCCTTGCGTTCTACATCAACGCAGGTCTGGAACAGGGGGCCAAACTCGAGGAAATGGCCGGTACAATCCAGAACGACATTCTCAAGGAGTTCATGGTGCGTAACACCTACATCTATCCCCCGGAATTCTCAATGCGAATCATCGCCGACATTTTCGAATACACCTCTCAGAACATGCCCAAGTTCAACTCAATCTCAATCTCCGGCTACCACATGCAGGAAGCCGGTGCAACTTGCGACATTGAACTTGCCTACACCCTCGCCGACGGTCTCGAATACCTCCGCGCAGGTGTTAACGCCGGCATGGACATTGATGCTTTCGCACCCCGTCTGTCATTCTTCTGGGCTATCGGCATGAACTTCTTCATGGAAATTGCCAAGATGCGCGCAGCACGTATGCTCTGGGCAAAGATTGTTAAGCAGTTCAACCCCAAGAATCCCAAATCACTCGCGCTCCGTACCCACTCCCAGACTTCAGGCTGGTCACTGACCGAGCAGGATCCCTTCAACAACGTGGGTCGTACATGTATCGAGGCTATGGGTGCAGCACTGGGCCACACTCAGTCACTCCACACCAACGCTCTTGATGAAGCAATCGCTCTTCCCACAGACTTCTCTGCACGTATTGCCCGCAATACTCAGATCTACATTCAGGAAGAAACATACATCACCAAGGAAATCGACCCATGGGCAGGTTCATACTATGTTGAATCTCTGACCAACGAAATCGCTCACCGCGCTTGGGAACACATTCAGGAAATCGAAAAACTCGGCGGTATGGCCAAGGCTATCGAAACCGGTCTTCCCAAACTCCGTATCGAAGAAGCGGCTGCACGTACTCAGGCCCGCATTGACTCAGGCCGTCAGACAATCGTTGGTATCAACAAGTATCGCCTTGATCACGAAGATCCCATCGATATCCTTGAAATCGACAATACTGAAGTTCGCAAGGAACAGATCGAACGTCTTAATGAAGTTAAGGCTAACCGCGATGAAAAAGCCGTCAAGGAAGCCCTCGCTGCAATTACGGAATGTGTACGCACCAAGAAGGGTAACCTCCTTGACCTCGCTGTAAAAGCCGCAGGTCTGCGTGCTACACTCGGTGAAATCTCCGATGCTTGCGAAGAGGTTGTTGGTCGTTATAAAGCAGTAATCAGAACTATTTCAGGCGTGTACTCAAGCGAAACAAAACAGGATCCGGACTTCATCAAAGCACAGCAGATGTGTGAAGAGTTCGTTAAGAAAGAAGGTCGTCAGCCCCGTATCATGATCGCAAAGATGGGTCAGGACGGTCACGACCGTGGTGCTAAAGTTGTTGCTACCGGCTATGCCGACTGTGGCTTTGACGTGGACATGGGACCCTTGTTCCAGACTCCCGCCGAAGCAGCGCGTCAGGCTGTTGAAAATGACGTTCACATCCTTGGCGTTTCTTCACTGGCTGCTGGTCACAAAACTCTCGTGCCCCAGGTAATTGAAGAACTCAAGAAACTCGGCCGCGAAGACATCATGGTAACTGCCGGTGGTGTTATCCCCGCTCAGGACTATGACTTCCTCTACAAAGCCGGCGTTGCAGCAATCTTCGGTCCCGGTACCCGTATCCCCGTTTCTGCAATCAAGATGCTTGAACTCCTCATGGCAGAATAATCCCAACCCACATAACCCCTCAAAAGGCTGCGTCAAAAGCGCAGCCTTTGTTGTTTATGCCGAGGTGGTGGATTTGTGGGAGAGTGTAAATTTTATAAATCATATAAGTTTTATAAGTCTTATAAATCTTATAAATCTTATAAATCTTATAAATTTTATAGATTTGCCCACTCTCTAAACGTCAATCGGAGCGGCCGACCGGCCGCTCCGATTGTATATTTTACTTGAATTCTCGTTATGCAGAGGTTTTAACTTTCACCAATAAATCTTTTGTTGTTTGAGCATATATATCAGTTATTGTAATCTGCGAGAGTAGT
>CAMWNP010000003.1 GCA_947175645.1 uncultured Porphyromonadaceae bacterium
CCGCCTTGCTAACCAGGATAACCGTTTAAGGGGATGGCGGAAGCCGGAGACTTCCGCTCCTTTGCCTTGATATTGCCCTGGGATGGAGCGGAGGGCTCCGGCCTCCGCAATACTGCTCCAGGTAATCGTTTGAGTGTATGGAGGGTTCTGCAACACCCTCTGATTTTTCGTAGCCCGGTACGCCGTCAGGCGTGCCGGGGTAGAGGAATTCACGGGAGCGGTGGCGTCCTGTCAAGGACGCCGATTAAATCACGCAAGCGCGCAGTCCACCCCGGCAGACCAGTCCGCACCTGTCAGTTGTGCCGGAGGCACAATATTGTCAGAAACCCCGTACCGAAGGTGCGGGGGATGAGGCTACAACGCTACGTCGGCGTCCCGGAAGGACGCCATCGTGCCACTCTCCCGCTCGCCCGTCCGGTCAGAATCTGATACAAAAAAATATTTGGTTAAAATTTGTTAGTTACGTTTATATTCCTTACCTTTGTGTGATTCTGCACGTATTTTGAGGTGTTGAAATGTGGCATTTTGCCGTTGAATATCCCCTCTTGAAGCAAGAAAAGAAGATGATAGACCATAATTTATTACAATTTGCCAATCTAACAAATAGTTATATTGATAGTTGGTTAGCGGTATGCGCCATGGTATTCCTTGTGAGTTTTACCCTGACCGGCATTCTGATTCCTCAAATTCTTTTGATTGCATTCCGCAAAAAACTCTTTGACGAACCGGATGAACGCAAAATTCACAAAGGTGTCATTCCTCGTCTGGGTGGAATATCTTTCATGCCCTCCATTGTGTTCTCCATAGCCTGTGCTACGGGGTTCTCCCTGCTTTTCTATGAGGGTATGATCAATGTGGCGCTGAATGAAGCAAGCGTGCAGGTGAGTTTCGGAGTCTGTGCGCTTATGCTCCTCTATCTGATGGGACTCGCCGATGACCTCGTGGGGGTGCGCTACCGTGCCAAATTCGTTATCCAGGGTATAGCGTCGGTATTCCTTGTGATGGCAGGCCTCTACATTGTCAATCTCCACGGATTCTGCTCCCTGAACCTGCTGCCGCAGTGGTTCGCCTATGCCTTCACCATTCTTGTGATCATCTTCATCACCAATGCCATAAACCTCATTGACGGTATTGACGGACTGGCCTCGGGACTGAGTATGATTGCCTGCCTGTTCTACGGCATCATCTTCTACATGAACAGCGACTTCTTCTATGCTCTGCTGATGTTCGCCACTCTGGGCACTCTGATGCCTTTCTTTTATTATAATGTGTTCGGTAACCCGGAAAAGTTCAAGAAAATCTTCATGGGTGACACCGGTGCGCTGACCATCGGACTGGTGTTGTCTGTGGCCTCCATCCATCTGAGTAACAACGGGGTGGCCGCCAACACAACCATCAATCCGCTCATCATAGCCTTCTCTCCGCTGATTGTCCCCGGCTTTGATGTGGTCAGGGTGTATCTTTACAGGCTGCGTAACCGCCGGAACCCGTTCCTCCCTGACAAGAACCATATCCATCACAAATTCCTTGCCCTGGGTATGCGTCAGTCTCACGCCATGCTCACCATCCTTGCCCTTTCCGCTTTCTTCATCCTCTTGAATATACTTATGTCGGACTTCGTCAATATCACCATGATTGTGGTTGTCGACCTGTTTGTGTTCACATGCATACAACTCTTCCTGAGTTACCTCATCCACCGGCATAAGGCTCATAAATAACTGTTGAAATGAAAAAAGCCCTTATTACAGGCATTACCGGTCAGGACGGCTCTTTTCTGGCTGAACTCCTGCTGGAGAAAGGATATGACGTGCACGGAATAATACGCCGCTCGTCGGTCGATTTCCGTGAAAGAATAGCACACCTTGAGGGTAAGCCTAATTTCCACCTGCATTATGCCGATATGACCGACTCCATGTCGATGGTCAACATAGTGGCCAAGGTGCGACCCCATGAAATATATAATCTTGCGGCGCAGAGCCACGTGCAGGTGTCGTTCGACTCACCGGAATATACCGCTGATGTCGATGCCATTGGCGTGCTGCGTATCCTGGAGGCGGTGCGACAGACCGGCCAGACCTCTACCTGCAGGATCTATCAGGCTTCCACATCGGAACTCTACGGGAAAGTGGTGGAGGTGCCTCAGAACGAGCAGACACCCTTTCATCCCTATTCCCCTTATGCCGTGGCAAAACTCTATGGATTCTGGATTGTGAAGGAATATCGGGAAGCCTACGGAATGTATTGCTGCTCCGGGATTCTGTTCAATCACGAGAGTGAGCGCCGGGGGGAGACATTCGTCACACGCAAAATCACCCTTGCTGCCGCACGCATCGCCCAGGGGAAACAGGAGAAACTCTTCCTTGGAAATCTGTCGTCGCTGCGTGACTGGGGTTATGCGCGTGACTACGTGGAGTGTATGTGGCTGATTCTCCAGCAACCCGAGCCGGATGACTATGTGATAGCCACCGGGGAACAGCATTCCGTAAGAGAATTTTGTGAACTGGCGTTCCGCAGGGCCGGCATCAATCTCCGTTGGGAAGGTGAAGGGGCTGAGGAAAAGGGTATTGATCAGGCCACAGGTAAGGTGCTCGTTGAGGTGTCGCCTGATTTTTACCGTCCCACTGACGTGGTGAATCTGCTCGGTGACCCCACTAAAGCGCGCCTGCGCCTGGGATGGGATCCGTCAACCAAAACCGGTTTCGAGGATCTCGTGAACCTGATGGTGGACTCCGACATGGCAAAGGTGGCGGCGGAACGTGCCGGAGAGCATGCCCGCACCAATCTTGCGGAATATCTTGAAAAGGGTATAGTGAAATGAATCTGACCGATAAAATTTTTGTGGCGGGACACCGTGGTATGGTGGGTTCCGCAATTCTCCGTGAACTGCAGCGCCGTGGCTACAGGAATCTGCTGTTGCGAACTCACTCCGAACTTGACCTGACCGACCAGCAGGCGGTACGCCGGTTTTTCCTGACTGAAAAGCCTGACTATGTTTTCCTTGCAGCCGCCAAGGTGGGAGGAATAGTGGCTAATGACAAGGCGCCGGCGGACTTCATGTATGAGAATATGATGCTGGAGATGAACGTGATTCATGAAGCGTGGCGCAGCGGGGTTAGGAAACTGCTTTTCCTCGGCTCGTCATGTATCTATCCGCGTCTGGCCCCGCAGCCCATGCCTGAGGGTTGCCTGCTTACATCCTCCCTTGAAAAGACCAACGAGGCGTATGCCCTGGCAAAAATCTCCGGGCTGAAATATTGCGAGTATCTCAACCGTCAGTACGGAACCGACTTCATCTCCGTGATGCCTACCAATCTTTATGGCCCGAACGATAACTATCATCCCGAACATTCGCATGTGCTTCCCGCGCTGATACGCCGCTTCCATGAAGCCAAAGAGCAGGGCCTGGACGAGGTGGTGTGCTGGGGCGACGGTTCACCGCTGCGGGAATTCCTCTATGTTGATGACCTCGCTGACCTGTGTCTGTTCCTGATGGAGAACTACTCAGGCAACGAAACGGTCAATGCGGGAACCGGAAAGGAATTGTCAATCAAGGAATTGACACAGATGGTGGCCGAAGTGGTCGGCTACCGCGGACGGATATTGTGGGACACCTCGCGTCCTAACGGCACGCCTCGTAAACTGCTTGATGTGTCGAAGGCAACCGCGTTGGGCTGGACCTACAAAACCGAACTTCCCGAGGGGATAGCCCTGGCATATCATGATTTTCTCACCAATCCAATGCGTGCCGAACGGTAGTTCTCATGGCAAAAATCAGTATATTTTGCGTGAAAAATAAAAGAAATTAACACATTGCGTTGCAGGAACGAAAAAAAATACCTATCTTTGCACTCCAATTGTGCAAATAATAAAAATATCATAGGCAATGAAAAGAACATTTCAACCCTCTAACAGAAAAAGAGTTAACAAGCACGGTTTCCGTGAAAGAATGTCAACCGCCGATGGCCGTAAAGTTCTCGCACGTCGTCGTGCAAAAGGTCGTCTGCGTCTGACCGTTTCTTGCTCTATAGCCGGAAAATAATCTAACTCTTGTTGTCAAGAATTCTTTTTGGCGGGGTCTCGGACTCCGCCCTTCTTGTTTTGCAGGTAGTGGTAGCCGTTCGCAACAGAGTAGGGGTGTTTAATGGTGTGTTTTGGCGTGTTTTGCGAAGATATTACATTTTTTTGTCATTTAAATTGCGTTGTTGTTGAGAAATTTGTAAATTTGCACAGATTTATCATAAAGTATCATGGCGGTTGTAATCCTTGGCATAGAATCATCGTGTGACGATACCGGTGCGGCAGTGATCCGTGACGGTATTCTTCTGAGCAATGTGCTTGCGAGTCAGAAGGTGCATGAGGAGTATGGCGGAGTGGTGCCGGAACTGGCATCGCGCGCCCACCAGCAGAATATAGTACCGGTGGTGGACACCGCTCTCAAACGTGCCGGGGTTGATAAGAGTGAACTCAGCGCCGTGGCATTTACCCGTGGTCCCGGGCTGCTCGGGTCGCTCCTTGTGGGCACATCGTTTGCCAAAGGCTTGTCGCTGGGACTGAGAATTCCCATGGTTGACGTTAACCATCTTCACGGGCATGTTCTTTCGCATTTCGTCCGCGAGAAGGAAGATGATCCCGTTCCGGAATTCCCCTTCATCTGTCTACTGATTTCAGGCGGGAATTCCCAGATAATTCTTGTCAACGGTTACAATGACATGAAAGTGCTTGGTCAGACCATTGACGATGCCGCCGGGGAGGCTTTTGACAAGTGTGCCAAAGTAATGGGACTTCCGTATCCGGGCGGTCCTCACATCGACAGGCTCGCTGCCGAAGGTGACCCCACAAGGTTCAAATTCGCAAAACCACGTATACCGGGTCTGGACTACAGTTTCAGCGGACTCAAGACATCATTCCTGTATACTCTGCGTGACGCCATCCGGACCAACCCGGATTTCATAGAGGAGAACAAAGCCGATCTGGCTGCGTCGCTGCAGGCCACAATCATTGAAATCCTGCTTGACAAACTGCGCAAGGCCGTTAAGCAGACGGGTGTGCGTACGGTTGCCATCGGAGGTGGTGTGTCAGCCAATTCAGGGGTGCGTGCAGCCATCGAGGAATACTGCCTGAAGAACAGTCTGACGCCATTCATTCCTAAACGTTCGTTCACAACCGACAATGCCGCCATGGTTGCAATGGCCGGCTATTTCAAATATCTCAACCGGGAATTCTGTCCTTATGACGCGGCTCCGTATGCCCGTGTTACAATCTGACCTGAATATTATGAAAGTTTCCATCATCGTTATAGGCGACGAACTCCTGCTGGGGCAGGTGGTCGATACTAACTCCGGCGACATAGCGCGTATCATTTCATCCGCGAACTGGCAGGTGTCACATGTGGTGACCATAGGTGACAACGGAGAGGCTATAAGGAAGGCGGTCAAGACTGCACTTGAGGTGTCGGACCTTGTCATCACCACCGGCGGACTCGGACCCACAAAGGATGATATAACCAAACAGGTGCTGATGGAATTTTTCGGAGGGGAACTCCGCTTTGACGACACCGTACTGGAAAACGTAAAGGAGGTTTGTCGAAAAAGAAACATTGAGCCTAACGAACTAACCCGGCAGCAGGCCATGGTGCCATCTTCTTGCGAGGTAATCCAGAACAGGGTTGGTACGGCACCGATAATGTGGTTCGAGAAGGACGGAAAGGTTCTTGTGTCGCTGCCAGGTGTGCCGTTCGAGATGAACGAGATGATGCGCACTGAGGTTTTTCCCCGTCTGCTGCGACGGTTTGGCGATGATGTGAATATTGAGCATCGTTTTCTGTTGATTTTCAATGTTATAGAGTCTGAGATAGCCGCCCGTCTGTCATGCTTTGAGGAGTCACTTCCGCCGTTCATACATCTGGCATATCTCCCAATGCAGGGCTATGTCACCCTGCGTCTTGACGGCTGGCATGCTGACCGAGAGTTCCTTAACGGAGTGATGGACAGCAAGCGAAAGGATATCGAGCGGGAGTTCGGGACGAATGTGATCTGGAACGAGAACCGCCCGCTGGCCGAGATAGCCCTGATGCTTTTGCGCCGTAACGGCCTGACGGTTTCCACAGCGGAGAGTTGCTCGGGAGGAAACGTGGCGCATGCGCTTACTCTTATCCCGGGTTGTTCCGACTGTTTCGCAGGGGGCGTGATATCATACTCCAATGAGATTAAGAAAAATGTGTTGGGTGTAAGTGAAGATAGCCTCGAACTGTATGGTGCGGTCAGTCTTCCTGTAGCCGAACAGATGGTAGAGGGGGTGACAAAGCGTGTCTGTCACACCGAGTGCGGAATCTCAACCACCGGAATTGCCGGCCCGGGTGGTGCCACCGCTACGAAACCTGTAGGCACGGTTTGCATAGCGGTTAAAACCCCGCGCCGTACTCTAGTTGACTGCTACCGGTTTCCCGGCTCACGCCAGCGGATCATAGACAGAACAACTAATGTGGCCTTGATCAAACTGATCCGTGAACTGAAGAAACTGGAGCGTGAGAAGAAGGGTTGAACAGATCGGCTCGCACCTTGCATCTCACATTCGAATTTATTTCCTCACAGGTATAGGAAACTTGGAAAACAGGACATCCACGGCTTTTGCTATTCCTGAAAGGGTCTGCAACTGACTGTCGCCATTGCTAAGTATAGTGGCCACGGACGCGGTGTAGACGGGTTCCTCCTTGTTGATATCCACAAGATCTATTGTCAACACACCTTCTTTGTAGATGGTGGGGACATATTGAGTCACAGTGGTATAGTTCGGATAATAATACGGACGGGGGTAAATGAACACCGGAACCACGCCGTTGACTGCCTGACCGGGACCGGGAGCCACTCCGGGACGGGGGAGAGCAGGGGGTAGCGGAGCAACAGGTGGTGGGGGAGGAACGGCCGGCCCGGTCTGGATTGTCTGTGTTACGGGAACATTAACAAGTTGTTTATCAACAGTCAGACCGATGTTCACCAGTAATGGAGAGTATGGATCTTCGGTAAAGCCTCGTTCCACCATCTGCTCACGGATGGCAGCAGCGATATTATAGTATGAAACCATGCTCATTCCGGGTGGCAGGTTACCGTCGTGTGGGGTGACGATCCGGAACGTGTGGAAAGAACTGAGGTCAGCGCCCACGTATGTCTCACTGTTTGTGAGTGTGTAGGAACTGCATCCGGAGAATGTGGTCACGCATGCAACGGCGGCGAGAATCAAAAGGAGTGTCTTTTTCATAGAAAATGTAAGATTAAATATTTCTTGGAAGGTCAGAAGATGCTGTTTCAACTAATTTCCAACACCTTACGTATATTAATACAACAAGCGGCATAAGTTAATGTTCACTGCTCTGAATGGTTAGGGTATCACAGAGATATCTGTTCCGGAACAACATTTTTTCACGTTAAAAAGCGGATAATTAGCGAAACTTTGTGTACTTTTGTCAAAAATAATAGAAATTCCAAAAGGCAAATAGAAAATGAACGCAATTCAAGTAATTACAAAAGATGTGGCACCCGCAGTGAGTGCTGAAGCAGTAGAAGCACTTCGCCCCGAGGCTGAGAAAGCACTAACCATGCTTTACGACGGTTCAGGAGCAGGTAACGATTTCTTAGGTTGGGTTAAACTACCCACGGAAACTCCTCAGGAACTGATTGATGATATTAACGCAACCGCACAGTCGCTCCGTGAGAACTGTGAAGTGATCGTTGCCATAGGCATCGGTGGCAGTTATCTCGGTGCCAAGGCAGTTATTGAGGCGCTCGGCAACTCGTTCGCCCCATATCTGCATGGCGAAGGCACTCCTGTTCTTTTCGCAGGTCAGAATATAGGAGAAGATTATCTCTACGAACTCTCACAATTCCTGAAAGATAAGAAATTCGGTATCATTGTAATTTCCAAATCAGGAACCACCACAGAGCCCGCCATCGCTTTCAGAATGCTCAAGGAGCAACTTGAAAACCAGATGGGTAAGGCAGAGGCAGCCAAGCGCATAGTTGCAATCACAGATGCCAAACGCGGCGCTCTCCGTCAACTCGCCACAGAGGAAGGATACAAGACTTTCGTCATCGCCGACAACGTTGGCGGACGTTTCTCCGTTCTCACTCCCGTGGGCCTGCTGCCCATAGCCGTTGCCGGATATGACATCCAGAAACTTATTGATGGCGCACGCCTCATGCAACTTGCCGTGGCTAACCCCTCGGAGGATAATGTTGCCATGACCTACGCCATGACACGAAACGCTCTTTATCGTGCCGGCAAAAAGATTGAAATACTTGTAAACTATAACCCCAAACTGCACTTTGTTGCGGAATGGTGGAAGCAACTCTACGGTGAGTCAGAGGGTAAGGATCATAAAGGTATTTTCCCCGCAGCGGTCGACAATTCAACTGACCTTCACTCCATGGGTCAGTGGATTCAGGACGGTGAACGCTCAATTTTTGAAACTGTCATCTCGGTTGAGTCAACTGTCAATAATCTTGTGATACCCTCAGATAATGCCAATCTCGACGGATTGAACTACATTGCCGGCAAGCGTGTTGACGAGGTCAACAAGATGGCTGAACTCGGAACCCGCATCGCTCATGTTGACGGCGGTGTGCCCAATATCAGAATTACTGTTCCCGCCATCAATGAGCATTATCTCGGCGAACTCCTCTACTTCTTTGAAGCAGCGTGTGGCATCAGTGGCTATATGCTGGGAGTGAATCCTTTCAATCAGCCCGGAGTTGAGGACTACAAACGCAACATGTTCGCACTTCTTGCCAAACCCGGATACGAAAAGGAAACCGAAGCCATCCGCGCAAGAATGTAATTAGCAAGAATGTAATTAGTAGGTGTATCTAAGAAGGGTGTTTCAACCAATATGAACATCCATCCAAAAGTTAGACAAGTTAACCTGTAATTGAAAGAGTTCGGTATAGCACCGGGCTCTTTTTGCGCTTATTCCGCATCGGGCAGCCTGTCACGCCATGACTGGTCTGTGAGCCAGCGCTGCATGGTAGGGAACTGTCCGGTGCGGTAACCTTTTTCGGTCATGGTGCGGTGCCACCCGATGTGGTTGCGCAGGGCTATGGGTAGGGTGTCCATCTCATCGTTCAGTTTGCCGAACTGCCACACCAGGCGTGAGTATTCCTCCATGATATCATCTTTCTGCCCGGGGTAGAGGTCGTAGAACTCCTCGAATGAATTGAAGTGGTCGTAGTCGTTGACGTGTGTCTGTGGCACCTTGCCTGATTTGGGGAGCGGACGGGCGTTGTGGATGGGACGTTTCTCTATGGTTATGACCCGGGCTCCGGCGTTCTGACGTTTTTCCTCGCTGTTGCGTGCTGCCTGCCGTTCGGCACGCCGCTGCATGGCACGTTTCCTGCGGATGGCGGCTTCGCGTGCGCCGTCGAAGTCAAGGTCACGTTCCATGGCTATGATCTCGGCCTTGATGAGCCTGTAGGCCACTGCTGCCACGGGTGGCAATCCTTCCGGTTCCTTGCCACGGAGTGCGTAATCATAGATGGCGCCCATGACGGTGTCGCGCAGTTCAACGGATTCTTCCTCGAGTGCCTTGATCCACTCTTCCTTGATGATGATGTTTTTCATATTCTTACTGATTTTGTGGGTTTGTCGCTGCAAAGGTAATATGGAAAACGGCTTTTCCGACGAAAAAATGTCAGAGGGGGTGAGGCGGAAAGTCTGATATTTTCGCAGGCATTTGCTCCGGTGGGTCAGGGAGTTACGGGGGTGTTTCCGGGAACGAAATTATGCGGAAAAAGTGTGAAAAAATATGGGTCGGACTAGTCAGACTGGTCAGACTGGTCGGACTGGTCGGACTGGGGCTGATGGGGGTGATGGGTGTGTGTGGGGTATTGGGGGTGTGCTTGCGTTATTGAGTTGCTTGGGATGGAGTCATCAGGGGGGGGAGTGAGAACTTTTTGTGGTGTGAAGTTGTTTTACTGTTAAACTAACTAATATATAGCACTATGGATATCCAGGGAATCATTAAACAACTGACTGAACAATTCGGTAATAATTTTGATGTTGCAAAAGTGACAGAGGCTTTGAAGACGATAGATTTTAAGAATCTCTCTTTTTCCGACATCGTTTCCAAACTTAGTTCTCAAGGGCTTCTCCAGAACGTTAACCTTGATGGTGTAAAGGAAAATGTGATGGAAGAACTGAAACATAAGGCCGGAGGTATGCTCGGCGGAATGTTCGGCAAGTAAGAACTGACATATACATTCAACGTAAAAAAGAATAAAGGGCGCACCGGTAACGTGGTGTGCCCTTTGCTGTTATCTTCTTAGCCTTGACTCAAATATTAAGTTCCTTGCGGAGGAAGGGTGCTGTGGGAGAGTCATGACCGGCTATTTGTTCCGGTGTTCCGGCAGCAATTATGGTGCCACCGTTTTTACCACCACCAGGACCCATGTCAATAATGTGGTCTGCTGATTTTATGACGTCGAGGTTGTGTTCAATGACCACAACGGTATTCCCTTTGTCAACCAACCGCTGCAACACGGTCAGAAGCACCTTGATATCCTCAAAGTGCAGACCCGTTGTAGGTTCGTCAAGGATGAATATGGTTTTACCGGTGTCACGTTTTGCCAGTTCTGTTGCGAGTTTAACACGCTGGTTCTCCCCTCCGGAAAGAGTGGAAGATGGTTGTCCGAGTTTGATGTAACCCAGTCCGATATCCTGCAAAACCTGGATTTTGCGGAGTATTTTGGGCTGATTGGCAAAAAATTCCACCGCTTGATTAATTGTCATGTCAAGCACATCGGCAATGGATTTACCTTTGTAGCGCACTTCCAGGGTCTCGCGGTTGTAGCGTTTTCCGGAGCACACCTCACATGGGACAAGGACATCAGGGAGGAAATTCATTTCAATGGTTTTGTAGCCGTTGCCGTCACAAGCCTCGCATCGTCCGCCGGAGACGTTGAAGGAGAAGCGTCCCGGTTTGTAGCCTCGGATCTTTGCTTCCGGCAGACTGACGAAAAGGGCTCTTATATCCGTGAACACTCCGGTGTATGTTGCAGGATTGGAGCGGGGAGTGCGTCCGAGAGGCGACTGATCCACAGTGACCACCTTGTCCACATTTTCCATCCCCTCAATCTCCGTATAAGGGAGCGGGGGCTGAGCGGAATTATAGAATTTCTGCGAAAGAATAGGCTGGAGGGTTCCGTTGACAAGTGAGGATTTTCCGCTGCCTGACACACCGCATACGGCAGTCATGGTGCCCAATGGAATGTCAAGAGTGACATCCTTCAGGTTGTTGCCCGTACATCCCTTGATTATCAGGTGCTTGCCATTGCCGGGGCGGCGTTGCTGCGGTACGGCTATCCGTTCATCGCCCTTCAGATAACGGGCGGTGATGGTGTCAGTTTCGAGCATTTCCCGGGGAGTGCCCTCGAACACAACCTCACCTCCGTAGCGTCCACCCTTGGGACCGATATCCACCACATAGTCCGCTTCCAGCATCATGTCCTTGTCATGCTCCACCACTATGATGGAGTTTGAGGCATCACGGAGACGTTTCAGTGAGTTTATGAGCCGGTCATTGTCGCGCTGATGCAGTCCTATGCTCGGTTCATCAAGGATATAGAGTACATTGACCAGTTCGCTTCCTAACTGGGTTGCAAGGCGGATGCGCTGGCTTTCTCCTCCGGAAAGAGTGGCGGAGTTGCGGTTCAGCGAGAGGTAATCCAGACCCACGTCAACGAGGAAACTCAGGCGTGACCTTATTTCCTTGAGTATTTCGTGCGCTATAATCCTGTTCTTGTGGTCAAGCAGATCCTCGGCATGTTCGGCCCAGTGAAGCAGATCGGAGATGTCCAGGCGGGTGAGGTCAGCGATGTTGTTATCGCCTATGTAGAAGTGCAGGGCTTCACGGTTCAGACGGTCACCGTTACATTCAGGGCATATCTGCCGGGAGTAGAACTGTCCGCTCCATTTCTGAGCGGCGGAGTCGGCATCATCGGACTGTTGCATCTCCAGATATTTCACAACGCCTTCGTAGGTAAGGAAATAGTTTGAGGTGGAGAGGGTTTCAGACTTCAGGGTAAGACGTTCGTTTGTGCCGTTCAGAATGTCGTTGACGGCATCTTCCGGTAAGTCCTTTATGGGAGTGTTGAGAGTGGCGCCATATTTTTCAAGAATTGCTTCAATCTGCATGAACAGCACGGAGTTACGTGGCTTTCCAAGCGGCAGGATGCCACCACGCGCAATGGACAGCGAGTCATCCGGGATGATTTTCTCACGGTCAACTATGTTGACTGTGCCGAGCCCCTTGCAGCAGGGACATGCGCCCTGGGGAGAGTTGAAGGAGAAACTGTGTGGCGACGGTTCGCGGTAGGATATTCCGTTGACGGGGTCGATGAGCGACTGGGAGAAGTGTCCGACAGTTTCATTGTCAAGGTCAAAGACCATCATCTGCTTCTCGCCGAGTTTGAGTGTTTTCTCCACGGAGTCGCGCAGCCGGGCCTCATCTTTTGCCGCGATTTTGAGTTTGTCGACTACGAGTTCCACGGAGTGGTTCTTGTAGCGGTCAAGTTTCATTCCCGGCTCAATTTCGCGTATCTCGCCGTCGACTCTCACCTGCAGAAATCCTTTCTTGGAGAGGTTTTCGAACAGTTCCTTGTAGTGACCTTTGCGGTTTTTGACAAGTGGCGCAAGGAGATAGGTTTTGTGCCCTTCATACTTTTCAAGGAGCAGCGCTACGATTTTCTCCACGCTATATTTGATCATAGGTTCTCCGGAGATGTAACTGCGGGCTGTTGCCACGCGAGCGTAGAGCAGACGCAGGAAGTCGTAGATTTCGGTGGTAGTGCCTATGGTTGAACGGGGGTTGCGGTTGATGGTTTTCTGCTCAATGGCTATAACAGGGCTAAGGCCGGAGATTTTGTCAACATCCGGTCGCTCAAGGTTGCCGAGCATGTTTCGGGCGTAAGCCGAAAAGGTTTCTATATAGCGTCGCTGACCTTCGGCATATATGGTGTCGAATGCGAGCGAGGATTTGCCTGAACCGGACATGCCGGTGATGACGGTCAGACGGTTATGTGGAATCGTGACGTCGATATTCTTAAGATTATGGACGCGCGCACCGATAACCTCCACCGCATCGGTCGGCCGAGAAGAAGTGTTATTGTGTGTCATCATCAGTTTGCGGGGTTGAAATAATGTTTTTCCTGCCTTGAACGTGAAATTGCGTTCTTGTCGGCGGGCAGTTTGATTTTGTAGACCTTTCCGGTGCGGTTGGGGAGCGATTTGGCTCTGATCCATGGATTCAGTTCGCGGAGCCACTGGTAGTTTGACCCGTGTTCCTTTGCCCATGCCGGAAGGTCGTCGATGGGGTAGTTGACTTCAATGGTACGTGTTTTTACCGGCTGGTAAAGTTGCGATTCGTCAAGGAGGAATCCATAGTGTTCCGGGTTCTCCATAATGAGTTTTGTTGCGAGGATGCGGAACATGTATCGTGAAGTCTCCCGGTTGAGGTATATATCAAATGTTGAAGACTCGCCTTGTGATTCCAGGTCACGGTTTATTCCTGCGATGCCCCGGTTGTAACTTGACGCAACGCTCTCCCAGTTGCCATATCGGCGGTGAGCGCTCTTGAGGTAACGGCATGCCGCGGCTGTGGCCTTCTCGAGATGATAACGCTCATCCACATAGTCGTTCACCTCAAGTCCGTATTCCTTTGCTGTGGAGGGAATGAACTGCCAGAATCCGGCAGCCTTGGCCGGAGAATAGGCCAGAGGATCAAGAGTGCTTTCCACACATGCCAGATAGAGGAGGTCCGTTGACACGCCGTTTGCCTTTAGGATCGGGGCCATCTCGGGGAAATATTTGTTTGCGCGCTTGAGCATGAGCAGGGTGTTGCCATGGGAGTATACAAGCGAGGTTAGTTCGCGGTCAAGGCGTTCCCAGCGGTCAACGCGGTCAAAGTCGATTGTCTGCCCGGCGAACTGCATACGCTCAGGTATCTCCGGGTTGATTACCTGCAGGTGTGAGATTTCGTCATAGTCAATGTTGCGGACCGGCGGAGCGGAGTGTCCGGTCTGCGTGGAGTTGCCGCATGCACAGCAAACCAGGAGTGTCATGACCGGTATGTTCAGTAGTTTCGATTTCATTGTTGATAAAGGTTATTCCTCGGTTGAAGAGGTAGTTCCGTTTGATTTAGAGTTAATTATGTTTATGTCGCCGGACAGGTTATACTGTTTGCCGTCAGAGCCTGTGGCTTTTATGACATAGTAATATACGCCCGAAGGGACAAGTTTCCCTTTGAATTTTCCATCCCACCCTTGCGAGGGATCAGTGAATGAGGTGATTTTGACTCCCCATCGGTTGAAAATCGAGCAAGAGAATGAGGTGATTGACTTGTAACTGACTTTCCACAGGTCATTTACGCCGGGGGAGCCTCCGGGAGAGAAGGCGTTTGGACAAAGCAGGGCGGATTGCCCTACGAATACTTCATAAGTGTCGGACACCCACTCGCATGAGCCATCGGCATTGGCTGCCACGAACCGTACGTAAGTGGTTCCGGCATCCTGGAAAGTGTAGGTCAGTTCAAGGTCGGAGTATGTTATATCGGTGATTCCGAAGTCCGGGTCTCTGGCAAACTCCCATTGATGGAAAATGGCGGCATCGGTTACGGTTGCCGTAAAAGTGATGTCGATGGGAGCGGAGCCGCCCAGGGGTGCCTCCTCCTTCTGTTCATTGTCGTTGTCGCGCTCGGCCTGAAGTGCTGATGTGTGGCACTCCACTGCAGCCGGTGTGATGGTCTGACTCTCAATTTCTTGAGTGTGACCCCACTGCGAGAGGAACCGGTCGCCGGTGAGGGTGAACGTGGTGTTGCAGAGTACAGCCGGAGCGTGGATGGTTGATGAAACTGATGACAGAATCTGCTCTTTCTCCACTGTCACGAAAGTGCCGAGGGTCTCGTCATATTCCTGAGTCAGATAGCGGAGGTTGAGTTCACGCGATAGTTCCACGGCTCGTCCGTTGATTGTGTAGTAGCGGATAGGGGCTGCATTTCCGTGGAAAATCAGAGGTGTTGACGAGCAAAAGTCGGTTCCCGTTTCCGGTGTTATGCTCCGGAGGTCCAGGCGGTGGTTGGCATAGTTCGTAACCCAGAACATGTGTGTCCTGCCGTTTTCGGTGACCGTGAATCCTGAATCAGTGTCGGGCGCCTTAAGTGACCAAACGTTTGCGTTGTGTTGAACGCCTGACACTTCCGTGGCATAGGCTCCACCCTGCGCACCCCATTTTTCCCAGACGACCTTGGCCGAAGGTGAAGATGCGGTGTAGGAAATGATGGCGTTTGATGCGGAGTTGTCAATCACATAAATGTTCTCCAGTCCGGAGGAATTGTCAGGTGTAATGACAATAGGATCGCCTGACAATCCGGAGAATGTCAGACCTGCGCGTGCTGTCATAGCCACCAGAATCAGCAAAATAGGGGTAATCCTTCTCATAACTTACAAAAATACGGAATTTTGCCCGGATTTGCAAATGGTGGAGGGATAAATCAGGTGAAATTTGTTAATTTTATTATTTGGGGACCGGTCAGACTTCTTTTTGGAGTGTGATGAATCGGAACTTTATTCCTGATTTGGTTTCGCGGGTCTCGGAAGACTCGGTTATATGCCAGAGCGATGGGTCAGTTTCGGGGAAGAAAGTGTCGGCGTTGTCAGCGATGGTGTCGATGCAGGTCAGGTAGATTTTGTCAGCGAGCGGTAAGGCCTGCCTGTAGATTTCACCACCTCCTATAATGAAGATTTCGTTTCCTCCTTCAGCCGCGGACGCGAGTGTGACGGCTTCATCCAGCGAGCGAGCCACCATGTAGGAGGCGTCGGCGGGGGAGGGGAGGTTTCGGCTTATGACAATGTTGAGTCTGCCCGGGAGAGGTCCGGCGGGGAGTGACTCGAAAGTACGGCGTCCCATCACCACGGGGTGTCCGAGTGTCAGTTGCTTGAACCGCCGCAGGTCATCGGAGATATGAAAAAGCAGATCACCGCCTGCGCCTATGGCGTTGTTGGCGGTGACTGCGACAATAATAGAGAGGTTTGTCATTCGTTGTAAAGGAGGTAAGGTTTGCGTTGTTTGCGGAATTTTTCTACGTCCTCGGCCCATCGGGCCTTGATTTCGGCGGAGGATTTCCCTTGCTGGATCATTTCGCGGATGTAGGGCTGTCCGGTGAGTAACAGGAAAAATCTGGTGAAGAATTCGTCACCGAGGTCAGTGTTTCGGTAAGCGTCGATCACATAGTCGAAATTTACGCCGTTTGCTATGATTTCATCCTCGGAGAGACCGCGCAGGTCACGTCCGTGACAAAGGTTGTTGAGTTGGGGGGGATTCTTCGCACCGTCAACTGAACGGGGAGTGAAGTCGAAGTCGGTATTTTTCATGTCGGGATGACCGTAAATCTCAAACGGTGCATCGGTTCCTCGACCCAGACTGACGGGGGTTCCCTCAAAGTAACAGGTTGAAGGATAGAGATATATGGCATGCATATTCTTCAGGTTGGGTGACGGGGCGATGGGAAGAGTGTATCTGGTCCGGTGGTCATAGCCATCCATTGGCACCACGGTGAGGTCCAGTGTCAGATCATCCTTGAGCCATCCCTCGCCCTGAATCATCAGTGCCAGTTCGCCCAGAGTCATTCCGTGAACGATGGGGATTGGCAGTCGTCCGACTCCTGACTCATATTTCATGTCGAGAATAGGACCGTCGACATACATGCCGTTGGGGTTCGGGCGGTCAAGGACAATGAACTCCTTGCCGTTGCGTGCGGCGGCCCGCATCAGGTCGAGCATCGTGCAGTAGTAAGTGTAGTAGCGGAGCCCTACGTCCTGGATGTCAAAGACCAGAACGTCAATATTGTCCATCACTTCTTTTTTGGGCTCCCTCACGTTGCCGTCATAAAGAGATGCGATGGGAATTCCGGTTATAGGGTCAACTGATGAACTTACATGTTCCCCGGCATCCGCTTTTCCGCGGAATCCATGTTCGGGTGAAAAGATGGTTGTTACGTTTATGCCGTTTTCAAGCATAATGTCAAGAGTGTGCTTGTCGCCCACCATACCGGTGTGGTTCGACAGCAATGCCACCTTTTTCCCTTTAAGGGCGGGCAGATAGAGGTTTGTGCGTGCGGCTCCTACGGTTACTTCCGCTGCAGCATACAGAGGGGTAAGGCATATCAGCAGGATCAGCAGGCGTGATAAAACGGTTTTCATTATATATAAGGGTTAATGTTAGTTTTTGACAAATTTACCACTTTTTTTCTTTTTGGCAAAAATATCAATGTAAGTGGATGTTGAAAATCAGTTTCCAATCGGTTCGTTTATGTTTTTGAGGGCTATTTTGTTTAGCAATCACTAAAAATCACTAACTTTGCCGTTCCTATCGCAACTATCGGTTTAATGATGTGACAATCCATGCGTGGTGTTGTCCCGCGTGGCTCTGACTTCCGTTTAGATTAAACCAGGTAGCAGTTGAAAATTATTTGGATATTCAAGCAGACGTCGTTTCCACTTATGCTGAAAAGAATTATCACTTTGCTGTTTCTGCTCCCGGCTGTTTGTCTGATAGAGGCTCAGACACTCAATTTCAGCGAGAAAAGTTATCACCTGGAAGGTGGTCTATATGCCGGATTTAATACCGACGGTTATGAAATTGACGGAGGAGTATCGTACTTTTTCAACCGTTTTGTAGGTGTACGTTGCGGCATAGGAGTGGCAGGAGAAATAGGCAGTCTGAAAAGCCTTTCGATAGCCTTTGATGATGATGACCAATGGCTCCCCGGGAACGGTCATGAGTATTATGACAACGAAATCACATCTCTTACCCGTCTGCGTTTCATTCCGGCTATGGTGTTGCGTTCGCCATGCCTCTACGATTGGAAAGAGCAGGATGTTCAACTTTATCTGTTTGCCGAACCGGGAGTGGTTTTATCCACACCCGGAAGAGACTCACACGGGGCTAAATGGTTCAACCTTATGCTACGTGCAGGTGTGAATATGCAGGTTGACCGATGGGTGTTTACTCTTGGATACGGTATCTCAGACTTCAGCCTTACATCGGGAATAAAAGGGATTGAACACCCTAACCATCTGACGAATACAGTTTTTATTGGTGCCGCATACAAATTTTGAGTAAGGAACTGTTTGAAACGGAAAATTTCTTAGAACAGTTAAAAATTGACCAAAAAAAGTGAATAATTGACCAAAGATGATTTAAATCAAAAAAAATTCACTAACTTTGCGGTTCAAACATGGCCGGAGTGTTATGTAAAACACTTCGGGATAATAAATTAAAAGATGAAAAAACTTATTCTTACGGCAGCCGCAGTGGCAGCCATAGTACTGCCGATGAGCGCGGAAGGCTATCAGGTAAACACACTTTCAGCCAAACAGAACGGTATGGGACATACCGGAACCGCCCTGAAACTCGGTTCGGAAAGTATGATTTTCAACCCTGCGGGAATGGGATTCATGGACAAGCAGATTGATTTTTCAGGGTCGTTTACAGCGATTGTTCCTTCAGCGACAGCCAAAGTAGACGGAACGAAGTTCGAGAGTGACAATCCGGCAAGTACACCTCTGGCGTTCAATCTGGGATTCTCCATATATGACAATCTCAAGGCAGGTTTGAGTTTCTACACACCTTACGGTTCCAACATCAACTGGGGTGAAAACTGGGCGGGAGCCCTTCTCAACCAGCGTGTCAAACTGGCGGTCTACACCTTCCAGCCCACCTTGGCATGGAAAATCACGCCGAAACTGTCAGTAGGAGCCGGGATGACCATAGCATGGGGAAGTGTCGATCTTGACAAGGGTCTGGTTGACGGTCAGACGCTTGACGGGATGCTGATGTTGATGGGCGGACAGCCTGTTTTCGGTGACATTGTTCCCGCATCGGTTAATCTGAACGGCACCAGCCGTGTGGCACTCGGATTTAATATCGGCGCCATGTATGACATCAATAAGCAGTGGACCGTGGGCGCGTCCTATCGCAGCAAGATGGCCATGAAGGTTAAAAAGGGTGTCGCTTCAGTAAGTTACGCCAATGATGTGGCGGAGTCAGTGCTTGAGAGTCAGTTGAACCTTATAGACCAGGCGAATTTCTCAGCCGAGATGCCATGTGTCTCAATCCTCAGTCTGGGAGTGGCCTATAAGCCGATCTCCCGTCTGACCCTTGCGTTTGACGCTCAGTTGTCGTTCTGGAAACAGTACAAGCAACTCGATATTGAGTTCACTCCCGAGCAACTTTCAGTGTTTGACCAGCATATAGTAAAGAACTACCGTAATGCCTGGATGTTTCATGTGGGGGGTGAATATAACCTCACGGAGCGTTTCGATCTGCGTGCCGGTCTGATTCTTGACACCACCCCAATCCGCAACGATAATTACAACCCCGAGACTCCCGGTATGACCAAGATCGAACCGAGTGTGGGCCTGTCGTTCCGACCGGTCAAGAACTTCTCAATCGACGCATCGTTGATGTATGTGGCTGGACTCGGCAGAGACAACGCATCAATTGAATATGTGAATATGCTGACCAAGACACCTCAGACATTTACTGCTGATTACAAAGTCTCCGCCTGGTGTCCGTCAGTTGGAATCTCATTGACATTCTAATAAGCCTGCTCCGCAAAATAGATAATGGAGTAGAAAAAGATTGGTTTTAGGTTCACAGGCGATCTCCTCCTGTTAACAAATTTTAACTCCACAAAGTTTGTGGCAAACTTAAAAAGCCGTAACTTTGCACCCGTAAAACATCGCGGGTTGGAGCAGTGGTAGCTCGTTGGGCTCATAACCCAAAGGTCGGAGGTTCGAGTCCTCCACCCGCCACAAGGAGAGAAAGAGGCGCTTCAGGAAACTGAGGCGCTTTTTTTTAGTTGACCGCCTGCATTAAAGATAACGATTCCCGGGCAATGAATAAACTCTAAATACACGGAAAACTTGCAGGTTATATAGAAATTCCATATATTTGCCAAACACTGACAAATCATTTCTCTCTTGCCATGAAAAAATATTCCAACCGCTCGGTGACCGAAGGGTGTTCGTTCTACGGCAACTTTGAGGCTGATAACAAATCGTTCCGTCTGAACACCTCCACCGGCTACTACGATCTGACCTCCGGCGAGCACTATCAGTATCTGCGCAACCGTCAGGGCTCCGTTATGGCAGTGGTGGATGACAAGGGTGCCACCGTGCAGCGCACCGGACTCTATCCTACAGGCACCCCCTATATCCTCCCCTGCGACTACAAAGCGGATGGCACCAATAACCTCACTCCCGTGACCGAACACCTCCACATAGGCAATCACTGGATGGGCTACGGCGGTCTGAACTACTACGACAACACCGCCCGCATGCACGACCCCCTGGTCGGTGACTTCAAATCCGGTGACCCCAAATTCTATGACTATCCTGGCATGAATCACTATTCATTCTGTGGAGCAAATCCAGCGAATATTATTGACCCCAATGGAGAAGATATTTTGGAAATCAATAATATGGGAGAAATAATTAGTTATACTCCTTAAGATGGGGAGTATTACATAATCCATAAGCCGGACAGCAGGGTATAGGACCGTTAAATCTTACGGGATTCCGCAAGGAGTGCTACCTTAACGGCATCCCATATAGGGTGAGATATAATGAAAAGGAGATTCCGGAGTATTGTCCCCTGTTTTCGTGTGTAATTGAGGTAGCGTAAATCGTTTTTTTGCTTTTTTCTCATTTTTTGTGTCAGGAATTGATTCACTGCCGGGTGGCTGCTGGCGGGCTGCTGAAAAAGGTAATTTTCAATGTTTCATGAGTAACGAGGTGATAATTTGAAAATTTTTGATTAAATTTGTGGGATATTTTGCGCCGGGCGTAAACATTTCCGGCGGAGAAAGAAATAATAAACAGTTGATGAGTACAAGAAAAGATCGTATCGGGCTGATTACCAGCATGATCCGCAATGGGCGGATTGTGTCGCAGGAACAACTTCAGCACCTTCTGGAGGCGGAAGGGGTAAAGGTTACTCAGGCCACGCTGTCACGTGACCTGAGAATGATAGGAGCCACCCGACGATGTGCTCCGGAGGGAAAATCTTACTATTCCATGCCGGAGCAGGTTAGCAACGAATATATCGAGGCCGATTTTCCGCTTGACCTTCCCGTTGTGGTTTCCGGTTTGCGGGAACGTTTCGGTGAAGAGTTGCTTTCAGTTGCCATCTCCCGCAATATTGTTGTCCTGAAAACCCGTCCGGGATATGCCAGCGGACTGGCCGTGGAGATAGACTTCATAGGGAGTCCTTACATCCTCGGAACGGTTGCCGGGGCCGATACGGTGCTGATGGTGTTGCACGAAGGTCTCAGCAAAGAGAAAATCAGACAGTTATTAATGACATTTATACCCTCGACCATAATAAACAGTAAAGAGAACTATCCACAGGTACGATAAACGATGATTGACATTAATGAAATTGATGTGATTGTAGCCGATGAGTCGCACATCAAGTATGTTGATGAAATACTTGATACCATAAACCGTGCGGCCAAGGTCCGTGGCACCGGTATAGCGAAGCGCTCGCCGGAGTATGTGAAACAGAAAATGCTTGAGAACAAGGCTGTGGTTGCCCTTCACGGCGACCGTTTCGCGGGCTTCAGTTATATTGAGTCGTGGAGTGAGCGGGCTTTCGTGGCCAACTCCGGACTGATAGTAGCCGATGCCTATCGTGGCATAGGGTTGGCAAAGCGTATCAAAGAGCGAATTTTCCGCCTTTCGCGTGAGAAATATCCCACTGCAAAAATATTCTCCCTCACCACCGGTGCCGCCGTCATGAAGATGAACTTCGAGTTGGGCTACCGTCCGGTGACTTTTGACGAACTCACCACCGATCAGGCTTTCTGGCGCGGATGCGAGAGTTGCGTGAACTATGATATCCTGCAGCGTAACGGGGGTCACAAATGTCTCTGCACAGGTTTGCTCTACGATCCTGCGGAGGAATATCACCAGCATGAAAATGAACACAAATAATCCAAACATAGATACTGACATGAACAAAAAGAAAGTTGTCCTTGCTTACAGCGGCGGCCTTGACACCTCCTTCGCCGTGAAATATCTCACCGAGGAGTGTGGATACGAAGTGTATACCGCCATCGCCAACACCGGTGGTTTCAATGCCGACGAACTCAAGGAAATAGAACGCCGGGCTCTTGAACTGGGCGCACGTGAACACGCCACCCTTGACATCACCCGCGAGTACTACGAGAAAAGCATCCGCTTCATGATATTCGGAAATGTTCTCCGTAACGGAACATATCCCATCTCCGTCAGTTCAGAGCGTATCTTCCAGGCAATGGCCATCATCAACTATGCCAAGGAGATTGGTGCTGACGCCGTGGCTCACGGAAGCACCGGTGCAGGCAATGACCAGGTACGTTTTGACATGACTTTCCGTATCCTCGCACCCGAAATAGAAATCATCACTCCTACCCGCGACATGAACCTGACGCGCGAGTATGAGATAGAATATCTTCGCAAACATGGCTTCCAGGCTGACTTCAAGAAACTTGAATACTCAATCAACAAAGGTCTTTGGGGCACAAGCATCGGCGGTAAGGAAACGTTGAAGAGCAATCAGACTCTTCCCGAAGAGGCTTATCCTACTCAGATGACCGCCAAGGAGAACGCCACTGTCACACTTGACTTTGAAAAGGGTGAACTCGTTTCCATCAACGGCAGCCGGTTTGAGGACCGTGTGGCTGCCATCCAGTATCTGGAAGAGGTTGTGGCACCCTATGCCCTTGGCCGCGACATGCATATAGGCGACACAATCATCGGCATCAAGGGGCGCGTAGGCTTCGAGGCCGGAGCACCCATGCTCATCATCGCAGCCCACAAGATGCTTGAGAAGCACACTCTCACAAAGTGGCAGCAATACTGGAAAGACCAGTTGGGCACATGGTACGGAATGTTCCTCCACGAAGCCCAGTATCTTGAACCCGTGATGCGCGACATAGAGGCTTATCTCGCTGAGTCTCAGCGTAATGTGACCGGTCGGGTTATCGTTAATCTTGCGCCTTACCGTTATACTCTTGTTGGTGTGGAAAGTGACTATGACCTGATGAAGACCAATTTCGGCGAGTATGGCGAGCAGAGCAATGCCTGGACCGCCGACGATGTCAAAGGATTCACCAAAATCCTCGGTAATCAGATGACCATCTATCATAACATCCAGACCAAAAACAATAAAAGCGATATATGATTAAAGCCGGAATAATAGGTGGCGCGGGCTATACAGCCGGAGAACTCCTCCGCCTGCTGCTCCATCACCCTGACGTGGAGGTTGTGTGGGTCCATTCCGAAAGTAATGCCGGAAATCCCATAGCCTCAGTCCATCAAGGTCTGATAGGTGACACAGATCTACGGTTCACCGACCGGACAGACTGGGACAGCATCGACGTGCTGTTTTGCTGCACCCCCCATGGCAAGACCCGCAGTTTCCTTGAAGGGGAACAGAGGTTGCCGGAATCGCTCCGCATAGTTGACCTCTCGGCTGACTATCGCATTGAGGACGGAACTCATGACTTTGTCTACGGTTTGCCGGAACTCAACCGCAAGCGGATGGTCCGCGGTGCCCGCCATGTGGCCAATCCCGGCTGTTTCGCCACCGCTATCCAACTGGCTCTTCTCCCGCTGGCAAAGAACGGTATGCTGAAAGGTGACATACATATCACCGCCATTACCGGCAGTACCGGTGCCGGCGTGAAACCGGGTGCCACCACCCACTACTCATGGCGAAACGACAATGTCAGTATCTACAAACCGTTCCGCCACCAGCATCTGGCAGAAATCATGCAGACCATCACCGGCCTGCAGCCTGACTACTCCGGAAAGGCGCTGTTCATCCCTATGCGCGGATGCTTCTCACGTGGAATCATGGCTGTAATCTACACCGAGGTTGATGCTCCACTTGAAGAAATCCGCCAGCGCTACGAGGAATGTTACGATGACCACAGTTTCACATTCGTCACCGACAAGGAGCCTGACCTGAAGGATGTGGTGAACACCAACAAGTGCATCATCCACCTGCAGAAAGAGGGGAACCTGCTGCTCATAACATCCGTAATAGACAATCTGGTCAAGGGAGCATCCGGTCAAGCCGTCCACAACATGAACCTCCTGTTCGGACTGTCGGAAAAAATAGGTCTGCAGTTAAAAGGATCGGCATTCTGAGGCACACCCTACGCTTTCCCTCACGGTCAGACCTATGCGGAGCGATACTCTGACTGAACCGTTCAGCCACGCCGCATGTTCTACATATATATAATATAATGTGAAAATGATTGACAACGAAGCACCCGAAAGGGCAATATTGGTAGGGCTTATCACTCCGGAGCAGAACGAGATGAAAGCCAACGAGTATCTTGATGAACTGGCGTTCCTTGCAGATACCGCCGGCGCCGTCACTGTGAAAAAATTTCTTCAGCGTGCCGACAGCCCGAACTCGCGTACATTCGTTGGGAAAGGGAAACTGGAGGAAATAAAGAAGTTCATTGAGGAGAATGACATTCAGATGGCAATCTTTGATGATGACCTGTCGTCAAAACAGGTGCTCAACATCGAGCGCGAACTCCAGGTGAAAATACTTGACCGTACCAGTCTGATTCTGGATATATTTGCAAAGCGTGCTCAGACGGCTAATGCGAAGGCACAGGTTGAACTGGCTCAGTATCAGTATCTTCTGCCCCGTCTAACCCGAATGTGGACTCACCTTGAACGTCAGCGAGGCGGTATAGGTATGCGTGGTCCGGGCGAAACCCAGATTGAAACTGACCGCCGAATAATACTTGATAAAATCTCCCGCCTGAAGGAGGAACTCCGCGGCATAGACCGCCAGAAGTCAATCCAGCGCAAGAACCGGGGTAAACTCACCCGTGTGGCCCTCGTGGGATACACCAATGTTGGAAAATCAACCATCATGAATCTACTGAGCAAGAGTGATGTTTTCGCTGAAAACAAACTCTTCGCCACGCTTGACACCACCGTCCGCAAGGTGATAATAGACAATCTTCCTTTCCTGCTGACAGACACCGTAGGGTTCATACGCAAACTCCCTCACCATCTGGTGGACTCCTTCAAGTCAACACTTGATGAAGTCCGTGACGCCGACCTTCTTCTCCATGTGGTCGACATCAGTCATCCTCAGTTTGAAGAGCAGATAGAGGTTGTCAACCAGACGCTGCGCGAGGTGTGCGGTGCCGGAGACAAGCCGATGATAATGGTGTTCAACAAAATCGACGCGTTCCATTACACCCCCAAGGATGAGGATGACCTTACTCCGCGCACACGTGAGAACATATCACTTGATGAACTGAAGGCTACCTGGATGTCACGCATGGGTGACGACTGCGTGTTCATTTCCGCCAAAACCGGAAAGAATATTGATGAACTCAAGGAAAAACTCTATGAGAAAGCGAAGGAAATACATCTGACACGTTTCCCCTACAATGATTTCCTTTTCCAGAAATATGATGATGTTGAATCTCCTGACTCTCTGACGGATGGCGAATAAAATGAACTGGAAGCGCCTTATCAGCGACAAGCGCTTCGGACTGGAATCATACCATGATCCCAAACGGGGAGAAATGCGCAGCGACTTTCAGCGCGACTATGACCGCCTGGTGTTCTCATCGCCATTCAGGAGACTGCAGAACAAGACACAGGTGTTCCCCCTTCCCGGCAGCATATTTGTCCATAACCGTCTGACCCACAGTCTGGAAGTATCGTGCTGCGGACGCTCCATCGCAACCACCGTGGCCAGTGTGTTGAGCAAGAAATATGCCTCTGACCCCGAAACGGTGGCAAAACTGTGGCAGATAGGCGACATTGTGGCTGCCGCATGTCTGGCCCATGACCTCGGAAACCCTCCCTTCGGACATTCCGGTGAGAAAGCCATATCCACTTTTTTCTCCGAGGGTGACGGACGGCATCTTCAGGACCAACTGACATCTCAGCAGTGGAGCGACCTTACCCGGTTCGAGGGAAATGCCAACGCATTCCGTCAGTTGACCCATAGTTTCCGAGGACGTAGAAACGGAGGGTTCGCCATGACCTACTCCACACTTGCCTCAATAGTTAAATATCCATTCGAGTCACAGGTGGCGAAGAAAAACAAATTCGGATTCTTCAACACGGAAGTGGAGTCATACACCCGTATCGCCGAGGATCTGGGCATACTCCGTCTGTCGGAACCCGGAGAACCTGTCCGTTATGCACGTCATCCCCTCGTCTACATAGTGGAGGCCGCTGACGATATATGCTACGAGATAATGGATATAGAGGATGCCCACAAACTAAAAATCATTCCCACCGAAACCGTAAAGAAACTGCTGCTCGGCTACTATACGCCTGAGCAACAGGAGCGTATGCACCGGGTGATGGAGATGGTCTCCGACCCCAACGAACAGATAGCCTACCTCCGCTCGTGCGTCATAGGTACGCTTGTCAACGCCGCTGCCAGGGTATTCGTTGAGAACGAAGAGAAGATTCTTGACGGCACATTCACGGGAACCCTTCTGAGCCATATACCCGAACCGGAACTCAGCGGTTACGCCCGCTGCAACGAAATGTCGTGGCAGAAAATCTATTGTGCGAGCGATGTTGTGGACATTGAACTCGCAGGTAACCGCATCATAACCTTCCTTCTTGAAAAACTAGTGCATGCCGTCCGTTATCCCGACCAGAACTATTCGCGTCTGCTGCTGGCCCGTGTTCCTGAACAGTATGATGTTGATGCACCAACGCTTTTTGGAAAAATACAGGCGGTGGTTGACCATATATCATCCATGACCGATGTGTATGCCCTTGACCTTTACCGAAAACTTAACGGAATGAGTCTTCCTGCCGTATGATCAAGCATCTGCTGACACTTCTCCTGCTGGTGACGGCATTGCTCCGGGCAGACGCCTACACCGTGCAACAGATTCCCAACGTGCATCTGCAGGACAGCCGCCGCTACACTTCCGACCCTGACGGGGTGCTGTCAGTGAACGCACGCTTAACCATAGACTCACTGGCTGCCGACCTGAGAGCCAACTCAAGTTCGGAACTTGCCGTGGTGATAGTTAACAGCATCGACGGCGCCGACCCGGAACAGTTCGCCACCGAACTGTTCAACAACTGGAGAATAGGCAAGAAAGAGAGCAACAACGGAGTGCTGGTGCTGACGGTTATGGACGAGAACTATTGCATCATCCGCACCGGCTACGGAGCGGAAGGTGTGCTGCCGGACATAACCACCGGACGCATCCGGCGCGAAATCATGAATCCATATTTCCGCGAAGGGCAGACAGACAGTGCCATGGTGGCAGGTATACGGGCCATCCATGACGTAATGACCGATCCGGACGCCGCTTCCGAACTTATCGACACATACACCCGTAACCGTGAGGAGTCCCAAAAGGAGGAAACCCGCCGTGAACTGCTCCAGATCGTAGTGGGACTCGCGCTCATGGGTGCCGCTGCATCCCTGATAATCATATTGGTATACTTCTCCAATAATAAAAAATACGGAAACGACATCACCGGGATGTTCAAGACACTCACAAACCTTCAGGCAGCAGCGCTTGCCGCCTCATTCCTGGGTCTTGGCATACCGCTGCTTGTATTCGCATATCTCCGCATACGCCGCAACAGGTTGCGTAACACTCCCCCTGTGTGTGCTGCATGCGGTGCAACCATGCGCAAGGTCAGTGCTGACAAACACAGGTATCTGAACCCTCAGCAACAGGTGGAGCAACGGCTCGGTTCGGCAGACTACGACGTGTGGATATGCCCTGTTGACGGTAACACCGAGATACGCGAATATCCCGGACCTTCCAACACTTACTCCCGTTGCCCTAATTGCGGAACCCGTGCCAGACATCTTGTCAGCGATAAAGTGATTCAGCAGCCCACGGCGTTCCGGAACGGACAGGGACAGCGCCGCTACCATTGCGAATATTGCGGCAAAGATGATTTCACCAACTACACCATCATGCGCCAGACACCGATAGTCATAGGTGGCAGGGGAGGAGGCCGTGGCTTCGGTGGCGGCGGTTTCTCGGGAGGCTCCTTCGGGGGAGGCTTCTCCGGCGGAGGCGGTTCCGGAGGCCGATGGTGAAAAATTCATCAAAGAAACGGTTTAGTCACATTCGGTTCAATAAAAAAATATTATCTTTGCATCTGTTAAGAAACAGTTCATTTTTTACACCTAAGTCACTATCAATATGCTCAGTAACAACATCCGAGAATTGATTCCCAAGATACAGGAGTTTATGAAAAGCCAGCCAATACTGAGGGCATGGTTATTTGGCTCATGCTCGCGCGGAGAAGAAACACCCGGAAGTGACATTGATATACTTGTGGATTATGATTACGACAATGGTCGCGTCTCCCTTTTCAAGATGGGTGCAATCCTAATGGATCTATCCGACCTCTTAGGCAGAAAAGTCGATCTTGTTGAAAATAGTGGCGTTATGGAATTTGCACGTAAAAGCATTGATAAAGATAAAATATTGATTTATGAGAGAACGGCTTAAGGATCCGGGTAGAATTCAACACATGCTTGATATGGCCATCATGCTTGAACATGAACGTTCCCGCCATACAATAGAAGATATTCAAAACAACAGCATATTGTTTTTTGGTTTATCAAAGATGGTTGAAATAATCGGAGAAGCCGCCTATATGATAACTAAAGAATATAAAGAATCTCATCCCGAGATACCCTGGAGACAAATAGAAGGTATGCGACATATCTTGGTTCACGGATATTTCTCAATCAGGGCTGAAGTACTATGGGATGTTATACAAAATGACATACCGACACTTATACCTACACTTAAACTGTATCTTGAAGAATGAGTCCCCTATTTAATTTTAAAAGAGGATTTGGATTTAAACCAATTTAAACACTCTCTCAAGAAACTTTCTGAGAATTTCAGCAGAAAACAGAAGATATATCGTCTAACTCTTGATTTGGCATCCTTTTTTTTGTAAATTTGCACGATATTCGGGTAATTGTGCCCGAAACTCTGAAAGATGAAGAAAAAGAGAAAAGGATTGCATATTGTCAATGCCCGTGTGACCGCCACGGTCAGTGTATCGCTGGTGCTGATTATCCTCGGCATAGTGGCTCTGATGGCCATAGCGGCCGGCAACGTCACTAAGGAAATCAAAGAGAATCTCGGATTCAACATCATCTTCGTGGAAGAGGTTTCACCCTCTGATGTTGACTACATAACAGAGTTTGTCAAGCGTCAGCCCTATACCAAGTCAACCGAACTTATAACCCCGGAACAGGGTAGGGAACGGTGGAAGGAAGAAACAGGCGAGGATGTGATGGACGTACTCGGTGTCAATCCTTTTGCAGCCGAACTCGCGGTGAAGGTCAATGCAGGTCACTCCAAAACCTCCCAACTCCTTGCCTACGCTGATGCGGTCAGGAAGCATCCTGCCGTAGAGGACGTGTCGATGCATGCCGAAATGGCTGACTCCATAAATGACAACCTCAACAGCATCACCCTGGTGCTTGCCGTAGTTGGCTGCGCACTGCTGTTCATCTCCTTTGTGCTTATCAACAACACCATACGTCTGACCGTTTATTCACGCCGTTTCATAATCCACACAATGAAACTGGTGGGAGCGACCGACGGCTTCATCCGTCGTCCGCTTATAATGGCCAACATCATCAACGGTGTACTGGCAGGCGTGGGTGCGTCAGTTGTTCTGGCGCTGCTCCTGTACTATATTACCGGCTTTGACCCGTCGGTAAGCAATATCGTTCCCGCTGCTGATGCCCTGATGGTCTACGCCGCCCTTGTGGTTGCCGGAGTGCTTATCTGCGGCATTGCGTCACTGATTGCTGCAAACCGCTATCTGAGGATAGATTACGATGATATGTTTGACTGAAACTAAGTAATTTCACTTGAAAATAAATAACTGATGACAGATACGAAAAAACAAACCACATTGCCGGAAATCGCTGCCGAACACCGCGCCTTTCCGCTTATGAAAATTAACTTCATCCTTATGGGATGTGCGGCACTGATCATTATTCTTGGATTCCTTCTGATGCTGGGTTCACCATCGGAAGCGGAGTTCAATGCTGACATCTTCTCCGTGCGCCGCACCGTGGTCGGACCTACCATCGCCTTCCTCGGATTCATCTTCATGGGTTTCGGAATAATTTACAAAGGAAGGAAATAATCCTTTACCATCATCACAATCAGAAATCACATTTTTAACTAAAAACATTTAAAATAATGAGTTGGTTAGATGCCCTCATACTTGGAATAGTCCAGGGACTTGCCGAATATCTTCCCATAAGCAGCAGCGGTCATCTTGAAATCTGCCGTCAGTTGCTCGGTGTAGACCTCAGCGGAAACGCTTCTCTTGAGTTTGATGTAATGCTCCATGTGGCCACGGTGCTAAGTACCATTGTGGTACTGTGGCGCGAGTTTTTGCCTCTGTGCGTTTCATTCTTCACTTTCCGCCGTGACGACAATTTCTATTACGTATGCAAAATCCTTCTGTCATGCGTGCCTATCGGTATAGTAGGTCTCTGCTTCAAGGATGTCATCGAGCGTTTCTTCACAGGTAACCTTACTATTGTGGGCGGATGTCTGTGTGCCACGGCGTGTCTGATTTCATTCGCTTACTTTTTCCGCACTTCACCACTGCAGAAAAGTTCTCCTATGGACCCCGCCTACCGTCCTCGTGAAATCAACTGGCTTGACGCGCTCATCATAGGATGTGCCCAGGCACTTGCCGTTCTTCCGGGACTAAGCAGAAGCGGTACAACCATTGCAACCGGTATCCTCATAGGTGACCGTCGTGAAGCGGTGGCACGTTTCTCATTCTTCATGGTTATTATCCCCATCCTTGGGGAAGCGCTTCTTGACCTTAAGAAGATTTTCGCGCCGGCCGCTCATGCAGTATCAAATATCGGCACAATGGACACCTTGCCTATTGTTGTAGGGTTTATCGCGGCCTTTGTCGTGGGTTGCCTGGCATGCCGGTGGATGCTTGAAATCGTGAAACGTGGCCGACTGATCTGGTTTGCCGGATACTGTCTTATCGTAGGTATTATCTGTATCATTTATTGATGGACTTCATATCCGGAGAAATATTCTACGTTGACAAGCCTCTTGAGTGGACTTCCTTCGATGTGGTGAAGCGACTGAGAGGAAGCGTATTGCGTCGCCTTGGAAAGAAAAAGTTCAAGGTAGGGCATGCCGGAACGCTCGATCCACTGGCAACCGGTGTCATGATTATATGTACCGGAAAGGCCACGAAACGTATTGAGGAACTGCAGGCAGGAGAAAAAGAGTATGTTGCCACAATACGCCTTGGCGCCACTACACCCTCGTTTGATCTTGAGACGGAAATTGATGCGACTTACCCTACGGAACACATAACCCGCGAACTCGTCCTCGAGACTTTAGAGAATTTCAAGGGTGAGATACGGCAGGTTCCTCCCGCATTCTCGGCTTGCAAAATAGATGGTGTGCGTGCCTACGAAATGGCTCGTCAAGGCGAGGAACCGCCGCTCAAAGCCAAACTCCTTGTCATAGATGACATCGAACTCCTTGAATTTGCTCCCGATCAGATAAAACTCAGGATTGTGTGCAGCAAAGGAACATATATCCGTGCGCTTGCCCGCGACATAGGCGCCGCACTCCGTTCAGGAGGTCATCTTGTGGCTCTGCGTAGGACAAGGGTAGGTGACATCCGTGTGGAAGATTGCCTCTCAGTTCAGGAAGCGATTGACTTGATCAGGAACACAACCCTGGAATTTCCTGATTCCAATAATGATTAAACTAAAGAACAAAATATGAAACTCTCACAGTTCAAATTCCGTTTGCCGGAAGACCTGATTGCCCAGTACCCCTCTGAGCATCGTGATGAATGTAAACTGATGGTGCTTCACCGTAAGACAGGGAAGATAGAACACCGCATATTCAAGGATATCATCGAATACTTCGACGAAGGAGACGTGATGGTGTTCAACGATACACAGGTGTTTCCGGCCCGTCTGTACGGAAACAAGGAAAAAACAGGAGCGAGAATAGAGGTTTTCCTTCTGCGTGAACTTAACGAGGAGCACAAACTCTGGGATGTTCTGGTGGAACCCGCCCGCAAAATCCGCATTGGCAACAAACTCTATTTCGGCGATGATGAGTCGATGGTGGCCGAGGTTATTGACAACACCACTTCCCGCGGCAGAACCCTGCGTTTCCTCTATGACGGTCCGCACGATGAATTCAAGGCTGCCCTCTACGCACTTGGTCAGACCCCTCTGCCCGAATATATCAAACGTGATCCCGAGCCGGAGGACGCCGAACGCTATCAGACGATTTTCGCCCGTGTTGAAGGTGCCGTTGTTGCTCCTTCCGCAAATCTACACTTCTCACGTGAACTGATGAAACGTCTGGAAATCAAGGGTGTGGAAGAGGGCTTCATTACCGTACACTCAGGTCTCGGCAATTTCCGCGACATAGATGTGGAGGATCTCACGAAGCATCGCATGGATTCCGAGCAGGTCAATATTTCGGAGGAACTTGTGGAAATGGTCAACAAGGCAAAAGATGAAGGTCACAAGGTGTGCGCCGTTGGGGCATCCGTGCTCCGAGGCATATCAAGTGCCGTCTCGATGGGTGGTCACATGAAGACTTTCCAGGGATGGACTAACAAATTCATTTTCCCTCCTTACGAATTCACTGTCACCGATGCTTTCATAACCAACTTCCACATGCCTTACTCAACTCTGCTGATGATGACATGCGCCATTGGCGGTTATGATCTGGTGATGAAAGCCTATGAGGAAGCGATAGAACAGGGCTACAAGTTCGGGGCTTACGGCGATGCAATGCTGATAACTGATTAGAGCCATGTTTGTCAACGAACGTCAGAACCGGGCGGAACGCATTCTCGATGCAGCAATGCAGATGCTCACCGCTGCCCGCACCGCTCCTAAAGGGCGTGGGGCCGATACTTTGGAAGTGGCGCTCCTCACCGGACCGGATCTTGAGCGTCTGGCAGCCGAAATGGACCGTATGGTGGCTGAAGAAGGACGGGCTCCGTTCTTCTCGCGTGATGCCGGGTGCCTGCGCAAGTCAGAGGCCGTGATTCTTATTGGCAGCCGAAACATTCCTCTCGGTCTGAACTGCGGACGCTGCGGTTTCAGTTCCTGCGGGAATAAGCCCCTGGAAGTGCCTTGCGTGTTCAACAATGTCGACGCCGGAATAGCCATAGGGAGCGTGGTGGCCATGGCTGCTGCAATGCACATCGATAACCGCGTGATGTTTTCCGCCGGAGTGGCGGCCGAGTCGCTCTGCCTGATGCCTGATGTCAGAGGAATCTGTGCCATTCCTCTCTCTTGCTCAAGCAAAAGTCCATTCTTTGACAGGTGACATCTCCTTGTTAATAATAGATTAAATAACCAACTGTAAACTTTAACCAACGTGTCAATCGACAATATAATAGCAAAAGCCGTCAGCCATGCTGTCAAGGACCTGTACGGCATAGACACTGAGCCATCGCAGATTGTGCCTCAGTCAACCAAAAAGGAATTTGAAGGGAATCTCACCATAGTGGTTTTCCCATGGGTCAAAGCCGCGCGGAAGTCTCCCGAAGCGGTGGGTAAGGAAATAGGTGACTGGCTCGTGGAAAACGAACCCGCAGTGGCCCGTTTCAATGTTATAAAAGGGTTCCTGAACCTTGTCATAGAGCCCACATTCTGGAACTCTGTTCTTGAGCATATCGATTCTGAAAAGGAATATGGCATCACTCCTGTGACTGAAAAATCACCTCTGGTGATGGTGGAATACTCTTCGCCCAACACCAACAAACCCTTGCATCTGGGTCACGTGCGCAACATCCTGCTCGGATGGTCACTTTCCCGGATTCTCGAAGCCTGCGGTAACAAGGTAATAAAAACCAACATCGTCAATGACCGTGGCATCCACATCTGCAAATCCATGCTCGCCTGGCTCCGCTGGGGCAACGCCGTAACTCCTGAAAAAGCGGGAAAGAAGGGCGACCATCTGATCGGTGACTTCTACGTCCTCTTTGACAAGCATTATAAGGATGAAGTGCGCCAACTCATGGATCAGGGTATGCCTGAGGATGAGGCGAAAAATGCCGCACCGCTGATGCAGGAGGCACGCGAAATGCTCCGTAAGTGGGAGAACCATGACCCCGAGGTAAGATCTCTGTGGGAAATGATGAACAGTTGGGTTTACGCCGGCTTTGATGAAACATACGAACGCATGGGTGTGGGTTTTGACAAAATCTACTACGAAAGCAACACCTATCTCGAAGGTAAGGACAAGGTGCTTGAAGGACTCGAGAAAGGTGTGATGTACCGCAAGGAGGACAACTCCGTATGGGCGGACCTCACCCCTGACGGTCTTGACCATAAACTGCTGCTGCGCAGCGACGGCACATCGGTTTACATGACCCAGGATATAGGAACTGCCAAACTTCGCTATCAGGACTATCCCATTGATAAGATGATATATGTGGTGGGAAATGAGCAGAACTATCATTTCCAGGTTCTCTCCATTCTACTTGACCGCCTCGGCTTCAAGTGGGGTAAGGACCTTGTCCATTTCTCATACGGAATGGTGGAACTCCCCAACGGAAAGATGAAGAGCCGCGAAGGTACGGTTGTAGATGCCGATGACCTTATTGACGATATGGTGCGCACCGCACGCGAAGTATCGGCCGAACTGGGTAAACTCGACGGCGTTTCCGAACAGGAAGCAGCGAAAATATGTGAGATGGTGGGTCTGGGTGCGCTGAAATATTTCCTCCTCAAGGTTGATCCCCGCAAAAACATCACTTTTGACCCCAAGGAGTCCATTGATTTCAACGGCAATACCGGACCGTTCATCCAGTACACCTACGCGCGTATACGTTCCGTACTCCGCAAAGCCGAGGCTGAGGGACTGAAACTCGAACCCTACGCCGGTGTTACCCCCAACGAAAAAGAGATAACTTTGATTCAGACTCTCGCCGACTTCCCTCAGGTTGTCGCCGAAGCAGGTCGCACCTACTCACCCGCGCTCATAGCCAACTACACATACGACCTGGTTAAACAATACAACCAGTTCTACCATGACTGTTCAATCCTGCGCGAGGAGAACCCGGCGGTCCGCTCGTTGCGTCTTGTGATATGCCGCAATGTGGCCCGCGTGATTGAAACCGCCATGAACCTGCTGGGCATACAGGTGCCTGAGCGCATGTGATTTAAACTTTTACCCGCAATAATTGTCTAATATATCAGACACAAAATTATTTGAATATGAACGAATACAACTACAACAATCAGTATCCCTACGGGGGTACACCCGCTTCACGTGAAGCAACCTCGCTCTCCACGCAGGTGAGCGCCATCATGCGCGGGGTATATCTGAAAATGTTCTTCGCCCTGCTTGTCACCGCCCTCACCGCTTACGGCATGATGCTCATTCTGCCGGAAGTGACCGCTTTCATTGCAACAAACCGCTGGGTTTACTGGGGTCTGCTGATCGGTGAAATCGGTCTGGTTTTGGCCATTTCAGGAGGCATCAACAAGTTCTCGGTAACCACATGTTCACTGCTGTTCTATCTTTATGCTATAGTCAATGGCGCGGTGTTCAGCGTTATCCTCGGCATTTTCGACCCCATCAGTGTGGTAAAGACATTCCTTTTGACCGCAGGCACGTTCGGTGCGATGAGCGTTTACGGCTACACCACGCGCCGCGACCTTTCGAAGATTGGCTCCATACTGACAATGGCTCTTTTCGGTCTGATTATCTGCCTGGTGGTCAATATCTTCTGGTATAACAGTGTGTTTGACATCATTGTGTCATTCCTCGGTGTGATCATTTTCATAGGTCTGACAGCGTGGGACACCCAGAAAATCAAACGTATGGCCGAGGCTAATCCCTATGCTACTGACGGTCGCCTGGCAACAATCGGTGCCCTTACCCTGTATCTGGACTTCATTAACCTTTTCATTTATCTTCTCCGCATATTCGGAAACAGGAACTGATTATGAACAGACTTCAGAAACTTCTCATGCTGCTCATGGTGATGTCACTTCCCGTGTTTTTTTCATCATGTGGCGATGACGACAAAGATAGCCCCGATGAAGGTGTGGTAACTGAAATCATCGGTACATGGGGAGCGATAATCACTGACGAGGACGGAACCCAGATAGTGTCATACACATTCCGCACCAACGGTCTCTTTACTGCAACCTTCACCGAAGAAACGGACATCTTTGACGATGATAACATCCAGAGCGTGACCGGAACCTACACTTACAACCAGGTCACCAGGTTTCTTACTCTGAACGGGAAAAGCGATGAAGGGAAAGTGATAAACTTCTCCGTCAGATGTGAAATCTCAGGCAATACCATGGTATGGACCGAGGATGACGGAACAAAAACCACGTTCGTAAAATAAACTAAGACCCGGTTCCCCAATATTTGTTAATACTGAGGCGGTCAAGCGTTATGCAGATGTGTTCGCGCAGTGAGAGAGCAATGCGGTTGCATTGTGACCGAAACAAGCGGACGCAGATGCATGACGATTGGCCGTGCCAATGGTAACGTGGCAAAAAGTTACCTTACCACCGCATCTCACCGGCGCTTTTTGCCTTGTTCTTCAGTCACGTAACTACGGCTACGCTCCTTCATCACAAGCCAAAAATCTCTCGGCGATATGCGTCCTCAGCATTATCAAATATTAGGGAACCGGGTCTAATCCTGAAAATATAAAAAAGTGCATCTTAACCGGATGCACTTTTTTTATAGTGGAATTTGCCCTCGAATTCCGTATGTCTCTCACCGGAGCGGCTCCGGCATGGCCCGACAGAGGGGCTCAGAATTGTTGATCAACCATATTGTTATGGCGTTGAGAAAGTCAGAACTTCCGGAGAATCGAGGGCAAATTCCATTGTCAACCCAAAACGTTTATTCTTTACATAAGAGAGCCGGTCAAATCTTGCGGATTCTCATGGCCGCGCCACCACCGGGAGCAATCGGCTGGCGTAACTTCTGACCCGGTTTGACTTTTATGGTTCTAATCCGGTAGGCCTGAGGATTTTCCTTCCAGTGGGCACCCGGGGCATCTTCATAGATGGTCGCTTCATATTTCCCTTCAGGGAGGAAACTCAGGTCAACCTCCGCAATGCGGCTATTGTCATCAGTGATGGTTCCCACATACCAGTCATCGCTGTTCTTGTCCTTGCGGGCTACGGTTATGTAGCGGTTCGGCTCAGCCTCGAGATAACGGGAATCCGACCAGTCAACAGGAACATCCTTGATGAACTGGAACGCGTCAGGGAACCGCTCGTAGTTCTCAGGCAGGTCACATACCATCTGCATGGGGGATGGCATGGTCAGATACAGAGCCAACTGGCGCGCAAGAGTGGTCCCAGCCTGTGAGTCCTTACCTTCACCGTAGTAACTCATGCGGGTTTCGAACAAACCGGGTGTATAGTCCATCGGACCACCTTTCAGACGGGTAAACGGAAGGATACAGGTGTGTGACGGAGGATTGCCGCCCATTGATTCAAACTCACCTCCGCGCGCCGATTCCTGTGCCAGCCAGTTGGGATAGGTACGGCACAGACCTGTGGGACGCGGTGCCTCATGGCTGTCAACCATGATTTCATACTCGGCGGCACGCTCTATGACGTGACGCGCGTGGTCAACCATCCATTGTGACGTGTGATGTTCGGAACGGGGTATGATTGCACCCACATATCCGGTTTTCACCGCGTCATAATTGTTATCCTTCATGAACTTGAACGCACGGTCAAGTTGCAGTTCATAATCAGCCGCATTTGCTGCCGTTTCGTGGTGCATGATAAGTTTCACACCCTTCTCCTTGGCATAGTCGCGCAGAGCGGGGAGGTCAAAGTCAGGATAGGGTTTGTCAAACAGGAACTGGCGGTTCTTGCGATAACTTGCCCAGTCTTCCCATCCTTCATTCCAACCTTCGACAAGCACGCCGTCAATGCCGTTGGCGGCAGCGAAATCTATGTAACGCTTAACGTTCTCGGTATTGGCCGGATGGCGTCCGTTGGGAGTCAGTTTGGAGTAATCCGTAACTCCGGGTTTTGCCAGATAATCATCAGAATAAGCCCATGTTTTCTTATTGCCTGTGAACATTTCCCACCAGACACCCATGAACTTCATAGGCTTGATCCATGAGGTGTCCTCGATTTTACAAGGCTCATTCAGATTCAGCACAAGTTGTGAGGAAAGGATGTCGCGTGCGTCATCGCTGGCGATAAGCGTACGCCAGGGTGTGTTGAACGGCATCTGAAGATAGGCGCTCACTCCCAGACGGTCCGGCACAAGGTGTGACTTCATGGAGTAACTCTCCGGATTCACATCAAGGAGCATGGCAGGATAGCCGGCAAGGGCTGCCTCGTGTGCATTGATATAGATCCCGTCAGTGGTCTTGATAAGGAGCGGAGTCTGAACGGTCAGACCGTCGGCACGCTGTGCCTCAGAGTGGCGATGGTAGTTCTTCAATGCATCTTCCAGACCGGAGAATGTTGTCTCTGACCATAGATACTCGTCAGTGTCATAATCACCGGGTATGGCATACAGTTTGTGATTGTCCGTATAGTTGAACTCGGTGATTTCATCGGTGACGGTCAGATAGTTGGAACCATGCTGCACAGGCATCTCATAGCGGAATCCCAGACCATCGTCAAACAGTCGGAATCGCACTGTCAGCGCACGCTCGGGATGCTCGGCTTTAAGGTTCACGGTGAGTTCACGGAAGTGGTCACGGATGGTGGAATATTCGCCCCACACCGGTTCCCATGAGCGGTCAACCGTTGCGGTGTCAGTCCCTGCGATATGGAAACCTTTTGTGAAGTCCGTTTCCTTCGTCACGATACCCAGACGGCTCGACTTGATGACAGGCTTACCCTTATAATCAAGAGAATATAGGGGGGTACCCTCGGCGTTCACATCAACGTTCAACAGGAAAGCACCGTTGGGCGATGTGATGCTTACGGCAGCCATTTCCATGGCTGTCGCAAGCAGAAATAATGACATAATATTCTTCATGTACTAATAACTGTGTTTAGCGTAATTTATATTCTCAACACTCCAAAGATACAGAATTTTTTTGTTCTGAGAGTATAAAATCATAAATCAGTTCATCAGAATTGTATAGGCGTATGGCTCCAGATTTATCATCACGGGAGCGGCTGAGGTGCCACCGTTGATAAGGTCAGTCATGGCTGCTCCGGCAAGTTGAATGGGGGTTCGCACTGATTGTTCGGATCCTGTCACATTAACTGCCACAAGAAGGGTTTGACCGGGGATGGAGCGGGTGAAGCAAACAACAGATGAATTGGAATAGTCGGCGAGTTCTCCTCTACGTACTTCGGCCGATTCCTGGAAAGCGGCATCGATAGCGGTGTAGACGCCGGTCAGTTCTGTTGAGAAATCCAGAGTGGTGTAGTTGAAGAACGACAGTTTTCCTGAGATTCCTGTGGCATCCATCGATGAATAAATCATGGGTGTGCCGTTCAGCATAGATGCCAGCACGTATGCCGCGGGGATGCCGTCGACTGAGCCGAAATATGTCGATACATTATTTTCAGCGGCCACGTCGTGGTTGAAGGCATAGCGGAGGATTGATTTTCCTTCGGGAACCTTGGCCAGGGCCTCAGCGGCTTTTTTTACCACGTCGGAAGGTTTGCCACCGTTGAAGGCGCTGGAGATTGAGGTTGAACTTGTCCAGTCGTAAATCATGTTGAAACCATCGGCATAATAATCATAGTTGGCGGTTTCGGCAATCATTATCATTTCAGAGTTCTTAGCGCGGAGAGCCTCTATGGTGTTGCTCCAGAATTCGTGGGGGACGCCATCCACATAGTCGCAACGATAGCCGTCGATACCGAGACGGTCAACCCAGAAGAGCATTGCACTCTTCATGGCTTCGCCCACTTCCGGATTACTGAAATCGAGTTGAGCCACATCGCTCCACCCTGAGGGGGAAACTATGTTGCCGTCCGAGTTACGTACATACCAGTCGGGATGTTCGTTGATCCATGCGCAGTCCCATGCGGTGTGGTTGGCTACCCAGTCGAAGATCACCTTCATTCCCGCACCGTGAGCGGCGCTCACCAGATTTTCCAGATCAGCCATTGTGCCGTAGCGGGGATTGACGGCAGTGAAGTTGCGGATGCAGTAGGGTGAGCCTATGCCGTTGAGTTCGCCGGGTTCGTATACCGGCATCACCCAGAGAATATCGCAGTTCATCGAGGCTATGCGTGAAACCTGGTTGGTCAGCCCCTTGAGGCAGTCATTATCTCCGAAGAATCGGGGGTTAGCCTGGTAGATTATGTTTTTTGATACTTCAGGACCTACAACCGGAGGCTCGGGATTCTCCGGCATATCAATTTCGTAGGATGTACATCCGGTGACCGCCAGAGCCACAGATGCAAGTATTGTTGAAATTCTGAATGTTTTCATGAAGCGGATTTGTTATTTGATTACTGCGCCATCAGGATTGGCCACAATGAAATAATTCTTGTCAAGGACAACGGTGGCGGCGTCATACTGGGTGCCGTCATTGTTATTGAAAATGAGATTCTCCGTCTCACCGTCAGCCTCGACGGAGAGGACCTTGTAGGTCACTCCGTCAACGGTTTCGGTAGCAGTGGGAGCCATACCCGGCCATCCGCCGAAAATCTCTTTGTCGCCCCAGGCGTAAACGAAGAAGTTATTCCAGCCTGTGTTGTCCTGAATATAGATTTTATATCCCGTAGCGGCAGGCACTGTTTCCTCGGCAGCCGTAGGGTTGGCGATGATGTAGTAGTCACGGTCAAGGGTGATTGCCATGGCATCATACTGAGTGCCGTTGTTATCATTGAAAATCAGGTTCTCGGTTTCGCCGTTTCCTTCAACGGTGAACACAAGGAAGGTCTGACCTCCGATAACTTTGGTTTCTGTTGATGTTGAGCCGGGCCATCCGCCGAAGATTTCCTTGTCGCCCCAGGCGTAGACATAGAAGTCGCTCCAGCCGGTGTTGTTCTGAATATAGATTTTATATTCCTGACCGGGCTCCGGTTCGGGTTCCGGTTCGGGCTCGGGAGTATCATTCGGTACGTATGTTTCGGGGTCGATTTCCTTTGCACCTGATGCGGTAAGTTCAACATACACGTCGCGGTCCAGACCGAACACAACCACGTCGTCAATCTGTTTGCCGTTTCCGTTGTTGAGGATCACGTGTTCCTCCAGACCGGCATCGCAGTTAGCGGCACCGAGATCGAAGTAAACATATTCAACGCCGTTGATTTTCTGGGTTCCGGTAGGAGCCATGCCGGGCCATCCGCCATTGAGGTCGTTGACAGTTCCCCACATGTAGAGGTAGAGTTCATCCCATCCCGTCTTGTTCACCACGAAGACTGCGTAACCGTCATGAGTTGCAACTGCATCGGGATCAAAGATATTTACACCGTCAGGAGTGAGTTCCAGATAGAAGTCTTCGTTAAGTGTGACGTTATAGTCGGGTAACTGTTTGCCGCCACCGTTATTGTTGAAGATAAGATTGAGGTTGAGACCTTCGTTTTCAACGCCGGTATCGAAGTATTTGTATGTCACACCTTTGATTTCAACCTTACCGGTAGGTTTAATGCCGGGCCATCCGCCGAATGCTTCGGCATCGCCCCATGCATACATTGCCAGTTCGTCATATTCGGTGTTGTCGACCACGTAGATCACATAACCGTCATGAACTATTTCATCGGGATTCTGAGGTTTGTTGAAGTAATCAGCCCAACGGTAAACCATAACGTTCAGACGCTGACCCAGTCCGGGGGCCTCGGTGTGTTTAACCTCGGTGTTTTCCAGCGAGCGTTCCTCACCCTGCTCCACGGAGTAGAAGCAGTAACCGTCAGCGAGAGTCTTGCCGTCGATGAAGTCGGCGGGATTCAGATATATTCCCCATTTAACATCAGTGTCAGGTGCCTTCTGGAGTTGCCAGCGGGGATCTCCAACGGCTTCCATGCCGCCGTTGAATTCACCGATGATATAGATTTTGTCGTTAGCGGCCGTACCCTGCGGAACGATGACCTCAAGGAGTTCATATCCGGGACGGAGTTCGAAGCGCGGGAGTTCGCTGTCGAAGATGATCTCATCCTTCTTACACCCTGTAACCACGGAGAGAAGCAACAGGAAGAAGATGCTGAATATATTTATTTTTTTCATGATTACAAAGGATTAATAGTTAGGATTCTGAACAAGACCGGGGTTAACCATCAGTGCCACCTGGGGCAGAGGATACCATTCGTAGCGGCGGTCACGTTTGGCGGGGAGTTGGCGATCAACCTCAGTTGCACGACCGAAGAACCACCACTGACCCTGGGTGAATTTGTCGAAGCGACGCAGGTCAGTGCGGCGGCGACGGCCTTCATTGAGATATTCCAGACCCCATTCGCTGAGCATCCAGTCAGCATCGAAAGCGGTGAATCCGGGGCCGGGCTGTTCGAGTTGGGCAGCGTCGGCGGCACTGAAATAACGCTGACGAACGTCATTTACAAGTTGTTTGGCTGTTTCGGTTTTTCCTTCACGCAGACGACATTCCGCAAGAGTGTAGTATACTTCAGCCAGACGGAACTCCACTTCATCGGCATCGCGCCAGTCAACACCTACTGATTCGGGATACACGGGATATTTCAGCACGCGGAAACCTGAGTTTGTCTGTCCCCAGCGGGGGCTCATCACAACCTCGAGGGTGCGACCGAGGTTCAGGAATGTGCCTACCTGGTCAACATAGATAAGGGGTTTGTCCTGGAGGTCAGCGTCAGCGAGCACGGGCTCACCGGTTTCATAGTTGGTCTGTGCGCCCATGGCGAACATACCTTGCCAGTTGCCTGCGGCATCGCACTGGAAAGGCTGTTTACGGATATCTTTGTCGTTCATACGGTCGAACGGTGCGCCGAGTTTGTCACCGTAGTAGAAGATGAATGAGCGGCCTGCGTCACTGCCGGCGTTGGGAACAACCGAGCCATAATTGTCTTTAGAGGGTACAAGGCAGGTACAGTTCCAACCGCCCTGGTCGCAGGAGAAACCGAACATCTCGTTGTAGTTGTAGGGCATGAAGGGTGTCACACGGTTGTTGTTGGTGATACGTCCGGCTTCCTGTGCGAAAGCGAACACAACTTCAGAACAGGTATTGTTGTTGATGCCGTAGATTTCACGGTAGTCGGCGGCGAGGTTATACTGGCCGTAGTCACCGTTGATGATTTCCTCGCAGAGTTTCGCACACTCGCTGTAACGGTCGGTGCCGGTCCATATCTGTGAGTTCAGCAGCAGACGCATCTTGAGCATGCGGTTCACCCCTTTATTCAGCATGTTGCGGGTGGTGTTTGACCCATCTTCCGCAACCAGGTCATCGACACATGCATCAAGTTCATCAGCGATGAACTGCCATATTATCTGGCAACCGGTGTTGAAATCAGCATCAGCCGATCCGGGAACATTACCGTCGGCCTCTACGCAAAGAGGAAGAGTACCGCCCCAGAGTTCAAAGTTGTTGTAATAAGCCCATGCGCGGAGGGTACGCACTTCAGCGATACGGCTGTTAACCTTTTCCTGAGTCATTCCAATGGATTCGGGACTGATTTTGCTCAGGTCGGAGATAAGGGTGTTACACAGACCGATGGTTTCCCATGCGTGGGTCCATGCATCCTTGATGATTTTTGACTCGGAGTTCCAGGTCTGGGTAGAGAGCACGAATTTCTCGGCTTCGTCATAGCCCCAAGCACCACCGTTCCATGTGCGCCATGCAATCTGGTCGGCGGGGAATTCATTCAGATACCAGAAATATTCTTCAAAGCCATAAAATGCGCTGCTGTAAACAGCGGCTACGGCACCATTGACGGCGTTTTCATCCTGATAGAATGTTGATGCGTCAATACGGTCAAATGTAACTTCATCCAGGTCGGTACATGACCAGGTACCGATGGCTAATGCGGCTGCTCCAAGCAGACCTGTTATATGTTTAGTAACTTTCATTGTATCAAATTATTGAGATTAACGGAAGCGAACGGTAACACCAAGAGTCACCTGTGTTGCGGTGGGATAAGCCGAGGTCACGTCGATGCCGGGAGTGATGCCGGTTGATGTAACGGCTGAAGGATCGGTGCCGGTGTAGCCTGTCAGTGTGAAGAGGTTCTGTGCCGAGAGGTAAATTCGGAGTGAGTCAAGCAGTCGGCGGTTCTTCAGAGGAAGGGTGTAACCAACGGTAACGTTTTCCAGTTTGAAGTAGTCGCCGTTTTCAAGGAAGTAAGATGAAATCACACCACCGCCTGACCATACGTCGCGGTCCTTGAGGTATGTGCTTCGGAGAACGTTGTCGCTACCGCTCCCTTTCAGACCCATACCGTAACGGCGCATGTTGAAGATCTGGAAGCCGAAGGCTCCGTTGAACATCATGCTCAGGTCGAACTGTTTCCATTTGACGGTGTTGTTCCAGGTAAGGAAGTGTTTGGGAGCGCCGTCGCCTATGTAACGTTTATCTTCGGGGTTGGCCGCTGCTGCGGGAATCTTTTCGCCATCGGCAGTGTAGACAAGCATGCTGTGGTTTTCGTCGACACCGGCATATTCATATCCCCAGAACTGCCCGATTTTACCACCCTCTTCAACACGGAAGAAGTATTCGCTGGTGCCCACGCCGGGTTTCTGATAAAGTTCGAGATATGAAGCCTGATAGATGTCGTTTGACAGTTTTGTCAGTTTGGTGGTGCTGTAAGAGTAGTTGATGCCGGTGGTCCAGGTTACGGGACGGTTTACAACGGCATCGGCGGTGAGCGCGATTTCGATACCGGTGTTGCGTGTGGTACCTACGTTAACCAGAATGTCGGGATAAACGTATGGAGGCTGGGGAGCGGAGTAGTTGTAGAGAAGATCCTGCGAACGGCGGTCGAAGTATTCCACTGATCCGTAAAGACGGTTGAAGAACATGAAGTCGACACCGTAGTTGGCGCTTGAAAGTTTTTCCCAACCTAACTGAGGATTGGCATTGATTGAGGGAGCATAGCCTGTCACCCACTGACCATCGACGAAGTATGTGCCGCTGGGCGAGTATGTAGCCATTGATTTGTAGGCGTCAAAGTCGCTACGTCCGGTAACACCGTAAGAGAAACGGGGTTTGAGGCTCTGTACTGTCTGAGGATAGTCGGAAAGGAAAGACATCTTTGTCATTTCCCATGCTATTGATGCTGCTGGGAAAGAACCCCATTTTTTGTCAGTACCGAATTTTGTTGAACCTTCGTGGCGGAGTGATGCAGAAGCGATGACCATACCTTTCCATGAGTAGTTGATACGACCGAAGAAACCGATCAGCGTAGACTGGCTCTTACCGCCGTACATCTGAGCCTTACCGTCGGCGAGCCATGAACCGCTGCCGATGCCGTTCCACAGCGGACCGTCGAAGGTGAAGTTGTTGTTCTGCATGTACATCTGTTCCCAGTTTGAGCGTTCGAAAGTGTAACCTCCAACGAATTTCAAGTCGTGGTCACCGCTCTGGAAACCATAGTTTACAAGCCACTCTACCTGGTTTGTCCACCATTTCTGATATTTCTGTGAAGCACGACCTGCGTAACCTCCCCAGTATGATTCACCTGAAGTGGTGGGGGTGTAGTACCCTTCTTTGAGGTCGTTATAGTTATATGAGTAGGAGAGGGTTGTGCTGACATTGTGTTTGTCGTTGTTCCAGATGTTATATTTCAGTTCACCTGTGCCGAGGAGGTAAGTTCTGTTACCGCGGGAGGTGTTCACCTTCAACTGCTGGACAGGGTTCTTGATGTCAGTGGGTGAGGTGGGCTGATAGTATGAACCGTCCTCATTATATACGGGGATGGTGGGGTTCATGCCTAAGGCAGTGTCGAACATGCCGTCATCGCCCCACTTTTCTTCAACTTTACGTGCGTTGAGCGAGGTGCTGATGCGGAGGTGGTTGTCAAGAGTGTTCACTGAAACGGCGGCACGTCCACCGAACTCTTCGCGTCCGCTGACAATGTCCAGACCGTTGGCTTTCTTCCAGTTAACTGAAGCGGTGTAGTAGCCTCCGTTCTGGAGAGAACCGTCAATGCCTAAGTAATGGTTGGTGTTGTATGCGCAGTTGCGGGTGATGAGATCATACCACTCGGTGCTTGCGCCGTAGTCGTTGCCACGACGTGCCAGACGCCACTCTTCAGGTGAAAGAACCTCGGGCTTGTCTTTAGCGAAAGCCAGACCTATGTAAGAATCGTATGTCACGATGGGGAGTCCGGCTTCGCCGGTACCTTTCTTAGTAGTGATAAGGATTACACCATTCGCACCACGGGTACCGTAGATTGCTGCTGACGCGGCATCCTTCAGAACTGACATTGACTCGATATCCTGAGGCGCGAGTGTGCGGATGTCTCCGCCGGCCACACCGTCGATAACGATGAGAGGACCGTTGCCTGCAGAAAGAGATGTTGCGCCACGTACCTGAAGATCAGCACCGGCGTTAGGGTTAGCGGCAGCGGTACTTGACACGTTCAAGCCGGCAACCTTACCTGTCAGCATCTCCATGGGGCTGTTCATTGCACCTTTCATGAAGTCATCGCGGTTAACCTGAACGATTGAACTTGAAAGTTCCTTGCGGCTGAGTGAACCGTAGCCCACAACCACCACCTCGTCAAGGAGTTCGCTGTCCTCCTGCATGGTAACATTGATTTTGGTCTGACCTTTGACGGGTACCTCAACAGCCTGAAATCCAACATAACTGAATACGAGGGTTCCGTCAGCGGGTACATTGTCAAGTTTGTAGTTTCCGTCGAAATCCGAGGCCACTCCATGTGCCTGATTTCCTTTAACTGAAACACTGACACCAATCAGAACCTCTCCCACAGGATCGGAGACTGTGCCGGAAACATTAACGGTCTGCGCCGACATGAACGGGGCAGACAGAAGAGCGGTGACCCAAAGCAAGAAAAGGGTGACGGCTCTAAAATTCCATGGTTTTCTTTTCATTATATATGTATTGATTTGTGATATTTTGTCGATAATGAATGTAATCGGTTGCAAATATCGCCATACTTTTATTTGCAGTCAATACAATCAAATAAAAATCAAAACATATATTTTTATTAACACATTGATTATTAGAGATGTAGGTTATTGAGGCAGGGAGTAAAATCAAACGATAATTTTTATCGGGTTCTTCAGGAAATCTCCTGAATTCGAGTCTGAATCACTGCGTTTCGGCGTATGCTCCGGAGGTGTCAGCCTATTGTTCGCACGTCTTGCTCGAAACATTCAGGTCTGATGGCTCTTTTCTTCATCTTTGAGCGATAGGTGTAGACCGTAGCGACTGAGCAGCGGAGGAAGTTTGCGATCTTACCGCTGTCATCTATACCCAGGCGAATGAGGGCGAACAACCGGAGTTCCCGGTTCAACAGTTCCCCGGATTTCAGGGTGATTTCCTGACCGGGTTGCAGCAATGCGTTGAATTTTTCAACAAATGACGGATAGATGTTTAAAATCGCTTCATCGAACCTGACGTAGAAATTTTTCAGAAGTTGGTCAGCCATCTCGGTTGATTCAAGTTTTTTCAATATCGTTGCCCGGTTGCCCCCCTGAAATGCAAGTATGCGCAATGTCTGCTGATAATGCTGGAGTGAAGATATGGCTGAGGAACAGTATTCCATGAACAGTCCGGCATATTGCTCCTTGGTCCTGTTGTACTCGCTAAGTTCCAAGTTCTTGTCAGCCAGTTCGCTGTTTGCGGTTTTCAGTTCCTCCGATAATTCACTCAGTTCGTTGTTATTCTTCTTCATCTGTTCGTTCGCAATCCTGAGTCTGTCAGAAAGAGTGCTTAACTCATGGTTGGCAGCGGTCACCTTGTCTTTTGCCTTGCGGAGACTCCGGAACTGGACCAGCAGGAGCACGACGGTCAACAGGAGGATAAAAGAGAGTACACCGCTGATCCACACCATCACTTTACGTCTGTCATTAAGTTCCTTCTGAACCGTGGAATATGCGTCATCAATGACCGGGAGCATCTTGCTTGACTGAGCATTACGCATCATAGCCGAATAGAAATTAGCGTCGGCGATGCTCTTTTTCAGATAGCGGTTGGCTCGCTCCACATCCCCCTCCTCAAACATCAAGGTGGCCATTTCGCGGAACGACATGTTCTCTTTCACCGCTCCTTCGGTGTCAGATATGGCGCTCATCACAATGAATCGTTTGTAGTCATCGGTTCTTCCTGCAGTCTTATAGATGTAAGCGAGTGTTGAGGCTATTATGGAGTATTCACGCATACCTGACCTATACTGAGCGAGATTACTCTCAAGAGCCTTGATGGCGGTGTCAGGATCTCCGTTACGAGCGAGTTCCGCCATCACGTAGACGAAATGGTTGAATGACTCCAGGTCGGCCACCTGACGTACAGAATCGGCATATAACGAACGTTTCAATTCATATTTCGTGGCGGTCTCATGCTCATTGGCATATTCGCTCAGATATTGCCAGATAGCGCAATATGTGGAGTAATATGCTTCCATGATTTCACCTTTGACAGAGTCCTTGGGAATCTTCTCCATCGCTGACAGTGCATCCAGAAACAGTCCGGCATGTCCCAGCACGTCAGCCCTGCGTATGGTCAGAAGTGTGTGCTGACCCGGAATCTCCCTGACCTGAGGCCTTGAAAGATTCATATTAATGTAAGCAAGTGTAGAGTCGGCATTGTAAGCGTTGAACTCGTCGATAAGCGAGTTGATCAGATTTGTTTTTTCATCCTCGTCGATGGCGGCAGATGCCAGGATTGTGCGCAATGAGTCGATACGATGCTCCTTCAATAACTCATATTCATGGCTGCGGTCAATGACGCGGTCGAGTTCACTGTAGAGTTTCTGAAGTTCAGGATCCTGTTCCCGCTTCTCCGAGCCACAGGAAATCAAAAAGAGCGGAATTATGAATATAAGTATTAAATAAGATTGTTTCATGGCATGTGATGAGATCGGTTAGTGGAGTCCCTACCGCCGGAGAACAAAACGTGGGACGGTTCCGGACGTAAAGTTATGAATAATTTCCATATTTGCCAAAATGATATGGGTTTAACAGTCTTTTGTAACATTTGTTAAAAACAGGGAGTGCCAACCGTGAATATATTGATTTTTTGTATCTTTGCAACCCTAAACCAATCTATAGTCACATTAACCATGAATATTGCAAAAAAAATCTCCATACTGTCATTCCTTGCCCTGGGTTCGTCAGCCTTTTTCTTTTCACAGGGTGAGGCTCCATCAGGATATTATTCCAAGTGTGAAGGTAAAACCGGTCAGGCGTTGCTCAAGGCACTGCATGAAACAGTCGGCAGTCACACAGTTGTGTCGTACGACGGTCTGAACGAGGTGTTCAAGACCAGTGACGTGTATCCCGACGGAAAACTATGGGACATGTACTCCACAAAACATTGGAACACAAGTGAAAAATGCGGTAGTTACAAGTTAGTGGGGGACTGTTGGAACAAGGAGCACTCGATGCCCAAGAGTTGGTTCAATAAGGCAACTCCCATGTACTCCGATGCCTTCCACCTCTATCCGACAGACGGAAAAGTCAATGGTCAGCGTTCAAACTTTCCTTTCGGAGAGTGTTCTGGGGGAAGTTCCCTCCCTTCATCAGGAGGAATCCAGGCTCTCGGCCGGCTTGGAACATCAACTTATCCGGGTTATACCGGCAAGGTGTTTGAGCCGGATGATCAGTACAAAGGAGACTTCGCGCGCACATATTTCTATATGGCTGCGGCTTATAACGACCGTATCTCAACCTGGAATTCCGATATGCTTGCCGGCAACAGTTATCCGGTGTATAACACCTGGGCTGTCAACATGCTGCTGAAATGGCATCGTCAGGATCAGGTCTCAAATAAAGAAACCACACGTAATGATGCGATTTACGCATATCAGAAAAACCGTAATCCGTTCATAGATCACCCTGAACTGGCTGAATATATCTGGGGAAACCAGCAGGGTGAGCCATGGTATCCCGGTGGAAAAATCGCCGCTATCATAGCAACTCCCGCCAACGGGACGGAAATCAATCTGGGTAAATCAGGAATTGATGTCAGCAAGGTGCGTCGCGTCAATATTGCCGCAAGCGGTCTGACATCAGCCATCACGGCCTCCGTTTCTGGGTCTTCCAATATCACCATCACCGGTAAACAACTTTCAGTTGACAACGTAAAGGCCGGTAACGCCTATGTTGAACTGACGCTGCTGGGATCACAGGCCGGCCAGGTTGCTGCCACCCTGACGCTCGTTTCAGGCGATGCCAAGTCAGTAGTTACAATCAAGGGTGAGGTTGTGAACGGTATTCCGGCCGAGGATGCAACTGAAGTGACCGAGGAATCGTTCCGCGCAAACTGGGTCAACATATCAGGCGACGGTGCGATATACTCTCTTGACGTTACCCTAAACGGCGAATCTTTAGCAGGATATCCCCGCAATGTCTATGCCGAGGATGAATCAGAGGCGGTGACCGGACTTGAACCGGAAACCACTTATCAGTATATCCTTAGCGAGGGAGCGGTTAAATCAAATACTGTGACGGTAACCACCGCCGCTCCTGTTCCGGCCATATACCTGCTCTTTGACGGCGACCTTACTTTCGACGCCACTGCCGGCGAACCATCCGAGGTGTGGGAATTCCGTCTGGATGCAGAGAATATCTCCGGTGACATAACCGTCACGGTTGACTCACCTTTCCAACTCTCCACAAACAAGAGCAAGTGGTCTGATTCCATAATCCTTTCCCCTGAGGAAGACCGTTTCTACATCCGTCTTTTCTCAGCCACACCAGGTGTGTTCACTGCTGACCTTGAGGCTGAGGCCGGAGACTACACTTCTGACCATGTGGAAATCAAAGGAGTCGTAGGCAATGTTGCCGGTGACTTCCTTGAGGATTTCGAGAAATCCGTGAAGGGTAACTACAACGACGGCGATTATGAGGGCACCACCGGCAACTGGTACTTTGCCAACGCGGGTGTCTACAAGGGGGATCATGCCTACGAGGGCTCCGGAGCCGTACGCTTCGGCAAAGTCAAGACACCCTGCTACATTGAAATGCAAAGTGACAAGTCGGGCGGTTGCGGAACAGTAACTTTCTACGCTGAAAAATGGTCGGCAAATGAGGCAACTCCTACCGTGACAGTCGATTATTCAACGGATGGCGGTGACACCTGGACAACCGGACCATCTATTGAAATCACAGGTACCGAATATGCTCCGTATTCTGCCACAATCAACAAGACCGGTAACGTCAGAATCCGAATCAACCGTACGGCAGGCGCACGTTTCATGCTTGACGCCCTTTCAATGACCCCCTACGGGATGTCAGGTGTCAACGAAGTTGAAGACTACCACACATGGGATGCTTACTGCCTTGAAGGTCAGTTGGTTATCGAAAATACAGGTATTACCAACCATGCAACCGTCTACGGAGTGGACGGTGTAGCCCGCTTCGACGGACTTCTTCCTGTGGGCGAGACTACTCTTAACCTCGCCCCCGGACTCTACATTGTTGTTGTTGATAACTTCTCCCGTCGCGTACTCGTGAAATAATATCATTGTATTTGACTCGCGGAGAGTTAAACGTTCACAGACCCCGTTCCCCGGTATTGACAATTATTTGGGAACGGGGTCTCAATTGATGTTACTATTATCAAAAGCGGTCGGGGGGAGATTATATTGCAGTTTTGAGAGAAATTTCGTAAATTTGCGAGCATAAAACTAATCATTATCACTATTTAAATTAAATGAGCAACAAACTGAATAACGCGGGGGTTCCGGAAGTCAATCCGGATATTGACCCCGTAGAATTGCCGGAGAACGCTTTCCGTGAACTGGCTGAGGACGAGGATTACCGTCCGCTTATGCACCCGGCCCGTGACTATAAGGAGGCAACTCCATATTCCGTGGGGATGGGTCTTGTCCTTGCAGTGATATTCTCAGCCGCTGCAGCCTATCTGGGTTTGAAAGTGGGTCAGGTTTTCGAGGCCGCGATACCTATCGCCATCATCGCCGTGGGTCTGTCAGGAGCGCTCCGTCTGAAGAATCCGCTCGGACAGAATGTGCTTATACAGTCAATAGGGGCTTGTTCCGGAGTGATTGTGGCCGGTGCGATCTTCACCCTTCCGGCTATCTACATCCTGCAGGCGAAGTATCCTGAAATCACCACTGATTTCATGCAGGTTTTCCTCAGTTCACTGCTGGGCGGTGTGCTGGGCATCCTCTTTTTCATACCGTTCCGCCGCTATTTCGTAAAGGATATGCACGGAAAATATCCCTTCCCGGAAGCCACCGCCACCACACAGGTTCTGGCCAGCGGTCAGGGCTCTCAGAACAAGGGGCAGGCCCTGACCCTTGTTGTAGCATCGGTGATCGGAGGTGTGTATGACTACATTGTGGCTACTTTCGGATGGTGGGCTGAGACTGTTTCAACCACCGCGTTCTCATGGGGACAGGCTGTGGTTGCCAAGACCAAACTTGTGTTGAGTTGCAACGTCGGTGCGGCTCTGCTCGGTCTGGGCTACATCATAGGTCTGAAATACGCTTTTATAATCACCGCCGGCTCGCTGTTCGTCTGGTGGGTTCTCATACCGCTTATGGGTACTTACGGCTCGGCTGAAATCGTGGCTATGGAGCCGCAGCAGATCTTCTCGGACTATGCCCGCATGATAGGTATCGGCGGTATCGCCATGGCGGGTGTTCTCGGCATCATCAAGTCACGCGGTATCATCAAGCAGGCCTTCGGACTTGCGCGCAGTGAGTTCAAGGGATCGGCAAATAAGGCTGCCACGGTGCGCTGGCAGATGGATATTTCCATGAAGCACATAATGATGTTCGTCATCATAGCGCTGGTAGCGGTGTTCATTTTCTTCCAGTTCGGTGTTATCCACAACTGGCTCCAGGCAGCCGTGGCGTGGGTGGTGGTTACGGTCATAGCGTTCCTCTTCACCACCGTTGCCGCCAATGCCATTGCTATCGTAGGTTCCAATCCGGTGTCAGGAATGACGCTGATGACTCTTATCATAGCATCGGCGATATTCGTGGCCATAGGTCTTGACGGTACCAAGGGTATTGTGGCGTCAATGGTTATCGGCGGCGTTGTCTGCACGGCTCTGTCAATGGCGGGCGGTTTTGTCACCGACCTCAAGGTGGGCTACTGGCTTGGTTCCACTCCTAAAACCCAGGAGAAATGGAAGTTCCTCGGTACGCTGGTTTCAGCAGCAACCGTAGGAGGCGTTATGATGGTGCTCAATGAAGTCTACGGGTTCACCGGTGACAACGCCCTTGTGGCACCTCAGGCAAACGCTATGGCAAAGGTTATCGAGCCGCTGATGATGGGTGGCGATACCCCCTGGATTCTCTATATGGTCGGCGTTATACTTGCGCTTCTGCTCAACTGGCTCGGCGTTCCTGCACTGGCTTTCTGCCTGGGTATGTTCATACCTCTGTCATTGAATACGCCTTTGCTTGTGGGTGGTGCCATCGCATGGTTCGTAGGACGTTCATCCAAGAATCCCGAAGTCTGCGCAGCACGCCGTGACCGAGGAACGTTGATTTCATCGGGTCTTATAGCCGGTGGTGCGCTGTTCGGAGTGTTTGCGGCACTCACCCGTTTCCTCGGCTTCGAGTATGTCGCCGGCATCCCTGCCGTGAATCTCCAGATCTACGGCTGCATAGCATACGTGCTACTGATAGCCTATCTGCTTTGGGACACCTGCCGTGTGAAGAAATAAATTTGAATATACTGTTTTTACGCACCTCAATGCCTCGGCGTTGGGGTGCGTTATCAATTAATGGACTCAATAAATAAACAGATACTCCGTCTTGCCCTGCCGTCGATAGTGGCGAATATCACCACCCCTCTGTTGGCGTTGGTCGATACTGCCGTTACCGGTCACATGGGGAGTCCGGTGTTCATTGCCGCCATAGCCGTAGGCGGCACCATCTTCAACATGCTCTACTGGCTTTTCGGATTTCTCCGTTCAGGAACAGGTGGAATGACTGCTCAGGAGTATGGGGCGCGAAACCATCCGGAAGCGGTGAATGTGTTGCGCCGTTCGCTTATCGTGGCCGGAGTTATCGGTGTTGCGATAGTGGCGCTTCAGATTCCAGCGTTGAGTGTGGCACTGAGCCTGATGGATGTGGAGGGTGACACCAGGCTGTTGGTTGAACAGTATTTCCAGGTCACTGTGTTCGGTGCTCCTGCGGTGCTTTGCAGTTATGCCCTTGCGGGATGGTTCATAGGAATGCAGAACACGCGCTACCCGATGTGGAGTTCCATCGTTGTCAATGTGGTTAATATAGCGGTCAGTCTTACTGCTGTCTATCTTTTCCATTGGGGACTTGCCGGGGTGGCGGCCGGCACACTGATTGCCCAATGGACAGGCTGCCTGATGCTGCTGTGGCTCACCCGACGCTATGACGTAAGACTGTTTGGCAGAAAAGATCCATCGCCACTTTTCGGGAATGGAGCGCTGAAGCGTTTTTTTAATGTCAACAGTGACATCTTTTTGCGTACGCTTTGTCTGATAGCCGTTACGGTGTGGTTTACCCGACAGGGTGCGGAACAGGGCACGCTGATGCTTGCCGTAAACACCCTTCTGATGCAGTTTTTTATTATAACCAGTTATGTCACTGATGGTTTCGCTTTTGCGGCCGAGGCATTGAGCGGTAAATTCGTGGGTGAGCGTAATGGGGAAATGTTAAGGCTGACCATCCGTCGCACAATGTTGTGGGGTGGCGCTATAGGTTTTGGGTTCACCCTTGTTTATTTCGTTACCGGCGATGGTTTCCTGCAACTGTTAAGTGATGATCCGGAAGTGATAGAGGCTGCCCGTCCTTATCGCTACTGGACCATGCTCATTCCTCTGGCAGGTTTCGCCGCCTTCATCTGGGACGGAGTGTTCATAGGAGCCACACGCACCCGTGCGCTGCTTGTGTCAATGGCAGTGGCCATGCTGTGGTTCTTCGGAATCCACCATCTGCTGAGTCCGCACTGGGGCAATGACGCGCTTTGGTTTGCGTTCGTCACCTATCTTGTGGTGCGAGGTGTGGTGCTGACGGTTATTTATTTTATCTCTTTGAGAAGTTGAGTTGATGTTTTGTTGAGAATAGGGTGACACCAGTCCGGCTCAAGTTGCGCCAACGGAATCAGTACGAAGTCGCGGAGGTGCATGCGCGGGTGAGGTACGGTGAGTTCAGGTGTGGTCACAACGTTTTGTCCGAGGTGGATTATGTCTATGTCGATGTTGCGGTCGCAGTAGGTGCCGTCAGGGTTGCGGTGTGGGGTTGATCCGAGATCACTCTCAATGGCCATTATTTCTTTGAGTAGCCTTGTGGGGGATAGCGCGGTAGTCAGTGATACCCCGATATTAGTGAAATCATTTGGAGAATCATAGCCCCATGGTGGGGTTCTGACAGTCCCGGAGATACGCATGGAACCCTGCCGGGCAATCCGGTGTTCAACCAGAGCGATGGCTTCACGGATTATCGCCATGCTGTCGCCTGTGTTAGAGCCTATGTTGAGATGACACTGCATATTGATACGTAGAAGTTGAGAAGATTTTATTATCAAGCAGATGTTGGTTCTACTTATTTCATTTCTCTTTTCGGCGCTATTTCGTTTTTTTCATCAGTCGTGTAGTATCACTCGAAAATTGAAACGAACTTAGTATAAAATAATTTTCAACATCTACTTAAATAAAATAAGGTGTGCCAAAACACCCGGTTCTGACACACCTTATTGAGAATGAGTTTATTAGAGTGAACGTTCCACTTCCACCTCTTCAAAGGCTTCGATTATGTCGCCCTGCTTGAGGTCGTTGTAGCCCTGGATTGACAAACCGCAGTCATAGCCGGTCAGTACTTCCTTGACGTCGTCCTTGAAACGCTTGAGTGATCCGAGTGCACCGGTGTAGCGCACGATGCCGTCGCGTATCAGGCGCACCTTGCATGTACGTTTGATCTTACCTTCACGCACGATAGCACCTGCGATTGTACCCACTTTTGAGATGTGGTAGGTTTCGAGTACTTCTGCCGTTCCCAAAACCTCTTCCTTGATTTCCGGAGCAAGCATGCCCTGCATTGCGTCCTTGACCTCTTCGATGGCCTGATAAATGACGGAGTAAAGACGAATCTGGACACCTTCACGTTCGGCTTCACGGCGGGCTGCCTGGGAAGGACGAACCTGGAAGCCGATGATGATGGCATCGGATGCAGCGGCCAGAGTTACATCGCTCTCAGATATTTCACCCACAGCCTTGTGGAGCACGTTGACCTGGATTTCTTCTGTGGAGAGTTTGATGAGCGAGTCAGAGAGAGCCTCGATTGAACCGTCAACGTCACCCTTGACGATGATGTTGAGTTCCTGGAAGTTTCCGATGGCACGGCGACGGCCGATATCCTCGAGGGTGAGGATTTTCTTGGTTCTCAGACCCAGTTCGCGCTGCAACTGCTCGCGTTTGGTCGCTATTTCGCGTGCTTCCTGTTCGGTGTCGAGGACATTGAATGTGTCACCGGCGGTGGGGGCTCCGTTCAGACCGAGGATAAGCGCCGGTTCAGCGGGACCCGCCTCCTTGATGCGCTGGTTACGCTCATTGAACATTGCTTTTACTTTTCCGTAGTGGGTTCCGGCAAGAATGATATCGCCCACACGCAGTGTTCCGTTCTGGACGAGAACGGTAGCAACGTAGCCTCTTCCTTTGTCAAGAGAAGACTCGATGATAGAGCCGGTGGCGTTACGGTTAGGGTTAGCGCGAAGTTCGAGCATTTCCGCTTCGAGGAGTACTTTTTCCATCAGTTCCTCCACGCCTATACCTTTCTTGGCTGAGATATCCTGTGACTGATATTTACCGCCCCATTCCTCCACAAGGTAGTTCATGGCAGCGAGTTCCTCCTTGATCTTGTCGGGATTGGCGTGGGGTTTGTCAATCTTGTTGATTGCGAACACAATGGGCACACCTGCAGCGGATGCGTGATTGATCGCTTCCACAGTCTGGGGCATCACGTTATCGTCAGCGGCAACGATGATGATACAGAGGTCAGTCACCTTGGCACCGCGTGCACGCATGGCGGTGAAGGCCTCGTGACCGGGGGTGTCGAGGAATGTGATGTGACGGCCGTCGGCGAGTTTCACGTTGTAGGCACCGATGTGCTGGGTTATACCTCCGGCTTCACCGGCGATAACGTTGGCGTTACGTATGTAGTCAAGCAGAGATGTCTTACCGTGGTCAACGTGTCCCATCACCGTCACGATCGGGGGACGTGAGATGAGGTCTTCCTCGTTATCTTCCACGTTTGCTATTGCTTCGCTCACCTCAGCGGAGACATATTCAGTCTTGTAGCCGAATTCTTCTGCAACGATGTTGATTGTTTCGGCATCCAGACGCTGGTTGATAGAAACCATCACACCGATGTTCATGCATGTTCCAATGACTTGTGTCACGGGAACATTCATCATTGAAGCGAGGTCGTTGGCGGTCACGAACTCGGTGAGTTTGAGCACGCGGCTTTCCGCTGCTTCCATTTCGGCAGCCTCACGCTCGCGGTTGGCATTGGCCTCACGTTTTTCCTTACGCCATTTCACACCGCTCTTTTTGGCTTTGTCTTTTGATGTGAGACGAGCGAGTGTTTCTTTAACCTGACGCTGAACATCTTCCTCGCTTACCTCAGTGTGGACGGGACGTTTGGCACGTGAGTCAGCCTTAGGACCTTTTTCCTTACGTTGTTTTCCTTGCTGTGAGGAGGGCTGCTGACCGTTGCCGCGCTGCGCATTGTTTTTGCCGGTCATTGCGTTGACCTGTGCTGCGGTTTTTTCAATATCGATTTTTTCCTTGCCTCCAATGCGTTTGCGCTTCTTCTTGTCGGCCTGAGCGGTGCCCTGGGCGGCTTGAGCCTTGTTCATCCGTTCGCCACGGCGTTCTTCCTTGGTTTTCTTTTTCGGACGTGTGGACTGATTGATTGAGTCAAGGTCAATCTTACCAACGATGTTCAGTGAGGGGCCGTTCTGTGTTTCTGATTTGAGGGTGAACACTTCATCCTCATTCTCCTGTTGCCGGGCAGGTTCTTTGTCCGGTTGCTGAGCGGGCTCAACCTTGGGTTCTTCGGTTGTCAGAGGAACGGAAACGGGTTTCACTTCAGGTTCCTGTTTCTTTTCAGGTTCCTTTACGGGTGCAGGTTTTACTTCTGCAGCCGGTTCGGGCTTCACTTCAGGCTCAGGTTTGCTGACGGGAAGTTCAACCTCAGGCTTCTTTTCAGGTTGTTTCGCGGGCTCCGGAGTATCCTTGGTCTGCTTGTGGGTGACGGGATTACCTTTGGAGTCAAGTTCAATTTTGCCTACGAACACCGGTCGTTGCATGGTTTCGTAGGTGGTAGTGGGTTCAGGCTGAGGCTCGGGTTTCTTTTCCTGGACCGTTTTTTTCTCTTTCCCTTTAAATCTTTCTGACGAGAACTGGTCAGAGAGTGTTTTAAGGTCTTTGTCGTTACGGAATTCTTTCACTAAAATGTCGACCACATCATCCTCAATGCGAGCATTGGGGTTGTCATCGACGGTTATGTTTTTTTTGCGCAGAAAGTCAATGACCGTGGGGAGAGCCACGTTCAGATCTTTTGCCACTTTGCTTATTTTTGTTCTCGCCATGTAGTGTATTTTCTGTTGTCTTTTTGTTAATCAGGAGAGTGAAGATGTGGTTGGAGAGAGGTGATGGTTATTGTTGTCAGTCCTCAAATTCTGCTTTGAGGATAGCGGTAACGTTGTCGATGGTTTCTTCTTCGAGGTCAGTTTTGGCAAGGAGGTCTTCGCGTGAAGCGGCCAGCACGTTTCTTGCTGTCACATATCCGGCTTCCTTGAAGGTGTCGATGATCCATTCTTCGATTTCATCCTTGAATTCATCAAGATAGATATCGTCCTCGAAAGTTTCTTCCGTGTCGCGGTAAACGTCGATTATGTATCCGGTGAGCATTGAAGCGAGTTTTATGTTCAGACCTCCTTTGCCGATAGCGAGTGAAACTTCTTCAGGACGGAGGAATACCTCGGCTTTCTTTTCATTCTCATCGATGCGGATTGATGAGATTTTGGCGGGTGAGAGGGCTCTCTGAATCAGCAGGGAGGGGTTTGCGGTGTAGTTGATGACGTCGATGTTTTCGTTGCGGAGTTCGCGTACGATGCCGTGTATGCGTGAGCCTTTCACACCAACGCATGCGCCTACGGGGTCGATGCGGTCATCGTAACTTTCAACGGCGATTTTGGCACGTTCACCGGGGATGCGGGCAACGGCGCGTATGTTAATCAGACCGTCATGGATTTCCGGTACTTCAAGTTCAAACAGACGGCGCAGGAAGGCCTCGTTCGTACGGGAAACGGTGATTTTGGGGTTGTTGTTCTTGTTGTCGACGTTTGCGATTACGGCGCGTACGGTTTCACCTTTGCGGAAGAAGTCGCCGGGAATCGACTCGTTTTTGGGAAGGAGGAGTTCGTTCTTGTCATCATCCAGCAGAAGGGTTTCTTTTGACCAGGTCTGGTAAACTTCGCCGGAAACAAGTTCTCCTTCGAGTTCCTTGAATTTGTTGTAGATCGACTCTTTCTGGAGGTCAAGGATTTTTGTCTGCAGTGTCTGACGGAGGTTAAGAATTGCTCGGCGTCCGAAGTTAGCGAAGATAATTTCCTTGGTGTGTTCTTCGCCTATTTCCACTTCAGGGTCGTTGTCGGCGCGTGCATCTGTGATTCCTATCTGGAGGTTGGGGTTCTCGACTTCGCCGTCTTCCACCACCTGGAGGTTCTGGAAAATCTGGACGTCGCCGTTATCAGGGTTCATGATCACGTCGAGGTTTTCATCTGTTCCGAACATTTTTGACAGAACGTTACGGAATGATTCCTCAAGTACGGAGATCATAGTTGCCTTATCGATTTTTTTTAGTTCCTGAAGTTCGGCGAAAAGTTCCACCATGTTAGGAGCCTGCTCTTTCTTAGCCATAATATTTAGTTGTTAATTGTTTTCAGAATAGTAGTTGAAAATATGATGAAATCAACAGTATATGCCGTTTCTGCTGATTTTTAGAAATTGCTTTATTTGAACTGAATCAGATATCTGACTGATTTAGCGTCAGCCACGGGAATTGTTACCGGAGTTTTGACGATAACGGGTCGTTTCATTCCGGGTTCCTTGACTTTTTCATCCACTTCCACGGTGAATGTGGAGAAGTCATCTGCAACGGCAGTCAGGGTGCCGGTAAGTTTCTTTCCTCCTTTGACGAGTACTTCCACAGGGTTGCCGATGTTTTTTTCATACTGTTGTTTGACACGGAAAGGAGAGGTCAGACCAGCCGAGCCCACTTCAAGTTCATAGTCTTCGACATCGCGGTCAAATTCGGCTTCGATTTTCCGGGTTACGGCGGCACATTCATCAATGTCCATTCCGCCCATCGAGTCAAGGTCAACGGTTATGGAGTTATCTTTGCTTATGCGGATGTCAACCAGGAACATGTCTGTTCCGGCAATAGCGTTCTCCACACATTCGGTAAGTTTCTGTTTATCGATCATTTCTGGATTGATTATAATAACCTGGATTGATTATAATAACAAGGAGGAAGCCGCAGCCTCCTCCGATTCTTTCTGTATGCAAAGTTACAATTTTCCCGCCGTGTTTGCAAATGCCGGAAACTACAAAGGGGAGTATACATGAATTTATAACATAATTTAACATTTTGTAATTGGGGAACCGGGTCTAATATTTACAAAGACAAGAAAATATGAACTGATAACAGTTTTGTGACGTTATATTTTTAAGAGAAATCAATTCATCATGAACAACATAACTGACATACTGAGGGAATATCCTGCCATCACCATATTTTTGACCGTAGGGATTGGATTTTTTATAGGTAAACTCCGTTACAAGACTTTTTCCTTGGGAAGTGTTACGGCGGTTCTGCTGGTGAGTATACTTGTGGGGCAGATAGGTGTGCCTGTTTCCGGGCCTATCAAGACGGTGTTTTTCATGATGTTCCTGTTCTCGATAGGTTACAGTGTGGGTCCGACGTTTTTCCGTTCACTCAAGGGGATGGGCCTGAAGCAAGTGTTGTTCGCGGTGATAATGAGCATGATGTGCGGCGGTGTCACGCTTGTGCTGGCCATACTGTTCCGCTACGGGCCGGGTGTCACAGTAGGGCTGTTCTCAGGTTCGCAGACATGTTCCTCGGTGATAGGTGTGGGGAGCGAGACCATCCAGCGTCTGGGTGACCTTATCAGTGATCCTAAGGCACAGCAGGCTCTGATTCCGGTTTGCTATGCGGTGACATATATCTACGGTACGCTCGGCACGGTGATAATCCTTGGCTCGTTAGGACCTAAACTTTTAGGGGGTCTTGACAAGGTTAAGGCGCAGACCCGTGAACTTGAGCAGAGCCTGAACATGAACGAGTGGGAGAATGATCCGGCATTTATCAATGCTTTGCGTGAGGTTTCGTTCCGTGCCTACACCATTGACAATCCCTATTTTGACCAACCGCGCAGCATAGCCGAGACTGAACGGTTCCTGCATGATAACGGCATGGAGGTTTCTGTTGACCGGGTGCGCAGTAACGGCAGGATTGAGGAGGCTAAGCGTGACCTGAACGTGGCGAATGGTGATGTGATTGTTCTGTGCGGACGTTATGAACAGATAATAAATGATGGATTTGTTATAGGTCCGGAAACGGCTGATGAGGAATTGCTCCATTATCCGGTGGAACGGGTGCCGGTTTTGTTCGCAAACAAGAGTTTGTATGGGATAACGGTAGAGGAACTCAGCGGTAAGGATTTCATGCACGGTGTTACCATACGGAGCATCACCCGGCGAGGGGAGAATGTTGATGTGTCGCCTGATGTGGTTCTTCAGAAAGGGGATAATCTGGTGGTCATAGGTCAGAGTGTCAATGTCAAGAAGGCGTCAGCGGAGATAGGCCATGTTGACCGTCCCACACTTTCGTCTGACCTTATGTTCGTCGGACTGGCCATAGCCATAGGCGGAATAATAGGTGCGCTTACGTTCATGATCGGGTCGATTCCGTTGAGTTTCGGAACAAGCGGCGGCGCATTGGTGGCAGGACTGGTGTTCGGGTGGCTGCGCAGCAAGCGTCCGGTGTTCGGCAATATTCCCCGTCCGGCACTTTGGATAATGAATAATCTGGGTCTGAACGTGTTCATAGCATGTATAGGACTGGAATCGGCGCAGTCATTTGTATCAGGACTGGTCAGCGTAGGACCCATGCTGTTTGTGGTAGGAGTTGTGGCAACGACACTTCCGCTGTTATTCGGACTGTGGCTCGGACATAAGGTTTTCAAGTTCAATCCCGCCATTACTCTCGGATGTTGTGCCGGAACCCGAACATGCACCGCCTCGCTTGGTGCGGTTCAGGACACGCTCGGAAGCACACTTCCGGCCATGGGTTACACCGTGACTTACGCAGTGGCGAATATCCTTCTGGTGATATGGGGCTTGCTTGCCGTGATACTCGTTCATTAAATATCAGAATACACCTTCTATTGGGGTGCACTAAAATTATATCTGTAAATCAGAAAGATATTTTTTATAGGGTGTACTAAATAGGTACTTAATGGTGTAATTGAGGTAAATGAGTAGAATGAATTTATGAAATTTTGATACTTGTTTGTTTATAATTCTAACCATTTCGATTTGTTTGTCAAAGATTTGATAATCTGACTGGCAGGAGATTAAAGTATTTTTTGTAATTTTGCAGTCGGATTGGCATAGCCATGTCTATGACATTTTGGAAAAATAAGAAGCGTTATGCCTATCTTGAACGTGAAAACGTAGGAAATTTTCAGCAGTACTCTAAGATGGCATGATGGCTTCCATCGCATAGCGTGTGCTGCTGTCAATCGCATCTGAGTACAATCGGTTTCCTACGACCTTCAAGTTAAGACGTGGCATAGTTGGCTCACGTTTTATATTAATATCTTTTGCTAAAGAGTCAATAGCAATTTGTATTCAATAAGAATTTCGTAATATTCAAGCATAATGATATGATGAAAAAGATTTTAAAGGTCCTACTTGCGCTGGTTGGACTGGTTTTGCTCTCATTTGCCGGCTTAATAATCTATTTCAAATTTTTCTATTCATCAGAACCGTCGGCAGAAAGTTATTATGTCGAAAATTTGCCATTGAAGAATGACAAATTCTCAGACGATTTTCATGAAATTACGGAGATTGTAGGGGACAATTACTCCCTTTACGAAGCCAAGCATCTAAACATTGATTCTTTGTGCGATTCGTTTTCTGCACGCGTAGGCCATATTTCCACATCTAAGGAATATGGCGAACTTCTTCAAGAATTCTTCGCATCTTTAAAAGTCGGTCATTCGTTTGTATATCTCAAAGAGTATAGCGCAGGCACTTTCCCTGTATATATAAATGATTCCGTTTTCATCAACAGCCCAAACGAGATTATGACTGAGGCAGGACTGAAGAACAAGGACAGAGTTATAGCCGTAAATGGAGAACCTATAGTTCGGTGGATGGATCGGAATGAAAAGTATGTATCTGCGTCCACTCCACTGAATCGCCGACTGTACACGGCTGCAAATATATTCCGAAGCCTATCTGACACTGTGCGCGACTATACTGTATGTCGTGGCAATGACACCATTTTGGTAAAACTGCCATTGCTGACTATGGACAAGTTGCCATCAACTGAAGTGGTAAAAACAAGCGGTAAAGTGCTGAATGACAGTATCGGCTATATTGTAATCAATACAATGATGGATGGTGTTCTTGAAAGTTTCTCGGCTGATTTCAACAAAGTGCGCAATCTTCCATATCTTATAGTCGACATAAGAAATAATGAAGGTGGCAATAGCGGTAACGGGCGAGAGTTATGTAAATATTTCATTCATAGCGAACAACCTCATTGTATTGATAACAAGGTGATGACCCCTTCGGACAATGCTTATCATGGTAAAGTACTTTTGCTCATAAGTCCTATTACTTTTTCAGCCGCAGAAAGTTTTGCTATTGACATGAAGGAAAGCGGCAATGTCATATTGATTGGAGAACCAACGGCAGGAGATACAGGCAATCACCCAAAGACCTTCAAAACTTCAAACGGAATATGTTTCCGTATTCCTACAGCAGATCCATCAGTATCCCCTAAAGGGTTCCCATTGGAAGGAGTTGGAGTTATCCCCGATTACTATGTAACCCAGACGGTTTATGATTACTTTAACGATAAAGATACCCAACTTGATTTCGCAATAGATTTTTTTAAGAATAAATAAGCCAATATATCAAAACGAGGCTGTGCCAAAATTTTGATAGAATCCCGCTAACTATTTCGACTACGAAACGTTCTTGCTACGCAAAGCGGCAGGCCGGTAAAGGACACGAACTGTTCATGTATGACTATCAGATGGGAGCGAACAATAACGTGTTCCGCGTTATCTGACCTGCCCCGACTTCCGCTGACAGGCTTTTGGCTCGGTCAAGCCTCGCCGAAGTAAAGGTTACGAAAGGAAAGGCTCTTGTTGTGCTACGGTTTGACTATTTCCCAATAACCTGCTCTTGCGGAACCGTGCCTAATCAAAACACCTCGGTCTTTCATATCTTCAAGAATACGTGAAAGTGTTCGACGCGGTATTTTTGTTGCTTCTATCAATGCGGCTATTGTAACTGATTTATTGGCTTCAATTAGTGCCAAAATTTGCGTTTCAATGCAACTTTTAGTGCCATTTTTAGTGCCATTTGGCGTTAATTGGCGTTAATTGGCGTTGATTGGCGTTAATTGGCGTTGATTGGCATTAAAAATTTTACCTCTGAATAGGTAATGCTACTACTTGCCTATCTCTAAGATTATTTCTAAATTTGAACCTAAAATCCAAAACATAATTAGCACTAAATATGTGAATTATAGGTCTTGAATGAAATTTACAATATGAACTTACGGATATTAACTTTAATAATAGGATGTCTTAGTATTGCTTTGAAGTTTTCGGCTCAAACCCAAACTGTTGTAAATGTCAGTGAAGGAGGTTATGGACTCGTGAAAACAAATTTAAACATGGAGTATGATCATGGATTTGGGGCAATTCAGGATGGCTTTTCCGCACGGGCTTCTTATGAGTTCTTCAGAAATAAGAGATTTACGGTATCCGCAAATGCTCGTTATTCTTCCTGCGAGATTTCATTTGGAGATGCTGACCTAAGTGAGGGTTATAATCCAGGGGAGATCAACCTGAACGGCACCCATTTATTGGGTCAAGTTGGATTCACCTCCACTTTTAAGTCCAAAATTCTCAATCGTCCCATAATGGCTATGGCAATGATCAACAGCGAGTGGAGTGAAGGAGGTTTCGCAAGAGTTTCCGGAATAGCAATGGGATTGATCATGTTGAGAGCCAATAAAAACACCCAGTTCGGTATTGGTCCATTGGTAATGGTAAATACAAGTTCCAAATTACCTGCATTTCCGGTATTTATGTATAGGCATCGGTTTAATGATAAATGGCTTATTAATTTGTATGGAGGTATGTTTGGAGTCGATTATAATCTGACTAAAAAAGATTTGATAAGTATGGGGGCGGACGTGGATGTGAAGGCATTTTATTTTAAACCTCACAGCGAGTTATTATCTGAAAAATGCCGCTTTACCTATACATCTTTCCGTCCGATGATAAAATACCGCCGACGATTGATGCAAAATTTTTATTTTGATTTTCAAAGCGGCGTATCTCTCAAGATGTCATGTAGAGTAAACGGAGTCAGCAGTTCGACGGAATATATAAACTGTCGGCAACCAATATTCCCATTTATAAAGGGAGGCATTTCTTATGCTTTATAGGTAATTACAGCCGATCGCAATGCGACCTCCAAGCAACCGACTATGGTAAACATCTCTCGGCGATATGCGTCCTCAGCATTAACAAATATTGGGGAACCGGGTCTAAACAAGCAAGTTTGAAATTAATAAAAATGTCGGAAGTCTTCTCTTTTGGGTTGATACAACGATACGGCTTTGCGATATGGAAATAATTTATTAAATTTGTGGATTGATAGGCGCGCTAAGGTGTCTGTTACCGATAAATATGGAAAATCAGAACCTGACAGTCAGGCCTACGGTGCTTGACTATAATGATATAATAAAGATTGTGCCCCGGCTTGAAGGGCACGAGAAACTTGTCAATTCTCTGCTTCATTTTCTGAGCGTGGACAAGGTTAACGGTGTACACAGCCGATGCTGTGATACTCCCGGACCGGAGTTCGTACGCAGGCTGCTGTTTGAGGAATTCAAGGTTAAACTTAGAATAGACAACGAGCAGTTGCTTGACCATCTTCCCGAGGGTGCGTTCGTGACAGTGTCCAATCATCCGTTCGGTGCGCTTGACGGTATCACGCTTATTCATCTGATAGCCTCGCGCCGACCGGAGTTCAAGGTGATGGTCAACATGGTGCTGAACCAGATAAGCGCGATGCGTCCGAATTTCATTGCCGTGGATGCGCTGGCATCAGATGATCCTGCCAAAAAACAGGTTTCAATGCGGGGAATCCGTGAGGTGATAAAACAGATCCGCGGAGGTAATCCCGTAGGTTTTTTCCCTGCGGGTGCGGTGAGCAAGATAAATATCAAAGGGGAACTCAACGACCGTGAGTGGCAGCCCACCGTGGTGCGTCTGATCGAGCAGTTGAAAGTGCCCGTAATTCCTATATATTTCCATGGATCAAACTCCTGGTGGTTCAATTTTCTGGGTGTGGTCAGTTGGCAGTTGCGCACGTTGCGTCTGCCCGCCGAGGTGTTCCGCAAATCCGGAAAGGAGATTCATGTCTCCGTAGGCGACGTTATTAGTGTTGAGGAACAGCAGCGTCATCAGGGTTCCGTGGCTGAATTCGGGGAGTTTCTGAAATCTAAAACTTACGAATTGAGAAAATGCAGATAATACCGCCACCGGAACCACAGGAAGTACAGCAGGCAAAGATGCGTTTCGGCATCGTGGGTAATGCTCCCGGTCTCATAGCCGCCATCCAGCGTGCCATCCTTGTGGCTCCTATAAACATTTCCGTTCTTGTAACAGGCGAGAGTGGTTCGGGAAAGGAATTTTTCCCGAAAATCATCCATCAGTTCAGTCCGCGCAAGCATAACAAGTATATTGCAGTGAACTGCGGCGCCATTCCGGAAGGTACTATTGACTCGGAATTGTTCGGTCATGAGAAAGGGGCGTTTACAAGTGCTGTGTCGGCCCGCAAGGGATATTTCGAGGAGGCCGACGGAGGCACTATTTTTCTGGATGAGGTGGCTGAACTTCCGCTTCCCACCCAGGCACGTCTGCTGCGTGTGCTGGAAACGGGGGAGTTCATGAAGGTGGGATCATCCACCATCCAGCACACCGATATCCGTGTTGTTGCAGCAACAAATGTTGACATGCTCAGGGCGATCCGAGAGGGTAGGTTCCGCGAAGACCTCTATTATCGTCTCTCGGGGGTTCAGATACCTGTGCCGCCTCTTCGTGACCGTGGTAACGACATATTGCTGCTGGCACGTAAGTTCGCTACCGATTTTGCCGAACGTTACACTCTTCCGCCGATAACCTTCTCGTCAGAGGCACGTGAAACGATGCTCACCTACCGCTGGCCGGGGAATATCCGCCAGTTGAAGAATATTGTGGAGCAGATAGCCATTTTCCATGCCGGGAGCGAAATCACCCGCGAGCAACTTCTTGGCTATATGCCGGAAAAGGGTACGGTCTACACCCCCGCGTTATGCACTGACAGCAGCCATTCGGCTACGGATCATTCCTACTCCAAGGAGAGAGAACTGCTCTTCAACATGATATTCAGGATGCAGCGTGAGATTGACAGGCTCAGGGAACTGGTGGAGGAAAAGGAGGCTATGCCACGTGATGGTGGCCCACTGCCCGTGGCTGAGGAGTTGACCGTTTCGCCTGCACGTAATCCTCATGCCATCATTCCGTACTCACCTGCTGAAGAGATCACCGTGGCTGAGCCTGCGGCTCTTTCTCCTGACGATGAGAAAGAAATGATACGTCGTGCCCTGGAGAGGAATGACGGTCGACGGAAGGCAACGGCAAAAGAACTGAATATTTCCGAACGTACCCTTTATAGAAAAATCAAAGAATATGACCTGGAATAGACTCCTCGCAGTTCCTTTACTGCTTCTGCTGGCTATGATTCCTGTATGGCACGGATGCATACCGAGTTACAAGTTCAATGGCTCGGCTCTTGACTATTCTGTCTATAAAACCATCCGTATAAGTGATTTCCCCATCCGTGCCGCACTGGTTTATCCGCCTCTGCAGCAGACTTTCGAGAATGAACTGATGGATTATGTCACCCGCAACACACGCCTGCAGATAACCGAGGGTGCGTCAGATCTGGAACTTGAAGGGGAAATTACGGGTTATAATCTTTCTCCTCAGGCGGTTACGGAAAATGCTTACGCGTCAATGACCCGCCTTACCATCACTGTTCGTGTGAAATACAATGACCTGAAGGATGAGAAGAACAATGTTGACCAGTCATTCTCAGCCTATCGTGACTTCAGCAGTGAGGAAATGCTGACAGATGTGCAGGATGAACTGTGTCAGCAGATAAGTAAGGAACTGGTGGATTTAATTTTCAACGCTACACTCGGAAACTGGTAATGACACGCACTGAAGAACAAATTTCATTTCTCCTGAAAGAGGATGCGGAGCCTGCACAGAGGCTTCAGACAGCGCGTGACCTTATGACACAGTTTCCTTTCTTTATGCTCCCGGCCATAGTGATGCTCACTGAGTGCCGTCACCTGCTGAGCGATAATGAGTGTAAGGCTCTGACAATCAAGGTGGCTCTTTCAGATCCGGGTCATGCCATGCTTTTTGATATTCTCAGTGACCGTGCCGAGGTGTTCCGTGACTTTTATCCTCCCGAGGATCTTCCGGCGCGTATGACGACGGATGATGCGATCGATGTGTTTCTGCAACGTTATGGCGGGGGAAAGGATAACCGGGAGGAGACGGAACTGCTTGAACGACTGATATTCAATCCTGTTCCGGATTATGCCACTGTGCTTGAGCAGAAACAGGCTGCCGAGCCGACGTCGCAGGAGAAACTTCCATCGGATTCCCGTGAGGCTATGATCGAGGAGTTTATACGCACACATTCTCCTGAAAAGGATGTGGAAAGTCCGGCATCAGAGGTTCGCCGCAGGAATATTCCGGAGCCGTCGCCTGATTCGTTGCTCAGTGAGACCCTCGCCAAGTTTCACGTACGCCGTAAGCAGTATGACAAGGCATTGGAAATTTTCAATAATCTTATTGAGTCTCATCCCCGTAAGGCTGCCCAATATGAGGCGCAGATACGTTTTCTTACAAAATTGATCCGGAACCAGCAACTGGGTCGCTGAATAATCAGGTCATACCTCGTGGCACAGTGTTGTGAAATGGTGATGAAGTCCGGGAGGTAGCGCCGATTAACTCAGGCCGGGTCTTAGAAATCAGTCAGAATTCAGACTCAGTGTCCTGCATCAGACTTATTCTTCAAAACTGAGAGGGTACGTCACAAAATTTTGACATACCCTCTCAAAAAAAGTATTATTAATATAATCGGAATTATTTCACTTCCCAGGTTTCACCTGCAAGAATCATGTCACGGAGTGAATCGAACCCTTTTTTAGCACGGACGGTTTCAACCTGCTGGTCGATTTCGTCGTTGTAAGTGGGTGCTTTAACATCACGAATGATACCTATAGCAAGCGGAAGTTCATGTCCGTCCATCATTGCAAGTTGCTGGTGGAGGAAGTTGCTGGGAGTGTGGGCGTCGTGAACGAGAACATCATCGATGGTGTAGCCGTCTTTGCCGAGTTCCACTGCTTTGAGAAGGAATCCGTCACGTACCAGACCTTTGTTTTTCTCTTTACCGAAGAGCATCTTTTCGCCGTGAACAAGGTGGATTGTTCTTTCGGCGCGTGTTTCACGGTCAGTGATGAAGTTGTGGATACCGTTGTTGAAGATAACGCAGTTGGTGAGCATCTCAACCACTGATGTGCCTTTGTGGAGGGCTGCAGCCGCGAGTACTTCCTGAGATACGGCAAGTTCCACATCAATAGAACGTGCGAAGAAGTTGCCACGTGCGCCGAACACGAGTTCAGCGGGAATGAACGGGTCTTCGGTTGTTCCGTAGGGAGATGATTTGGAAACGAAACCGCGGTCAGATGTAGGAGAGTACTGTCCTTTGGTCAGACCGTAAATTTTGTTGTTGAACAGGATTATGTTGAGGTCGACGTTACGGCGTACGGCGTGGATGAAGTGGTTACCACCGATGGCCAGACCGTCACCGTCACCGGAAATCTGCCATACGGTCATCTGTGGGTTTGCTACTTTGAATCCTGTGGCGATTGCAGCGGCACGTCCGTGGATGGTGTGGAAGCCGTAGGTGTTCATGTAGTAAGGGAGGCGAGAAGAGCATCCGATACCGGAAATAACGGCTGTCATGTGAGGTGCGATGCCGATGTTGGCCATTGCTTTGTGGAGAGAATTCAGGACTGCGTGGTCACCGCATCCGGGACACCAGCGTACTGATTGGTCGCTTTTATAGTTGGCGGGAGTGAAAGTTGTCTGTTCCATGGTTATTTGCCCTCGATGATGTTAGTTACCTGGTCAACGACTTCTGAAACGAGGAAGGGCTGGCCTTGTATTTTGTTGATGCGATGGATTTCTGTTTTTGGGAATTTTGCCTGGAGGTAATCGGCGAACATACCTGTGTTGAGTTCGGCAACGATGACTTTCTTGTATTTGGCAAGAATTTCTGCTGTGTTGGCGGGTAAGGGATTGATGTAGCGGAAGTGAGTGAACGCCACTTTCTTACCTTGTTTGCAGAGTTCCTGTGCGGCGGTGTAGAGATGACCGAATGTTCCGCCCCAACCAACAAGCAGAGTGTCGGCGTCAATGTCGCAGAGAACTTCCTGTGCGGGGATGTCGTTTGCGATGCGTGCCACTTTTTCACGACGGAGATTTACCATTTTTTCGTGGTTCACGGGGTCAGTTGAAATAGCGCTTGTAACGGCATCTTTTTCCAGACCGCCGAGACGGTGCTGCAACCCTTCGGTGCCGGGGATAGCCCAATAGCGGACCAGTGTTTCGGGATCACGCTGATAAGGTTTCCATCCTTCTTTCTTTTCTTCGGGGAGGAAGTGGCATTTGATTTCGGGGTATTCCGATGCTTCCGGCACACGCCATGCTGATGAACCGTTGCCGATGAAGGCGTCGGAGAGCAGGATGACGGGGGTCATGTGTTCGATGGCGATGCGTGATGCTTCGAATGCCATGGTGAAGCAGTCAGTAGGCGAAGCGGGAGCAACCACGGCAAGGGGTGATTCGCCGTTACGTCCGTAGAGTGCCTGCATGAGGTCTGTCTGTTCGGTTTTTGTTGGAAGACCGGTTGAGGGACCGCCACGCTGAACGTCGATGATCACCAGTGGGAGTTCGGCGATAACTGCCAGACCTATACCTTCGCTTTTGAGTGCCAGACCGGGACCGGATGTGGATGTTACGGCGAGGTCGCCTGCGAAAGATGCACCGATTGCGGAGCAAACGCCTGCGATTTCATCTTCCATCTGACATGCTTTTACTCCAAGATCTTTACGTTTGGCAAGTTCATGAAGAATGTCTGTGGCGGGGGTGATGGGATATGATCCGAGGAAAAGGGGACGACCGGCTTTTTCCGATGCCATAATCAAGCCCCACGCTGTTGCGGTGTTGCCGTTGATGTCAGTGTAGATGCCGGGTTTGATGTTGTCAGTTTCGATGGTGTACGTTGAAACGGATGCATGGATGTTGTGTCCGTAGTCATATCCGGCCTGGATAACCTTAGCATTTGCTTCAAAAACAGCGGGCTTTTTGGCGAATTTGTTTTTGAGCATGTGAATGGCGTTCCCCAGAGGACGGTCAAAGAGCCAGCATACCAGACCTAAAGCGAAGATGTTTCGGCATTTGAGGATGGATTTGTTGTCCATGCCTGAGTCAGCGAGGGCTGCTTTGGTCATTGAAGTAACGGGGACTTCCACCACCTGTGCGGTGATTCCGAGTTCTTTTATGTAGTCATCAGTTTCAAACTGTGCTTTTTTCAGACCTTCTTCCTTGAAGGAGTCGATGTCAACAATGATGACTCCGTTTGGCTTGAGGAATTTTACATGCTGCTTCAGGGCTGCGGGGTTCATGGCGATGAGTACGTCACACTGGTCACCGGGTGTGTGTACGCCTGAGCCTACACTTACCTGGAAGCCTGAAACGCCGCTAAGAGAGCCTTGAGGAGCGCGAACTTCAGCGGGATAGTCTGGGAAAGTTGATACGCTGTTGCCCACACCTGCTGATACGTTGGTGAAGATGTTACCGGCAAGTTGCATGCCGTCGCCTGAGTCACCGGAGAATCTTACGACTACTTTGTCGAGAGATTTTACACTGGCCTTCTCTAACATAAATGTGAAATGTTAATGGTTTATAGTTTTTAAGGTTGTTCTAAGACTGGGAGCGTCAGGGTTGGGACGCAAACCGCTGCAAAGTTAGTTGTTTTTTTTGAAATACATATAATATATATGTGTATTTTTTTGATGAAAAAAATATGAGGTGTGATGATGAAATTCCGGAAAAGGAAAGAGTCCGGCAGATTTACCGGACTCTTTCCTTTTGTGGGATTATGTTTAGTAAGTCCTGCTTCGGGCGGTCACTTCATGTTGTTAGTGCCTGCTGAAGCGTGGCGTTACATTTGGAATCAGAGTTTGAGTTCCTTTGGGTTCAGACCGGGGAACATCCGCAATACTTCCTTGCGTGCTTTTTCCTCCACTGATTCGTCGATGTTTGCTTTCAAACGGTTGTAGACGATGAGCAGCGCCGCCAGGTCGTCGGTGTAGCCGAGTCCGATGATGAAGTCCGGGATAAGATCCGTAGGGAGGATGAAATAGCCCAGTGCGCCAACAATCATCAGTTTATCGGTTATGGATGCATGCTCAAGGGAGTAGTAGAGAGTCATGGCCGTGTAAATGGCTTTGGCTCCTGCTTTTGAAGCGGCACTTTTTATTTTTTCAAAGAAGTCCTTTTCGTTGTAATGACGGGAGTAAGCGGTGATATCTTCGGCTTTGGCTTCCCGTTTTTCTGATTTCATTTCTTCCATAATTGATTGTTTTTAAGGAAGTTGGATGTATTGGTCTGTTATGCGAGGGGTTCAACACCGATACCCGGACGGTCCGGAATTGTTACCTTTCCGTCAACAATCTTCATGCCGTCAAAAATGTCATTGGCAATGAGGAGGTTACCGTCGAGGTCAGCCCAGTCGACCATTGGCGCGAGTTGTGATGCCGCGCTGACTGCGCATGAGGTTTCGGTCATGCAACCGAGCATGACTTTCATACCCATAGCACGGGCGAGGACGGCCATTTTGTGCGCTTCGTGCATGCCGGTGCTCTTCATGAGTTTGATGTTGATGCCATCGTAGGCTTCGGCGGCACGGCGAACATCAGGGAGACGCTGAAGAAATTCGTCGGCGATGATTGGAAGCGGTGAGCGTTCGCGCAGCCATGCTGTTTCGTCGATTTTTTCCTTGGGCATGGGCTGTTCCACGAAAAGACAGTTGCGTTCAGCGAGCCAGTGACACATTTCAAGTGCCTTTTCTTTGTCGTCCCAACCCTGGTTTGCATCAACGCAGATGGGTACATCTGTTTTTGAGCGGATTATGTCCACCAGTTCCTTGTCGTTGTCCAGACCCATTTTCACCTTCAGAACTTTGTAGGGTGCCGCTTCGTCGACTTTCTGGCGAACTACGTCGGCCTTGTCGATTCCTATCGTGAATGATGTGTTGGGTGCTTTTGCGGGATCGAGGCCCCAGATTTTGTACCATGGCTGCTGCATGATTTTGCCTAAGAGGTCATGAAGGGCGATGTCTACACCGGCTTTTGCTGCACGGTTGTTGGGAGCCACGGAGTCCATGTAGTCATGGATTTCCTCAATGCGGAATGGATCGGAGAACTGGGTGAGGTCAAGTTGAGAAAGGAATTTCTGAACGCTGTCGACACTTTCTCCCAGATAGGGGGGCATGGAAGATTCACCGTATCCAACGATGCCGTCATATTCCAGGCGAACCTGAACACCGGGTGTTGTGGTTCGGCTGAATTTGGCGAGATTGAAGGCGTGGCGAAGTTCAAGTTCGTAGGGGAAGAATGTGAGGTTGAGACGTCCTGACTTGCCGGTCTGGCGGGTTGGTTCTCCGAAAGCGGAGAAAGATATTGGCGAGGCGAGGGCAGCGGCAGTGAATGCTGCTCCTCTAAGGAAATTTCTGCGATTCATGATGAAAATATAATGAGAGGTTAATAAAATACTTGATTAGAAATACCACGGGTGTGCTGCAACGGTGGTTATTCCGTTGGTTCCTATACTATCCTTGATTCGGGTAGCATGCAGGAACGGTGTGGTGAGATATTTTTCAGATTCAGGGTCGACGCTGTTCCGGCGTACGCGTCCTGAAGAATGGATATAGTCGCCGTCATGGTCATAAATAGCCACGTGGGTTACTTTTCCGGTTTTTGGGTTGCCGAAGAAGAGTAGGTCGCCTGCCTGGCATGTGGGCCATTGGTCAGCGGCAATGTTGTTTCCTGTCAGAGCCTGCTGTGATGCGTCGCGCATCAGGATGATGCCGTTAGAGAAGTAACTTACTTTAGCCAGTCCTGAGCAGTCAAGGGTTTTGATCGATGTTCCGCCCCAAAGGTAGGGTGTGCCCTCCATGGAGTAGGCGGTGTCAAGAATCTTTTCCGCATCGAAACCCTGTTGCGCCCATGTGTCGAGGGGTTGTACATCGGCAGTGGCGATGAATCCTTTGCGACCGTCGGGGAGAGTAACTTCCATCACTTCGGCTTCGGGATCATATGTTCCTTCAAGAATGTTGCCGAGGACAACGTCAGAAACCACATCGCGGGGACCGCGGTCAACAGCGTTGTAGTAGACATGTGTCTGATAAGGGGCGGTAACTATAACTCTGGGGGCAGAGCGCCACTGACGCATCTGGTCGTCGGATTTTTCGGCGAGTGAATTGTCGACTACGTAGGCTATGTAACCGTCGGGGGTCTGAGCGCGCCACCAGTCGCCATCTTTTTCGAGCAGACGGATTGGCTGGCCCATGATTCCTTGTGTGGCCATTTCAGCGGCATGGGCAGGGCCTGTGCGGAAGCAGCAGACAGAGATGCGAACCTGAGCCCACCGGTCGGAGGGTAATACGGTGACTGAGTCGATAACCTGCTTTCCATCGTTCTCAAAAGCCTGAAGAAGGATGTTCTTTACATCCTGCTCTGAAGTTTTTCCACGAAGAATAACCTGTCCGTCAGGAAGTTGCTCTGGGGTGATTTCATAAACAATCTGACGTGAGTCCGGAGCGACCGAGGCTTTTGTGTTATTGATTATTTCGGCTGGTGTAGCGGCGAAAGATGATGCTGCGGTAAGGGCGATCGCAGCGACGCTTAGAGTTAGTTTATTCATTTGGGTTCAATGCTGAGAGTGTCAAAATGTAAAGTCCAACCGGGGTAGAAGATGTTTCCTTTGGAACATTCAACTTCACCGGCCTGGTTGTCAACGGTTTCGCTGCGGAGGAATTTCTTGGGTGGGAAGAATTCGTCGCATATACCTTTGTTTGCTGCCATCCTCTGGTTTTCAAATCCTGTAGAATAGAAGTTCCGCATATTTTCCGGACCGAATTCTTCGGGGTATCTGCCGGCTGACGCATCGACAGGCACCCATCCTACACCTTCAAAGTATACTTCCGCCCAATCGTGGAAGTTCTCTTTGCCGGGGTTGATGACCCATCCGCTCTCCCATCGTGCGGGTATGCCGAGTGAACGCATGATGGAGAGGTAGAGCATGGTCACCTGTCCGCAGTCGCCGTGTCGGCCGTTGATGACATATTCGGGCATGCAGGGGATTGTGCTGTATTCCCTGGCACCGGCCCAGGGGAAATTGTCAGAGATGTAGGTGAGCACTTTTTCCGAACATTCGAAGGGATCAGTTGTGTCACCCACAATTTCTTTTATCAGCGCTTGATCGATGGGAACGATATGAGGAGCCTGCATGGTTGTGTATTTCTTGTAAAGTTCGCTTTCCTTGTCGTAAGGACGGATGTTCTCGCGGATATATTCCGGTGAGAAATATTGTGCGGCCACATCAAACTGACAGGTGTATTCGAAGTGGGTTGTGTCATCGGTAACCGGCTGACGGAAACAGATGGTGTTGTGGTCAGAACGGGTGAGAGTTGAAATTACGTATTCGGCGGGGGAGGCGGAGAGAATCCTGATGCGGCTCTGACGTGGAGTTTCAATGGGTACGGGCATGTAAACGGTAAGAGTGTCACCGCGCAGGAAGTCATGTGTGGGCACATCAATGGAGAACCGGTAAGTGACACGCTGAGTGTCGACGGGTGTTCCATCCCCTTTTGAAAGGGCTACGATTCTTTCGATGTCACGACGGCGTTCTTCAGTGAAGCCGGCGCCGCGTCCTTTCCAGTCACCGGTGAAATCAGGCGCGAGGAGTTTCACGTTGCCAGGCGCCTTGCGGTGGATTTTGGTAACACCGTCAATCTCCATGTTCTCAATATATCCTTTGGCGATAAATTCATCGATCTTGTCGGAACTTATCTGAGGTAATTTTTCCTTAATGTCATCTACTGTGTAGGGGAAGTCGCGGTTCAGGCGATATTTTATTGCTGAGGCAGAGTCGGTTTCAAGCCAAGCCGGATTCTGAGCGGAACCGGAGAAGGTCGCAACGGCGATCAGAGCCAGTGGTAGGAGCAGTTTTTTTGGCATAGCAAAGGGTTAGTTTAAAAGGGATAGAATCAGATGAATCCTTCTCGGATCCTGTTACTGCGTGTAAAATTACGAAAAAAAATGTGGTTGTGCAAGTTTTAGAGGGAAATGTGGTGCTTAAATTTAGTATTTTTAAGGCATCCTACTCTCAACTGGCAAGTGCAAAATTAGCGATTTTGCGGAAGAAAACAGTTTTAGGCGATTCAAAATTTAGTTTTTTTCTTGGTGTGGGCTTGTAATCACTCTACCTGAGTGTTGGAGATGAGATTTTCCTCAGAGTTCGGGAGAAGGCGAGATACTGGAGCGCGGCGGCCACCAGAAGGGCCACGTTGAAACTGATGTAGATGCCGACGCTCTGCAGATTAAGTGCGACGCTGAACAGGAGCAACGACGGTATGCCCACTGCTACATAACTGATGAGGGCCACCGCAAGGAGAGGACGTACGTTTCCTGTGCCGCGCAGGCAGTTCGCATAGTTTATTTGAGTACCGTCAAGGAACTGGTAGATTATCATTGGCGCTATCAGGGTGAGTGCGGAAGTTATCACGGCTTCATCGGAGGTGAAAAGCGGTAGCAACTGGTGGCAGAACAGAGCAAGGAACAGTGAGACTAATGTGCAGAGCAACAGTATGATATGCAATCCGGCTGTGGCTGTCCGGCGCATGGCGTGATAGTCTTTCAACCCCAGATTGTTGGAAACCAGGACTGATGCTGCCACGGCGAAACTCATGTAGGTCATGAAGCCCAACTGGCTTATTGTGACGATTATTTGATATGCGGCAAGTTTGACTGCTCCGAACCACCCGCAAACAACGCCTCCTACTCCCCAGAGTCCGCACTCCACACCCACCTGAAGCATCACCGGCCAGGATGTTGCGAACAGCCGTCTGCGGCGTGTTCCGGCACGTAGCGGCGAAAGTAGCCCCCGGCGGTATATCCTGTATCTTGGGGATAAAAGCATTATGCCACCAAGCACAAGCAGGGACAGTATGCGTGCTGACAGAGTGCTGATGCCCGCTCCGTTCAGCCCCAGTTCCGGGGCTCCCCAGTGGCCGTAAATCAAGGCGTAGTTTCCTATGATGTTCAGGATGTTCGCCCCGAGGATTATCCACATTGGGAGCGCCGTGTCCGTTATTCCGTTGGCGGTTTGCTGGAGTGCGTTGAAGAGGGCCGTGGGAATAAGAGTGCAGAGTACAATGATGAAATAGGGACGGATAAGCGGGAGCAGTTCGTCGGGCTGTCCGAACAGGTGGAGGTTGAAATAGACCACCGTCATGATCAATGTGAAGATGAGGGCGAGCGCAAAATTCAGTTGCAGCGCCACCCGGAGAGTCTGTCCGACCGAGCGGTTGAGCCGGCGTGCGAAATAGGCGCCTACAAGCGGTGTGATACCTGATGCAAACCCTATCATTGTTGCTATCAGGGTGAAAAAGATATTGTTGACGAATGCCGCTGAAGCGAGTTCGTTGGTGCCGTATTCCCCAACCATCATGGTGTCGGCGAACGAAACGGCAATGATACCCGCCTGCGTGAGCAGCACCGGAAAGCCTATGCGGAGAACGCGGCTGTAGTCTCGGCGTGAGGGTAGTTGTGCTTTTGCGGCAAGTGTCATTATGTGTGTCAACCGAATATGCCGAGGAACCAGGTGGCTATGCCCACGTATATTATCAGACCGAATATGTCATTGGATATCTGAATGAACGGACCTGTCGCCAGCGCCGGATTAATGTGGAGTTTCTCCAGCGTGAGAGGAACCACCGTTCCCAGAATGGTAGCGAACATCACCACTATGAACAGCGAGCATCCCACCGACAGGGTCACGGCCAGGTTTCCGGGCATTGTGATGAGGTTGTAAACCAGGATCACCCCTGCGATGATCGAGGCGTTCAGAAGTCCTATCAGCACCTCCTTGCCAAGTTGCGATGCAAACTGCTTAACGTCAAGCGAACCGTTGGCCAGAGACTGAACCACGATTGCTGATGCCTGAACACCCACATTACCGCCGGTACCTCCGATTATGGGAATGAACAGCGCCAGAGCGGTGCATATTTTCAACTGATCCTCGAATCCGCCGAGGATAAGTGATGCGAGAATTCCTGAACCGATTCCAACCAGAAGCCATGGGATGCGGGCTTTCACCTGTGCCAGAATGGAGTCGTCGGCGCCTACGTCCGATGACAGACCTGATGCCAACTGATAGTCGCGTTCGCTTGATTCGCGGACTTCATCCATGACGTCGTCGACGGTGATCTGACCAACGAGCCGGCCTATGGAGTCTACCACCGGCATCGCCACGAGGTCATACTTTTCAAAGTCAAGCGCCACCTCATCAATCGGAGTCTCCGTTTTGACGGAAGCGGGATCAGTTTCCATCACATGCTTGATTTTGGAAACTGAAGGGTGGGTTATGAGTTTTTTCAGAGGAAGCACGCCACGGAGTTTTTCATCGTTGTCAACCACGTAGACGTAGTATATCTCATCCATGTCTTCAGCCTGCAGACGCATCTGCTTGATGCATTCCGGCATGGACCAGTTTTCGTTTACCACCAGCATTTCCTTACCCATCAGACCACCGGCGGTGTCCTCGTCATATTTCAGAAGGTCAATGATGTCGCCCGCCTGTTCAACGTCGTCGATGTGTGAAAGGATCTCATCGCGGTCCTCGGCGTCAAGTTCCTGAATAAGGTCCACGGCCTCGTCAGTGTCGAGGTGGTCGATGAACTGCTGCGCGATATCCTCGGCGCTCATGCTGCTGAGAAGTTTACGGCGGTCATCCTCGTCGAGTTCCATCAGGGCGTCGGCAGCGGTGTCTCCGTCAAGGAGGGTGTAGATATAATCGCCGTCTTCTTCAGGAAGTGACTGGTAGAGTTCCGCTATGTCGGCCGGGTGCATCTCGGCGAGTTCCTTGCGCAGCGCCTCGTTGTCATGCTGTTCTATGAGCCTTTTGAGGGTTGCGATGTAGTCTTCGGTAAACTCCTTCATGATTTGCGGGAAATGAGATTTGTAAGTTCTATGAATTGTTCAACGGAGAGTTGCTCGGGACGCATCCCCCACACCGGAAGGTCAGTCATAGAGGCTGGAGGATCAGGGGGAAGCATGCCTCTGAGTGAGTTGCGGAGGGTTTTGCGCCGTTGTCCGAAAGAGGTCTTGACAACAGATTTGAACAGCCTGGTGTCACATCCGAGATCCGTTACCCCGTTAGGAGTCATTTTTATCACTCCGCTTTTGACTTTAGGGGGCGGATTGAACACGTTTTCGCTGACGGTGAACAGGTAGTCCACATTGAACCATGCCTGCAGGAGAACTGACAGGATGCCGCGGTCTTTTCCTCCGGGTTCGGCTGCCAGACGGATGGCCACTTCCCGCTGAAGCATTCCTGAACAGCAGGCAACGCGCTGACGGTAGTCCAGGATATGGAAAAAAATCTGGGAGGATATGTTGTAGGGGTAATTGCCGATGACGCAGAACTGACCGTCGCCGGGAATCACTTTGCTGAGGTCAAGTTTCAGGAAATCTTCCTCGATAATCCTGCCTTTCAGTTGAGGGAAATTCTCATTCAGATACTCGACACTCTCAGTGTCAAGTTCCACAACCGTAAGGTCATGTCCCCGCTCAAGCAGGAATTGGGTGAGCATACCCATTCCGGGACCCACCTCAATCACCGGCAGCCCTATGTACTCGTCAAGGGTGGCGGCGATCCGGTCAGCCACGGAGCGGTCAGTCAGAAAGTGCTGTCCGAGGTTCTTTTTGGGGCGAACGTTCTGCATATAATATCCTCCTTTTTGAAAATTAGTTACAAAGTTACAACTCTTTTTACTAAATTTGCACAAATTTAAGCAAAAATGAAAACAGAAAATGTTCAAAACAGGGAATCCATAGGGAGGAAACTGATGAAAATAGTCATCCCTCTGATTGTTACGGTGGGGCTTTGCTATGTTCTGTTCACCGGGGTGGATTTCCGTCAGATGATGGAGATCATCCGCCGCGACTGTGATTTCCGATGGATTGGTCTGGCTCTGGTCATCAGTATCTTCTCGCATATTTTTCGTGCGATGCGATGGGGCATACAACTTGATGCGCTTGACTGTCACACACCGCTTAAGAATCTGACTTACAGTATATTCGGTACCTATGCCATCAATCTTGTGTTTCCGCGTCTGGGTGAAGTGTGGCGCACCGGATACATAGCCGAACGGCAGAACCGTCCGTTCACCCTTGTGTTCGGGTCGATGGTCTCCGACCGTCTTGCCGACACCATAACCGTTCTTCTGATAACACTGTCCACCTTTTTGCTCGCTTCCTCAGGAATAATGGCTTTCATCCAGAAATATCCCGACACTTATAATAAAATAATGGAGATATTGGGCTCGCCGCTGACCTATGTTGCCATAGTGGCGTTCTTTGTGGCTCTGTGGGCGTTCTTCCGCTTCGGCAAGGGTAAGTTCATCGACAAAATCAAAGGTATGCTGCGCGATCTGTGGACCGGCTTCGCCACCATCCTCACCATGAAGCACAAACTGCGCTGGCTGTTGCTGACATGCTGCGTGTGGGGATGTTACTACACCCAACTATATGTGGCGTTCTACGCCTTCCCCATGACCACGGAACTGCTGCATACGCATGGTTTTATAGTATGCCTGGTATGCTTCACGCTGTCAAGTATAGCCATGGGTATCCCTTCCAACGGAGGAATAGGACCGTGGCAGTTGGCTGTCATTTTCGGACTGACACTTTACATGCCGTCCACCGCTGATCCCGCCATTTTCAAGATGCAGGCAACTGCATTCGCCAACCTGGTGCTCGGTGCACAGACACTGCTTCTCATCCTGCTTGGTATCTTCACTTTCGTTGCAATCGCACTTGAAAAAAGGGGATCGAAAAAACTGAACAAAGCGTGACCTGCGGGTGTTATTATGGCAGAAATCGATGCCGGACCTTTGTTTGGCACGATAGTTGCTATACAGTTATTCAGAATAAATTAAAATCAAAATAATTCAATAGATAATATGAATATCAAACCATTGGCAGACCGTGTGCTGATTAATCCCACACCGGCTGAAGAAGTGACAATGTCAGGCATCATCATCCCTGACTCCGCTAAGGAAAAACCTCTGAAAGGAACCGTTATCGCAGCAGGTAACGGCACAAAAGATGAGGAAATGATTCTCAAGGAAGGCGACACCGTTCTCTACGGAAAGTATGCCGGAACAGAAATCGAGGTGGAAGGAAACAAATATCTTATTATGCGCCAAAGCGATGTTTTGGCTGTTATTGAATAAAGGAAGAAATTATGGCTAAAGAAATCAAATTCGACATCAAGGCTCGTGAAGACCTTAAGAAAGGCGTTGACGCTCTTGCCGACGCCGTGAAAGTGACACTCGGTCCGAAAGGCCGTAACGTCATCATTGAAAAGAAATTCGGTGCGCCCCACATCACCAAGGACGGTGTGTCGGTCGCACGTGAAATAGAACTTGAGGATCCATTCCAGAACATGGGTGCGCAACTCGTGAAGGAAGTGGCATCAAAAACCGGCGACGATGCAGGTGACGGAACAACCACCGCTACCGTACTTGCCCAGTCAATCATCACCGTCGGACTTAAAAATGTTGCCGCAGGTGCAAACCCCATGGATGTGAAACGTGGTATTGACAAGGCTGTGGAAACAGTTGTCGCAGGCATCAAGGCACAGGCTCAGGAGGTTGGCGATGACTTCAAGAAAATTGAGGATGTAGCCCGCATCTCAGCCAACAACGATGAGAAAATCGGCAAACTGATAGCGGAGGCTATGCAGAAGGTGAAAAAGGAAGGTGTCATCACCGTTGATGAGGCCAAAGGTACTGAAACCACCGTTGACATCGTTGAGGGTATGCAGTTCGACCGCGGATACATCTCACCCTATTTCGTGACCAACCCTGAAAAGATGGAGTGCCAGATGGAATCGCCTTATGTTCTGCTTTATGACAAGAAGATTTCCAATCTCAAGGATATGCTCCCCATTCTGGAGGCAACCGCACAGTCAGGTCGTCCTCTGTTGGTAATCGCAGAAGATGTTGACCAGGAAGCCCTTGCAACACTGGTTGTTAACCGTCTGCGTGGCTCGCTCAAGATCTGTGCTGTAAAAGCCCCCGGATTCGGTGACCGTCGTAAAGAAATGCTTGAGGATATCGCTATCCTGACCGGCGGTACAGTGGTTTCTGAAGAAAAAGGTATGCGTCTGGAAGCCGCTACGGTGGAAGTTCTGGGTCGTGCTGAAAAAATCACGGTCAACAAAGAGAACACCACCATTGTGAACGGTGCCGGCTCTCCTGAGGCCATCGCAACGCGCGTGGCCCAGATCAAGGCTCAGATTGAAACCACTACCAGCGACTATGACCGCGAGAAACTTCAGGAACGTCTGGCAAAACTCGCCGGCGGTGTTGCAGTGCTCCATATCGGTGCTCCCTCTGAAGTTGAGATGAAGGAGAAGAAAGACCGTGTTGACGATGCTCTGAGCGCAACCCGTGCGGCTATCGCAGAGGGTATTGTTCCCGGCGGTGGTGTGGCTTACATCCGTTGTATCGATGCTCTTGAAAACCTCAAGGGTGATAATGAGGATGAAACCACCGGTATCCACATTGTTAAACGTGCCATTGAAGAACCTCTCCGTCAGATTGTGGCCAATGCAGGAGCGGAAGGCGCGGTTATCGTACAGCGCGTGAAAGACTCTGAAGGTGACTACGGCTACAATGCCCGCACCGGTGAGTTCGAGAATCTGCTTGCCGCAGGTGTTATCGATCCTGCCAAAGTTACCCGTGTGGCTCTGGAAAACGCCGCTTCAATCGCCGGCATGTTCCTCACCACAGAGTGTGTCATCGCTGACAAGAAAGAAGATAATCCCGCTCCCGCAATGCCCGCAGGCGGCATGGGAGGTATGGGCGGCATGATGTAATTCCTGCCCTGATAAACAGAAAAAATCACCTTCGATTGAGTTCGGAGGTGATTTTTTCTATGTTGACAATATCCGTGCGCCCTTGTTGAATAATGCCACCAAATTGGGGTCGGTTTCACAGTAATCAAGGGTCTTTGCGGTACAATGAGGGTAATAGAATAGGTCAGCATTAGAAAGAATCGGAGTGATCCGCGACTGTTTGTCCAAGGGCATTCTTGAAAAACAGCAAAGATGGTGATTCAAAATATATTGGATCACCATCCTCACTATTTTGTGTTCGGTTTGTTTTTTCGGAAATCAGAGAATTATTTCATTATCTTTTAATGTAAGTATCACCTGCCCATGTCAGGGTTTTCCCATCAGAGGAAATGAAATATAGTCCCCCTTCGGTTTCATTAATTTGTAGATAATTCACAGTCAGGTAGTTGTCAGTTGCTGTCCATGTGGTAGTATAACTCTCATTTTCGCCGGGATAATCCGGCCAGACGAAGTATGCGCTACCGCTTCCGTTGGAATTGAATGTGTAGGTGAATACTCCATCTTTCCCCTCATCGCAAACCCATGTTCCAATAAGAGCGGTTTTGGGATCCATGGGTTCATCATCTTTACTGCATGAAGTGAACACACAGCCGAGCATCAGGACAGTTGCCAGAGTCATAAGACTCATTTTGAAAATCTTTTTCATTTTGAATTGTTTTTTTGCCTATAGTCTCTCCTGATTTGGCATAAATAAAAAAAAGCGTGAGAGTCTGTATCTCTACTCGTCTCACAATCTGAGGCTCTGGAATGCCCTTCGGAATGAAACGAGCAGTTAGAGCCTCACGCAGGTATGTGATAATAAAGATTCTCCTTAAGGGAGAGTCGTTTAATATACACAATCGGAAGGCATCCATCACTGCTTCATTTGACTCCGTAAGAAATTTTCCAGATTTCAGATTGTCAAATGAGCGTTGATAACGCTTCGGGTAAATGATATGTCTGGTCAATCATGTGATTGACCGTGCAAATATACCAAATTCTATTAAATCTTACAAATAGAATTTCAATGTTTTATAATTTTGTTATTCTAAGGTGAGATGGCAGTAGATGATTCAAATATGTCAATGCTACGGAACATTGCAGGAAGCGCACCGGTCATGATAGTGAGCGGTGTATCTGCCACAGTAAGGACATTCTGTACCGGCCTTGTTGTACCATGCCACCCAATTGGGTCTGGATCCTCCGGAATTAGGAGTTTTATTCACCCCGGTTCCACCGCATTTTCTGCATACGTTTCCTGATGGCTTATCCCCTTTCCCTTTATCATCGTGGTCATAACCGTTGTAATCGACTCTGTCATGAGTTGTGGAACCGTCAGGGGCTATGGTGGAGGTGGAACCTATTACATAGCCTGGGTACTCGGAGCCGGCGCACGTGGTGCATCCGCGGTTGCCTTTACAGAACATACATCGGCCTGTGGTCTGGCATGAATAGCAGGGGTAGTAGTTGCCGTATCCGGCGGAGATTATGCCTCCATTTCCGTTGCAGATGGGGCATGCTCCCGTACCGTGGCAGTTTCCGCACACGCGTGTTCCGTTACAGTTTGGGCAGAAGCGGTAGCGAGTACGCATAATGTAGCCGTTGGGAAATTTTTTGACAATCACGAAACCTCCGTAGCCGAGTTCCTCGCGCCAGGTTTTCACTCCGCCGTTGTTGTCCTGTCGGTTTCCTGATGGTTTTGCCGCTGAGCCGCCGCCTGCACCTGACGGTTTTTTCTGAACGGAGTTCCCGGAGCCTGTTCCTGTGAACGTAACCGGATCTGATTGTCCGAGTATATTTCCGTTGTAGTCGTTGACCGTGACATATACCTTATATTCATGTTTCCCCTGAAGCAGGTTAAGGTCATCGACGTAGATGGCAGCCCATGCTCCGTTGTAGTTTGAGGTGGAGTAGGTGGGGGTGAACTCGTTGACAAGGTGATTGATATAGTTATTGCCGGAACTTCCATTTTTGAATTTGTGCCAGTTGCCGTTGTGATCCTGTATCCACACACACCATTTCATTTTCTGTCCTTTTCCGTTATAAACCGTGAAATTGGTGTGAATTTTCATGGCTGTGCGGTTGTTCACCTTGGCACCGTGTTCAAGTCGGACATAGTGTACTTTCGCAGTAGCGGCATAGAGGTTAAGAGCCGAAAGCAGTATGATTGCCGTAAAAAAGTATTTCAATAATTGTTTCATAGCAAGTGGGTTGAGATTGCAAAGATAATGATTTTCACTGAAATAAGAATGGCGTGGGAACAGGATAATTATTTTTCATTCGGTACGGGACTATTGTAGGCTTGCATCAGGCATATTCTGACAAACCAAAAGAGGGCATGCCAAAACTTTTCATTTTGACACACCCTCCGGGTAAATTGTGGTTCTCGGAAATGATCAATAGGTGATCTTAGGTTCAAGTTCCTTAGCCTGATCAATCATTTTCTGTATTTCTTTTTCAGTGGGTACACGTCCGCAAAGATGTTTTTCTTCATTAACCTTGACCAGTGTGGGGTAAAGGTTTGCGGCAACGCGGTGACGGAATTCCTTGATGGTGTCAACACCACCGGCCTCAAGAAGTTCGGCGAACTGTCCGGCAATACCCTTGATGCGGAACAGGTCAGCGTGGTTAGCCCATTTAAGGATAAGTTTGTAGGGGATTCCGGTGGTTTCAGCCAGTTCTTCGCGTCCTTTTTTGGTGGCCCCCTTCTCAAGAAGATCCTCGGTTGTTTTTACTCCTGCATCCTGCAGTTTTTTTGCGTATACTTCACCTACGCCTTCGATCTCGATAATTTTGTATGGCATGATTCTTTAGGTATAAAAGGTTAACAATCATATAACAAAACGTTGCCGGGAATTGTTCACGGAGAGTGAAAAAACTGTGAAATTTTTCCGGATTTAACCGTGAAAATGGGAGGCGGATGTTGCAAAATCGCATAATTATCCGTATCTTTGCAAAAATAAATCTAAATATCATACTTAAATTTTACTTTTTACCATTCATGAAAAAATTTGCACTTGCTCTTGCCGCTCTTTTTTGCGTCCTGAACAGTGTCACCGTCAGTGCGGAAACCTTTGTAGGTGACCGTACGGATTTCCGTGACGAAACAATTTATTTTGCGATGACCACCCGTTTTTATGACGGTGACCCCACAAATAACGTTTGTGGCTGGGATCATCAGGATGTTCAGATTGCCAATAATGACCCTGACTGGCGTGGCGACTTCAAAGGTCTGATCGACAAACTTGACTATATCAAGGCCCTCGGTTTCACCGCCATCTGGATTACCCCAATCGTTCAGAACTGCTCCGGCACTGACTTCCACGGCTATCATGCCATGGACTTCTCCAAAGTGGACCTCCGTTACGAAAGTAAGAAGGAATGGGGTGCTGACAAAGATGTTACTTTCCAGTCTCTTATCGATGCCGCTCATGCAAAAGGGATGAAGATTATCCTTGACATCGTGCTTAACCACACCGGTAACTTCGGTGAGGCTCACTTTGCCGAACTCTTCTACCGCTCTCCCGACATCCGTAACCAGGCGAGCGTTTCAGCATCCATCATCCCCAACTATGACAAACTCCCCGCAAACTACAATGAACTCGGCGGTACAGCACAGTACAACGCCCGCTTCCCTTATCTGAAGAACTCCGACGGTACAAACAAGGATAACCACAACTACTGGCACCATGTGGGTACCGGATGGAACTGGGACCTTCCCAACCGCTGGTGGGGACAGATTGCGGGTGACTGCGTTGACCTCAACACCGAAAACCCTGCAGTAAGCGAATATCTCGTAAAATGCTACGGCAAATTCATTGAAATGGGTGTTGACGGTTTCCGTATCGACACCACCGGTCATATCTCACGACTCACTTTCAACACCTCGTTCATCCCGCAGTTTCATGCGATCGCCGAACAGAACAAGGATAAACGTCTCAACCAGGCTCCGTTCTTCATGTTCGGTGAGTGCTGCGCACGTTTCTCTGAAGTGACCTACCGCGACCAGCCCAACCTCTCAAGTTATTTCTACACCTGGAAATCACCTGCGGATCTGGTGAGCCAGTGGAACCACGATGCGTCTTTCTGGGATGACATCTATATTAAGGAGGGTGACGACAGCGGTCGCTACGGCAACATGGCTCTGTGTGATGCCGAACCCTCAATCAAGCGTGAGTCTGACAACGTGTTCCTAAAGAACGGTCAGTGGCACGAACCTGACTATTCCGATTATTCAGGCTTCTCAATCATCGACTTCCCCGCTCACTACAACTTCAACAATGCCGGAGCAGTTGTGGGTGTGGCAAAAAGTGGTGACAAATATTATAATGACGCTTCGTTCAACGTGGTCTATGTCGACTCTCACGACTATTGCCCCGGTCCTAACGACGGTACCCGTTTCAACGGTGGCACCGAGCAGTGGGCCGAAAACCTCTCGCTGATGTTCACCTTCCGCGGTATCCCCTGTATCTACTACGGTTCCGAAGTGGAGTTCCAGGCAGGCTGCAAGGTTGATGCCGGCGGCACTGACATGCCCGTTAAGGACTCAGGTCGTGCATATTTCGGACACTACATCGAAGGTGACGTTACTGCAACTGACTTCGCAAAATACACTGCGTCAGGCAATGTAGAGAAAACTCTTAACGGCGACCTCTCACAGCACATCATCCGTCTGAATCAGATCCGTGCCGCCGTACCCGCACTCCGTAAAGGTCAGTATACCTTCGACGGCTGCTCCGCTCAGGGTGGCTGGGCTTTCAAACGTGCCTACAAGGACAGTTACGCACTGGTTGCCATCAACGGTGGCGCCACTTTCACCGGTGTTCCCGCCGGAACCTACACTGACCTTGTTACCGGTCAGACCTATCAGGGCGGTGGTTCAATCACTGTTTCAGCACCTAAGAACAAAGGCCAGTTACGAGTTCTTGTAAAAGACTGGAAAGGCGGCAAAGTAGGTGAAGACGGTAAGTTCATCTACAACACATCTGCAGTGGCCAAAGGTGGCAAGCCCAAGTTCACTGACCCCGGTACTACTCAGTACTACACAGAGGATGATGCTATCGGTGCACCCTCACTCACCTTCGATCCCGCAGGCTGCGCCTTCAAGACTGAAACTCTTACTGTTAAGGTTACTCTCAATGAGGCTGCCTCAAAAGGATGGTATCAGATTGAAGGAGGTCAGAAAGTAACCGTTACATCTGCCGGCGCTACATTCATTATCGGTAAGGATATGCAGTATGGCCAGTCTGTTGATGTGAACTGGGGTGTTGAAGATGCTTCCGGCTCATCATACACCGGCAAGGTTACCTACAAGAAGGTTGACCCCAACGCAACCATCACCGTTTATGTACTCGCCGACAATGCCCCCAACCTCTACTCATGGGCTACCGTGGGAGGCGCAACCAAAGAGTACACCGGCACTTGGCCCGGCAACAAGATGTCCGCTAAGAAGAGTTTCGGAGATTACGAATACTACTACAATACATTCGATGATGCTGAAACCGTTAACGTAATCTTCAACATGAACGGCGGCTCAAAAACAGGCGATATCAAGGATATAACTTCCGACACCTGGTTCACATACGACGGTGCCACCGGCTATGAAATTGTTTCCGACCCCGAAAATCCGTTCAACGGTCAGGGTGGCGGCGATGATCCTGTTCATGAAGGTGACTGGGAAGTTTATTTCGATAACACAGCATCAAACTGGAGCAACGTTTACTGCTACGTCTATAATGGTCCCTGCCATGAAATAACCGGTGGATGGCCAGGAAAACAGATGCAGAAATTCGGTCAGAACCTCTACGTCGCTACATTCAATACTGACAAAGATATGACAAAATCAAATGTCATATTCAACAACAGCAGTGGTTCTCAGTCAGGTGACAATGTGGCTGTCCGTGACGGAGGTATTTACACCGTTAACGGTGACACCGGACAGAGTTCTGTAGAACTTGTTGAGGCTGACGAAAATGCCGCCCCTGAATATTATAATCTCCAGGGTATCCGCGTGAACAATCCTTCAAACGGATTCTACATCGTTAAGCAGAACGGTAGATTCTCCAAAGTCTACATCCGCTGATAAAACATACACAATTCTAAAAGTGAAGACTGTGTCAAAGTAAAATTTGGCGCAGTTTTCCTTTTTATAATATCCTGTTTATAATATTTTTATAATATATGTGGCAGAATATGGTGCGTGAGTCAGAGAGGTATAATTTTTTCGGTGACCTGAATTGAGAATATAAAACCTTGGCAATAAGGTTTTAAATGTGATTTTGTAGAAACAAACCACGCTTTTATAAAAAATTCTTATAATTTTGATTTTTTTTGTATCTTTGCAAGTCAATGAGTAAAACTGTCCGGTTTCTGAATATTCCCATCCGCAACATAACGGCGGAGGAACTGCTGGAACAACTTGATAGTGGCGTACTGGTTACACCCAATCTCGACCACCTTGTAAAACTCCAGACAGACAAGGAATTTTATGCCGCCTACCGCGACGCCGAGTGGGTGGTATGTGACAGTCGTATACTCCGGCAATGCTCACGCCTGCTGCCGGAATCGCTCACAGAGGCAATCCCCGGAAGCAGTTTCTTTACCAGTTACTACAAATATCATTCAAATGATCCTGACTGCCGGATATTCCTTCTTGGTGCCGCTCCCGGAGTAGGGGAGAAGGCTATGGCCAATATTAACAAATCGGTAGGACGCAAGATTGTAGTAGGTTCATATTCACCACCTTATGGTTTTGAGTCAGATGCTGCTGAATGTCAGCGCGTGGTTGATATAGTCAACGCCTCGGGTGCTAATGTGGTGCTTGTGGGACTTGGAGCACCGAAGCAGGAAAAGTGGATTCATCGCTTTCGTCATCAGATGCCCGGTGTGAAACTATGGATGGCTCTCGGAGCCACCATAGACTTTGAGGCCGGCAACATAAAACGTGCGCCGCGATGGGTGCAGAAACTGTGTATGGAGTGGTTCTACCGTTTCCTCAAGGAACCCCGCCGCATGTTCGGGCGATATTTTGTCGACGACCCCGCCTTCTTCTATCACTTTACGCGCCAGTTGCTCGGGATCTACCGTGACCCGTTCTCCGGACGTGACTGACATGAGCCCGCCTCTCGGCACACCCTTGGATTTGCAAATGTAAATTTTTTAAACATGGCGTAACCGAGGGGCTATCCACTAAACAACAGAGTGTTGATAACTTTTTCCCTGCGGAGCAAAAATTGTGTAGTTTTCATTTGCAAATTATTAGCCATTTGTGTAATTTTACGCTCAAATTAGGCGTTACACCTGAAATGGCGAAAATGGAAGAAGTCTATCACATACCCGCACTGCTGGAAGATACTGTTAACGGATTGAATATCAGCCCGGAAGGTATTTATGTAGATGCCACAATGGGAGGGTGCGGTCACTCGCGTGCCATTCTTGAGAGATTGGTGGCTCCGGGTCATCTCTATAGTTTTGATCAGGACATGGATGCAATAGAACGCGCCATCTCCGACCCGTTGATCACCCCTGTTCATTCAAACTTCCGTTTCATCAGCAATTTCATGCGTTTCTACGGACACACCGATGATGTTTCAGGAATCCTTGCCGACCTGGGGGTGTCGTTTCATCATTTCGATGACCCTGAGCGCGGATTTTCATTCCGATGGGAAGGTCCTCTTGACATGCGAATGAACCGCAGAAGCCGTCACGACGCCTCATGGTTGCTCAATAACCTTGACGAACAGCGCCTCGCGGATATTTTCTATCTCTATGGTGAACTCAAAAATGCCAGGAAAATTGCCGCAGCGATAACAAGATACCGGTCAACACATACACTGACCCATGTGGAACACCTGCTGGACGTGGTCCGTCCGCTGATAAATCCGCGTCAGGAAAAGAAAGAACTCGCGCAGATTTTCCAGGCACTGCGTATTGCGGTCAATGATGAGATACAGGCACTCCGTGAACTGCTTTTGCAGAGCGTGGAACTGCTCCGTCCGGGTGGCCGTCTCGCCATAATCACCTACCACTCGCTTGAAGACCGTCTTGTGAAAAACTTCATGAAAACCGGCAATATGGAGGGCACACAGGAAAAAGATTTCTTCGGAAGGACCACATCGCCCTTACGGTTGCTCTCCTCCAAACCTATTGTCCCTTCAGAGGAAGAGATTGAGAGGAACCCGCGATCAAGAAGCGCCAAACTCAGGATTGCAGAAAAAATTTAAACATACACAACACCATAACCCACACCAATCATTCATTTCAGCAAATGGCAAAAAAAGAAAAAAAAACCTCCGACTCATGGATGCTCCGCGCCCTCCACGGACGGCTGCTCTCCACAGAGTTTTTCCAGCACCACTGGAAAGCCATATTGCTGCTTATGTTCATGATCCTGATCTACATCACCAACCGCTACAATGCCCAGACAAGCATAGAAATCCTCGAGGGACTAAAAGAGGAATATATCATCACCCACACGGAATTTGTCAAAGAGCGCGGACTCTACATGAGCAACACTCGTGAAACCGCCATGCAGCATCTGGTGGACTCTCTTCACCTGAATCTCCACATCCAGAATCAACCACCATATAAACTCTCCTCAAAGTAATGGCACAGAAAGGAAAAAATAACCGCACAATCCTTACCCGCTACCTGCTGGTGTCGTTTCTGATCATAGCCTTTGCCGGCACTATAACCGTGTTCCTTTTCCGTAACACGGTTCTCGACGCACCCCATTGGAACAGCCGCGCACAGGAGGAACTGATGAAGACACGCCCCGTTTTTCCTGAACGCGGTGATATCCTTGCGGCTGACGGAAGCACACTGGCATCCAACAAAACCATAGTTTCCGTTTGGCTTGACTACCGTTCACCCGGCTTTGCCTCCGATACACTCCGCAAATATCTTGATCCTCTGACTGACTCAATGGCAATGGTATTTCCCCACCGTTCCAAATCGGACTGGGCAAGATTGCTGACCGAGCAACTTGACGTTCCTCAGAAAAAGGATCGGAAACGCGTTCTCATTGCACGTGACATTGACTACGACGTGTTCGAGCGTATGCGCCATTTTCCCTTCCTGAAAATGAAAAACAAAAACAAGAGCGGATTCGTGCATGAAACACGCCGTCGCCGCTCCCACCCCTACGGGATGATGGCCAGCCGTTCCATAGGAAGCGTGGGTATGACTGAAACGTCAACCGAAATCCACGGTAAAACCGGACTGGAATGTGCCCTTGACTCTCTGCTCTACGGCAAAAAAGGTGTGGCACGCAAGCGCAACGTGACGCGTAACATCAAGTTTATCGCCGATACCCCGGCGGTGGATGGGTTCAATATCCGCACCACAATAGATGTGACCATGCAGGATATTGTGGAGAACGAACTTGCGACGGTGCTTGAAGAGGTAGGTGCAGAATGGGGTGTGGCGATACTGATGGAGGTGAAAACCGGTGAGATTCGTGCCATATCCAACCTTGAGCGAAGCAAGAACGGACGCTACATCGAGGCTATGAACCGTGCCGTTCAGGGCTATGAGCCGGGTTCCGTGATGAAACCCATCTCAATGCTCCTGGCACTTGAAAACGGACTCGCCTCAAACCTTGAGAAGGTCTACGACATAGGCTCCTCTTACGCCTACGCCGGCGGTCGTCCCATCACTGACTCCCACACCTACGGCTCCCTTACCTTGCGCGGAATCATCGCCAAGTCATCAAACATCGGGATGACAAAGGTGGTATGTAATCCAAACTTCAAATACCATCAGGACCCCCGCGAATTCCGTAAGTCACTTGAAGAGATAGGATTTTTCGAACCGTTCAACCTCGGTATCGCGGGCGAACGTGTCCCCAGGGTACCTGAAACCAAGAGCCGTGTGGCGCTCTCACGCATGTGCTACGGCTACAGCACCGAGATACCTCCCGTCTACACCCTGGCAATGTACAATGCCATAGCCAATGACGGCGTTTTCGTCAAGCCCCGCCTGGTGTCACAGATGAGCAATAAGGACACCGTAATCGACATCCCCGTGTCAAACATCCGTGACAGAATCTGCTCTGTGGAGAATGCAGTAAAACTGCGTACCATGCTGCGTGATGTTGTCCTTGAGGGTACCGCACGCAGGCTGCAAGACACACGTGTGGCCATCGCGGGTAAAACCGGAACCTGCTACACCGTCAATCCTGATACACGCCAGTATGACAAGGCACGTAAACGCCTCGCTTTCTGCGGATTCTTCCCATACGAGAATCCCAAGTACTCCTGCATGGTGCTCACCTACTATCCCACGCGCGAGCGTTTCGGCGCGGCGGCCACCAGCGGCGACGTCCTCAAAAACATAGCCCTGAAGATGTATGCACGCGGTATGCTGGACAACAACAGCGACTACTCCGTAGACTCCCGCAAGGGTGATAAAGCAAAAGTGCTTCTCACTTCGAAACCTGAAAATTACGACAACATATCATCAATAGCCGGCATCGACTGCGGCAGCATGAAAGTGATTGCTCCCTCAAAGCCTGACGGACACGTCCCGAATGTTGTGGGATTGAGCCTGCGCGAGGCTATCGTCATGCTTGAAAGCCACGGATTCAATGTGGCTGTCAAAGGATCGGGCTACATCGCTTCACAAAACCCTGCAGCGGGAACACCGCTCCGCCAGGGCGCCACAGTCACTCTTTCACCGGTATAAGTCTATTATGAAAAAACTCGCTCAACTAATCGCATCCATCGCCGTGACCCAGACCGTGGGTGACACGGCCATTGAGATTACATCAATCACGGCCGACTCACGTAAAGTAAGCCCCGGAGCATTGTTCGTGGCGGTAAAAGGGGTAAACGTCGACGGTCATTCCTTTATTGACAAGGCTGTAGCCGCCGGTGCATCGGCCATCGTGGCTCAGAAACTCCCCGAAAAAACTGTCGAAGGAGTGACATACGTCCTCACACCTGACTCCGCTGTAGCACTCGGTTACCTCGCATCCGAATGGTGGGACAACCCTTCACGGAAATTGAAACTCGTGGGTGTTACCGGAACAAACGGCAAAACAACCATCGCCACCCTCATCTATGAGATGGCCAGGCTCATGGGATACAAGGCAGGACTACTCTCAACAGTTGTCAACTATGTTGACACTGAGGCTGTTGCGGCAACTCATACTACTCCCGACCCACTTGAACTGAACTCTCTGCTCCACAAAATGGTGGAGGCCGGATGTGACTACGCGGCTATGGAAGTGAGTTCACATGCCGCCCACCAGCACCGTATTTCCGGACTCACATTTGCGGGTGGAGTGTTCACCAACCTCACGCGTGACCACCTTGACTATCACAAGACTTTCGATGCTTATCTGGCTGCCAAAAAATCGTTCTTCGATTCACTTCCCGCAGATGCTTTCGCCCTTACCAACATCGATGACAAGAATGGTGAAGTGATGCTCCAGAACTGCAATGCACGGAAGAAAAGTTATTCGCTCCGACGCCCCGCTGATTTCGTGGGAAGAATAATAGAACAGCGTCTGGACGGCACACTGATGCAGTTCAACCGTCTGGAAGTGGAGACAATGTTCGTTGGACGCTTCAACGCCTATAACCTCACCGCACTTTTCGGGACATGCGTCCTGCTTGGCTGGAACACGGAAAAGATTCTGCTCAACATGAGCCGGCTTGTTCCCGTGGCCGGTCGTTTCCAGACAGTCCGTTCTCCCCGGATGGGCTATACCGCCATCGTCGACTATGCACATACACCTGACGCCGTGGTCAACGTGATCAACACCATCCGCGAGATTGTTGGTAACACGGCATCAATAATAACAGTGGTGGGTGCAGGTGGCAACCGCGACAAGGGTAAACGTCCCATCATGGCACATGAGGCAGCCAAACTCTCTGACCGCGTGATTCTTACATCTGACAACCCCCGCGACGAGAATCCGCGCCAGATTATCCGAGACATGGAGGAGGGACTTGACACGCCACAGTTGCGCCGGCGTACGCTGACCGTCACTGACCGTGCCGAAGCCATCCGTGTGGCAACGGTGCTCGCCCATCGCGGCGACGTCATTCTCATTGCCGGAAAGGGGCATGAGAACTATCAGGAAATCAACGGTGTACGTCATCATTTTAACGATAAAGAGGAACTTGAAAATATTTTCCGCGAAGAATAAACATGCTTTACTATCTGTTCAACTTACTTGCACAACAGGATTTTCCGGGAGCCCGACTGATGGGCTACATCTCTGTCCGCTTCTCTGTGGCAATGGTCCTGTCGCTCTTCATAGCCATATTTATAGGTAAACGAATAATCCGTCAACTACAGAAACAGCAGGTAGGAGAAATTATCCGTGACCTTGGTCTGGAAGGGCAGATGAAGAAAACCGGCACACCCACAATGGGAGGTATCATCATCATCATCTCCATCCTCATACCTTGCCTCCTGGTGGGCGACCTCACAAGTGTCTACATGCTCCTGATGCTCTGCACCACAGTGTGGCTCGGTATTCTGGGATTCCTTGACGACTGGATCAAGGTTGTGAAAAAGAACAAGGAGGGTATGAGCGGGCGCTACAAAATCATCGGACAGGTTGGTCTTGGTCTGATCGTAGGTCTGACCATGTATCTCAGCCCTGACATCGTCATACGTGAGAACACCGAGGTTCAGAACGTGGAGACTTCCGAGATTGTGGATGTCGTCTATGAATCTGACCCCGTCAAGACACCCGTGACCACCATCCCTTTCGTGAAGAACAATAACTTCGACTACGGATGGCTCACTTCATGGGCCGGAAAATATGGTGAGACAGCGGCATGGATTCTTTTCATAATAGTGACGGTTTTCGTGGTAACCGCCACCTCCAACGGCGCTAACCTCACGGACGGACTCGACGGACTCGCCACAGGTTCCTCCGCCATCATAGGAGCCGCACTTGCCATTATGGCATATCTTGGAAGTAACGTCATCTATTCCTCCTATCTTAATATAATGTATATACCGGGCAGCGAGGAACTGGTGGTCTACATGGCTGCATTCATTGGTGCGCTGATAGGTTTCCTCTGGTACAACGCATATCCCGCGCAGGTGTTCATGGGTGACACCGGCTCGCTGACCCTCGGTGGAATAATCGCGGTCTTCGCGTTGCTGATCCATAAGGAACTGCTTCTTCCTCTCCTCTGTGCCATATTCTTTGTTGAGGATTTGTCAGTGATGATGCAGGTTGCCTACTTCAAGTACACGAAAAAGAAATTCGGTACAGGCAAACGAATCTTCAAGATGACCCCTCTTCACCATCACTATCAGAAGCCGGGAAATAACGGAATAGATGCTATTATCCAAAAACCGCTGCAACCGGTTCCGGAATCAAAAATCGTAACACGTTTCTGGATCATAGGGCTTATTTTTGCCGTTTTGACATTCGTTACTTTAAAAATTCGCTAATCCACACAGACAACTGCATACAAATGAACAACAAACGCATAGTAGTGTTAGGTGGAGGAGAAAGCGGTGTGGGTGCCGCAATCCTCGCCAAAGTCAAGGGATTTGATGTTTTCCTCAGTGACATGGGAACTATCGCTACCCATTACAAGGAGGCTCTTGATCAGTATGAAATAGAGTGGGAGGAGGGACATCACACCGAACAACTTATCCTTAATGCCACCGAAGTGGTGAAAAGCCCGGGTATACCTCCCACGGCACCACTGATAAGAAAACTGGTGGAACTCGGAACCCCGGTGATATCCGAAATTGAATTCGCCGGACGTTACACTGATGCCAAAATGGTATGTATAACAGGCAGTAACGGTAAAACCACAACTACTCTGCTGACGTATCACATTCTCAAGAACGCAGGTCTGAACGTGGGGCTTGCCGGAAATGTGGGCAAATCACTGGCTTGGCAGGTGGCTACCGTCAAACATGATGTTTATGTTATTGAACTGAGCAGTTTCCAGTTGGAGAACATGTATGATTTCAAGGCCGACGTGGCTGTTATCATGAACATAACCCCTGACCACATGGACCGCTACGACTACCAGATGCAGAACTATGTCAAGGCCAAGTTCCGCATTATCAATAACCTCACCTCGGAGGATGCGCTGATTTACTGGCAGGACGACCCCGTCATCACCGAGCAACTCAAGCATGTGACCACGCAGGCACGCCTTTTCCCGTTCTCCGAGGAGCATGAGGGGAGTGAGACCGCAGCGTGGGTGGATGATGATAACCTCCTGGTTTTCAATACTCCGACTGAGCATCTAAACATGCCACGCGCTGATCTCGCGCTCTCAGGACTGCATAATCTTTTCAACTCCATGGCTGCCGGACTCTCGGCCTGCCTGATGAATGTGCGGAAAGAGGATATCCGCAGGTCTCTCTCTGATTTCGAGGGTGTGGAGCACCGTCTGGAATTCGTTGCCGAGATTGATTCCGTGCGCTACATCAACGATTCCAAGGCAACCAATGTCAACTCTTGCTGGTATGCCCTGGAAAGTATGCCTGACACCAAATCCACAGTACTTATCCTGGGGGGAAAGGACAAGGGTAACGACTATTCCGAGATCGAGCCACTGGTGAGTCAGCGAGTCAAGGCAATCGTGGCCATGGGAAAGGATAACTCCAAGATCATGGAGTTTTTCAATGGCAAAGTCCCGGTGTTGGTGTCTACCTCATCGCTTGAAGAGGCAGTTGCAGAATGCCGTCGGGCAGCCGCTCCCGGCGACACCGTCCTGCTTTCACCATGCTGCGCAAGTTTTGATCTCTTCAAGAGTTACGAGGACCGCGGTACTCAGTTCAAGAATGTCGTCAAGGCTCTGAAATAAACACTCTTCTCTCACCATTCCCACATTTCTCCACCATGTCAGAAACTTCTGCCAAAGCAGTATCCACGGAACCTCAGGTACGCAAACCTGACAAATACATCTGGGCAATCTACATAGGGCTCTGCTTTATCTCGGTCATTGAACTTTACAGTGCATCATCCTTTGAAGTGCGGGCCAACAACGTGTTCATGCCCCTTATCCGTCACACCATCCTGTTGGGGATTGGAGCGGCGATTGTCTATGCCGTGTCGCGCATCAACTACCGGTGGTGTATCCTTTTCACCCCGTTCTTCATCTTTCTCAGCGTGGGACTCGCGGCCTATGTGCTCCTTGCCGGTGAGGTGGTCAACGGTGCCCGACGCTCACTGACCATACTCGGGTTTATGATTCAGCCGGCCGAGTTTCTCAAACTCTCATCCGTCCTGGCCATTTCGCTGTTTATGTCAAAGTTCAGCGGAAACGGCAGCAACCGGGGTGTGATATATTCCGGAATAGCGGTGTTGGTGTTCAGCGGCCTCCTTTTCTTTCAGGGACTTACAAACACCATCCTGCTGATGGGAATCTCCCTTTCCATGATGGTCATCGGTGGTATTCCGTGGAAGAAACTGGGTATTCTTCTGCTGGTCTACGGATGCTTCGGCGCAGGGGGTGTGTTTGTAAAAATGAACTCCGAGTCGAAACGTGCCGAGACAACCGAGGCGACAGCAAGCATGGAGGCGCGTGGTGAAGGACGTATGGCAACCTGGATGGCACGTCTGGAACGTTTTATGGGTTCCGGGGACACCGTTCCCAAGTATGACAGGCCTATCGACGGTAACAATGCCCAGGAGATGTATTCCTACATGGCTCAGGCCCACGGTGGGGTGGTTGGCGTGATGCCGGGCAACTCACGTGAAACTTCACGTCTGCCGCTGGCTTTTTCTGACTTCATCTTCTCCATTGTGGTCGAGGAGTTCGGCTTTATCGGCGGATTCCTGCTGTTGATGGTCTACCTCTCGCTGATGGCGCGTGCCGGAAACATTGCCAGCCGTTGCAAACGGTCCTATCCCGCCATGCTTGTAATCGGTATGGCTGTATTTATAGTCCTGCAGGCGCTTATCCACATGGCCATAGTGGTGGGAGTGTCGCCGGTGAGCGGTCAGCCTCTGCCGCTGATATCAAAAGGTGGAAGTTCAATTCTGATAACTTCGCTGGCTTTCGGAATCATGCTCAGCGTGAGCCGATTCGCCGCACGTAACGATCAATCAAAAGAAATCAAGGCTGAGGGTGAACTTCTCCCCGAAGAACTCCATGCCGAAAATCCTGCTCAACTTCATGACTAAAGTATTGATTAGCGGGGGTGGTACCGGCGGTCACATTTTCCCCGCGCTTTCCATAGCAAACGCATTGCGCCGGCGTGATCCGGAAATTGAAATCCTGTTTGTGGGCGCTGACAACAGAATGGAAATGGAGCGTGTGCCCGCAGCCGGATACACCATTAAGGGACTGCCTGTGGCAGGTTTTTACCGCACGAAGATATGGCGTAACATACCTGTGCTGTTCAAATTGTGGAAGAGTATGAGGCTGGCGCGCTCGATAGTCCGTGAATTCAGACCTGACATTGCGGTAGGAGTTGGCGGGTATGCATCCGGGCCGGTACTCAAGCAGGCTCAGAAAAAAGGGATACCCACGCTGATTCAGGAACAGAACTCCTATGCCGGTGTGACAAACAAACTGTTGGCAAAGAAGGCCGATGCAATTTGTGTGGCTTACGGAAGTATGGACCGATTTTTCCCCTCAGAAAAAATAATTATGACGGGCAATCCGGTAAGAAAAGATATACTCTCATCAGAAATCACCCGTCAGGAAGCGAAACGCCAACTTGGGTTCGACCCTGAACTTCCTCTGGTGGTGGCTGTGGGTGGAAGTCTGGGCGCACGGACGGTCAACAATGCCATGAAGCGCGCTGTGGAGAGGTTCTCACGTGAAGGCGTTTCGGTGCTGTGGCAGACAGGCAAACTGTATGCCGAAGAATGTATCTCTGTGGGTGAGGGTGTGCCCAACCTTCAGGTTACACCCTTCGTAGGCCGGATGGATCTGGTTTACCGCGCCGCCGACCTTTTGGTGTCACGTGCCGGAGCAAGCACCATTTCGGAAATTCAACTCGTTGGCATACCCTCCGTACTGATTCCTTCCCCTAACGTTGCCGAGGATCACCAGAGGAAAAATGCTCTGGCACTTGTAGCACGTGATGCTGCAGTGATGATTGAGGATTCCGAGGCCGAGGACAAGTTGGGTGACGTGGTTATGGAACTGCTCGGTGATCCGGCCAGACTGAAAACCATTGGCGGCAATGCTGCTGAAATGGCACTCCCTGATGCCGATGAGAAAATTGTGGATAAGATTTTCGAGATAATAGGAAAATGAAAAACAACTTGTATTTTGTGGGAGCAGGAGGCATAGGCATGGCTGCTCTTGAACGATATTTCAAAGCCCGCGGCTGCAACGTGGCGGGATACGACCGTACTCCGTCCGATCTCACCCGACAACTCGGTGAGGAGGGTATAGATATAGTTTTTGATGATGATCCTGAACTTATACCGGCGCAATTCCGTGACCCTGCTACCACCATGGTTGTATATACTCCCGCTGTTCCGGACTCACACCGCGGACTGTCGTGGTTCCGCAGCAACGGGTTCGAAGTTGTGAAGCGTGCGGCCGTACTCGGTGCCGTCACACGCAGCAGCAAGAGCCTATGTTTTGCGGGGACTCATGGGAAAACCACAACGTCATCCATGGCGGCCCACATCCTGAACTCTACTCCGGCTGCCGGCTGCAATGCCTTTCTGGGAGGGATACTCCGCAACTACAACAGTAACTTCATCCTCAATGAACAGTCGGCATACTCTGTCATCGAGGCGGATGAGTTTGACCGCTCATTCCATCATCTTACACCCTATGTTGCCGTGATTACAGCAACGGATCCCGATCATCTGGATATCTACGGAACCGAGGAGGCCTATCTTGAATCATTCGCCCGTTTCACCGAACTTATCAGTCCTGACGGGTTTCTTATCCTTCACACCGGACTGAAACTCCACCCACGTGTGAAAGAGAGCGTTAAAACATACTTCTACTCAAAGGATGACGGCGATTTCCATGCTGCCGATATCCGACATGAGGAGGGGAGGATAATCTTTGACTTTATCTATCCCGGGGGGATCATCCGTGACATAGAACTTGGTGTGCCTGTGGAAATAAACATTGAGAATGCGGTTGCCGCCCTGGCCGCCTGTTCGCTTCTGCCTGAGTTTGATGCCGAGGCAGCACGTGAAGCAATCGCCACATACTCGGGTGCCAAGCGCCGTTTCGAGTTTTATCTGAAGGAGCCCGGAGGAAGGGTGATAATCGATGATTATGCCCATCATCCTGACGAACTCAAGGCTTCCATCAGGTCAGTGAAGGCACTTTATCCCAACCGTGAACTCACGGTGGCCTTCCAGCCTCACCTCTACACCCGTACCCGCGACTTCGCACCGGAGTTCGCGGAGGCTCTTTCTATGGCAGACTCAGTTGTGCTTCTCGACATTTATCCGGCACGTGAACTCCCCATAGAGGGTGTGACCTCAAAAATCATCTTTGATGATATAAAATGTGAAAAAAAACAACTCATTTGCAAAGATGATTTGATAAAGACAATAAAAAATAGTAACTTTGAAGTTCTTTTAACAGCGGGCGCCGGCGACATGGTTGAACTGATGCCCGAATTGGTCAATCAAGTGACGAAGTGAGTAGAAAAGCGTTGACATACATGTTTCTTTCCATCATCCTGACTGGATATGCGGTGGCGGCTCTTGTTGTCACCCAGATGATGTCGGCCCAGGAGAAACCTCACTCACTTCAGGTTTTTCTCTCCGATTCATCAAATCCCTTCGTGACAGAACAGGAGGTGAGAATGAACGCACTCGGCGCACTCCCCGAAAACTTCAGGAGTCTGCCGGCTGACAGCATCAACCTGCAGAAAGTGGAGGATGCTCTCAACGCCATTGACAATATAGAGGAGGCTAACGTCACACGCACCTATAAGGGTGACAAGACATCGATACGCGTTGATGTGTCGGCCATGATTCCGGTGGCACGCGTGTTTGACCGTGACCAGTCGTACTACATAAACCGGCAGGGTAAACGCCTCACAGCCAATTATCGGTACAAGGTTGACGTACCCGTGGTGGTGGCTCATTTCACACGTAACGTTCCTCCTACTTATATTATCCCGTTTGTGGACTATCTCCATTCGGACAGCCGATTCAACTCGTTGGTGTCGGCCGTAGGAGTTGAACCTGACGGCGACATAATCATCTATCCGATGGTGACTAATGCCAGGATAAATTTCGGCGACACCACTCTGATCAAAGATAAGGTACAACGCATAATGATTGCCTACAACAAGATAATGCGTAAACGCGGCTGGGATTACTATGACACTATCTCTGTTAAATTTGACAACCAGATAGTGGCTCATCGCCGCTATGGTCCGCCTGTCTACCATTCTCAGTTCCAGGATGCTGATGATGACCACGGTCAGGTTGACTTCAACTACATGGACACAATCCAGATTGAACCGACTCCTTGATCCCGGAAAACAAATGACTCTAACACAAAACACAAAAATATACAAGGTACGGAAGTACTGATAACAAGAAAAATAAGATATATGCCCGACCGTAATCTCATAGTAGCGTTTGAAATAGGCAGTTCCAGAATCAAAGGGGCTGTGGCAAGTGTCGATCCCAACGGCGCCCTTACGGTTCTCGCCATTGAGGAAGAACCGCTCATTGACGCCGTTCGCTACGGCGTTGTAAGAAAGGTGGAGGAAGTGAGCAAACGAATCCAGAGCATTAAACTCAAACTTGAAAACTATGCCGCTGTGTCCCCGGGCAAGATAAAGCGCGTGTTCGTTTCTATAGGCGGACGTTCACTGCGCTCCACAACCATATCCGTTGAAAAGAAGTTCCCGGAAGAAACGGAAATCACCGATCTGGTGATACGGCAGTTGAAGGAGCAGGCACTTGCTCTTGGCGCCGACAACGCCGAGCGTGAGGTGCTGGCCGTTATTCCTCGTGACTTCGTGGTTGACAATATCCCTCAGAAAAATCCACGCGAGATTTATGCCCACTCCATACAGGCTGACATCTGCCTCGTCACCGGACGTGCTACAAACACCCTCAATATCAAACGAGCCATTACGGAGCGTCTGGATATAGAAATACAGTCACCTATCGTGCGCCAGATTGCCATAGGCGGCATAGTGCTGACTGACGAGGAGAAGAGTCGCGGATGCATGCTGGTGGATTTCGGGGCGGAGACTACCACGGTTTCAATCTACCGCAACAACGGACTGATTTATCTGGCAGCCATTCCAATAGGTTCGAGGACCATCACTCGCGACCTCACCAACATCTCAGGGGTGGAGAGCCGTGCGGAGGAAATCAAGAAAACCGTTGGCAACATAAGCCCTGACGATAGTGCCCAGCCGATGGGCTCCGACGGTATGGACACCACGGAAATCAACAACTATATCAGGGCCCGTGCAGGTGAGATTATCACCAACATCATGGAACAGCCTATTTATGCCGGAATGAAACTTTCTGACCTGAAGGGTGGAATAGTTGTAGTGGGAGGAGGAACCCGTCTGCGCGGATTTAATGCAATGTTGCGTAGCCAGAGCGGACTGTCCGTGCGTCAGGGTATGCCGTCGAACACCATCCGTATAGCGGACCACCGTATCGATCCGTCAGCCGCGGTGGACATCATAGCCGTCCTGGCGGTGGCCGCGCGAGTGTCAAAGGAGAATCCATGTGTGGTTTATCCTGAAAAGGCACCGCAGACAGAGGCCGACAACACTCGGGGGGGGGGCCGGACTGAAGGCGAGGATGAAACCATTTCCAGGATTGGAAGCGACATGGATGGAGATCTTTCAGACCTTGAGGATGAGGATGAACGTCCGGCCAAGAAAAAAGATAAGAAAAAAACCGTTGACCAGAAGGGAACGAAAAACCTCCTTTCATTTTTCGGTGACAAACTAATGAGAATCCTCAGCGAGGAGTCGAACGACTCGGATCAGGATGATAATGATTAACCCTCTCTAAATCAATTTTACTTATGTTCGAGATTGACCAAACTCCTTTCGTAGATAATAAGGATTCTGAATCCATCATAAAAGTCATTGGTGTGGGCGGTGGCGGCAATAACGCCATCAACCACATGTACAAGCAGGGTGTCAGCGGTGTTTCTTTCGTTGTATGTAACACTGACAAGCAGGCGTTGAATCATTCCGCAGTGCCTACCCGTGTGCTTATCGGGCCCAATACCACTTTCGGTCGTGGAGCGGGTAATAAACCGGAACTGGCCCGTGATGCCGCCGAGGAGAGTGCCGATGAAATCAACCGTCTTTTCGATGATGAGACAAAGATGGTATTCATCACGGCCGGCATGGGTGGCGGTACCGGAACCGGAGCCGCGCCGGTAGTGGCCCGCATAGCACGTGACCGTGGACTTCTCACCATAGGAATCGTGACCATTCCCTTCCTGTTTGAAGGTGAGAGCAAGATACGCAAAGCGTTCAAGGGTGCTGATGAAATGGCCAAGTTCGTTGATGCGCTGCTTGTTATCAACAATGAGCGCCTGACTGAAATATACCGTGACCTCAACTTCATCAACGCCTTCGCTAAGGCTGACGACACTTTGACCACGGCGGCCCGCTCCATATCGGAACTGATTTCGATAAACGGTCACATCAACCTTGACTTCAATGATGTAGACACAACTTTGCGCAACGGAGGTCTGGCAATCATTTCAACTGGTTATGCCGAAGGAGAGAACCGTGTGACCAACGCCATTAAGGATGCCCTGAATTCACCGCTTCTCAAGGATAGCGACATAAAGACTTCCAAGCACCTGCTTTTCAATATCTATATCGATCCAAATGCCGAACAGGAGTTCAAGATGGATGAGGCTAATGAACTGACTGCGTTCACCAGCAATATCTATCCGGGAGTTGATGTGATCTGGGGTATAGCCTTTGATGAAACCTTGGGCAACAAGGTTAAGATTTCCGTGCTTGCATCAGGGTTCGGAACCACAGTGAAGGTTAACAACGCCGGCGGTAACTTTGTCTATACACCTGATAAACAGGGTCAGACAGCGGATGAAACAGCCACTGCCGCAGCCGAACCTGACAACGAGCGTCTGGTAAAGGAATACGGTAAGGACAAGATCGCCGAGCGCCAGCGTGCCGCTGACCGTATGCGTTACATTGTTCTCACTCCTGAACAGATGGATGATGACCGGGTGCTTATTGCTCTTGAAAACTCACCGGCATATAACCGTGATCCGAAAATAGCCGAGCAGATACGTAAGTCAAATGCAGAGTCAGCCGCACAGAAGGTGGCTGTTGACAATGCCCGGAACACCAACCATAACAGCAGCGGAAGCGGCGACCTGATTGTGTTCTGACGCCTGTCGCAACTATTTCATAATCAGGCCAACGAGTTAACTGATATAATTAATCCGGGAAGAACAGTCATTCATTGAAGAGTTACCTGACAGACACCGGGGTTCAACTGTGCCGCCCCACCGATGTGCCCATGACAGAGGTGGAGCAGAAGGCTTTTACTGCCGTAGCCACAGATTACACCTGTGGCGAATTACCGGTGGAACGTAATCTCTCACCTGCGGGCGACTCGCCGCTGATAGCCATACTGCTTCTGCTGGCGGCTCTTGTGATGTTCAATGCCGGACATGCCCGCCGACTTTTCCGCAACCTTGGTCAGGACCTGTGGGGTCTGCGTCAGCGGCAGAACGCCTTTGACGAGCATACGGCCAATGAAACCCAGACTTTCATTCTGCTCATATTCCTGCTATGTGTTGGTCAGGCACTGCTGTTGTATTCCTGGTTTGTGGGAGATGTCTCGGTCACATCGTTCCACACCATCAATATATGTCTGATAAGTCTGTTTGCGCTGACCGCGGGCTTCTTCATTTTCAAACTTCTGGCTATTATGGTTATAGGAAACGTGTTCACTGATTCCAATTCGGCGGCTATCTGGACACGAGGATTCAACACCACCTCCGCTTTTCTGGGTGTGCTGACAATTTTCCCGGCATTGATAGTTATTTTCTATCCAACGATAGCATTTCCTATGATTATTCTGGCACTTTGCACGTTCATAGGGGCTGAAATATCATTTGTCATCAAGGGATTTAAAATTTTTTATGACAACTTTGCTGATTTGCTTTATTTTATTTTGTACCTTTGCAGTCTGGAAATCATCCCTATAGTTATTGTATATCTGATGGCGCGCGCCATCTGCATGTTTTTCTTATCTGAAATTAATATCTAAGAGCGTGAGTATCAAAAAAATACTGGTTTCTCAACCCAAGCCTGCAAACGACAAATCACCATACTACGACATAGCCAAACGTCATAATGTAGAAATAGTTTTCCGTCCCTTCATCAAAGTTGAGGGTCTCTCATCAAAGGATTTCCGTCAGCAGAAAGTGTCAATTCCTGAATATACCGCAATAATTTTTACGGCTAAGGCAGCCATTGATTCATTTTTCAAGATATGTGAGGAACTGCGTATTTCAATCCCTGATACGATGAAGTATTTCTGCACCACAGAACAGATTGCGCTCTATCTCCAGAAATATATCGTTTACCGCAAGCGTAAGATTTTCCATGGCGTTACCGGCAAACTTGACGATCCCACTCTCCAGCAGTATCTGGCAAAACACGGCAAGGAAAAATTCCTGTTTGCTGTCAGTGACATTCATCGTGATGAGCCTAATCCGTTGGATAAACTGAATATCAACTACACCAAGGCTGTGATGTACCGTACGGTCAGCAACGATTTCGAAGAGGGTGAACCGAGAGACTTTGACATGATGCTCTTTTTCTCTCCCGCGGGAATAGAGTCACTGCTTAAGAATTTCCCTGACATTGCTGATCGTGACGTCAAGATAGGATGTTTCGGTAACTACACCTGTCAGGCTGTTCGAGATGCCGGTCTGACCGTGGACTTCTCTGCTCCTACACCCAAGACCCCTTCGATGACGGCAGCGCTTGATCTGTATCTATCTGAGCACAAATGAAGCAGTTCGGGCTCAGGAAGTCGCAGAAGTTATGCTCTGAGATAGCAATAGATTCACTGTTCCGGCGGTCGGAAGACTCTCATGCAGCCCTCTGTTACCCGATAAGGGTGGTTTGGAGGTGCAACGGTTCAAGAAAGGCTGACCCGGAGACTCCTAAGTTCCTGATTTCAGTGCCGAAACGCAAACTGCGTCATGCTGTTGACCGTGTTCTCATGCGTCGCCGTATCCGTGAGGCTTACCGTCTGAATCATGCCGAACTGACCGGTGGATTGAGATTGCCGCTTGACATGGCGTTCATTTATGTTGCCGATACCAACCTTCCATACGCAAACGTAGAAAGAGCCGTCCGCAGATGCTTACAGAAAATATCAGAAAAATATTCTCCTTCCTGCTGATCCTGCCCATCCGTTTCTACAGGTTCTGCATATCACCTCTTTTTCCGCCTGCCTGCCGCTACACACCCACCTGCAGCCAATATGCGATAGAGGCTATCACTCGTCATGGACCTCTGAAAGGTTCGTGGCTGGCGGTTAAACGGATATGCCGCTGTCACCCGTGGGGAGGGTCAGGTTATGATCCTGTTCCATGAAGAGCGTAATATTTGACATTCACCACCATGGCCTGACCGCTCCGGATGATGCCGTGACATCCTTTTCACCCGGTGAGAGTGTGCCCGAGGGATCAGGACTGCTGTCCGTAGGGCTGCATCCGTGGCTTACTGCCGGAATCGGGAGTGCGGTCATGGGGTTTCTCAAAGAACTGATAGTTACAACGCCACGCATTGTTGCGGTTGGAGAAACCGGAATAGACAGGTTACGTGGTGCATCCGTTGAGGTTCAGTGTAAACTGTTCCGAGTGCATGTGGAGTTGAGCGAGAGTCTCGGTCTGCCCCTTGTTATTCATTGTGTGCGTGCCACAGACCTGATTCTGCATCAGCATAAACTTATCAATCCGCGGCAGCACTGGGCTATACATGGTTTCCGCGGCAAGCCCGGTGAAGTAAAACTATTGACATCGCGCGGTATTTTTCTCTCATACGGTGAGAAGTTCAATGTGGAATCACTGTCAGAGACTCCACGGGATTTTATTCTCGCCGAAACGGATGAGGCAGATATGACTGCAGCGGAGATTATCAGCCGTCTGGAACCGTTTGCTAATCCCTGCTTGATTGCTGAGAATTCAGAACGGTTCCTGTCATCGCCACTGAATAAAACTCGGCTTTCTTAGCCAGAGGAAGAGGATAAGCGCGTGAGGTTGACGGGCATCGCCATAGGGTAATGTCCCCGACAGAAGTGACTGAATGTCCCATGGCCGGAGGTTGCACTCCTAATTGTTCGGCGGCTATCACGGTGGCTTTGTCACCTGTTGTTATCACCGTGTGGCAAAGCGGCATACGTTTAAGCAGGGCGTGGAGATCGACCGGCTCTATGACTTCCAGAAACTTGTCGGAAGCATTGTTCTTGAGACGTCGTGCCACCTTCACGGTGTCGTTCATCGCTATTCCTTTATCATTCAGAAGAGCCTTGATTTTCGCAAGATCAAAGTTTTTGGTGCCGGGAGTCAGCAATGCTTCACGGTTACCGAAAAAGATCAGCCCCATCATGTACCAGAAGTCGTTTGTGCGGTTGGGGTAGTAGAAATCCATGCTCCAGCGATGGGGGCCGGGTGGGAACGTCCCCATTATCAGAATCCGGGCATTTTGGGGTATGTATGGTTCCCAGGGATGCTGCTCATAATCAGTCATGGTCAATAAAGGCGTGTAATATAAGATGTTGATCAGGCATGTTCTGACAAACCTTAAGAGAGGCTATGTCAAAATGGATGTTTTTGACATAGCCTCTCCTGAAGGAAACTATTATCGGGTTGCGATAACTTCAATTTCCACGAGCACCTGCTTGGGAAGTTCGCGTACAGCCACGGCTGAACGGGCAGGGAAGGGAGCGGTGAAGTGCTCGGCATAAACGGCATTCATGTCAGCGAAGTCATTCATGTCGCGCAGGAACACGGTGGTTTTCACAACGTTGTCGATTGTCAGACCGGCTTCAGCGAGAATCGCCTTTATGTTCAAGATGGACTGATTGGTCTGTGGTGCGATTCCTTCAGGAATCTCACCTGTTGCGGGGTTTACGGGAATCTGTCCGGAGATAAATACGAATGGACCTGCATCGATGGCCTGGCTGTAGGGGCCGATGGCACCCGGAGCATTTGTGGTTGCTATCTGTTTCTTCATTTTTTGTTTATGGTTAAGTTTGTCAATAAAAGGCTGTCAATATCGGAGTATGTTTTGTCAGTGAAATTATCCACTACATTAATAATGTCAGCGAACTCATGGTTAAATCCCGGGAGGAAATCAGAGTTTCCGAGGTCCTCCAGACTTTTTATCACGAATCCCACTGAAATGTTGTCGGCATCTATGGCCGGAACATAGCCTGTTTTGCCATTATTCGTGTTTATGATGGCTTTATAAATTAGTCCGGCCTGCATCAGTTTTTCTGTAATTTCAGTTACCAGAGCAATGGGGAATCCGAAATCCATTGCAATGTCGTTGTCGTTTCGTGGGGTTCGTTTCGCTGCATAGTCCTGTACGATAACCGCAGTTACAGCCAACATCACTTTCTTCCTGTAATCGGGTGAGATTCCTGAAATCTGGCTGGCGAAGGAGTATCTGAATATATTCTGTGAAGAGAAGCATATTACTGCTCCGGCCAGAGTGATCATCCAGACAAGTTGGAGCCATATCATGAGCAGCGGCAGGAATGCCACCGAGCCGTAAATGGCATTGTATTTGGAAACGTACATCTGTCCGCTTACAAAGAGCCATTGCAGTATTTCATAGGCTGTACCGGCCAGAATACCTGCTATCAGTGCGTTCGGGAATTTCACCTTCGTGTTGGGGACCAGCATGTAGGCAGCGGTAAACATAAGCCATGTCAGAACAACGGCCGATGCATCAAGCAGAAATCCTGTAAGTGGAGTTACGAAGTCATAAGGGAAGAACTGCTGGAGTGTGGATGACATCATGACGCTGATTCCGGTGGATGAGATGAGCAGCACCGGGAGAATGAGAAACATTGCGGTGTAGTCAGTGATCTGACGCCACAGTGTACGTCCGTGGCGGACTCCCCAGATTTTGTTGAAAGCACCCTCCACACTTGCCACCAGAGATACGAGAGTCCACAACAGAACAAGAATCCCCACTCCCACGAACACTCCTTCCGACGATTGATTCAGGTAAGAGTCCACGAACACGAAACTTTCCTGAATGGCGGTTCGCTGTGCGGGGAAAGCATCCAGCAACGCTTTCTGGATAACCGACACAAATCCGAAACCCTTTCCAATGGCAAAAATCAGCGCCAGGGCGGGGATGGTGGCCAGCAGTGTGCGGAAAGCCATGCCACATGCGGCAGTCTGAACATCCTTGCTAAGGAATGAGCGGACAGAGAGGTTCAATGTTTTGATAACGGAAACTTTCCATCCCTTGCGAGTGTCAGACCATACGCCAGCCGAGCAGTAGTCCCACCATTTGGTGAGTCTGTTGACGATTACGGTTGTTAATTCCTTGATGTTCATGCTATAAAAAAACAGATGGTCAGGCGACAGAATAAGAATAGTGGTGATACCTGATGTCAATCAAGTTTGAGCACGGCGAGGAATGCTTTCTGGGGAACCTCCACCGAGCCTATCTGTTTCATTCGTTTTTTACCTTTCTTCTGCTTTTCAAGGAGTTTCCTTTTACGGGATATGTCGCCGCCGTAGCATTTTGCGGTTACATCCTTGCGCACTGCCTTAATGGTTTCACGTGCGATGATTTTGGCTCCTATGGCAGCCTGAATGGCAATGTCGAACTGCTGGCGGGGAATCAGTTCTTTCAGTTTCTCGCACATTCTTCTGCCGAAATTGACTGCGTTGTCCACGTGAGTGAGAGTTGATAGTGCGTCGACGCTCTCTCCGTTCAGCAGTATGTCAAGTTTGATCAGTTTGCTTTCACGGAAGTCGTGGAGATGGTAGTCAAATGAGGCGTAACCTTTGGAGATGGATTTCAGTTTGTCGTAGAAGTCGATGACTATTTCGCCCAACGGCATGTCAAAGATCATTTCCATGCGATTGCCTGAAATGTATTCCTGCTTGACCAGTTCGCCGCGCTTGCTGAGACAGAGAGTCATTATTGGCCCGATGAATTCCGCAGCAGTTATGACCGATGCACGAATATACGGTTCCTCGATGTGGTCGATAAGAGTTATGTCAGGCAGTCCTGAAGGGTTATGAACCTCGGTCATGTTCCCTTTTTTGTCAAATACGCGGTATGAAACGTTCGGAACGGTGGTTATCACCTCCATGTCGAACTCACGGCTCAGTCGTTCCTGAATGATTTCCATGTGGAGCAGCCCGAGGAAACCGCAGCGGAAACCGAATCCGAGAGCGGCAGATGATTCAGGGGTGAATGTCAGCGATGCGTCGTTGAGTTGGAGTTTCTCAAGAGACGCGCGCAGATTCTCGAAGTCTTCCGTCTCAATGGGGTATACACCTGCGAAGACCATCGGTTTTACTTCCTCAAAGCCGTCGATGGCCTCCTTGCACGGGTTCTCGACGTGAGTGATTGTGTCGCCTACTTTCACCTCCTTGCTGGTTTTTATTCCGGATATGATGTATCCTACATTACCGGCCGAGAGTTCCTCGCGTGGCGACATTTCCAGTTTCAGAACTCCTATTTCATCGGCATGGTACTCCTTTCCGGTAGCGACGAATTTGACGAAATCGTTCTTGCGGATGGTTCCGTTAACAATCTTGAAGTAGGCGATGATACCACGGAATGGGTTGAACACAGAATCGAAAATGAGTGCCTGGAGGGGTGCTTCAGGATCACCTTTCGGGGCCGGTATCCGGTCAACGATGGCTTTGATAATTTCAGGTATACCTACGCCGGTTTTACCACTGGCACGAATAATATCGGCCCGGTCACAACCGAGCAGGTCAACAATCTGATCCTCCACCTCATCGGGTTTTGCGCTGTCAAGGTCAACCTTATTTATTACCGGAATAATCTCAAGATCGTTGTCGATTGCCATGTAGAGGTTGGAGATGGTCTGAGCCTGGATTCCCTGGGATGCGTCAACAATGAGCAGTGCACCCTCGCATGCGGCAATGGAACGAGACACCTCGTAACTGAAATCAACGTGTCCCGGGGTGTCGATGAGGTTCAGGATATATTTCTCACCGTCAACCGTTGTTTCCATCTGAATGGCATGGCTTTTGATGGTGATGCCACGTTCGCGTTCCAGATCCATGTCGTCAAGCACCTGAGCCTCCATATCCTTTTGAGCGATGGTGTCAGTGTACTCCAGCAGACGGTCGGCAAGGGTTGATTTGCCGTGGTCAATGTGGGCTATTATGCAGAAATTTCTGATATTTTTCATCATAAATTTGAAAAAGTTAGGTGACTCTGCCATAGTTAAGACAGAATCACCCACAAAGTTACGAAAAAATGAATAAAATCCATAATGCAAGATTCACAAATTTTCGTACAGACGAGGCATCAACACGCGTCAGCGACATGATATGGTCTTTGACATGAACCTCAGTAGCCGTTCCATGGGATTGATGAGGATGCTGAGACCCCGGATTCGCGGATCACCATCAGCAGTCGTGTGGTTGTGGCGGTTGCCATGGATGCGAAATTTTCAGAGGTTTTCTCGGAAAGGGGAGCGTAGAGAATCTGCAACATGCGTTCAACTATGGCTGATTCCATTATGCTGTCTGTGCCGGAAGGTAGTTTTACCACATTGACCTCCACTTCAACAAGGTCGTCAATGGAATTGGGGGGTGTTTTGACTTCCATGTGAGGGAAAATGTCAACGGCCAGATGGCTCAGCGCATCCTGGAGGACGGGTATAAGCCCGGCACGGTTGTCCTCTGTAAGATAAGGAGCCACTGCGGAAGGGGTGGCGGTGAGGTGGCTTCGTAATGCGGATAACGCATAGAGTTTTTTGAGGATGGATTCAATGGATAAGGAAATTTGCATGACGTTTTCTGTGTGATGAATTGATTGAATAGTAAAGGCGGAGTGCATAGTCCTTTGAGATGAAGAAGGAGGAAGGGCGCGAGCGGTAGAGAACTTGAGTCAGAATCCTTGTACTGATAATGCCGTCGGGCGATATTCCGTTGCGTTCCCTGACTTTACCGAGAATCTCAAACCACATCCGTTTGCGCGCGGTGATCCGTTCGGACGATGAGACACCCCGGTTTATGATTTCCCTTAATTTTCTCATTGCGTTGTCCATTGTGACGAAGTAGGAAGGGGCGGGTTTCCTGATGCTTGCGCTGACAATCACCTCAGCCGAAGGGGTGAACCGGCCGGAGGAAAGTTCCAGCGCGGTTCTCATGCATGTTTTCATAAAGGCGGTGTCTCGTTTGATTGTTTCTGATCTTTTCATTGTGTGTTATCATAGTTAAATTACCATTTGCGTTGCAAAGATACTATGTCACCTATGCATGTTTTTTGCATACGCCGGCTTAAATATGTTAATCTGTTGTGTTAAAAGTGTTAATGAAAATCTAAGACCCGATTCCCCAATATTTGTTAATGCTGAGGAAGCATATCGCCGAGAGATGGAGCCGGATCTAAGCCAACAGAATTTTCCGGTCACGCAGATTGAGGAGAGACTTGAATGTTTCCATGAGGTCGAGCAGTGCTACGGTGGCGTTCTGAACCTGTTGCTGATATCTGTCCGCTCCTACACCGGAGGCGATGTTTTTCCCGCTGATTGCATCGTTTACACCGGATACCTCCTGAATCAGTTTCATCTGCAGTTCCACGAGTTTTGATGCTCCTGCGTCAAGTCCGCCTGAAGTTATCTGAGTAGGTTGTTTGGAGGAACCCAGGGAACGATATGGGATTATGCCTCCGCAGGTGCTCCACTGATGACTGATGTCTCCCCATGAGAGTTGATCGATTTTTGCCTCGGTGGGAAAGAGCAGGACTCCTTTTGCCGACACACCCATTATGTGGTCAATCATGGTTATCAGTCGGTTGATGTGTCGCTGCTGGTCAATGACATCCTCCACAAACGGATGTATTTCACCGTCAGTGAGGGGATAGAGTTTTACCACATAAGGGTGCTCGCCGTGAGGAGCGAAGGAGGGGTGTTCATTGATAAGCGTTCCGTCCGGAGCATAAACTCTGCAAATCCACGTGGGTTTATTAGCCATTCTTGTGCGGATTGGTGATTTACCATTAGTCAGACGTTTTTTATTCTCGGCATCGACACGTTCCGATTGTGATGCCGGGAGTTCGAAACAGCGGTGCAGATGAGTGTCGTGACACCTGATCCGCTCATCCATTTCCAGACTCCATACCTCTATTACCCTGCATCGTCCGGTGGGCGATTCAAAGAAACGGTGGCCTGAGGGGTTTCCGAGAATCGAGCCGTTGAGTGAGGAATTTGACGGGTCGGAATAGATGTGTCTCAGCCGGTCGATGGAGTCACGGTCACCTTTGCCGTAACGCATCAGCAGTTCGCCGATTGACATGTCGCGGAGTTCACCGATAATTTCCACGTCCCAACCGCGGGGGTCACGGATCGCATTGATGAAGAAATCGGCAGGATTGACATTGTCGACGAAAGTTTCCATAATCCCCGGCCGGCGACATTCACGGGTTATACGCTGCACGGCCACACCGGAAATGAGAAACTCTTCAAGCAGCCTGGAGTCCAGTTCCGGCAGGAGATTCCGCCGGTAGACCTCAAGCAGCCTCTCATCTTCAGGCGAAACGGAGTCATTGCGGAATTTACCAACGATGGTTTTCACCAACTGGCGAATGACGTTGTTGGTAATAGGGCTTCGACCGGTGTTCTCAACTATTTCATGTTCCGGTCGGTTCCGGCATGAGACGGGGTCATACACTATGTCGTCCCATTGCCGGCCGTAGGTGTACTTTTTGAATCGTTCTCTGCGGGATCTCATCTGTTGGCAGTCAAGCCAGGTTTTGTAAGCAGTGTTGAACATAATTTAAATTTTTATCTGAGGCACGGTTTCCCATGCGCGGTTGTCAAACTTGAATATGTCAGGCTCAAGACGCACGGCAGTAAGCGAAGTAAGCACGGGGGGAGTGCCGGAACGGTCATGCGCGAAGAGGGTTATGAAACGTGGCGAATTCAGGAATGCCACGGGATTCATGCGCCCGGCCCTGGTGAACGGGTTTGTCTGAAGTTTCATCAGCGGGCTCTCAGGATCGGTTATCAGTGCTACCGGCAATGGATTGCCTTCAATGGTAATACTTATGACGCGCCTTACATCCTCGGGCAGACTGAGGGTAACTGCACCGGTGCCGGGGATTATTTCCATTATGGTGTCAGCCGAGACATCCTCCGTGTGAAGCCAATCCGGAGGGGCGGTGTCAATGAGGCGCGCATACCACTGGAGTATATCCTCCTTGAGTTGGGTGTCTATATCCGGACCGTCCATGCGCTCAACCACACAGTCATCGCGCAACGGTTCCAGGAAGCGACGTCGTCTGAACTCTTCGAGCAGTTGTTTTAAAGTGTAATTGTTCATGGTAAATTATAAGAAAACGGTGTGTCATAATAATCCATCAGTGTGGTTGCGTCTGGAATCCGGCTTTACGGTATGCATCCCTTCAACCTCATCCGCTGCGCCTTGCTTCTGACTTATTATGACACACCGCCCCAATTGGAAAGAATTATTTACATACTATTCGGAGATGGGCACCGGGATGACGCAGCACGATGCATGATGCCTCTGTGACAACAACAGCCTCGGTGTTTCGGACGCCTGAGGTTCGGAGGTCAAGGCGGTCGATGTGGAGGGGAGTGTGGACATATTTGGTGATGAATTCAGGGTCGATGACCATGCCGTCGTTGCTGTGTCCGCACTGATCAAACAGTTCGCTCATGATTATGTAGAGGGTTCCGAACTTTGTGACATACTCCGTGAAGTCGATACCCCAACGGGTTACAACCTGAGTGGCGGTGACCACTTTAGTGAATTCCAGATTGTGGATCATGCGTATCAAACCGCTGCCGGCAATAAGGATTTTCTTGGATGAACCGCAACTTTCGGTGAAAGCGGTGCGACAGAGGTCGATCATTTCCGCTTCCTGGAAGGTGTCAGCGCCAATCTGTATTTCTCGTCCGGCCTGCCACCAGATGCCGCCGGTGAGCATGATTTCCTCATTCTTGTCAGGAGCCATGAATCGTGTGCGGTGACCGAAGAGGAAAGATTTCTCCATTGACAGGCGCATGTCAGTGATTGCCACCTCTTCCTGGTCGTTGAATGTCCAGTTCACCTCCTTGTCGGCCATGCGCTGGATTGTGCTCTGTTCAATCTGAGTCTTGAAAATCTGGCAGAGGTTACTCTCTTTCTGGGGGAGAGCCTCGAACTGAGGAGTCTGCACGTCAAGTTCAGTGGCTGCGCGTCCCATGCGTATGATGCTCTTCTTGCTGAGTTCCGAGGCCTGGGGGAAAGTGCCGATTCCGTCCACTGAGTTGTTGATGGCGATTACCTTAATGGTGTCCATGTCAACGCTGAGCACATACACAATGAGGTTTACTTTCCGTCCGCCGTTCTGAATGGTGACTGCCGGGAAAATGGCGGTGTCGGTGGGCTGGAAAACGCCGGTTTTGTTGAGCGTGAGGTCGGCCACATAGAACCCATTCACCGGTTCGGCAGAGATTGAAGCGCTTTTGACTGCTGCCGAAGTAGGTTTTGTGTCGACTGTATAGTATTCGACCTGCATGTTGTTGACCGGACGTGACTGAGCCAGACGTGTGATCTGATCAATGGGCGTTGACATAGGTCTGATTTTGACCACACGCTGATCAATTTCATTGCGGAGAAGTTCCGGAGAGAGTTCGCGGGTGTCTGTGGTGGTGAGTGGTTTGTTGTTAAGCATAGTGATTAAGAGATTTGAAATGTTTGAAAAATAGAGTTACTTGCGGTTAATCCCATACGGAGCGACGTCGGTTTGCCAGAAACGGCTCCGTTACAACCTCTTCAGGTTTAGGTTCGGGTTGCTCCCCTAAAACGGGTGAATCCATGGCTGCAGTGGCTATTTCAGAACGGGCGCGGTCATAACCGCGTTGTTCCGCTTCTGCAAGCATGCTCTCCAGAGCCGCCAGATCAAGAGAGGTGGGAGTGGGGAAGTCCGAGGGTTGCGATTCAGGGATTGGCTGTGTGGACTCGTTTAAAGTGAGTTCTTCGTTTTCCATAATTGATTAAGAGTTTTGATTACAGTTGCTGTCAATTGACACTGCAAAGTTACAACCGGATTATCCCTTTCCGACAAAAAATTATCACAGGGTCAGCCTTTGGATATCAGACAATTAACATTTCCGGCTATCCGATATTGTGCTGATATATAGAGGTGTGGACAGTTGAGGGTCTTTGGATTTAACGACCGTTAATTATACGGAAAAAATCGTTTCGGGCAATAAAAAACCGAAGTTTTTTTGAAACCTCGGTTGGAAAATGTCAGTGAATGAAATGGGAAACGGGCTTACTGCTGTTCCGGGAACTTGCGATAGTATTCCTCAAGCAGGTTCTTGATGTTGAAGAAGTATCCTTCAGGCGATTTGGCGTTCTGCGACGAAATCGAGATATAGTCAAAATAGGGTTCCACATACTGCTGGCCGGTTGCCACATTACCCAGGAAGTTGATGATGTTATACTCGTGGCGCGGATTGATGACGAACCATGCGTTATCTGTGTCCACCCCTGTGCCGGTGCTGACTATAGCCTCCAGCAGGTGGTTCAGACGGTATTGCCATATGGCGGCTTTGTTTACCTTTCCGCGCTTATCCAGTGCATAAATCAGATAACTCATCTGGTTAAGGTCGAAGGGGTCATCGGCCAAAGCCGTCTCGGCATGGGTGATGATGGTGTCAAGTTGGGCGCGGGTGTGGCTGTGCTGCTGATAAAGATCCTGTAGTTTGGCGTCAGTTTCAGTATGGCGGTATGGGTTGTAATCTTCCTGGAAAACCGTGCCGAGATACAGATAGCGGAACTGCGGGAGCGTCATGACGGTGTCGTTCCTCTGATACATCTCCATCAGACGCGGGTAGTAATATTGCGAACGTGGGTCATTGACTTCCCGCTTTATCTGTTCCATGTCGGGGCGCTCTATCGTTATCTTGTTTTCGCCACGTCGCACGGGGGCGGCGCAGACAGATAGTGACGTCAAAGTCACGGCTATGATCAGCAATATCTTTTTCATTGTAATATTCCAATTAATGTTATACCCATGAGGGTGTAAGTCACTACCATGGGGAGCAAGGCGGGGGCCACAGCCTGGAAGGTACCGCGGTCAATGGCTACACGCCGGCTGCGGAAGAAAAACAGAGCCCCGGCAGCAGAGCCCGCCAACGGACCGAGTGCAACCGTATTAACCGTTGCACCTACCGCCACGGCTACAACTGTTCCGGCAATACCACCGATAGCCATAAAGCGTCGCATATTTGCGGTAAGAATAGCCTTGTCGCCACGTATACGGCTAATTACCAGCAGGATGATGGTGAATGTCAGCCAGAACATCAGTTGCGATGAACTGACGTGCAGATAGCCGCTGCGGTTCATTGCCCACACTCCGAAGAGAGCGAAAATCATTGACGATGTCAGCGGCATGAATGTAAGGACTAAAGCCGCTGACAACATGAGAACTCCTATGACCAGTAAAGTTGTTGCCATATTATTATGACCACCGAGGGTAAAAATAGTTTAGAGCCGAATTTGAAAAATTTGTTAAAAAATCGGTTTGTTATGGTTAGCAAATTTACTGCTTTTTTGCGAAATAAGATTCCACATCCACACATCTAATTATATTAAAATTCTATAAATACGACAAAAAGGAGAGTACTTTAGCAGAAATCTCCAATCTTTACCTCTCTGATTTTGTAAAATTGTTTGTAACTTTGCACCAAATATCTAAAAATACGCTCACGTTAAAAATTAATTTATCACGACAATCAGTAAACAGACATAAAAATATGAAAGCAACTTTCCAATCTGTAGCAATTTTGGTTGCCTCGGCCTCAGCGGCACTATTCGCTGCTTGCGGCGGCTCAAACGGCAACGGTCAGCAAATGCAGCAGACGGCACCTCAGATTGCCGTCATCACAGTGGAGCAGGGCAGTTCCGACCTTATTTCGGCTTACCCTGCCACAATAAAAGGTAAAACAGATATCGATATCCGTCCGCAGGTTTCCGGATTCATCACAAAAGTACACGTGGACGAAGGTCAGCACGTAAGAAAAGGCCAGACCCTGTTCACGCTTGACCAGGTTCAGTTCCAGGCTGCTGTTGATCAGGCGAAGGCTGCAGTGGCTCTGGCTCAGACAGGTGTCAACACAGCATCGCTCACCGCAAAGACAAAGCAGGATCTTTTTGATAAAAACATTATCAGCGAATATGAGAATCAACTGGCTCAGAATTCACTGGCTCAGGCAAAGGCTCAACTCGCTCAGGCGCAGGCCGGACTGGTGACCGCGCAGAAAAACCTCGCTTACACCGTTGTTACCGCTCCCAGTGACGGCGTTGTGGGAAAAATCCCCAACCGTGAAGGTTCGCTTGCTTCACCCTCAATGGCACAGCCTCTTACAACAGTCAGCGACACAGGTGATGTCTATGCCTACTTCTCACTGACAGAAAAGGATCTTCTGAACATGACTTCCAATGGTGAGGCTACTCTTGAGGCACGCATTCAGGCTATGCCTGACGTACAACTCCGTCTTGCCGACGGTTCAATCTACCCCATCACCGGTAAGGTAGCGACTGTTTCAGGTGTGATTGACAATGCCACCGGCTCATCAACGGTTCGCGCACTGTTCAAGAATTCAAACGGTATGCTTCGCAGTGGCTCTACAGGTCAGGTGCTTATTCCCAATCACCTTGATAACATCATCAGCATACCACAGAAGGCGACTTCCGAAATCCAGGGTAAGAAATTCGTTTACGTTGTCAACGACAGCAATAAGGTTGCGTCAGTTCCGGTGGAGATCTCGCCCGTTGATGATGGCAAGAACTATATTGTCCTCTCAGGTCTGGAACCCGGACAGAGAATTGCAGTGGAAGGTGTGGGCACAATCGTACGTGACGGCATAACCATCACTCCCACCGACCCCGCCCAGAAGCAACAGCAGCAACAACAGCAGTAATCTTTTCTGCACTATTTAAACATTTCAACTTGCAAAAATGAAATTAGATACCTTTATAAACCGACCGGTGCTATCCACGGTGATCTCAATTTTCATCGTACTGCTGGGTATCATCGGACTTGTTTCACTCCCCGTCACACAGTTCCCTGACATTGCGCCACCAACAATCTCGGTTTCTACGACTTACACCGGTGCGAACGCTCAGTCAGTGCTTAACTCCGTCATAGCCCCTCTGGAGGAGGCCATCAACGGTGCGGAGGGTATGACCTACATGGAATCCACAGCCACCAACACCGGTTCGGCACGTATCACCGTATACTTCAAACAGGGATTTGACCCTGACATGGCGGCGGTCGACGTCCAGAACCGTGTGGCAAAGGCACAGAACCTCCTTCCCGCCGAGGTAACTCAGGTGGGTGTGCTGACTCAGAAACGTCAGTCATCAATGCTTCTGTCCGTGGGTCTGTACTGCGATAACGGTCAGTACGACATGGCATTCATTGACAACTACATGAAAATCAACATCATCCCGCTTCTGCAGCGTGTAAATGGCGTGGGTGACGTAATGTCGTTCGGTGCGGACTACTCCATGCGTATATGGCTGAAGCCCAATGTGATGGCTCAATATAACCTGATGCCTACGGACATTTCTGCCGCTCTTGCCGAACAGAACGTCGAGGCTGCTCCGGGTGCGTTCGGTGAACAGGGTAACCAGTCGTTCCAATACACCATTAAATATAAGGGACGTCTTTCAACACCGGAGGAATTCGGTGATATAGTTGTCCGCGCCACCCCTGACGGTGAAGTCCTCTATCTGAAGGATGTCGCCGATATAGAACTCGGCCGTGTGACATACGGATTCAAGAACACTCTTAACGGCTATCCCGCTACCACCGCCATCGTGTTCCAGACCGCAGGTTCTAACGCCACCCAGATTATCAATGACTGTTTGAAAACAGTCAAAGAGGCTGACAAGAATCTTCCCAACGGTTTGAAAACCGCCATTGTCATGAATAATAATGACTTCCTGGATGCATCAATCCATGAGGTTGTGAAAACTCTTATCGAGGCATTCATTCTTGTGTTCTTCGTGGTGTATGTGTTCCTTCAGGACTTCCGCTCGACCATCATCCCAGCCATAGCAATTCCTGTGGCGTTGGTGGGTACGTTCTTCTTCATGAACCTTATCGGATTCTCCGTGAACCTCATCACCCTTTCCGCGCTTGTGCTTGCAATCGCCATTGTGGTCGATGACGCCATTGTGGTGGTCGAGGCTGTCCACGCCAAACTTGATGCCGGGTACAAGAGTGCACGCAAAGCGTCAATCGATGCCATGAGCGAGATTGGAGGTGCAATCCTTTCAATCACCCTGGTAATGATGCTCGTGTTCATTCCTGTGTCATTCATGACCGGAACATCCGGTGTGTTCTACCGTCAGTTCGGTCTGACAATGGCAATAGCAATCGGTCTGTCGGCTCTGAACGCGCTTACCCTTTCACCGGCTCTCTGTGCAGTATTCCTCAAGGGTCATGACAATAACGATTCTCTCAAGGACCGTGTGGCACAGTCTATGGGTACCGCGGCGGAAACCATGAAGAAACGTTACGTTTTTGCAGTAAACATGCATCCGCTCATCACAACCGTTGCTCTGGTTGGTACCATCACCTGCATGATCATGGGCTGGTTCTCAACCACTTTCGACTGGAAGGCAATCGTGGCCATCGTATGTGCGGTGATAACCATCGTGGGAATCTTCTCTCCCCGCTTCCACAAGGCGTTTGAAAAAACCTTCGGAGCACTGTTGAGAAAATATTCCGGAGCCACAGGATTCTTCAACCGTCACAAAGTGTCGGTATTCGTGATGGTAGGTCTTTCCATCGCCGCTCTGGTGGTGCTGATGCGCAATACTCCCCAGGCTCTTGTTCCTGATGAAGATACAGGTATGATTTTCGTTATGGTGGATATGCCTCCGGGCACATCACAGGAACGCACGTTTGAAGTGCTTGACCAGACCGACGAGATTATCCGCTCCGTTCCGGGAGTGCTTTACTCCATGAAAATCGCCGGTTATAGTTTCATCGCCGGTGAAGGTGCCACCTACGGTACATTCCTTGTGAAACTCAAGCCATGGGATGAACGTACATCCGCTTCTGAATCTTCGCAGGCCATTCTCGGACAGATCTACGGCCGCGCGAGCCAGATGGTCAAGGACGGACGTGTCATAGCATTCGCTCCTCCCATGATTTCCGGTTACTCGATCACCAATGGTTTTGAACTTAAGATGCAGGACCGTACGGGTGGCGACATCAATGAATTCTTCGCAATCGTCCAGGGATTCCTCGCTCAACTCAACCAGCAGCCGGAAATTCAGGTGGCTTACACCACGTTCAACCCCACCTTCCCCCAATATATGGTGGATATCGATGCCGCCAAGGCTAAAGCGGCAGGTATTTCTCCGCAGACAATCCTGCAGACTCTCCAGGGCTACTACGGTGGTATGTATGTCTCCAACTTCAACAGATTCGGTAAAATCTACCGCGTCATGATGCAGGCTAATCCGGAATCCCGTGTATCTCCTGAAACCCTCTCCGCAATAAAAATTCGCAATGGCTCGGAAATGGCTTCGCTGGAGAACTACGTGACCCTTACCCGTGTTTACGGTCCTGACCTCCTTAACCGTTTCAACATGTTCCAGTCAATATCAGTGACCGGTAATCCCGCTCCCGGCTATTCTTCAGGAGAGGCGCTTGCTGCCATTGAACGTGTTGCATCACAGACTCTTCCCCAGGGCTACGGTTATGAATACTCAGGTATGACACGTGAACAGGCGCAGACTTCAGGCAGTTCAACAGCCATCATCTTCGGTCTGTGCTTCCTGTTCGTATACCTCCTTCTCTCAGCCCAGTATGAAAGTTATATCCTTCCCTGGGCAGTGCTCCTTTCAATTCCGTTCGGTTTGATGGGTACGTTTATCTTCGCTGACCTCAAGGGTATAACCAACAACGTTTACCTCCAGATTGCGCTCATCATGCTCATCGGTCTGTTGGCCAAGAATGCCATCCTTATCGTTGAGTTCGCGCTTGACCGCCGCAAGACAGGTATGTCTATCGTCAACGCCGCGCTATCCGGTGCTACAGCACGTCTGCGACCCATTCTTATGACCTCTCTGGCCCTCATCATCGGTTTGTTGCCCATGATGTTCGCCCACGGTGCGGGTGCTAACGGTAACCAGGCGCTCGGTACGGGAGCCATTGGCGGTATGTTGATCGGTATGATCTTCCAGGTGCTCTTCGTGCCCGCTCTCTTCATCACCTTCCAGATTATACAGGAAAAGATATCACCAATCAAGTGGAAGGACACCGACAACTCCGGAATTGAATCTGAATTGGAACAACTTTCAAGATAAGAACATGAAACTGATCAAAACAACATACATCGCCGTGGCGCTTGTGGGGACAACTGCCCTCACCGGCTGCCACATGAAAAAATTCGACATAAGCCGGCAGGAGAGCACTCTTGCCAAGGAGTATGCCAAAGCAGCACAGGCTCCCGTCGACTCCGCCGCTTTCGGTAACGTCCGTTGGGAACAGGTATTCACTGACCCCCTTCTTGCTGATCTTATCCGTGAGGCACTGGCTGCCAACGTTGATCTTGACAACGCACGTCTGAATGTGGAGATAGCCCGTGCCAACATGCGCGGAGCCCGTCTTGCCTATCTCCCTTCACTTGCACTCGCACCCCAGGGTGGCGCTTCGTCAGTCTCAAACGGAAAACTAACCAACTGGAACTATACCATACCCCTGACAGCAAGTTGGGAGGTTGACATCTTCGGCAAGACTCTTAACAATAAACGTGCTGCCGAAGCATCCTATCGCATGTCGCAGGACTATGCGCAGGCCGTCCGTTCACAGATCATCGGCGGAGTGGCTAACTGCTACTACGCTATCGCTGCGCTTCAGGCCACTCTTGACATGATGCAGGAAACAGCCGCCATCTGGAAAGAAAATGTGGCCACCATGCGTGACTACAAGGCTATTGCGCGCACCAACGAAGCCGCTGTGATGCAGTCTGAAGCAAACTACTACAGCATCCTTGCCTCAATTCAGGATATACGCACACAACTCCATGAAACAAACAACTCCCTGGCTCTGCTGCTCCGTCGTCAGCCACAGATTTTCGCTATTCCGGCACTTGAGTCATTCGCTCCACCGGTGATGGCTCTCGAGGGGGTAGACATGGCGATGCTTGCCTCACGTCCGGATGTGCGTGCCGCTGAAGAATCACTCGCAGCCGCTTATTATCAGACCAACTACGCTCGTGCAGCGTTCTATCCGGGGCTGACAATCACCGCCAACTACGGGTTCACCAACTCTTTCGGCTCGATAATCAAGAATCCGGGTGACTGGATTGCTTCTCTCGCCGGCTCTCTGGTGGCACCAATCTTCATGCGCGGACAGAACATCGCGCGTCTGGAAGCCGCTAAGGCTCAGCAGAAGCAGGCTCTCAATAATTTTGAAAAGAGTGTCCTTTCAGCAGCAAGCGAGGTGTCAAATGCCCTCACTCTTTATGAGAACAACCGCCAGAAAGCAGTTTACCTTGACAGTCAGGTGGAGGATCTCAAGAAAGCCCAGGAATACACCGGTGACCTCTTCGCAGCCGGTAGCGCCACATATCTTGAGGTGCTGACCGCCCAGACCTCGCTCCTCTCTGCCCGCACCGGCAGAATCAACTGCGAACTCGCACAGGCTCAGGCTGTCATTAACCTCTACCAGTCGCTCGGCGGCGGACGCTGATTGATCATTTAGCGAATCATAATCAAAGACATCAAAACACCGGAGTGCGTTCCGCGCACGGAACGCACTCCATTTTAATCTATAAAACCATGATAAGCGAAAAAGCATTTGTCGATCCTTCAGCAGTTATCGGCAAAAACGTAAAGATTTATCCTTTCGCCTACATCGATGCTAATGTAGAGATAGGCGACAACACCGTAGTGATGCCCTACGCCAGCATAATCAACGGAACGAGAATAGGCAAGAACTGTAAGATCTATCAGGGTGCCATCGTAGGAGCCGACCCCCAGGACTTCCGTTGGAAAGGTGAACAAACCTATTGCTACATCGGTGACAACGTGGTCATACGCGAACACGTCATCATTAACCGTGGCATAACACCTAACGGAGGCACACGTATCGGCAACGACACATTCATCATGGCAGACTCGCACATAGGTCATGACTGCCATCTCGCAGGCGAATCCGTCATAGGCAATGGTGTAACCTTCGCAGGCGGTGTCGAAGTTGGCAAATGCGTGATTCTTTCGTCAAATGTAATCCTTTACGAAGCATCAAAGATAGGTGACTGGGTGTTTGTCAAAGGAGGTTGCCGCATAGCGGGCAATGTGCCCCCATACATTATCGTGGCACACAACCCCGTGGCATATTACGGTATCAATGCGTCTGTGATGCGCAAGAACAAATCAGGCTACAACTTCACCGATGAGCAGATCGATGATATCGCAAAAGCCTACCGCCACATCTATCAGAGCGGAACGTCGGTATTCAACGCCCTTCAGCGCATTGAAGAGGATCTTGAGCCGTCGGAAGTACGTGACAACATCATGAACTTCATCCGCAACGCAAAAATGCGTATCGTGGCAATGCCTATAGAACTGGAATAATCCGGTTACGGACAAACTCCGTGAACAATTTTTGAACCTTATTTGTTATGATGGTGTATGAGGTTTTGCTGACCTCATACATCATCAACTATTTATTAATCATTCACTTATGAAAAAGTATTATGCAGAGATGATCGGCACGTTCGTGCTGACTCTCATGGGCTGCGGTTCAGCAGTCTTCGCCGGAATCGGTCTCGGAACCACCGGCTACGGTGTTTCAACCCTTGGAGTTGCCATGGCATTCGGTCTGGCAGTAGTGGCCATGGCCTACACTATAGGCAACATTTCAGGCTGTCACATTAATCCTGCTATCACCGTAGGTGTCTGGGCAAGCGGCAGAATGAAAGGTAAAGAAGCCGTAGGCTACATGGTATTCCAGGTGATAGGCGCAATCATCGCATCCGCTGTTATTTACATGCTTGTCCACACAGGTAATGCCGCCGGAGAAACCTCAGTATTCAACAGCACCACTACCACCGGTGCAAACTCTTACCTCGACGGAAACATCTATCCCGCTTTCTTCGCAGAACTCATCTTCACCTTCATCTTCGTTCTTGTGGTTTTAGGAACCACCGACTCAAAGAAGGGTGCGGGAGCCTTCGCAGGCCTGGCAATCGGTCTGACACTCGTGCTCGTCCATATAGCATGTATCCCCATCACCGGCACATCTGTTAACCCGGCACGTTCAGTAGGTCCGGCCATCTTCTCATGCATCGAAGGCAACTGTGTTCCTCTTCAGCAACTCTGGCTCTTCATTGTTGCTCCCGTCCTCGGCGCACTTCTCAGCGCAGGCGTTTGGAAAGCCCTCGGCTCCGACAAATAATCCCGATTAACATTCAACCAACCTGATAAGGAGGGTGTGTCGAAATTCAATTTTGACACACCCTTTTAAGGTTTGTCAGAATATTCCGGATGCAAGACGCTGAGAGTGAGACTAAAGGTGTATTATCGTCTAATTCTCTTGAATGATAAATAATAAGTCCCATTATTAGTTTCTCTCTTGGTAGAATCGATGAATTCTGTTACCTTTGCACTGTCAATCAATGTGACAAGGCACAATATTTGACAATAGGTATTATGATAATACAAAGACCTCTATACCTGCAGAAACTCATTTCTCGCAGACGCAACGGAATGATAAAGATTGTCACAGGTGTAAGACGCTGTGGCAAATCTTTCCTGTTGTCTAACCTATACGCTGGGTGGCTCAGGGAACAAGGTGTGGAAAACGACCACATCATCACGATCAATCTTGAAGACAGACGAAACAAGAATTTGCGCGATCCGGATGCGCTGCTTGATTACATTGACTCAAAACTGACCGATGAAGCCGTCCATTACATAATGATTGACGAGATACAGCATGTCAGCGAATTCGAGGACGTGCTCAACAGTTATCTGAATATGCCTAATGCCGACGTGTATGTAACAGGCAGCAACGCGCGGTTTCTTTCCAAGGATGTAATCACTACTTTCAGAGGACGAGGCGACGAGATAAAACTTTACCCTCTCAGTTTCGGTGAGGTTTTCCCTTATATGGACATGCAGAAAGACCGTGCTTTAACTACCTTTATGCTTTTCGGAGGTCTACCACAGGTTGTTCAGAAATCATCCGAGGATGAAAAGAACGAGTATCTGAAAGGTCTTTTTACCCATACTTATATCAAGGATATAAAGGAGCGGTACGGCATCAAGAACACTGAGATGCTTGATGAATTGCTCAACATCCTGGCATCAGACATCGGCGCTTTGACGAATCCCACCAAACTGACCAACACATTCGAGAGCGTGAAGCATACAAAAGTCAACCGCATGACGTTGACGTCGTATCTGGAGTATATCTGTGATTCATTCCTTGTTGAGAAAGCAAGCCGCTATGATGTTAAAGGGAAAAGGTATATCGATAGTCCGTACAAGTATTACTTCACTGACTGCGGTCTGCGTAATGCCCTGCTTAATTTCAGGCAGACAGAGCCTTCTCATCTGATGGAGAATGTGATCTACAACGAATTGCGGGTGCGTGGCTTTAATGTTGATGTTGGTGTCGTGCCGATACAACTTAGAAAGGACGATGGTAGCCGGGAAAGGAAACAGTTTGAGGTGGATTTTGTCTGCAATATGGGTAGCCGACGCTACTATATCCAATCCGCCTACCGGATGCCCGATGAAGATAAGATGAAACAGGAAGAAGCCTCATTGCGCAATATTGATGATTCCTTCAAGAAAATCATTATTGTTGGTGAGGACACACCCATTTTGAGAAACGAGGCCGGAATTACCGTTATAGGCATATATGATTTCCTGTTAAATGAAAATTCATTGGATCTGTAATATGAAGCAATAACTATTTTTTGATCGGACAGCAATAGTTTAGTATATGTTTTGGCGAACACAAACTAAACAAAAAGGGCTGACTCCTGCAAATGGTTCCAGCCCTAATTTTATACTCTCTTAAAAAATTTTGGTCTAAATGTCGTGGACATATTTATTTGTTTTCTAAAGTTGAATTCGTTACTTTTGTGATATGGAAAAAGAACATGAAAAGATTGTGCTTGCTTTCGACTCCTTCAAGGGGTCGCTGTCAAGTATCGGTGTTGGTGAGGCTGCCGCACGAGGGGTGAGAAAAGCACTGCCTGGAGCCGAGACCGTTGTTGTGCCTGTTGCCGACGGGGGCGAGGGCACCGTTGAAGCGGTGGTGGATGCCATGGGTGGCGAGATTGTCTCTGCACAGGTTTCTGATCCTCTCGGTAACAAAATCAACGCCGGGTATGGCATATCAGGTGACACCGCCATCATTGAAATGGCGGCTGCGAGCGGACTTCCGCTGGTTCCTGCTGACAAACGAAACCCGTGGGTGACAACCTCATTCGGCACGGGAGAACTGATTCGTGACGCACTTCTGCGCGGATGTCGCAGGTTTCTCATCGGCATTGGTGGAAGCGCCACCAACGATGCCGGCACGGGAATGTTGCGGGCACTCGGTTTCCGCTTCCTCGACTGCAATGGCGTTGAAATAATCGGTGGCGGAGGCGCTGTGGGCGATATAGTCAGCGTGGACTGCACCAATGTGATCCCTCAGTTATCCGGTGCAACATTCACTGTGGCATGCGATGTCACCAATCCACTGACTGGTCCGGACGGTGCCAGCCACGTCTACGGTCCGCAGAAAGGTGCCGACCCCGGAATGGTGGAGGCTCTTGACCGTTCTCTCGCATCATTCGCAAAAGTGGTAGCCGATACCAGGGGAGGTGTCGACCTGTCAGCACAACCCGGTGCCGGAGCCGCCGGAGGACTCGGATTCGCCTTCCTGACATTCCTTGGTGCAACTCTTGAACCCGGTGTGGAGATGGTTCTTGATGCCATAGGTTTTGACAGTTATCTCCACGGTGCCACTCTGGTGCTGACGGGGGAGGGGAGACTTGACTCGCAGACTCCCATGGGAAAGACTCCTGCGGGTGTACTTCGCCATGCCACGCGTGCCGGTATAAATGTAATTGCCGTAGGCGGAAGTCTGCAGCCTTCTGCTGTCCCCGTTCTGATAAAAACGGGTTTCAAAGCTGTATTCCCCGTGATTCCCTCACCCATGCCTCTTGAAGAAGCGCTTCTCCCGGTCGTTGCCGCCGAAAATGTTGAACGCACCGTTGAACAGATTATCCGAACATTAAACCTACGTAAATGAGCGCTATAGGAGCATTGATTGGCTTGGCTTTGGCCATATTTATGATTTTCAGGAAAGTATCACCGGTTTACAGTCTGATGGCCGGGGCACTGATAGGCGGACTGGCAGGCGGTGCCGACCTTATGTCAACCGTCAGCATGATGACCTCCGGTGTAAACGATGTGGTTCCGGCCGTAGTGCGCATCCTCGCCGCCGGAGTCCTCTCGGGGGTTCTGATAGAGACGGGAGCGGCTGAAACAATCTCCTACACCATCGTCAACCGTCTGGGCACACGACATGTTTTTCTCTCTATTGCCCTCGCCACCATGCTCCTTACAGCCACGGGGGTTTTTATTGATGTGGCCGTGATTACGGTGGCACCCATAGCACTTGTGCTCTCACGCCGACTGGGAATCCCTGTCCCTGCCATGCTTGTCATGATGGTGGGAGGGGGTAAATGCGGGAACATCATATCACCTAACCCCAACACCATCATCGCTGCAGAAAATTTCGGCGCCGACCTTTACTCCGTGATGATGTGCAACATAGGGGCTGCCATACTGGGTCTGCTCTTCACGGTCTATGTGATAGGACGGTTGTTCCGCAAACGCAGCACCGGGACTGCCGTGGCAGGAGAGCACGAGAAAAAAGATATACCCGGTTTCCTTGCAGCCGTCACCGGTCCCGTAGTAACGGTCATTCTCCTCGCCTTACGCCCCATAGCAGGAATAACGGTTGATCCTCTGGTGGCACTTCCTGCCGGTGGGCTCGTTGGACTGATTGCCATGGGAAAAATGAAAAACACCCTGTCATCAATCTCCTCCGGACTTGGTAAAATGACCCCCGTTGCAGTTCTTTTAGTGGCGACAGGAACCATAGCCGGGGTTATTAAATCCTCTGAACTCTCGGCATATATCCTCCAGGGGCTAAACGGCATGCATGTCTCGGAAATACTGCTCGCTCCCCTGGCCGGCATACTCATGTCAGCGGCCACTGCATCTACCACGGCCGGAGCGGCGGTGGCGTCATCATCATTCGCTCCGGCAATACTCTCGTCAGGAGTGACACCCACCTGGGGCGCGGCTATGGTCAATGCCGGTTCAACAGTCGTTGACCATCTTCCCCACGGATCATTTTTCCACGCTACCGGCGGGGCTGCCGAACTCAACATCAAGGACCGTATCAGGCTCATCCCATACGAAAGCGCCATCGGCTTTATCCTCGCACTCCTGTCAACTCTCAGTTACATCATTCTCTCACACCTGTTGTGATTATCTGCTCCACACGCCTCACAACGAATACCTTAACGGCAGTTCCGCTTATAAGTTATCCGGCCGTCAAAAGTTGTGATATGTCACAAAAATAGGCCTGATTGTTTGGAACTGTTATTTTGGCGCATGATTTTTTATGCTTTTCAGCATGAAAATTGCACGATTCACCAAATATCATTATATTTGTGAATCATGAAACCAAAAGTCGTCACATTTCTGCTTTTTCTTGCCTGCGTGCTGTGCAGCGGCTTCACTGACAACCGTCTGAGAGTAAGGACGGTTGCGGTTGACGGGGCTTCGCGCATGTGGGATTTTTCCGCAGGTGAGGCGGTTGATGACTGCCCGGTTTACCGCAGTTACGGCGACACCCTGCTGACAGAGTATTTCAACGGTCACCGCCAGTGGTACGGATTCCGGGGCGACACTACAGTGTATTTGGGCGAGGAGTCGCGGCTGATACGCCTTATTCCGCAGGACACCATCCTGACGGCTGCTTTCGGCAACGGCGGATTGTTCGGAGTCAAGGCGGAGAGCGATTCGGGCAGGTTCTGCCGCCGCTATCCGCTGGGCACATCCGGGGTTTACCGTTCGGAACCACCCGTGGAAGGATTGCTGGTGCTTGCCGAGGGTGATACCATGCCAGCGGTAGCAGTCAGAGAGATCCGCAATTACCGTCGCTGGCTCGTCTCCGACACGTTGCCCGGACTTAGCCGTGAGGTGACGCGCACCCGATGGTTCCTGGAGGGTATGCGTCTGCCGGTGGTTCTGCAAATCACAGACATCACATCCGATTCCACCGGAGTGATACGTTCCTACACTGAAGCATACAGAATTGACAGCAATGACCTGGAGGATATCCTCACACCCGCGGACAGGCTGCAACAGGCCCTGCGTGACGCCGACATAACGGTTGAGAGTGGCATGGTCACCGTTAGCGGAGCCTTTCCTGAGGGTACGGTTCTGATGCTGAGCATATCCGGACTGATGGGTAACGGTCTCATGCAGCGGGAACTGACGTGCGACGGAGAGGGCTTATGCCGGATGAGTCTGCCGTCATTGAATCCGGGTCAATATATACTGACGGTGTCGGCAGGTACACCGGTGAACCGTAAAGTCATAATTAACGAATGACCGCCATGACCCGTCCGCTCCTTACATTCATGCTGCTGATGCTTGCCATGGTCACGACACGGGCCGAGGCTCCTGACATGCGCCCCGATGACAAGGTATGGCCCGAGTCACCGCAGGCACGTGCTTTCAGCGAGGTGATGATGCCGGTGCCGTCACTAATGACCGGTGCGTGTGAGTTCACAGTACCGCTCTACACCATTGATGTCGAAGGGTTCAGGATACCTCTGGCTTTAAGTTACCACAGCAACGGCATAAAGATGAGCGACGATCCCCGTCCGCTGGGCTACGGGTGGAGCCTGACACCACCGCTGCGCATCAGCCGTACCATCATGGGGCGTCCCGACGGCATAGTCACGAATGTGGCGGCACGGGGAAAAGAGTTCGCCGCTTCTGATGTTAAGAAAGCCCACGGTTGTATTGCCAAACGACTGGGCACCATCGTTTCCGATGATTTTTATGACAGCGAATATGACATATTCACTATCTATCTGATTGACGCCACGCTGACTGTAATTTACAAAAACGGAGCCTTCGTGGGGGTAAACACCAGCGAGTACCGCATAACAGCCGACAGCAAACTGAAAGTCATCAAGGTAACGGACACGCAGGGTAACATCTATGAGTTTTCCGTCAGCGCCAACTACTGCAGCGGTTCCACGGGACAATATGAATGGATGCTCTCCTCCGTGACCCTTCAGAGCGGAACAAGAATAACACTGGGATGGCATGACATGGCCCCCTTCTCCCACGCCCGTATCGCACCCCCGCGAAGCATAATATATAATAATGAGGGTGGATTCCTCTATGACACCTATCGTTTCAGCGATGAATATACCGAGACGAGTTCCGGCAGCAGCGAAAATATCAAGTCCTTGTCATGGATATCATTCCCCGGAGGAAAACTCACCTGCAGTTACACCGGCGAGAGACTTGCCAAAGTCAACGTAAGCAACTATTCCACTGACATTTTCACCGCCTCACTGAGCAATGATGGCAAGCGGCTAAACAGTGTGACGATCGGAGGGGTGGGGAAATATACATTCGGGTACAACTCCGCTCCTGCCGTTGAAGATGAAACAGCGTGCGACTGGTGGGGCTACCCTAACGGAAAAGATAACCGCCGCGACGGACGCCGTATGCTCTCGCCTCACTTAAAGATAAAGGGATTGCCCGACACCCTGCGTGACTTCGGCGTAGACCGCTCGGTCAACGCGCAGCAATCCATGTCCTACATGCTCCGAGAAGTGACCTATCCCACCGGCGGATCCACCACTTGGGATTACGAACTCCACCGGTTTAACGCTCCCTTACCACCTGTCCATACCGATTTAAAGATAGATAACGAGATCACCCCTACCCAGGGAGGCGGTGTACGAGTAAAGAGCATCTCCCACAGTTCCGGCTCCGGAATCTCACGGCGTACTTATTACTACGGCGAGAACCGTAGCGGACTGGCGCGTGTGGAAGCGGTTCCATTCCTTTCCACCTTCATTGACTACAATAATCTGCTCATCCGGCGCACCACAACCGAGCATAATAGCCAGGCGGCTCTGTGGCAGGACTCAAGGGTGATCGTCAACCACCAGTCAAACTACCTTGAGCAGCATCCCGGACTGACCCCCATCTGGTATGACCATGTGGAGGAAGTCTCCGATGAAGGAAAAACCGAGTACACCTTCACGAAACTGTCACCCGGCAATCTGGTCTATGAGCCTTACGGCCGTGTGACCGTCGACGGCGCCTATCATCTCTACACCCCCTTCTCCAAAGGGCCCGTGATGACAAAAAAGTCAGTCTACGAGGTAAACTCCTTCGGTACATATAAAAAATTGGAGGAGGAAGAATATGACTACCGCACGGTGCGGGCGCTCACGGACAGTGTTGTCCCCTTCTTCCGCGTCTACCGCAACCATATAGTAATTGACGGCGATGACGCACCCGACTGGAACTTACGCACCGAGGGCTTCTCCACCCATTATTTCGTCAGAGGACGCCACTCCGTCACGAGTCCGGAAGGGACTGTCTTCAGTATCGCTGACACTCCCGCCGCTGCATCCTCATCCGGCAGTGTACTGACTCCGGAGACCCCGGCGGAACAGTCTGCATTCTGGTATTCTCCACAGACCTACCACCTGCATCTGCAAACCGAGCAACTACAGAGGAAAATCACCCGCCGCTTCTATGGCAGCCACACGATGACCACCACCGAACGCTACTCCTACAAGCCCGGGACATCCCTGATGCAGTCAACAGTGGTAAGCAACGGCACCGACTCCGTCCGCACCGAGTACTGCTACGTTGACTCCCTCTCCGCCACAATGCGCGGTGTCATGGCCTCCCGCAACATCACCGGCATCCCTGTCTCAGTCAGGGAATTCCACAAAGGAGCCATGGCCGGCTACGCCCTCGAGATGTGCCAGAGCGGCAACTCCCTACGCCCGCGACGCGTGTGGCGTCTGCGCAACGCTGAGCGGTGGAGTGCCGACACCTATGAATACAACAGCAAGGGACAACTGATCACGCGCACAACTCCCACAGGACTCAAAACCGTGTGGACACGCGACTCCCTGGGAAACCCGCTGAAAATGAACGTTGGAGATGGCGCGTTGGTCAGCAATGCCACATGGACGGCGCTCATTGGCGTCACATCGCTGACCACTCCGGCAGGAATTAAAGAAACTTTCACCTACGACTCATTCGGCCGACTTGCATCACGCTCACTGAATTCCCGTCTGCTTGAAGAATACATCTACAGCACCGCTCCCGGCGATTATCATCTGCAGACCAGAAACCACTATAGTGCCGACGGCTATCTGAGCAACTATGCCCGTTACGACGGTCTGGGCAGGAACTACATGAGTCAGCAGGAACAGCCCGACGGTACCTTCCTGACCGTACTGACGGACTACGATCCCATGAGCCGACCTGAGAAACAATGGCTCCCCGTACCCGCCACTCCCGGCATCACACCATACAACTTCCGTGTCGCCGCACGTGAGTACTACAACGATGACAACCCCTATCAGACAATGGTCTACGAACACTCCCCCCGCGGTATTCTCACCAAGAGCATCCGCCCCGGTGAGGCCTGGCACAACGGAGAAATAAACAGTTTTCCGCAGGAAACCTTAGGGGGAGGAATAGCCCACAGCCAGAGGATAGCCCTCGCCACCAACACAGCAGGTTCATCAGCCGGTGTAGACCGATATGAGATCACATCCACAGGAGTGCGCCTTAACGGCAAACACCCCGACGGGACCCTGATGATGCAGACCACCACCGATGAAGATGACCACATTGAAGTGGTCACCACGGACTTCCGAGGAAACACCCTATTACTTCAGAATCCCGGTGGTACCAACTACATCTACAACGACTTCGGTGAACTCGCCTACATCCTTCCCCCCGGATTGACCGGAACACATAGTCGCACAGACCAAATCATGCAGCAACTCGCCTACTGGTATGATTACGACAGCCGCGGACGTCTCGTCACCAAGAAACTCCCCGGTGTGCGCGAAACCTACTACATCTACGACAGCGCTGACCGCCTGGTGGCGGAGCAGAACGCCGACCTCGCCTCCGGACAGTGGCGTCTCTACGGCTACGACCGCCTGGGGCGCAGTGTCCTCACCCTTGACTGCCGCATCACCCGCGCACAGGCCGAGCAATACGCCTCGGCACTCCGTACTGCCGTACTTGACGGCGGACCGCTCCAAGGCTACACCCTGGCAGGAGTGCCCGTCAGCAAACCAACAGTCGTCACAGCCTCCTACTATGACAACTACAACTTCATAACCCTGCTGTCGCTTCCTGACGCGTTCAACTCCACGGCGCCGAAAACCTACTCATCCATAGCCCATTCATTCCCCGCCTTCTTCACCACCTGCGCCGGATTGCTCACGGGCGTCTACACCGGCAGCGGCTACGAAGCCTATTACTACGACAATGCCGGACGCGTCATGCAGCGCTACGCCACAGGCTTCAACACCGGGCGTACCACCAACTACTACACCTACGCCGGACAGACCGCCGTCACCGTACATGAGTCCGATTCCGACGAATCGGCTGGGAGCACCGTTGTGGAATACACCTACGACACCGCCGGTCGCCCCACGCAGACCAAGGTGACCAAAAGTTTCCCGAAATCCCCCATATTGATCCCGATCTCCACGGCAGAACAGCCCGACCAATCCGGCACGCTTATCCCCATACAGCCGCAGCCGGGACCCAGGGATTATTACACCTCCACCCTCACCACCACCTACAACTCGCTGGGTCAGCCCGTTACCACCCGTCACGGTAACGGAATCACCCGCAACTATACCTACAACCTCCACGGATGGCTCAAAAACACGCAGACCACCCTGATGTTGAAAACATTGAATGAGACCCTTCACTATGAGACAGGAAAATATCCCTGCTACAACGGCAACATCTCCGCCAAGGAATGGACAAACGGACGCTACGACTATCAGTATGACAACTACAACCGCCTGACCAATGCCTGGTTCGACACAGAAAACTATCCCGGCGACTACACGGTGTCTTACACCTATGATTCCCGCGGTAACCCGGAGTTTGTCAAGCGAAAGGGTGTGATAGATAAATCATCTTCCTCCAAAATCACCACCGGTGTCCTTGACCAGATGTCAATGAGTTACGCGGGCAACCGACTGATCAGCATAGATTGTATGAGCGAGGCACTCCCGTATGAGGGGATGACCGGTATAGGGAAGAACGACATTTTCAATCTCGGATACGACTCGGCAGGACGCCTCACCTCAGATTTCACCCGCGACATCCTCACCGTCATATATGACAACAATGGCAATGCCATCTGGACTGAATTCGTGAACGGCTCCTCCGTGACAGATTATTACGACGGTATGGGGAACCATCTCGCTACCGATATATGCGAGATAGATTATGCCCTTTCAAAAAGTCATGACCGCGAATATACAGGGTCAGGACTGATAATCGAAAACGGCGAGCCACAGATAGAGCGTGTTCCCGGCGGATACTTCGATTACGCCACCAAAACCTTCCGATACTACATAACGGACTATCAGGGAAATAACATTGCGGTAGCAGGTGAACTCGGACAAATCCTGGAGCAGACCGATTATTACCCCTACGGAGAGCCGTGGCAAGAGCCGGACCATCCGTTCACCTACTCCGACAACGAGCGCCTCCACACCTTCGGTCAGAACCAGTATGACTTCCACGCCCGCCGTCTGATCTCATCCCTCCTCCGCTTCGACAAGCCCGATCCGCTGATGGAGAAATACCCCTGGCTCAGCCCCTACACTTTCTGTGGAGGCAACCCGATAATGTATACGGATCATGATGGCTTGAAATTCACTAAGGACGCAGAAAAAGTAGTTAAGGAATTCAAAAATGAAGTTAAAAAAATGGCTCAAAATTCTGAAATAGAGATTCAAATGCGTAGAAATCTTAAGTCAGTGTTAGTTGGTAGTATGGCAGAATATAATCAGCAGTCATTGAACGCTGTACAAGAGACATTTGATGAAATGAACGAAGTTCTTTCAGAAATTGAAGTACTTAACAAATCAGACCAGGAATATGATATAAAACTAACGCAGCCTGATCCGAATTCAGATATCAGTATAGGAAGTACCGACATGACAGACGATGGCAAAATACTGATGGAAATTCCAAGGGGTAATATAACTTTGACTGCTCATGAATTAAAACATGCCTATCAGTTTGAAGAAGGAGAAATAAGTTTTGGAAAGGCCAAACATGGATTTTATGATTTAACAGATGAAGAAGCGGCTTACAAACGGGCTACGCATTTCGGAGGAAGCATGAACGATTTTAATCCCGATAACTATAGCCGGTATCCAACAGATAACAGGAGTTTAAGCAAGCATTTTTTTGGAAATAAAAATGTAGCGCCAAGCATACTTCAAGGCATGGCAGATCAACATCAAATAAAAATGAGATGGGGTGGCAAAACATATATAGGTAAGAAAAAATCAAAATAAGAAGATTATGAAAAGATTATTATTTGTAATTATCAGTATGGTTGTAATTATGACCGCAGTTACCGGCAAAAGGCAGAAAGTGCCGATGTGTAGATATTGCAAAAATATAGATGTATATTTCAATGGAGACCGTAAGTTCCAGGAGTACCTTGTGTTGGATTATATTGATTCTATGTATTATCAACATCATATATCATTTAGAAGTCATTGCGATATGGGGTATTTCAAAATATTTAATGATACGTTAACCCTGGTGCATACCGCTACTGTGTATCGGACAAAAGATGAAATAAGTGTTGTCCAGAATGAAAAAACAAAGTTAGATAAATATTACACTTACAACTATCGTATAGAGGGTGGAGGAGATAGTATTTACATGAAACAACTGCTATTTTACCAAGATGAACTTGCGGGATTAGAACCAATACTATGCATTGAAAGATGGTATAAATGTAATGGATCTCTGGAATACTTGCCAATTGGAGAGATGTTGTATAAAGATGAGGCATATCAAAGAGATTCATTGCTAAAAATATATGAGAGCCGGAATCATCCTGATAGCCTGGAAACCATGAAATAATAATGAAGGATTATATCCAATGACTTATTGACAGATTGCAAATCAAATATACAATTCCGCCAGTGTCAAGTTTGCAAAGTCCATGGATTTTCACTAACTTGCAGCATGAAAATTAACGAGGTCATAACCAGTGGAATCATCTATGACAACTACAACCGCCTGAAAGCCGCCGAGTTCGACACCGCCAACTACGATGGCGATTACTCCACCACATACTTCTATAATGATCGTGGTAATCCAACCCGGATCAAACGATATGGAATCGTGGACAAATCGGGTATTAACGACCTTGTGTTCGGAAAGTTTGATGAGGCCGCTATGTCGTATGATGGTAATCAACTGATAAAGGTAAACTCACGTAGTGACGCAATGGAGTATGAAGGACAGACCGGAATAGGTCACCGAGGAATATCATATCTGACATATGACGCAGCCGGACGCCTGACCTCCGATGGCACGCGTGACATAGTGAATATAGAGTACGATAATAACGGCTATCCTGTAAGCACCGAATTTGAAGATGGCTCGTCAGTATATGATTATTACGACGGCATGGGGAACCATCTCGCTACCGATATTTACGAGGCAGAATCGGTGCATGCAACCTGGCATGACCGCGAATATACAGGGTCAGGACTTATAATAGAAAACAACAAGCCACAGATAGAGCGTGTTCCCGGCGGATACTTCGATTTCGCCACCAAAACCTTCCGCTACTACATAACAGACTATCAAGGAAACAACGTAGCCGTAACAGACAGTCAGGGAAAACTGCTGGAGCAGACCGATTATTACCCCTACGGAGAGCCGTGGCAAGAGCCGGACCATCCGTTCACCTACTCCGACAACGAGCGCCTCCACACCTTCGGTCAGAACCAGTATGACTTCCACGCCCGCCGTCTGATCTCATCCCTCCTCCGCTTCGACAAGCCCGATCCGCTGATGGAGAAATACCCCTGGCTCAGCCCCTACACTTTCTGTGGTGGCAACCCGATAATGTATACGGATCATGATGGTTTGAAATTCACTGAACGGGCTGAAGAAGTAGTTACGGAATATGAGAATCTTGTCAATTCAAAAATAGAATCTGCAGAGAAAGATTTAGCAAAACAACAAAGCAGATTGGAAAACGCAAAGAATGAAAAGCAAAAGAGAAAGATTGAGAAAAAGATCGCAAAAATCAATGATGTAAAGAACGAAATGAAGGCTATCCTTAATGAGTTATCAGTTCTACGAGAGTCTGACCAATCCTATGATATAGCACAATATGTTCCTGTTGTCAATGAATATGTACCGACAGATATAACTGGTAAAACGGAATTCGAAAATGGGGTTGTCGTAATGACTATTCCAAATAACGAAATATCCTTGCTCGCACACGAATTAAAACATGCTTATCAGTTTGAAACCGGTAAGATGAATTTTGGAGTTCGCTTAGACTTTACTGATATAACAGATGAAATAGAAGCCCATGAGAGAGGTTCTTATTTTGGTCAAAATAAAAATGGGTATCGCGATAAAAAGTATGAAAAATACAGCAAAACAGAGAATAGTTTAGATACTTATTATCACGGGATTGATGTCAAACCTGAAGTATTGGAACACTTATCAATCAATAGAAAGATAATATTTAGATGGAGAGGAAAGACATATAGTTATAAATGATGATATGAAAAAAATGCCTTACATACTGCTATGCCTGATTATGGCTTTGTATATGGGATCATGTAAAAGTGACCGTATAAGTTTATGCGCTTATTGCAACCAGGTAGAAGTCTATTTTGAACTCATGCCATTTAATCAAAGAAAATACTTAATCCTTTTTTATGAAGATTCAATTTTTTTTGAGCATGTATCTGGGTTACCTTTTGATTTTGGAAAATTTCGCATTCATAATGACACTCTAACTTGCATGCCATATTATTATTTGGAATACAATGAGAGAGCAATACCATTTACGGCAACATTAGATAAGGATGAGTATTCAACCGCACACATTTGGAACTATCGTATAGAAAGAGGCGGAGAAAGTCTATATTATATTGAATTATTTCATTCAGAAGGGACGCCACGCACATTGTTAGATATCCATAGATACTATAGATGTCATGGATCATTCAAATATCTCCCTACCGGTGACTATTGGCAAAAGGGTTTAGATGCCATAACAGATTCTTTGATAAGGGAACATGAAAAGAGTTGGAATATTATAGAATAAACAGAAGAATCTTAAAGGCTTTTCAGTAATTATTTAAATATATAGATCACTAATGATAATAAATAAATGGCCAAGACTCAATGATGCAATATTTGATAAAAATGAGAAAGAAGGAGCAAGGCGTAAAAAGAAGTCTACAGAATATTATTCTGTTCAGTAGTATTATTAGTGTTATCATGTTTCTTAGTGTAAATTTTGCCATGGGGTCTGAGAATATTGCATGCGATTTTTTAGAGGATGCCCATCGTGAAGAAATGTCAAACTATTTCGACTCCATAATTGTGGACTACCATTTTGGTGGCACGATTAAATTAAACCCGGAAACGTTTGTAATAACAAAAACCGGTCTTCCGGTGGAATATCGAAAGGATCTATTAGAAGGCGAAGTAACAAAGGATATGATTGATTCTATCATTAACCCTATTGAATCATTGTTTATAACAAAGAATAAGCCTATAGAACAGGGACTTAAACCGGATATATATGAAATAGAAACTGATGGCTACTTTTGGGACATTACCATCTATGCTAAAGATGGAGTGATTATCAACGAAAAATATTATGAGAATCAATATAGAAACGGCAAGATCGTCATCTATTCTACTGATTTTGAAAGATTAAGGAAATTTATAAGAGGTTTTTTCGACAAAATATATATTGAAAATAGACATGCTTATTATAGACTATGGAGAAAACAGTTAAGAGAAAAGTACCGTAAAAACGAAGAACAATAAAGACGTAATCAAAGAATTCGTTGATAATAGACATGAAAAAACTGATTTATTTTTTTATCTTTATTTCCACATTCTTCATCTTTGTCATGTGCCGTTCACCCAAAAAAGTGCCGATGTGTAGATATTGCAAAAATATAGATGTATATTTCAGGGGAGACCGTAAGTTCAAGGAGTACCTTGTGTTGGATTATATGGATTCAATGTATTATCGACATCATACATCATTTAGAGGTCAATGCGATATGGGGTATTTCAAAATATATAATGATACGTTAACCCTGGTGCATACCGCTACTATGTATCGGACAAAAGATGAAATAAGTGTTGTCCAGAATGAAAAAACAAAGTTAGATAAATATTACACTTACAACTATCGTATAGAGGGTGGAGGAGATAGTATTTACATGAAACAACTGCTATTTTACCAAGATGAACTTGCGGGATTAGAACCAATACTATGCATTGAAAGATGGTATAAATGTAATGGATCTCTGGAATACTTGCCAATTGGAGAGATGTTGTATAAAGATGAGGCATATCAAAGAGATTCATTGCTAAAAATATATGAGAGCCGGAATCATCCTGATAGCCTGGAAACCATGAAATAATAATGAAGGATTATATCCAATGACTTATTGACATATTGCAAATTAAATATACAATTTATAGAATTATATAATAAGTATGTTGTAAATAAAAAGTAATGTATGGGAAAGAGCCTTGCAATTTTGCTTTTGATGAATATTATATTCAAATTTGTAGCACATGCTGATATCAATGAAATTTCAACTGATTCAGTGCTTCTTGATAATGTCAGCACGAATTATGATAGAAATACCTTAAAAAAGTTAGATATTGACTCAATTGAGATAGAATTGATTGGTGGTTATTTTGGTGAAGTAAAAATCTATCAGGATTTTTTTACTATACCTTCTTACGGATTACGTAAAATGCCTTATAATAAATATAAAATTACAAGAGCGATAGTTGATTCTGTTGTTTGTCCTATAGATTCATTATTCATAAGACGTTGCGTACCGATAAGGGTTGGATACGAAGACCTTGGACTACCTAAAGGGGCAATGATATCAGGTGATGGCCTATTCATAAAATATAGAATTTTTTATCATAATGGGAGAACAGTAGAAGACATGGAGCATCTTCCGCCTTATACATTGCGAAAGAAAATTATTTATTCAAAGGAAGTAGAGAAACTTACAGACTTTTTTAATAAATTAAATCAGTATATAATGGAGAATCTAAATTCAGGAGAAAATGTTTAATGTAAATCCCACGGATTAGCCTATAATGCAGTTATTAAATCCGATTTATGGGAAAAGTTTTATTTTAAGAACAGATTCCAATCATCAAAAAATATAAACAACAATGACAGAACAGGTATTTTTAATTATTTTCTTTGCGGGCTTAGCGCTTTATGGTATAGCGATAGTCAATTTGATACGAATGTATCGGAAACTGAGCGGTGAAAACGGAGAACAGAATGGGAGTAATCAACTGCGGATTTTACGATACATTAAGGAGTATCCGCAGTTTCGCTTGATGTACATGGTAGTTATGCTGATTGGTATAGCCCTGCTGATTTTCACCCTCTGGTGGTTCGTCCTTTGAAATTCACAGAATTTGAATAAAGGATCCGCACACCTTCGGTCAGAACCAGTATGACTTCCACGCACGCCGTCTGATCTCCTCCCTCCTCCGCTTCGACAAACCCGATCCGCTTGCTGAGGATACTCCATGGGTTTCACCATATAGTTTATGTTTGGGTAATCCGATAAGATTAACAGATAAAACCGGTCTATCTCCGGTATTAGATTCGGAGAAAAAAGACCAGTTCAAGTTATGTCAGGTCATTGAGAATTTTGATAATAATTCCAGTGCGACAAATAATAATCAACAGACTGAAACAAACACTGATAACAGTAGTGGCAATACAAGTGCGAATGCCACTGAATCAACAAATTCTGTAACATCTACCGTAGAAGGAATTTGGAACTCCACTCTTGCTCGTATTGGAATTGGAGATATAGTTGCAGTTACTGGTACATTTAATTCTTGTGTGGGTATAGGTAGTTCTCAAAGAATTGAACTCGGTATCGTAACAAGAGGGACGGATGCTGGGAATATATATGTTGCTGTTAGTCCGGGAATTATAGGAGGTATCGGGGCAGATGCAAGTGTTGGAATAGTTAATTATAATGTAATTGGTAGTGTTGATTGTGTATCAACAGGGGTTATAGAATCTTCATTACGTAGTGATGGCGAGGCTTATAATAAGGCATCCGTAAGTGCGAGTTATGGAGCCTCATTTAACTATTTTAGGATAGGAGGTGAAGTTGGCGCATCTTGCGCTATAGTGGATAACCCGGCAAGCAGTCAATATGGAAAGAATGTACTTGTTGTTAGTCATGGTGGATCCATTGGATTTGGTACGGGGGGTGTTTCAATAGGCATATCAAATACATTTTTACTTCTTAAATAAACAATTTATAACCATAATAATTTTAATAAAATAATTATGATGAATAAAAATGAGTTATTGGTAATAATTATATGGGTTGTATTTAATGTAATATACATACCGATATTCTCTTTCTTATTATACAAAAAACTTAAGAAGATTCTCATAGGAGATAAAAACAATCCTAAGATTCCGGAACTTGACAAAAAGACTAAAGCGAAAACAATTTTTTGGCTTCGTTTTGCTACCATCATTTCATTTCTTTTTTATGAATTGTTTTGTACGTACGTAGTGTGGAAAAACATCTTATTTTAAGAACAGATTCCAATCATAAAAAATATAAACAACAATGACAGAACAGATTTTTTTAATTATTTTCTTTGCGGGCTTAGCGCTTTATGGTATAGCGATAGTCAATTTGATACGAATGTATCGGAAACTGAGCGGTGAAAACGGAGAACAGAATGGGAGTAATCAACTGCGGATTTTACGATACATTAAGGAGTATCCGCAGTTTCGCTTGATGTACATGGTAGTTATGCTGATTGGTATAGCCCTGCTGATTTTCACCCTCTGGTGGTTCGTCCTTTGAAATTCACAGAATCATATAGTTTGAATACAGGATCCGCACACCTTCGGACAGAACCGGTATGACTTCCACGCCCGCCGTCTGATCTCCTCCTTCCTCCGCTTCGACAAACCCGATCCGCTGATGGAGAAATACCCCTGGCTCAGTCCCGGTAATTTCAGTGGAGGGATTAAACAGGACTCTTCCCAAGATAGAGATGGAGTACAAAATTCAGTAAATGAGAAAATTAATATTGTGATAAATGAAAAATGACTGAGGCAGGAGCCGCCGAGGTTTACAGTCACGAGGCTAATGGACACGCGCTCTTGTATATTCGTAATGGAGGAGATCACCTCGGAGCAAGCCACAATAGGCCTATTGGTCAACCTGATTTAAATAAAGAACTGGTTGAGATGATTGCAAAATCCAGATATAACACAGTCCAGAACATGAAAAATCCATGAAACTATGAATAGATTACTAATATTGTTAATATGTACGTTTATCAATACAAATTTATTTTCTCAACAACTTCCGGTTCAGGAAGTTGGTGCTTGTGGCGAAAATATTGATTACGTTGTATTGAACAATACGGACTCTCCATACATATTTTGGATCAACAGAGACATTATCGATCAGACGAATCCCATTGATGACTCTGAAATCCTTGGGAGATTCAGGCAATATACGCATTATAAACCGGATCCGGTCCCCTCTAATTGGTTGACATTGGGTACTTGGTTAACTGACGGCAATGTTGTGCACCATTCAGATTATGCTTATCAGTATCAATTAGGAATTGATTACATTCATCGCCTGATGCCTGGGGAATATTTGATAGTCAAAATAGACGGTGACGAGGAACGTAGAGAGTTCTATAGAAACCGATTTGCCTCAATGAAAGAATCCCTTTACTACGTAAGGATTGAAGACCCATTCATTAATCCGGATTCAATCTTGATTATAGACAATTCTCCTAAAACAGAACTTATGGAGCGAATCCGGGGTTCGGGCCATTAATGTTTTTGGTCTCCTCCCTCCTCCGCTTCGACAAGCCCGATCCGCTGATGGAGAAATACCCCTGGCTCAGCCCCTACACATATTGCGGTGGGAATCCAATTGTATGTATTGGCCCGAATGGTCTTAATCCTGTTTACACCACAAGGGATGTGCGTTTCAGTGCACATTGGAATCAGAAATTATTTTTATTTTCCCATCCTGCGAAAATCTCAGGAAAATTGCTTAAATTTGCAGTTGATTACAAAACAAGACTAATAACTTAGGCGGACTCTGTCCGTATAGAAAATATAAGTATGAATCCACTGGAACTGAGTGAACAGGAAATAGTGCGTCGCGGCTCAATGGAGCAGTTGCGCGCAATGGGTATCGAACCCTATCCCGCAGCCGAGTATGTAGTTACCGGCTATACTGATGAAATATGTGAGAATTTCAAGGACGACGTTCCTGAAAAACGTGAGGTTGCCATTGCCGGACGTATCATGAGCCGCCGCATTATGGGTAAGGCCTCATTCATGGAGATTCAGGATTCTCACGGACGTATCCAGGTCTATGTCAACCGCGACGAAATATGCCCCGGCGAGAACAAAGACCTCTACAATGTGGTGTTCAAGAAACTCCTTGACATCGGTGATATAGTGGGCGTGAAAGGCTATGTGTTCCGCACTCAGACCGGTGAGATTTCCGTTCACGCACAGGAAATTACCGTGCTGAGCAAATCGCTCCGTCCGCTCCCCATCGTAAAGGTTAAGGACGGTGTCACCTACGATGCTTTTGATGACCCGGAACTGCGCTACCGTCGCCGCTATGTTGATCTTATCGTAAACGATGGCGTGAAGGATATCTTTATCAAGCGCACCAAAATCTACAACACCATGCGTGAGTTTTTCAACTCACACGGCTACATGGAGGTTGAGACTCCCGTACTCCAGTCAATTCCCGGTGGAGCGTCGGCACGTCCGTTCATAACACACCATAATGCACTTGACATTCCGCTGTATCTCAGAATCGCCAACGAACTCTATCTCAAGCGCCTTATAGTAGGCGGTTTTGAGGGCGTCTATGAATTCTCGCGCAATTTCCGAAACGAGGGTATGGACCGCACTCACAATCCCGAGTTCACCTGCATGGAAATATACGTGGCCTACAAGGACTACAACTGGATGATGGAGTTCACCGAACGCATGCTTGAGAAAATCTGCATTGAGGTCAACGGCAGCACGGAAGTGAAAGTGGGAGACAACATCATCAGTTTCAAGGCTCCTTTCCGCCGTGTCACAATGATTGACGCCATCAAGGAACACACTGGCATAGACATCACCGGAATGGATGAGCAGCAACTTCGCGATGTGTGCAAGAAACTCGATATCGAGGTTGACGAGACTATGGGTAAAGGAAAACTCATTGATGAAATTTTCGGAGAAAAGTGTGAAGGCAATTACATTCAGCCTACATTCATAACCGATTATCCCATTGAGATGTCGCCCCTGACCAAACGCCATCGCACCAATCCCGAACTTACAGAGCGTTTCGAACTTATGGTCAACGGTAAGGAACTCGCCAACGCGTACTCTGAATTAAATGACCCCATAGACCAGTACGGACGTTTCGTAGAACAGATGAAACTGAGCGAAAAGGGTGATGACGAGGCAATGATTATCGACAAGGACTTTATCCGTGCCCTTGAATACGGCATGCCCCCCACCTCAGGTATGGGTATAGGCATGGACCGTCTGGTTATGATGATGACCGGTCAGACCACCATCCAGGAGGTGCTTTTCTTCCCCCAGATGCGTCCGGAAAAGGTTCAGAAACGCGACAAAGAGGACGCCTACACCGCAATCGGTGTGCCTGCCGAGTGGGTGGCTCCGCTCCAGAAAGCCGGTATACTCACCGTTGAGGCACTGGCTCAGGTAACGGGACCTCAGAAACTCCACCAGGATATCTGCGGATTGAATAAAAAGCATAAACTGGGTCTGACCAATCCGTCAGTGGATCAGGTCACCGCTTGGATTGAAACCGCTAAAAACAGCCAGTCATGAGTTTCCCCGGAAAAATAGCAGTGATGGGCGGTGGCTCGTGGGCGACCGCTCTGGCCAAACTGCTCATGCATAACTGCGAGGAGATAACATGGTATATGCGCCGCGATGACCGCATAGAGGAGTTCAAGCACCTGCGTCATAACCCCGCCTATCTCACTGACGTGACCTTCGATATTGAGAGAATCAATTTCTCAAGTGACATCAACAAGGTATGCGAGGAATGTGACACTCTGCTGCTGGTGATGCCGTCGCCCTACTTCAAAGATCACATGAACAAACTCAAGGTGGATCTCTCAGGAAAGTATATCATCAACGCCGTGAAAGGAATCGTACCCGATGACAACCTGCTTATTTCGGACTATATGATGGAGCGGTACAATGTAAAGCGAGGCAACATACTGGTGATCAGCGGACCCTGTCATGCCGAGGAAGTAGCCCTGGACCGTCCGTCATATCTGACCGTGGGATGCGACGACGTTGATCGTGCCGAGGTGTTCACGAACTATCTGCGCAGCAAAAGCACACATGCGATCACTTCAAGCGATGTGGACGGCATCGAATATGCCGGTGTGCTGAAAAATATATATGCCATAGCAGCGGGAATCATCCATGGAATGAAAAAAGGTGACAATTTCGTTGCCATGCTCGTTTCAAATGCCATCCGTGAGATGGAGCGTTTCATTGATGCCGCCAATCCCCGTCCGCGATGCATCACTGACTCGGTATACTTAGGCGACCTGCTGGTGACTTCCTACTCACGTTTCTCACGCAACCACAACTTCGGCAGCATGATAGGCAAAGGATACTCCGTTAAAGCGGCGAAGATGGAGATGGAGCAGACCGCCGAAGGCTATTACGGAACCAAATGTATCCATGAAATAAATCAGCGCTACGAGGTGGATATGCCCATCCTCAACGCCGTCTACGACATCCTTTACCGCAGGGTACGCGCAGAGTACGCCATAAACCGCATGGCGCAGACTTTCGTGTGACCTCTTTCTTAACGGCATGGACCGGCCTATGTACCGGTCTGAGCCGTTCCATATCCATGAATTACTTACATTTTCATAATCATAATATGCGACGCATTACTCTTTTATGCTTCATGGGACTGGCAACTCTGATTGCCGGCGCCTCTCTCCCCGTCAGGAAACCGGTCTATCATAATACCAACGGCATATCAACCGGAGTGGGAGATATGGAGTGTGTGGTTGAGGCCATCACGGATAACGTAATCCGTGTCACCTATCTTCCCAAGGGAGAATCCGTTCCCGAATCAAAACTTCTGCTTCTCCCTTCCGAAAAACCGGAATGTGAGATTACTCGGAACGACTGGAACATCACTCTGGCAACCTCAGTTTCCTCCAATCCTCTGACAGCCACCATAAACCGTCTGTCAGGACGAGTAACCATCACCGATGCCGGCGGTCTGAGCATCAATGACTTCAGCGCTCCGGTGCTTGAGGATGGGAAAATGAAACTCCGTTTGGAAATGGCTGATAAGGTAACGGCGGTTTACGGGACAGGTGAACGCGGACATTCCTTCAACCTTATAGGAGATACACTGACTGTATACAACCGCCAGAATTACGGATATACCGGTTCTGACAGCCGTATAAACCAGATGAACATAGCCATGCCTATGTTCCTGACAAATGCCGGATATGCAGTGATTTTCGATGATTATGCAGCGGCACAGATAATTCTCGGTAACCCCGTGACATACATTTCCGAAAACATCAAGTCTCCAATCAGTTACTACTTTGTCAGGGGGGCTGAGGGTGACAGGTCGCTCAGTGCGCTTACCCACACGCTTACCTCGCTGACAGGACGTCAGAAAATTGCACCCCTTTGGTCACTTGGATACATAACTTCAAAATATGGCTACAAGACTCAGGCTGAAACAGAAGGGGTCATTGACACACTGAAGCGTGAGGACTATCCTGTTGACGGAATAGTGCTGGACCTTTACTGGTATGGCAAGGAGGAAGATATGGGTTCGCTGGAATGGGAACCCTCGCAGTGGCCTGATCACAAAAAGATGCTTGCCGATCTTAAAAAGAAAGGTGTTAACCTGGTTACCATATCACAGCCCTACGTATTGAAGAACGGTCGCGGAATAAAGAATTATGACGAACTTTCACCAAAGGGTATGTTCGGACGTGATTCTCTGGGAAACACCCATGATGTTACCATCTGGGTTGGCGAAGGGGGAATGTTCGATGTTTCGAACCCTGACACAAGGAAATGGCTCTCTGACCGTTATCATCAACTTACAGAAGATGGTGTGACCGGCTGGTGGGGCGACCTCGGAGAACCTGAGGTGCATCCTGAAACCATGATTCATGCCAACGGGCTTACCGCACGTGAATATCATAATTACTATGGTAACGAATGGAGCAAGATTATCTCCGACCTGTTCGATACCACCTATCCTGACCGTCGACTCATGACAATGATGCGTGGAGGAACAATAGGTCTGCAGCGCTACAGCGTTTTCCCGTGGTCAACCGACGTGTCACGCTCATGGGGCGGAATGCAGCCCCAGGTGAAGATTATGCTTAACTCCGGACTGAGCGGATTAGGTTATATGAGCCATGATGTGGGCGGCTTTGCTGTTGACCCTGCAAACCCTGTCGATCCGGAACTGTATGTGCGCTGGCTTCAGTTGGGAACCTTCTCGCCCATCCTCCGCACTCACTCCACGGTCAAGGCCGAACCATATCACTATCCTGAATATGAACATATTATCAAGCCTCTGATCAAGGAACGTTACCGCTGGTTGCCCTATAACTACGCCATGGCTTACCGGAACGCTGCGACCGGAGATCCTCTGGTGCGCCCCCTGAACTATTATTCAACTGTTGCCGATGACCTGCTTGACAATGTCACGGACCAATATCTCTGGGGTAAGAATGTTATGGTGGCTCCCGTGCTTCAGCAGGGTGCTGTCAGCCGTGACATCATCTTCCCGGAAGGTGAGTGGATTGATCTGAATAATCCCTCGGAAGTTTACACTTCATCAGTAAAGGATTATCCGGCACCCATTGGGTTGCTCCCAATGTTTGTGCGCGCCGGATCTGTCATTCCTACGGCCGACTACAAGATGGAGAACACCGGTGACTACCGTCTGACGGACTACACGCTCAACTACTATCCCGCCCGGACACCGGGATCCGCTGTCGAGTCAATTATCTATGAAGATAATCTCACCTCTCCTGTGGATATGTCAGATTCCACACAATACAACGTCATCACCATTACAACCGATTCGTCAGCAGCAGGTGACACCATTACGATTGACTCATCCAATCCCGCGTTCAACACATATGACCGAATGATGACATTGAAAGTATATGGTACTCCCAAACCTGCCCGCGTGACAGTCAATGGCAAAAAAGTTGCTGTGAAGTATGATGCGAAAACAAAGGAATATTCCTTGAAATTCCGTTATAATCCTGCCACCACTACACGTCTTGTCATAGAAAAATAAGAATAAAGGATTAACATCATTGAGGCTGTATCGTAATGGGGAAAGATTTACGTTACAGCCTCATTTTTTGAAACGATACTCCGTACTGACATTCCCGGAAAAGCGCCTCCGCACGGAAAAATATTCAAGTTTTGATTATTAAAAAGGGTGCGCCTATTTTGACACCCTCTGAGTTAGCGATTAACTCGCCTACGCTCGTTGAACTAAAGGTTGACCGCGAAGCAGGGCGAGGCTTGACTGAGCCAACCCTTTTGGTCGAGACCTTAGGCTCGATTCTTCGCCAAGCGAAGCGCCAGAGGCGATGACACGAAAGCGCTGCGGCGGTGCCGCAACTCCATAAGAAAACTCCGACAATCACTGCCGAGGTTTCCATCCTTGCATGAATATATTTGTTTTCAATTATCTTTCGTTATATCACTGACAAACCTTGAACGAAGTTTTCTTTCCATTGATTTTTAATTCAACCTTTGGATTTGAAAACTGAGTGAGGTGGTCGAATGTCAATGTTACCGTAGCTACACCCTTATTTATTGAGACATCAACGGAAGTCGCTTTGTATTGCTGCCCTTTCCAAGAAGGAATGAGCTTTACTTCTGTAACAGCATATTGTCCTCCGGCTTTGTCGTCTATGAAAACGATTGTCACTTTTCCATCGTAATTGTTGAACCCTTGACAAAGGGGTTTGGCATAGACAGACAAACTAAGTGCCATGCTTAAAAATAGGATTATAAGAGATTTCATAACGGTAGTATTAGAAACGAGATTTCTCAGTATTTCCTGCACCTGTACCACGATAACGGTCGCGGGTTGTATTGAAGCGATACTGCAGTGTGAGCATCACAGAGAGCCCGGGCGAGAAGTTTTTCTGCTGTATCTGAACGGCGTCGCTACATAGATAGAAGTTACTCTTGGCAGAGTCGAACAAATCCTTAGCCTCAAGAGTCACACTGAAGGAATCCTTGAAAAATCCCTTGTAAATCTTGGCGTTGACATACCACGGTGTATTTGTCAGGCGTGTGTTATTGTCCCAACCGCGTGTCATCAGTTGTGCGTCCACGTTAAGCCAGATGTCAAAAGGAAGGTGAATTGAGTTCTGCCACTGGAGCATGTAGATAGGAGTGTTCATATTCACTTGCTCGCCATTTACAGGCAGAGTAAGCCACTGCTTCATCATCCCGACATTCACTTTCGGTTGCCATATTCCAACTTGAAAATTACCACCTACGAAAGTTTGCAGATAGTGCCGATGGTCGAGATTAGAGGTACGAATGATTGTAGCCTCGCCCTCCGGACCATAAGGCTCCGTGATATGATACACGCCGTCTTTGAAATAGGTGTATGAGAGTTGAGCAAAAAAGCGTCGCCACTGCGCCATATACTCTACGGTCTGCATCTTCGTTGGTTTCAGATAGGGATTACCCGTCTCGTATGTCAGACGATTTATATAACTGATTGCACCGTCAAGTTGCCCATATCCGGGTCGAATTGTCTTGCCGGTATAGTTCAGTCCCATTCTGACTTTCCCTACTTGCGTGGCGATGTTGAGTGAAGGGAAAATATTATTGTAGGTTTTACTCTGTCCGTCTTGAAGCAGTCCCATTTCATAATAGTTGAACTTAACATACTCATAACGCAAACCTGCGCCAATCATAAAGCGTCCGAATTGTTGCCCCAATTCTGCAAACACAGCGATATTATTCTCGTCCACACGATTATCGGCATCTGGAGTTTCAGGTATATTGGCTGAGAAAAGATTGGTGGTCCGGGTATTGGAGTATTCCTCACCGATTTCAATCTGACCTTTCCATAAGGGATAAGTCATCACCAGTTTTTCGGCAAACATTCGGTTGCGGTTGGTTGATGAAGTGTTTACCTCTCGGTCATTACCCATTTCGCTGAGTTCATTGTTGAATGTCAGTTCACGGCTCTTGTACCAAATGTAATCCGCGTTAAAATCAATGTTGAGCTTGCCAACGATTCCATTATAGTAGATATTGGCATAGTGACGAGGAACAGCGGTAGATTGATTGTGTACATCCGAGTTATAGAGGTCGAGTAATATGCCGTTCTGCCATATTTCACTTGGGATTGTGCCGTCGGTATGGTGTCTGTTCCAACTGTTCTGATAGTAGGCACCTATACTGTGGCGGTCGTTTATCATATATGAAAATCCCAGTTTACCGGTCATGTCATTATACGATTCTTTGCCTATGGTACTTACAAACTGGTGATAGGTTCCTTTTGATGTTGTAGTGTTCATGTCATTAAGGCGATCAGAACGGGTGTTTCCTCTCCACCATCCATAGTTGGCGAAGATTTCAAGTCCTCCTGTGCGGTATTTGAGATCAAGTGAGTTGCCGGTGCGGAAGTAATGCTGAAATCCATTATCGGAACGAAGTGTTCCGCTGAAACCATCTCCTTTAGGCGGTTTCGTGCGAATACGTATAACCGACTTCAAATCTGCTGCATAAGCAGCACCGGGATTGGTTATGACTTCCACATTTTTGATGTCTCCGGAGTTGAGTTGAGAGAGCTCCTGAAGGTCATTGACTTTGCGTCCATTGATGTAGATTGCCGGTGAGCCTTTACCGAATACTTCAAGTGCGCCTCCATTATCAACAACCATCGGCACACGCACGAGAACATCATTAGCAGTACCGGCTATAGCGAGGGAACTGCCCTCTACATTAGTCACCAATGCGTTACCTTTCATCGTGGTGGTCGGGCGAGTAGCTTTTACAACAACCTCACCAAGTTCCACTGCAGAAGGATTTAGGATTATATCACCCATCTCGCCCGATTGGGGAACACTTGTGGTAATGGTCTCATAGCCTACGAATGACACTTTAGCGGTCAGGTTGCAGTCTGCATCCGTAGGGATTGAGAATAGACCCTCTGAATCAGCTATGCCTCCGGCAACAAATGTTGAGTCGCAGTAAAGAACGATATTTACAAAGTCAAGCGGCGCATTGTTTTCGTCAAGTATACGACCTTTTACGTCACGGCTAAAAGCCGGGAGGACTGCCAAAAGTGCAGTCAGAAAGAGAATAGTCTTTTTCATCGTGTTTGTTTTTTGAGTTCAATTAATGCATCGATAAGGCTTCCATCGAGGTTAATGCCTTTTTCTTCCATCTTGTCGGTGATTTTCTGCTTGGTGTCACTAAGTACACTGCTGTCGAGGTCTTCCCATGATAGGATTTCCGAGCCATCGCCGTTGGCAGTAACACGAGCATTATGCTCGGTTTTGTTTCCGGCAGCGTCGGTTACATTAAAGATGACTACTGCCTGGAATTTGCCATCTTCAAGGTCGTGCGTATCTGCCAGACCAATGTATTCGACATCAGGGATTGAGTCAAGATAATTGAGAGTCGCTATGCCGATATTGCGGTCGCGCACGTCGCCCTGTCCGTTATTCCACCCACATGATGTCAGTATGGCTTGAACCATTATTACAGCAATGGCGAGCATTAAGATTTTACCTTTCATTTGTATCATTTTTTTAAATTTCCTGATGCAAAATTATATCTTAAATCATCTTAACACCAAATATAAAAGTCTTAATACAAGAAATGCAACCTGCTGAAAATCAGCGGTTGCATTTCTTAAAAGTCTTAATTTGGGATTGCCGGGTCTTAATCGGTCTTAATCGGAAGTCTTCTCTCGGAGAAATGTTACAATATCCTCCTTTTCCGGCACTCCGAGTTTCTTGCGGATAGAAGATTTTCGCACATATATTGTGGATGTGGTTTGCCCGGTTATGACACTGATTTCTTTGGTAGAGAAACCGGCAACCATCAGCACAATTATCTGCTTCTCCTTTGGTGAGAGCAGTTCGCCGTATGAAGCTTGAAGTTTGTCGTAGAATCCGGCATAAAGAGTGTTGATAAGTTCAAATACATTATTCCAATTGACCAGTTCACCATCCGTATCACTTTCAATGGATGAGATTTTGCGAAGCATCTCACGGTTCTGCTCTGTCGGAGTCTCGGCTACCATCTTGATTATACCGAGTTGTTGAAGCATGGCGCGACGTAAAGCTTCAGGGGTATGGACTTCTGCTTGCATCGGAGCAGGGGCCGATTTCAGTTCGTAAACCATTTTCTGCAAAACTTCGGCGCGTTCCTCATTTTCCCGTTCACGCAGTCTGCGTTGTCTGATAATCCAGACAGCGGACGCAGTAATAATAAGAGCAAACAGGACAATAACAAGAATAACGACTGTCTTGTGTTGACTCTCGGCTTTGAGAGCCAAAGCCCGGCTCTGTTGCTGCAAGGCACTGCGCTCACTCTCCCATTGTGAAGCCTTAGCCCGGTTGTAACGCTCCTGCTGACGATTGGTGAAACCATTGACATGCCCAACTTTCATCTTGCCATTCTGCTTAAAGTCAATCATCGCTCGCAAAAGATTGCTGTAACTTCGATAGTAGTAGGTGTCATCCTCTTTTCTTAATTTTACTGCAAAACTGTCTGCAATTGCAAGTTCTTTACCGGCGAGGCTTAAATTCCCAGAGTTCAGAGCGTTCATGGCAAGCTGCATATGCAGTAAGTCGGCTGCTCCGTTATCCGGCGAAGATGTCTCGAAAATTCCTTCCACAACTTTATTGCTCTCATCAGTGCGCCCAATTTCACCTAAAATCTGAGCTTCCTCCAATTCAAACATAAAATGTTTTTCACCCCACTTGTGAGAACGGGCATAATCAATCAGTTCTTCGGAGAGCACTAATGCTGAGTCAAGTTTTCCAGTATTTTCGTAAGCACTCAAAAGCATGTATTTTGCTTCTATTTGTCGGAGGGTATCGGATTCAATAGCCACAAGCCTTTTAGCAACCGGAATCATAGTTTCACCCTGATACTCCGATGCTCCGAGAAGCACTCGAACGCGGAGCGTAGGTGCGACTAAAGAATCAGGCAGATTCGATAGGCTTACGATAGAATCAAGCATAGCAATTGCTCCCGGAGTATCTCCCACCCAAAATTTATACCATGCGTAAGCGGTGCCGGAACGTACGTCTCTGACAACATCTTTTCCACTATAATATTTGTGAGCGAAAGATACAAGCGAGTCGCCAATCATTGAACGGTTCTGCCGCATGTGTCCGAAAGCAAGCAGATAATGATATTTGGCCCGCAGCGAGTCTATTTTAAGATTTGACGGGTCAATATTATCTAAAATCGTCATTGCGCTGTCGCAATTAATCTGCATAAGCCTCTCAGCGTCATTTAACTCTTTGTTATACCGTGAAGCTGAATCGGTGCATGATACCACGCATAATGCTATGATAGCGAACATTACATATAATATATGTCTCAATAATATATGTCTCATATTCCTTACCTCCATAACGGTTCTTTCTCCCATCTTACAGGAAAACCATACTTTGCAAGCGGAATATCCGGAAATACCGTACATAGATGTTTGACAGCATTTGGAAAGCCATGTTGGAAATTTACTGCCTTGCATAGGTAGGCAATGGCACAGATTACCGCGTATGGCTTCTTCTTTTGTATCTCCGTAAGTTCTCCATTTAGCCAAGCATTTCGTCTTCCCTTTGGGTCAATAATCTTTTTGCCAAGGCTTCTATTCCATAATCTCGAATGGTGAGCAACAATATTTCTCATAAGAGATATTACCTCAATCCAGTTTGAAAAGTCTTTTGAGGAATATAGACCGAAGTCATTGGCAATCGCAGAGCGTTGGGGCAACTGACTCTTAAGATTCTTATACATTTTTGAAAGGGTTCCGAAAGTTGCCACTTCAATAATCAGCCAT